>JAUQWW010000003.1 GCA_030834965.1 Gallionellaceae bacterium | reverse complement strand
AGGATTGGCACCGAAGGCGGTGGTGGGAGCGGTGATGCGCAAAATGGCGCATCTTATTTACGGTGTGATCAAATCCGGGCAGCCGTTTGATGCAAATTTCCCAGGGCTCAAGATTGACTTGCAAGACGGTATCTGACCCCGAGGTTTCAGGTTGAGCGTCATGTTAGGAGTTGATGTTAATGACAACCCAGTTCTCAAACTCTTGCTCATTGGGGATGGGCAGTTGAAGGCGCTTGGCATTTTCCAATGCACGTCTGATCATCCAGTACGCCTCGTCGCAGAGATTTACTGTAATTGGCTCATCTTCCGAACCAACCAAGTGCTTTAGGGAATTGCGAGTCGCGTTCCAGTCATCGATCATCTCTCTTTCCGACTTTCCTCCCATCAACGGCAACCCTGTGTCTCGCCGAAGACTTTCAATTACCTTGGCGGATTCCTTGATGGCAGATAGTTCTTCTTTTCGATGAAGAAGCTTTCCCAATATCTCTTCCGCTGCGCCTGCGAGCGTTACCGCCGGCAGGAACTTTTCGGCAGTAAAAAGCGAGATGGCTTCAGCGAGTTGAAGTCGAGCCACTTCGCTTTTCTTAAGCGGAGTGTTTTCTTGGTAGCCGAGTGACGGTAGCATTTCAGTTGCACGGTGCGCCAAAATGTACACACTGCCCGTCGGCAGTGACGTTCAAGCAAGTTTGGTAGGCGCCTGTAGCTGGATTAAACATGCACTGTCCAGAACTTCCGCTTGTGGCGCCATAGTGTGCGCACCTTCCATCGGCGGTGACGTGCCCACATTCTTGGGTAGCGTTCGTTCTTGGGTTGTACATGGGTTGGTCGGCACCACCACAGGCTGCACCATAGTGGGCACACTGCCCACCAGCTGTTACGTTAAGGCATTCCTGGTAACGGCCATTCGATGAGTTAAACAGGCATGGTGTCTCTGCCTGAGCCGGGATGCAGAAGGTGATAGAAATAGAGAGACAGAACAGAGCGCGAAGGTTCATTTGAGACTCCTAACGTAGAAGTGAGCGGCCTGCGCGGCTTTTTGCGCAGGTCCGGTTGACTGCCGGGTTGGGGGCCTTCACGCTGCCGCCTTGCAAGAAACGCATAGGCAAAAAAGCCAGTCTCCGAACCCGTTAACGAGGGTGCCGACGATCACCAATGAAACCTCAAAACGCTTGACCCTGATTCGCCATTCTTCAAACATCGCCGAGAAGCCGCGCGACATTGAGATACGAACTCCCTGACCAAGTGCTTCGCGTTGCGCCGGTGTCAGCACATGGTTATGGGTGGCCTCGATATCTTGAATGGCACGTTGCATTTCATTCTCAAAATGCTCAGTCATGAGTGCCGATACCTTGGCCTCCGTTAAGTCCGCCAGCCGTGATATTGCTAAAATAACGCCAACTACGATTACCAGCGAACCAGAGCGATTGATCCAACTGGGGCCGTAAAACCAGGCGATTGCTACGCCAGCAAGCAGTATCACTGTTGCTAGCGAGATCGCCAACTTTTCATGGCTGCTGATTGGAAACGAAGTGCTCATGCTTGAGATACCCAACGTTCAAACTCAAGGGTGCGCCTAATTTTTATACGGGAATCTATTTGGCTTTCTTTTCACAAGGGAAAGTTCTGCGGAGTGCAATCAGTAACACTGGATCTATTGGGCTAGTCAGTGAGTATGGCTTACCTCCCAAGGGAGCCTTTAACTCATCTTCAATCAGCTGAATATAGTTGCTTGTGAACAAAATTACCTTGGCTGGTGGACAATAAACTCTCTCTTTATTCTCCGCATCGAGCAAACCATTCATCCAAGCATAACCCTGACCTAATCCGTTGATATATCTATTGGTAGGCTCAGAGTGCTTTGTCTCATTAAATTTTCCAATCGTGAAGCTGTAATCGCCAGCACTCGCCGTCCAAGGCACGAGACACAGAATGGCTGCGATAAAGCAGTGCGATAATAAATTCGGCATCGAGTCCACCTCTCACTCATGATGTAAAAGCAAAAATACATCCACTTGGTATTCAAAGCAAACCTAAGCGCGGCATTAAAAAAAATTGTAGATTTTGGTAGGTACGATGCTATGCAGTGCCCAACGTTAAGTAGACACCCTAATAAATGCCTGAAAAGGCACCTTCAAGGTGTACAAGCTGGCATTCACCCTTGCAATACCTTGTTGGTGTTGGGGGTGAAAATATGGCACACCCTTATTTCATCGGACAAAAGCACCACAACAATACCTCTAAGGTTATTCATGTGCATCAGGTCATCTTCAGATGGTCAATTCCCGACATTACGTCGGCATCCCTGGAATGCTGGCTGTTCAGTTTGATATTCAGGCGCAAGTCGTTGAGCGAATCTGCGTTTTTCAGCGCTTCTTCATAGCTGATCGTATCGGATTCATACAGGTCGAACAGCGCCTGGTCGAAGGTCTGCATGCCGATCTCGCGCGACTTGGCCATGATGCCCTTGATTTCGTTGACCTCACCTTTGAAGATGAGGTCGGCAATAAGCGGAGAATTGAGCAAAATCTCGATTGCCGCAGCTCGTCCAACTTCATTCTTGCGTGGAATCAGGCGCTGCGAAATGAGCGCCTTGATATTGAGCGACAAGTCCATCAGTAATTGCGCGCGGCGCTCTTCCGGGAAAAAGTTGACGATGCGGTCGAGCGCCTGGTTGGCGCTGTTGGCGTGCAGGGTGGCCATGCACAGATGGCCGGTTTCCGCGAAGGCCACGGCATGCTCCATGGTTTCGCGGTCGCGGATTTCGCCGATCAGAATCACATCCGGTGCCTGGCGCAGCGTGTTTTTCAGTGCGGCATGCCAGGAATCGGTGTCCACGCCGACCTCGCGGTGGGTGATGATGCAGTTGATGTGATCGTGCACATATTCAACCGGATCTTCGATGGTGATGATGTGGCCGAAGCTGTTCTTGTTGCGATAGCCCAGCATGGCAGCCAGCGTGGTTGATTTGCCGGAGCCTGTGCCGCCAACCAGAATGACCAGTCCGCGCTTGGTCATGACCACGTCCTTCAAAATCGGTGGCAGGCCCATCTCGTCAAAATCCGGAATCTTGGTGGTGATGGTGCGCATCACGATGCCGACGCGTTGCTGCTGCATGAAGATATTGACGCGGAAACGCCCGATGCCGGGTGGGCTGATCGCGAAGTTGCACTCATGGGTCGCCTCGAATTCGGCAGCCTGCCTGTCGTTCATGATGCTGCGTGCCAACTCCTGTGTGTGCTGTGCCGTCAGCGCCTGGGGCGATACCGGCGTCATCTTGCCATCGAGCTTGAACGCAGGCGGAAAGCCGGCGGTAATGAACAGGTCGGATGCCTTTTTGCTCAGCATGCCGCGCAGCAGATTGTGGACTAGCTCGGTGGCCTGGTCTCTTTCCATGATGAATCCCTTCTAATCCTTGTAAACGTTTTCTACTGGCCCGGAAACATATCCTTGTTGACGGCGCGGGTGCGCGCTTCGGAGGAAGCCACCACGTTGCGCTTCACGAGGTCCTGCAGGCACTGGTCCAGCGTCTGCATGCCCACGGTGGAGCCAGTCTGAATGGCGGAATACATTTGCGGCACCTTGGCTTCGCGGATCAAGTTGCGGATGGCGGGTGTGCAGATCATGATTTCGTGCGCCGCCACGCGGCCTGTGCCATCCTTGGTCTTGAGCAGGGATTGCGAGATCACCGCGCGCAGTGATTCCGACAGCATGGCGCGCACCATTTCCTTCTCGTCGGCGGGGAACACGTCGATGATACGGTCGATGGTTTTTGCCGCCGAGCTGGTATGCAGCGTGCCGAACACGAGGTGGCCGGTTTCCGCCGCAGTCATCGCCAGGCGGATGGTTTCCAGGTCGCGCATTTCGCCCACCAGGATCACGTCCGGGTCTTCACGCAGCGCGCTGCGCAAGGCATTATTGAAAGACAGGGTATGTGGGCCGACCTCGCGCTGGTTGATCAGGCATTTCTTGCTTTCATGCACGAATTCGATCGGGTCTTCCACGGTAAGGATATGTCCCATATCGTTTTCGTTGATATGGTTGACCATCGCCGCCAGCGTGGTGGACTTGCCGGAGCCGGTCGGGCCGGTTACCAGCACCATGCCGCGCGGGAATTCGGAAATATCCTTGAAAATCTTCGGGCAATTCAGGTCTTCCAGCGACAATATCTTGGAGGGAATGGTACGCATCACCGCCCCTGCGCCGCGCTGATGGACGAAGGCATTGACGCGGAAGCGCGCGAGGTTGGGCACCTCGAAGGAGAAGTCCACTTCCTTGTTTTCTTCATAGAACTTGCGCTGCCCGTCATTCATGATGTCATACACCATGGCATGCACTTCCTTGTGCTCCATCGGCGGCAGATTGATCTTGCGCACATCGCCGTGCACACGGATCATTGGCGGCATGCCGGCAGACAGGTGCAAGTCGGAAGCTTTATTCTTGACGCCGAAGGCGAGCAGTTCGGTGATATCCATTATAATTCCCTATAGTTTGACTGTAGCGCACACAAGCGGCGGTATGGGCTTACCGATACGGCATCCATGGTTGCTTTCAGCAGTAGCACTATTTTAGTGAGTTTGTCAGGCGAGTGCAGAATATTGAGGTGCCTGTATAGAGTCAATGCCAATGGGTCGAGTGGTCGAAATTTCCGGATGAGTGGTAAATCAGATGAAACCGAATATTCCATTCGCCGGTTTTCTATTTAACAGGGGGCGCGGGCGGATGCTCGGCGTTTGCCCATAAGACATCGGGCCACGTCCCTCTATGGATAATGTGGGTTCCAACTTGCAAGCCGTGCGCAATGCCATCGCACAGGCCGCACGTACGGCGCAACGGTGCGCGGAAGACGTTGCCTTATTGGCCGTGAGCAAGACCTTTCCCGCCGCTGCGGTGCGTGCAGCATTTCACGCGGGCCAGCGGGCTTTTGGCGAGAGCTACCTGCAGGAAGCTCTGGACAAAATCAGCGCATTGCGTGACTTGCCGCTGGAGTGGCATTTCATCGGCCCGATCCAGAGCAACAAGACGCGCGCGATTGCGGAAAATTTTTCCTGGGTGCATGGCGTGGACAGGCTGAAGATTGCCGAGCGCCTGTCGGCGCAGCGTCCGCAAACCTTGCCGCCGCTCAATGTGTGCATACAAGTGAATGTGAGCGGAGAGAGCAGCAAGAGCGGCGTATCTCCGGGCGAGGTGGCGGAACTGGCGCATGCCGTGGCGCGCCTGCCGCAGCTCAGGCTGCGCGGGCTGATGGCCATTCCCGCGCCGGCGGAGGGACTGGCAGCACAGCGCGCACCGTTCGCCAGGCTGCGTCAACTGCTGCAGGAACTCAATGCGCAAGGTTTGAAGCTCGATACCTTGTCGATGGGCATGTCGCAGGACATGGAAGCGGCGATACTCGAGGGGGCTACCATCGTGCGTGTAGGCACCGCGATTTTTGGCGAGAGAAATTATGGAGAAAAATAAATGAACATCTGTTTCATCGGCGGCGGCAACATGGCGACCGCGCTCATCGGCGGGCTGCTCAAGCGCGACTTTATCGCAGCGCAACTGCGCGTGGTGGAAATCAACGCCGATAGCCGTGCCAAATTGCACAGCGAATTCGGCGTACAAGCCGTGGCGGAGCTGGGGGCGGGCGCGGCGGGCAGTGATGTCATTGTGCTGGCGGTGAAGCCGCAGCAGTTGCGCGAAATTGCTGCACAACTTGCGCCGCTGCTGTCGGGGCAACTGCTGATTTCGATTGCAGCGGGCATCCGTACGGACGATCTGGCGCGCTGGCTGGGCTCGCAAAACGTGGTGCGTGCGATGCCGAATACGCCGGCGTTGATTCAGAGCGGCATCACGGGCCTGTATGCAACACAGTCGGTGAGTGCAGCGCATCGTGCGGCCGCACAACAAATACTGACGGCAGTGGGCAACATCCTCTGGCTGGAAGACGAGGCGATGATGGATGCGGTGACTGCGGTGTCCGGCAGCGGACCGGCCTATGTGTTCCTGTTCATCGAGGCGCTGCAGCAAGCCGCGCGTGAGCTCGGCTTCAACGCAGCAGATGCGCGGCGCCTGGCGCTCGATACCTTTCTCGGTGCGGCCAGGCTGGCCGATGCCAGCAGCGATGACGTGAGCGTGCTGCGCGCGCGCGTCACTTCCAAAAACGGCACCACCGAGCGCGCGTTGCTGAGCATGGAGAAGCATGATGTGAAACAGCATATTGTTGCCGCAGTGCATGCCGCAGCTGTGCGCGCCAGGGAGATGGGCGACGAACTGGGGGCTGCATCATGATCGGCGAAGCCATCCTGTTTCTGCTCGACGCGCTGCTGCAGCCGTTCGCTGCGATACTGCTGTTGCGTTTCCACCTGCAATGGCTGCGCGCGCCGATGCGCAATCCGCTGGGCGAATTCATCATGACCCTCACCGATTTTCTGGTGCTGCGCGCACGCCGTTTCATCCCCTCCGTGAAGGGCTTGGATACGGCTTCCTTGCTGCTGGCATTCGTGGTGGAGGCGATTTACGTGACGGCAATGTTGTGGGTGCAAGGCTTCCTTTCCAGCGGCTTTCCGTTGCCGGGACTGCTCGTGTGGACGGTGGTCAAGCTGCTCAAGCTCAGCATCTATCTGCTCATCATTGCGCTGATTGCCGAGGTGGTGTTGTCGTGGGTCAACCCGCGCACCCAGGTGGCGGGGCTGCTGGCCGCAGTGACACGTCCTTTCGTGATGCCGCTGCGGCAGCGCATTCCGCCGCTTGGCAACATCGACCTCACCCCGCTGGTACTGCTTATCCTGTGCCAGCTTATCCTGATCCTGCCGATTGGCTGGCTGGAAAGAATGGCTACGGGGCTGCACTGACATGTCCGCGTGGCATCGCCGCGAAGGCGATACCATCACGCTGGTGCTGCATGTGCAGCCGGGCGCCAAGCACAGCGAGGTTGCGGGACTGCATGGTGATGCGCTGAAAATCCGCCTCGCTGCGCCGCCCATCGAAGGCCGCGCCAATGACGCGCTGCTGCGCTTCATCGCCGACTGCTTCAAGGTTCCGTTGCGCAATGTGGAGATCAGGCAGGGCGGCCAGTCGCGCCACAAGCGGGTGGAGGTGCGCGGCAGCGCAGTGGAGCCGGAGAGCCTGCTGGGTTAGGCTTTCGGTACCATGCGCCGGTAACAATTCCAGGCGCCGTAGAGATTGGCCAGTAACAGCAGGCCACTCAGAAAGAGCGCAACCCCAGCCGCATAAACCCACGGCATGGGCCACAGCGCGGCAGCGAGACCGAGCAGGACGCTGGCCAGGTGGGTGTACCAGTGTCTGCGCGCCGCGGTATCCGGGATGATGGTCTTCATGTTGGGCACTTCTTTGCTGGGCAGCTTGCCTTGCAGGTGGAACCACACCAGAAACGATGCAATCTTGTACAGCATGCCGTGTATCACCGACAGCGCAAACCCGACGATGAACAGGATGCCCAGCGCCAGCGGATAGAAGGTGCTTTCGGACAGCACCGTGCTGAATTGGCCGGCCATCCACAATAGCGTTGCCGCAAGCAGGCTGAACATGCCAATGCGCCAGAATTGCAGGACAACATCGGGCACGCGCCGCCGCCGCTTGTGCTGCAGGCGCAGCGTGCTGAGCGCAAAGACCGTGATGCAAGCAGCCAATCCGCATGCTGCAATCAGCGACAGGATGCCGGCGGCAGGTTGCGGCAGCAGCGGATACAACGACCACAGCAGGAGCAATGCAAACAGAATACCGCCCAGCCAGCGTGTGATCACGCGCGGGTATAGCGGCGTGAGCTGGAACATCGGCACCACCTGATAGGCCACGCCTATCACCAGCAGCGCGGTCCAGCCGAGCAAACCCCAATTCGCATGCAACGCAACGAGCTGCAGGATGTTGGGCAATTCCAGCAGCCCCGCAACGCCGCCCGCCAGCAGCACCCCCAGGACCAGCGTGAACGCCAGTGCAGCCAGTGCCAGCAGCATGGCGCGTGTGCTGGCATTGCGCGCCTGCGCCCGCACCAGGCTGTATGCGGCGATGCACAGAAATGTTCCAAAGGCAAAAATCAGCAGCGGCATGGCAAGCTGAAGCAGCAGGGGCGTGCCCAGATAAAGCCCGGCGCACAGCAGCAACGCACCAGCGAGCAGCGGCAGATGAATGGCCCATGCCACCATGCGTGGATTCGGCACGGGCGAGCCGGCGAGCACCGGGAGCATTTGCAGCATCGCTCCGCACATTACCATGCTCATGCAGCCGAGCGTGAGCAGGTGAGTCGTGCTCAGCAGAGCTGTACTCCAGCGTGATTCAAGCGCGACGGGACCGGCCACCAGCAGTGCGGTTGCGGCAAGCAGCAAGAACAGCGGGGCGCTGAGAAAGAAGCGGAATGGCACCGAGATGGGCGGCGCCTGTTCGAGTGAGAGGCTGGCCAGGCTCATTCAGGTGTGATCTGCCAGATCAGAATCTCGTAGGTATCCTCCGCCAGTTGCGTCGTGCGGTGCGTGTAGCCGCGTTCGCGCAGGAGGTTGTACAACGGAAAGGGCTCGCGATGCAGCAGCATGCGCAATTGTTCGCCCGGCTGGAGTGATTCCAGGGTTTCGAGCGCACGCTGCATTGGCTCCGGCGGCGGGAGACCGCGCGCATCCAGTTCACGGGGATCGGATGGCTTGGTCATGGCAAGTGCTGCCTACTGTGCTTCCATTTTCTGGATGAGGGCGTCGCGATCCGGCACGGCGCGGTCAGCCATCGGGTAGAGCATCTGCTCTTCCTTGAAGTTGTGCTGCTGCATCAGCACCAGCAGCGTCTCGGACAATCCGGCATAGGTCTGAGTATCGCTCGCATCCAGCGCGGCCTGCATCTGCGCGAACAGCTCGCGCATCTGTGCATGCTCCATGCGCATCACGCGGGTCGGCCCCATGTTGCTGCCGGTGGCCTGCTCGAAGGCGGGGAACAGAATGGTTTCTTCCATACCCAGATGATGTTCCATGGAATCGCGGAATGCGCCAAAGCCAGCCTTGGCTGCGTCCAGGTCGTTCTTAGTGGCGGCGTTTTCCGCTTCAGCAAACAGGTTGTCGCAGTGCTGATGATATTGCGAGAGGTAATCGGTGATGGTTTGCATGAGAATGATCCTTTGCTGAATCTCAATTAGTGCCGGACGAGGGTCACGAGCGCCGGGTCATCGAAATGATCGATCAGGATGCGCTGTACCCTGTCCTGCCATAGCGCAGCGAAAGTGGCTTGATCCTCAGCGCTTCCCTGCTGGGCAAGCAGGCCTTGCAGCAGCGCGGACATGCGCCTGTCGCCGGGAACGTTTTCGGGGTGATAATCCACTTCTGCCACCAGATCATGGTCGATTCGCTCGAAGCGCATGATGCCTGCGATGTCGGCATTGAACGACATGAGCCCCGTGCGCTTGAATTTCCCCGCCAGGCCCTTAAAACCATTGTTCTCGGTCGCCCCGGTGATCTGGCTCACTACATTGGCGATTACCCCGGTTACCCCGCTGTTCTGGTCGTCGCGGAACGCCACGCGAATGTTGCCGCGCACAGGCGCTTCCTGTCCATACAGTGCGCTCAATGCCTTGAGTGTCATCAGATAGGCACCTGCCACAGTGGGGCATGAATGCCCGGCCAGTTTTACGGCATCATGAAAACTGTATACCAGCAGGCCGTCCGAGCTTGCGCCCAGCAATGCGGCCAATGGGTCATGCAATGTGACCGTGCGTACAGAATCGAAAAAAGCTGGGTATGGCATACCGGCTTGTCCTTGCGTTATTGGCATATATACTGATGGCGTGCGCTTGCCGATGCAGATGAGGTGGTTTTTACCGATCTGTTGCCGGCAAATGAACGATGGCAAGAAATATATTAAATATTATGCATGCAAAATGCAAGTTTTGTGCATTATTACCCGCAGGGGCAGTGTCAGGTGCTTTTTGTGGATGCGGGAAGGCTGATGATTTTTTGGGCCTGCTGGTCGCGGATGAGGGTGTCGGCCAAGGTGTATTTATCCAGAACTCGCAGAAACGCGGTCTGTGCCTCGGAAAAAAACGATTTCAGTTCGCAAACGGGGGTAATAACGCAGCGGTTATTGACGGCATCGAAGCATTCGGCAATATTGAAATTGGGTTCGGTTTTGCGCACCACGTCACCCAGATTAATCATGGATGGGGGGCGTGACAGCATCATGCCGCCATTCCTGCCACGCGTGGTAACAATAAAGCCCTTGGTGGCCAGATTATGAATGACCTTGACCAAATGATTGCGCGAAATGCTGTGGAACTTGGCGATTTCGGAAACCGTGGTCAAACCTTCGGTCTTTTCCGACAGATAGATCAAGACTCTAAAAGAATAATCGGTGTACTGGGTAAGTTGCATAACTCAGGCTTAGTGTTGTTGTCTGCATGGATAATAAATTGAATATCAAATACAGATTAACAGAAAAGTGCGCCGGGATGCAAAGGGAAGAAAAATCTACTCGAAAAAAGCCTGCATAAAAAAAGGCGGCTTGCGCCGCCTTTCTGCTCGGGCCATAAGCCTTAGTGCGATGCAGCTGCTTTGGGCGCCGCCGGTTTGCCGGACAATGCCGCTTTCACCTTGGCAGCGTCGGTTTCGCCGTTCACGTTGATCACGTTCAGCTTGCCTCCACCTTGCTTCATGTCATCGGCAAAGTCATAAACAGCGCCGATTACCAGCAGATGACCCGCCTTTACCTTGTCGGCGAATTCCTTGGTCGCCTCAGCAACCTGGTTGTTCACGTTGGTTTTGACGCCTTCGATATTCTCTCCGCCCTTGTTGATCTTGATGGTGTCCAGTTCCTTCTTGATGGCGGGTTCCAGACTCGAGTAGTCGCCACCGGCAGCAGCGATTGCGCCGCACTTGGAGTGGCCAATGATCAACAGCAGGGAAGAGTTCAAGTGGTTTACGCCGTATTCCACGGAACCCAGCGCAGTTGCCATCTGGTTACCAATGTTGCGCACCATGAACAAGTCGCTTTCCGGCGTTTTGTCCAGCATGTTGGTGTGCACGCGCGAGTCGGAACAGGTCACGACGGTTGCGCGCGGATGCTGTCCCTTGGCCAAGTCCTGGAAATACTTGGCTTTATGCGCACCGGCATAAGTCTTGTTGTCGTTCAGAATTTCCTTGATATATGCCTGGGCAACTGAAGCGTCACCATGTTCGTGACCATGGTCTGCTGCAAATACGGGTGCGGCGAGGCAGGATGCGGCCAATGCAAATGCAAATTGCTTCTTCATCAATAACTCTCCCTAGTTTGTTTAATAATGAGAAAAATGGGCTGCGTAACCAAAACGCGGCCGGGAGTGTAGCAAAGTTTGGAATTTGGGTGTTGTTGAATTCGTATCGGGCTTTCGCACGCGTTACATGAGGATAATGTCGTACTGTTCCTGGCTATAGCTGGTTTCCACCTGCAATGACACTGACTTGCCGATGAAGTCGGAAAGCTGCGCCAGGCTCTGCGATTCCTCGTCGAGGAACAGGTCGATAACCTGTTGCGCGGCCAGGATGCGGTATTCGCGCGCATTGAACTGGCGCGCTTCACGCACGATCTCGCGCAGAATTTCATAGCACACGGTCTGCGCGGTCTTTACCTCGCCGCGCCCCTGGCAGGTGGGACAAGGCTCGCACAATATATGCGCCAGGCTTTCGCGCGTGCGCTTGCGCGTCATCTCCACCAGCCCCAGCGCGGAAAATCCATTTACCGTGATACGTGTATGGTCGCGCTCCAGCGCCTTTCTGAACTCCTCCAGCACGGCCTCGCGGTGCTCCGGCGAGTCCATGTCGATGAAATCGCAAATGATGATGCCGCCGAGGTTGCGCAGGCGCAGCTGGCGCGCCGTGACCTGTGCGGCCTCCAGATTGGTCTTGAAAATCGTGTCGTCAAAATTACGCCCGCCGACGAAGCCGCCGGTATTCACGTCAACCGTGGTAAGCGCCTCGGTCTGGTCGATGATGAGATAGCCGCCCGACTTGAGATCCACGCGGCGCGACAGCGCGCGCTCGATCTCATCTTCCACGCCATACAGGTCGAATAGCGGGCGCTCGCCCGCATAGTGCCCAAGCCGGCTTGCTGCGCTGGAGATGTAGTCATGCGCAAAAGCGGCCATGCGCTGATAGGTTTCACGAGAATCCACCAGAATGCGATCCGTCTCTTCATTGACGAAGTCG
>JAUQWW010000039.1 GCA_030834965.1 Gallionellaceae bacterium | reverse complement strand
GTAGCGCTGGCCGTAGATGCCGTAGGTGTCCCCGTCCTGGGTGTAGGAGCGCCACAGCACCACGTAGCCGCCGTCATTCACGCCTTGCAGGCCGGTGACCACCGGCACGTGCTGTTCGTTTACCTCGTAGGTGTTGACCTGCTGCTCGCCGAACAGCTTGCTCGCCCCGTCGATCTCAGGGGTGATGTTGATCACCATCTGGCTGGCGGTACTGGCCGTATTCGCGCTGTCGCGCACGACGATAGAAATAGTGCGGCTTTCATTGGGGCCGTCCGAGGTTGTCTGGTAGCTCAGGTTTTCGATCACCCGCTCGATGGCCTGGTCGGTGGCGCTGGCGTTGAAGTTGATCACCAACTGGTCACCATTGGCGCCGGTGTCGGCGGCGTTAATGGTGCCGATGACCGTGCCTTCATAACTGACGTTGCTGCCGGAGACGCTCACCTGGCCCGTTCCCGTGCCCTCGTTGCGTATGCTCAACTGGTCTTCGACGCGGCCGGTGCTGGACACGTAGGAGACGGTCAGGCTGCCATTGTTGAAGCTGCCGGCGCCGCTATAGATGAGTTGCACGGCGGGGTCGAGCACTGCACCGGCCTGTGCCTGGGTTTCGCTTAGCGTGACGGCGCTCTCCACATCCTGAAGATCAACGGTGGCAGGTGTAACGGTGGCCTGAATGCGCACCAGCACATCGGAGGACAGGCTGGTGCCGCCGTCGCCGTCGAACAGACGGACGCCGAGGTAGCGGTCGGTCTGGGCTGCGCCGGGTGCCGAGTTCACATAGGTGATGTTCTGCACCAGAGCCTGCACGGCCGTTGCGGTGGCGCTGTTGTTGAGACTCACCACGAGATTGGTACCGGCCTCACCGCCGCTGAAACTGCCGATGGTGACACCGCCATAAGTGACATTGCTGCCGGAAATGCCGATCTGGCCAGCACCGCCGCCCTGGTTGCGTATGGCCACGGATTCGTTGATACGAGTGCCTGTGCTCAGGCTGTCCAAAAACTCGACGAGCAGGCTGCCGCTGTCAAAATTGGCGGAATCACTGTCGATCACGTGCACATCCGGGTCGATGACCAGGGGATTGCCGGCATAGAACGGCGAGGCGACTGTGTAGGACAGGTTGCGCACGTCGCGCAGGTCGTCGAGCACCGGGTTGGCCGATGTCCGCGCCAACTCAACGGCATTGCCGAAGAGCTGCTGATAGACGCCGGAGTTGCTGCCGTCCTGGGTATCGGAGCGCCACACAACAACGAAGTTGTCGCTGCCGAGGTGTGCGAGGGCGGGTTCGGACTGTGTGCTCGATGGGAAGGTGTTGACCTTGCGCTGGCCGTCGATTGCATTGCCGGCGGCATCATATTCACGGATGTAGACATCAGCCGTGGTGCCGCTGCCGGAGATGTCGTAGTTGTCGTTGTAGAAGGTGACGACAAAGCCGCCGTTTGCCAGCCCCACCACATCTGGCTGGTACTGGCTGCCCGCAGTGGTTTCGTTGACCATGAACTGACCGCCCAGCTTGACGCCGCTGGCGTCGAAACGCTGAGCGAACACCGCGCTGCCGCTGCCATCCTGAGCGCCATCGTCACGCCACACGATGACAAAGCCGCCACCAGTCAGGGTGGTCACTCTGGCTTCGTACTGGCTGCTGGTGGTGATCGTATTGGCGAGCGTCTCGCTGCCCTGTGCCACGCCGCTGGCGTTATAGCGCTGAAAATAAACCCCTGCGCCGTTGCCGTCCTGGTTGTCGGAACGCCACGCCACGACGAAGCTGCCATCGGCATTGGCGGCCACGTCCGGTTCGTACTGTGAGCCCGCAGTGGTGGTGTTGACGCGGAACTCGCTGCCCACCAGTGTGCCGTTGTTGTTGTAGCGCTGTGCATACACGCCATAGGTGCTGCCGTCCCCGCCGGAGCCGGCGGCGACCGCGTTAAGCGACGACCAGCTCACGATGTAGCCGCCGGTGTAGGCCGCAACGCTTGGCTGGTACTGGGTGCTGGTGGTGTAAGTATTGACGCGGGTTTCGGCGCCTGCCGGATTGCCGGTCGCGTCGTAGCGCTGGGCAAAGATGCCGCTGCCGTTGCCGTCGAGCGCATTTTCGTCGGTCCACACGACCACGAAGCCGCCGTCGGACAGGCCTGCCGCTTTGGTCTCGCGCTGGTTGCCCGCGATGGTGGTGTTGACCCGGAATTCGGGGCCGAGCGCCACGCCAGACACCGAGAAGCGCTGGGCAAACACGCCATCGCCGCCGCTCGTGCCGTCCTGGCTGCGCGATATCCAGGCAGTGACATAGCCGCCGCCGCTGAGTTCGGCCACGGCCGGCGACCATTGGTAATCATAGGTGAAAGTGTTGACCTGCTCCTCGCCATACACGGCAGGTGCACCGTCGAGACTCTGGGTGAGATTGATGGTCAGCACATTGGGTTGGCTGGTGCCGCCATCGCCGTCGGACACGCGCAGGCCGAGCGTGCGGCTGTCGTTGGGGCTGGAGTCGGTGTTGGCGTAGCCCAGCCGCTGGATCAGCGCTTCGACCGCATCCACCGTGGCGGTGGTGCTGGTAAAGTCGATGCGCAGGTTGGCGCCATTGGTCCCGCCGCTGATGGTGCCGATGGCAACGCCGCCGTAGCTTACGGTGGCGCCGGAAACACCGATCTGGCCGGCAGCATTGCCCTGGTTGACCACGCCGAGCTGGTCTTCGGCTGCGCCGTTCTGGGTGTAATAGAGATCAAGCCGCCCGCCGTTGAAGTTGCCGGAGTCCGGGTCACTGAGACCCACCGCCGCATCGATGACCTGCATGGTCGCGTTGACGGTGTTCTCGGCAAAGGTGACGGTGCCGGTGAAGTCTTCCAGGTGCGGATTGGTCGAGCGCGGCAGTTCGGTGGTGTCGCCGAAGATCTGCTGGGCAATCTCGAAGGTGGCGTTGCCACCGTCAACCGCCGGCACGTAGTCGGCATAGGCCACCACGTAGTTGCCGTTGCCCAGGTCGGTAATCGCCGGCTGGTATTCCTGGTTGCTGCCGGTCGCCGTGCCCATCACTAGCTTGCGCTGGCCGTCGATGGCGCTGCCAGTGGCGTCGTATTCGCGGATGTAGACGTCGTTGTAGCTGCCGGCCCCACTGATGTCATAGTTGTCGTTGTACCAGGTGACCACGAAGCCGCCGGTAGACAGGCTGGTCACATCGGGCTGATACTGGCCACCGGTGGTGGTTTCGTTGACCAGGAATTCGCCGCTGACCTTCGCGCCGCTGGCGTCGAAGCGCTGGCCGTAAACGCCCGCGCTGCTGCCGTCCTGATTGTCGGAGCGCCAGACCACCACGAAACCGCCGCTGCTGAGCGTCGCAACCTTGGGTTCGTATTGGGCACCAGTGGTGTAGGTGTTGACCAGGATCTCGGTGCCCAGCTTGGCGCCCGCTGTGTCGTAGCGCTGGGCGTATACGCCGTAGCTATTGGTATCAGCACCGCCTTGATCTACCCACACGACCACGTGGCTGCCATCGGCGCGCGCGGCGATGTCGGGGTCGGACTGGGTGCTGCTGATGGTGGCGTTGACCCGGCCCTCGGCGCCGACCTTGGCGCCGCTGTTGTCGAAGCGTTGGGTGTAGATGTCGTAGCCACTGCCGCCGGCATTGCCGTTGGAGGTCCAGCTCACCACGAAGCCGCCCGTGTAGCCGGCGACGCTGGGCTGGTACTGGGCGTTGGCGGTGAAGGTGTTGACCAGGGCCTCGCTGCCTTGGGCCACGCCATTGGCATCATAGCGCTGTGCGTAAACTCCGTAGCTGCTGCCGTCGGTGCCGCTCTGGTCGGTCCACACCACCACGAAGCCGCCGGTGGACAGGCCCGCCACGGTAGCGTCGTTCTGCGCGCCTGCCGTGGTGCTGTTGACGCGGAATTCGGGGCCGAGCGCTACGCCGCTGGCGTTGAAACGCTGGGCATAGATACCGTCACTGTTGCCATCCTGACCGGCGGAGGTCCATGCCGTGACGTAACCGCCGCCCGTGAGCGTGGCCAGCGCCGGAGTGTCCTGCGTGCTGGGGGTATAGGTGTTGGACTGTTCTTCTCCGTAGGCCAGGGGGGTGCCGTCAACCTCGCGCGTGACGTTGATGGTGACACTGCCGGCACTGCTGGCACCGCCATCGCCATCCCACACGCGCAGGCCGACCATGCGACTGGCCTGAGGGGTATTGGAGCTGTTGGCGTAGGTGAGGTTCTGGATCAGCGCCTCGACCGCATCGACGCTGGCATTGGCGTTAAGATTAATGATCAGGTTGGCGCCATTAGTCCCGCCGCTGAGGGTGCCGATGGCGACCGCGCCGGGACCAAAGTTGTAGCTGACGGTGTTACCGGACACGCCGATCTGGGCGATGCCCGTGCCCTGGTTGCGCACACCGAGCTGATCTTCGGCGCTGCCGTATTGAGTGTAAAATATTTCGACACGGCCGCCGTCGAAGTTGGCGGAGTCGATATCGGTCAGGCTGACGACATGGTCGATCACCTGCGGCGTGGCGTTGACCAGATTCTCGCCGAAGGTCACCGTACCGGCGAAATCGCCCAGTTCCGGATTGGCCTGGCGCGGCAATTCGGAAGCGGTGCCGAATAGCTGCTGGTAGATGCCCGAGCCGCTGCCGTCCTGGTCGCTGTTGGAGCGCCAGAGCACGACGTAGTTGTCGCTGCCGAGATGGGCGATGGCGGGTTCGTATTGAGAGGTCTGGCTTGGCGTCGGTGTGTTGACCTTGACCTGGCCGCCGGTGGCAACTCCGCTGGCGTTGTACTCGCGCACATAGATATCGTTATAGCTGCCCGTACCGGATATATCGTAGTTATCGTTGTACCAGGTGACGGCGAAACCGCCGTTGGCCAGCGCTGTGATGTCAGGCTGATACTGGCCGCCACTGGTGGATTCGTTGACGCGGAACTCACTGCCCTGGGCCACGCCGCCGGCATCGTAGCGCTGGGCGTAGACGCCATAGCCACTGCCATCTTGGGTATATGAGGTCCATACCACCACGAAGCCGCCGCCGGCCAGGGTGACTACCTTCGGCTGGTACTGGTCGTTGACGGTGACGGTGTTGACGCGGAATTCGCTGCCCACCGCAGTACCGGTGGTGTCATAGCGCTGGGCGTAGACTCCCGCGCCGCTGCCGTCCTGACTGTCCGAGCGCCAGACCACGACGAAGCTGCCGTCGGCGTTGGCGGCCACATCCGATTCATACTGATAGCCGGAGGTGGTGGTGTTGACGCGCAATTCGCTGCCCACGGCATTACCTGCATTGTCGTAGCGCTGGGCATAGACACCGTAACTGGAGGGGTCCCCGGGGTTGCCGTAGGAGCTCCAGGTAACGACGAAGCCGCCCGTATAGGCCGCCACGCTGGATTCGTTCTGGGCGTTGGTGGAATAGGTGTTGACCTTGAATTCGCCGCCCTGTGCCACGCCGCTGGCGTCATAGCGTTGGGCGTAGATGCCTTCGCTGCTTCCGTCCTTGGCGTTGTCGGTCCAGGTGACGACGAAGCCGCCGCTCGGCAGAGCCGCGATGCAGGCATCCGACTGATTGTTGGCGGTCGTGGTGTTGATCCGGAACTCGGGGCCGATCGGGATGCCGGAAGCCGTGAATCGCTGCGCGTAAACGCCGTAGCTGGAGGTGCCGTCCTGCGTATAGGAGGTCCATACGGCGACATAGCTGCCGTCATTCAATGCGGCGACTGCCGGGCTGGTTTGGTCGCTGTTGATGTAGGTATTAACCAGGCTTTCGTCGTAGACGTCCATAATGCAAACCCCTTGAGTTTTGATAAATGTTGGAAGTTATATGCGCTGGCGCTGCCGGGGGCGGGCCTTTTTCCTTGCCCGCCAAGGCTGTTGAAAACTTTGCATGCAAACGAGACTGCCCGGTAAAGGCATGCGGAAGGCAGCATCTGGCGCGGGTGCGGATGCCATTTCAGTATCGTTCTAGGATTCTTTGGAAGATTCGCAAGATCACATCCGCTTGCTGCGATGCCAAGCTCATCATTGTTATTTGTGAAATGTAGCTTTATGCAAGATACATGCCGCACCCCGTTATTTATCAATAACCTATTGAACTATATTCACAACTCGCTTTTGGCGTTGATCGACTATAGAGATGCCAGCAAGGATGTGTAACGAATTTGAGACAGTTTGGGCTGCGCTAATTTGCAAATGGCGTTGCGTAATAATAAATGCACATATTGTCAATTACTTAAGAATATTCATAAGAATGCGTGTGTGTAAAATTTTCGCAAATGGCCAACGGGGTTATAGAATTGCCGCCTTGCCAAGCCACCTCAGGGGTACCCGTGCAGCACTCAAAAAGTTTCATTGCGTTCCTGATCGCGACTGCTGCACTGTGCGGTGCGCTGGTGATGGTGGTCGAAGTGCTCGGCTCGCGCGTGATCGGGCCGTTCTTCGGTGTCAGCCTGTTTGTCTGGACTTCCCTGATCACGGTGACCATGGTTGCGCTCGCCGCCGGCTACGCCATTGGCGGCCGTCTATCCGACCGCAAAAGTTCGCCCGACTGGCTGTACGGCATCATTCTGCTCTCCGGCATTCTGGTGATGCTGATTCCGGCGCTGAAGGGGCCGGTCATACAAATTTGCCTGCCGCTGGGCTTGCGCTGGGGTTCGCTGATCAGCGCCTTTATCCTGTTCGGCCCGGCGCTGTTTCTGCTGGGCTGCGTGTCTCCCTACATCGTCAAGATCGCCGCGCACGAAATGCACAATATCGGCCGCACCGTCGGCAGCTTTTATGCCATTTCCACGGTGGGCAGCGTTGTGGGCACCTTGCTCACCGGCTTTGTGCTGATTGCCTACCTCGGGGTCAATCAGATTTTCCTGCTCACCGGCTCGCTGCTGATCGCGCTGGGCATCGCTTATTTCGTGTTCTTCCGCCGCAAATGGGCAGCGGCACTCGCGGCGATATTGCCCTTTTTAATGCTGCCGCATGAAACCCATGTGGCCAAGACATTGGCGGATGGAACCTATGCCAAGCGCCTGGCTGACCGCGACACCCATTACGGCAATCTGAAGGTGGTCGATTATTCCTATCAGGCGTTGCACAACCGCGAGTTGCTGATCGATGGCCAAGTGCAAGGCGGCGTCGATATGAGCAGCGGGCTATCGGTTTATGAATACCCCTATTTGCTGCAATTCCTGCCTTACGCGCTCAACCCGGACGGCAAGAATTGCCTGGTGATCGGCTTGGGTGCCGGCGTGATTCCGGCCTGGTACGAGGCGCAAGGCGTGAAAACCGAAGTGGTGGACATCGATCCCACCGTGGTCGAGTTCGCACGCAACTATTTCGATTTCAACCCGTTGATCCCGGTACATATCGAGGATGCGCGCTATTTCCTGGGCAGCTCTACGCAACGTTACGACTACATCATTCTCGACGTGTTCAATGGCGACACCACGCCGGGCCATCTGCTCAGCATCGAAGCGATGCGCCTGGCAAAACAACGGCTGACCCCGAACGGCGTGCTTGCAGTCAATCTGATTGGCAGCATACGGCAGCAGACTTTCATGACCGCATCGGTGGTCAAAACGCTGCAAAGCGTGTTCACGCAGGTTGCGATTCATCCTGTCTTTGACCCGGCTGCGGGCGACGGCATCGGGAATATCGAAATTGTTGCCTACGATGGCAACGAACGGGCGCCGCAATTTGAGCGCATCCAGCACTTTGCCATTCATCCCGGTGCAGAACGCCTGGTCAGGGCAGGCATGGCACGCCCCTTTGCATTCCCGCCGCAGACACCAGCTATCGTGCTCACCGATGACTACAATCCGGTGGATTTTCACGACCTGTGGCTGAAAGAAGAATTGCGCAAAAGATATCTCAACTACACCGACTTCGACATGCTGCTGAGCCGCCGCGACCCTTTCGCGATCAGTGGCTGATATCTGAGCTGCAATTTTTTCCTTGAACGATTCCGGCGTCTCTTACACCCCTCCATCCAACGATGGTTTTGCTCCCATATACCGCGACGAATCGTTGCTGGTGATGAACAAGCCCGCCGGGTTGCTGGCGGTGCCGGGACGCGGAGCGGACAAACAGGACAGCCTGGCAAGCCGTGTGCAGGCTGAATTTCCCGATGCGCTGGTCGTGCATCGCCTGGACATGGCAACGTCCGGCCTGATGCTGTTTGCCCGCGGCGCGGAAATGCAGCGCCGCCTTTCGCACCTGTTCCATGAGCACGGCGTTCAGAAGCATTATGTGGCGGTGGTGGCGGGCCGGGTAGAGCCTGCGCAGGGTGAGGTGGATCTGCCGCTCGCTGCCGACTGGCCGAACCGCCCCAGGCAGAAAATCGACACCGCCACCGGCAAGCGCTCGCTCACGCGCTATCGCCTGCTGGAACACGACCTGGAGGCAAACACCAGCCGTGTCGGGCTGGAGCCGGTCACCGGCCGCACCCACCAGTTGCGGGTGCACATGGCCGCGATCGGCCATCCGATATTGGGAGATGCATTGTATGGAGGAGAGGCCAGCGGCAGGGCGGTGCGCCTGTTGCTGCACGCGCGTGCGCTGTGCTTTGCCCACCCGGGCAGCGGTGAGATTCTGTCCCTGGAATGCGAACCATCATTCTGACCGGCCCGCAGATGTACGGCCGCAACTGTGCGGCATGGCTGCCAATGGTATACTTCGGCCTGTTCTGTTTTAACCACCAAGCGAGGAATACATGAAACGATTTTTGATGTTGTTGACGATTGCTTTGACCAGCCTGAGTTTGCTTGCCACGACCGCCGAGGCCAAGCGTTTCGGCGGCGGCGGCAGCATCGGCAAGCAACGCACGATGAGCCCGCAGCAGACACAAACGGCACCTGCTGCGGCTCCCGCCCCGGCAGCAGCGCCTGGCGCAGCCCCGGCGGCCGGCAACAAGTGGCTCGGCCCCCTGGCCGGACTGGCCATAGGCGCAGGCTTGGGCGCGCTGTTCGCAGGCAGCGGCCTCGGCGGGGCGATGGGCGGCATCCTGATGGCGCTGGCCGCGGCCGCGCTGGTGATGTTCCTGATCGCCAAATTCCGCAAGCCGCAGCAGCCCGCCATGCAGTATGCGGGGGCCGGTGCGCCTTATGGCGTGCGCCCTGAGCCGGTGCAGCAGCCTTTCACCGGCAGCAGCACAGCAAGCGCCACCCCGGCTGCGGCCAGCAGCATCCCCGCCGATTTTCCGGTGGAGGCTTTCCTGCGCAGCGCCAAAACCTCGTTCATCCGCTTGCAGGCCGCGAACGATCGCAAGGATCTGGACGATATTCGCGAGTACACCACACCAGAAATGTTCGCCGAAATTTCCATGCAACTGAGCGAACGCGACAATACCCCGCAGAAGACTGACGTGCTGACAGTCAATGCCGTATTGCTGGAAGTGGCGAACGAAAACGGCCAGGCCATAGCCAGCGTGCGCATGAGCGGCCAGCTGCGTGAGAACAGCAACGCATCGGAAAATTTCGACGAAGTGTGGCATGTGCAGAAGAATCTTGGCGATGACAAGGCAGTTTGGCTGCTGAGCGGTATCCAGCAGATCGCCTGACGACATGCTGAGCCAGCCTGCTGCCACGGCTCTCAACCACCTGCTCGCGCAGAGCGGCTGGGCGTTGCAGCGGCTGACCGGATTCGCAGGCAAGACGGCGCGCTTCAATATCGCGCCGTTTTCTTTTGCCTGCACCATTCAGAACGATGGAACATTGCGCGCGGCAGCGCAGGATGCGAACGTGGACGCGAGCTGCACCATTTCACCTGCGCTGTTGCCGCGTCTGGCTTTGCACGGCACAAGCGCGCGCAATGTGCCATCCGCTGAAGCGGATACGAAGTTGTCAGACGATGCTGTGCTTGCGCAAATCGAGCGTTCTGGCGATGCTGCGTTGCTCGAAGAAATTTTTTACCTCGGCCGTAATTTGCGTTGGGATGTGGCGGAAGACTTGAGCATCCTCACCGGCGACATCATTGCCGAACGTGCAGTGCAATTTGCCAAGGCTACCCAGCAACAAATGGACGCTGCAGTGCTCAATCTGTCGCAGGCGCTGGCGGAATACTGGACGGAAGAACGCCCACTGCTGGCTAAACGTGCTCAGATTGCCTCGTTCGTGCAACAGGTGGGCATGCTGCGCGATGATGTGGCGCATCTGGAACAGCGCATTAACCGATTGACTCATTCCTGAACCATTCAATGCGCCTGCTACGCCTGCTGAAAATTGTGTTTGTGGTACTGCGCTTCGGGCTGGACGAGTTCCTGCTCGCGCATGCACGCACGCGCTGGCTGCTTGCACCGCTCAACCTGCTGCTGTTCGCGCGCGACACTTCGGCGCCGCGCGCGGAAAGATTGCGCCTCGCACTGGAAAATCTGGGGCCGATTTTCGTCAAGTTCGGCCAGATGCTTTCCACCCGGCGTGACCTGATGCCTGCGGACATTGCCGATGAACTCGCCAAACTGCAGGACCAGGTGCCGCCTTTTCCTTCCGCTCAGGCTGTGGCGTTGCTGGAAGCCACCTACAAAAGGAAACTCGGCGAGGTATTCTTCAGCTTTGACGAAACCCCCGTCGCCAGCGCCTCGGTGGCGCAGGTGTATTTCGCCGTGCTGCCAGACAGGCGCGAAGTCGCGGTGAAAATACTGCGCCCCGGAATCGCAGACATCATCGCGCACGATGTCGCGTTGCTCGATATCTGCGGCAGCCTGCTGGAACGCTGGTGGGAGGACGGGAGGCGGCTCAAGCCGCGGCTGGTAGTGGCAGAATTCGAAAAGCATCTGCGCAACGAGCTTGACCTGATGCGCGAGGCGTCCTGCGCCAGCCAGCTGAAGCGCAACTTTGCCAGCTCGACGATGCTGATGGTCCCGGAAGTTTACTGGGACTGGTGCACCAGCGAAGTCATGGTGATGGAGCGCATGCACGGCACCCCCATCAGCCAGGTAGACAAGCTGCGCAGAGCCGGCATCGACATATCCAGGCTGGCTGAAAATGGTGTGGAAATCTTCTATACCCAGGTGTTCCGCGACGGCTTCTTTCATGCCGACATGCACCCCGGCAACGTGATGGTCGCTGCGGATGGGCGCTATATCGCGCTGGATTTCGGCATCATGGGCACGCTCACGGATAGCGACAAGCATTACCTCGCGCAGAACTTTATCGCCTTCTTCCAGCGCGACTACAAACGCGTAGCGGAAGTACACATCGAGTCCGGCTGGGCGCCAGCAGCGACACGCGTGGACGAACTGGAAGCCGCGATCCGTACCGTGTGCGAGCCGATCTTCGACAAGCCGTTGCGCGAAGTTTCTTTCGGCCGCGTGCTGCTGCGCCTGTTCCAGACTTCGCGTCGCTTCGGAATCGAGGTTCAGCCGCAGCTTGTGTTGCTGCAGAAGACACTGCTCAACATCGAAGGGCTGGGGTTGCAGCTCGACCCCGAACTGGATTTGTGGAAGACCGCCAAACCCTGGCTGGAGCGGTGGATGAGCGAACAAATCGGCTGGCGCGGCTTATTGAAAGCTCTCAAGGACGAAGCGCCGAACTACGCGACGCTGCTGCCGCAAATCCCGCGCCTGCTGCACCAGCGCCTGCATGAAAACCCGACCGAGCGGATTGAAAGTGTGTTGCAGGAATTGGTGCTGCGGCAAAAGCAAAGAAATCAGTTGCTGGGCGTGCTTATCGTGTTGCTGCTGGTGCTGGCAGTCTGGGTCGCCCTGGACGTCTAGCCTCTTCCCGCTGCAAGTGCCAACTTCAAGAACACTTGCCTGCCTTACGTCCTCGCCTCAAAAAACCCGCTGGTACCCAATTCCACCAGCAGTGCCTTGTAATCCTTTGCGCCGGGACTGTGCGGCGAGAAACTAAATACGTCCTGGCCATGCATGGGGCTGGTGGCAAGCGCGACGTTTTCACAGATACGTGTATCGCACACCAGCGCGCCATAGCGCTCCTTCAGTTTTTCGAAAATCTCGTGGGAAAGTTTGCGCCGTCCGTCGTAGCGGGTAAGCACGATGCGCCGTTCGAATTTGCGCTTCAGTTTATGTTCCAGCACATTGAGCGCGGATTCCAGGCGGTACACGCCTTGCAGGGACAGGAAATCCGCCGAGACGGGGATCAGTACCCGATCTGCAGCGAGCAGCGCATTCAGCGTGAGCACGCCCAGCATGGGGCAACAGTCGATCAAAATAGGCGCGCCGGTCAGCGCAAGTTCCTCCTTTAAACCGTTTTTCAACAGCGTGGCCGCCTTGGGATCGCTGCCGTAGAGCGCATCGATCTTGGTCAACCCCAGCGAGGAAGAAATGATCTGCCAGCCAGCGGGCGTATCGCGCAGCAGCTTGGCAAGCGGCACCCGGTTCTTGAAAAAAGCTTCCATGCCCGCATCCGGCAAGGTCGGGTCTTTCAACCCGGAAGCCAGGCTCAGGTGGCCTTGCGGGTCCATGTCGAGCGCGATGGGGTGCCGCTGCAGCAGAGCGAGGGCAGCGGCAAGATTAAGACAGGTGGTCGTCTTGCCCACTCCGCCTTTTTGATTAAATACGGCGATGACCGCCATGCTGTAATAGCTCCACGGTTACGCAAAAGGGAGTGAACCCGCGGCATGTAGATCAGACCGCCCCTGGCAGGGCACAACTTGCTGCGCAAGTCAGTCTCCGCCGCAGGACAGGCGCCCTGCGAGGAGTCAGTCGTTTACTCCACCGTTACGGATTTTGCGAGGTTCCTCGGTTTGTCCACATCCGTTCCCTTTTGCAATGCCACGTAATATGCCAGCAGTTGCAATGGAATGACGTGCAGAATAGGGCTCAAATACCCGGCGTGTTCGGGCATTTGCATGAGATGCACCCCTTCGCTGGATTGAAAGCGCGTCCCCGCATCGGCGACGACATACAGCTCTCCCCCGCGCGCGCGAACTTCCTGCAGGTTGGATTTGAGCTTTTCCAGCAGCGTGTCGTTGGGCGCAACGGCAATCACCGGCATATCCTTGTCCACCAAGGCCAACGGGCCATGCTTGAGTTCACCAGCAGGATATGCCTCGGCGTGGATGTAGGAGATTTCCTTGAGTTTGAGCGCACCTTCCAGTGCGATCGGGTAATGCAGGCCACGCCCGAGGAACAGTGCATGGCGCTTGTCGACGAAGTGCTCTGCCATCTGGGCAATGCTTGGCTCGAGTTTCAGTACCGCTTGCGCGGCGCTGGGCAGATGGCGCAGTTCATGCAAATGTTTCTGCTCCTGTTCCGCACTCAGTTTTCCGCGTTGCTTGGCCAACACCAGGGTAAGCAGGAACAGGGCGGCCAATTGTGTGGTGAATGCCTTGGTCGAGGCAACGCCAATTTCGGGGCCTGCGCGGGTGAGCATGCGCAGCTTGGACTGGCGAATGATGGCGCTTTCCGGCACATTGCAGATCGCCAGAGTGTGCAGATGCCCGCATGCCTTGGCATGATTGAGTGCTGCCAGGGTATCCGCGGTCTCGCCTGATTGCGAGATAGTGACCACCAGCGTCTTGGGATTGGGCACGCTGACACGGTAGCGATATTCGCTGGCAATCTCTACCGAACAAGGAATTCCGGCAATTTCTTCCAGCCAGAAGCGTGCTACCAGACCGGCATGGTTGCTGGTGCCGCAAGCAAGAATAAGGATGCTGTCCACCTGCGCAAATGTGCTGGCGGCTTCCGCCCCAAAGATGCCGGGAATCAGCGACTGGCTGTTGCACACCGCTTCCAGTGTGTTCGCCAGTGCCTGTGGCTGTTCATGGATTTCCTTCTGCATGTAGTGGCGATATTCGCCCAGTTCCACGCTCTCATTGTTGAGCTCGCTGGTATGGACCGGACGTTCCACGACCTTGCCGGAGGCATCGAAAATCCGGTAATCGAGCAGGCCCACCTCGGCCACGTCGCCTTCTTCCAGATACACCACTTTCTGCGTGACCTGCAGCAGCGCAGACATATCCGATGCAATGAAGTGTTCTTTGACGCCCACGCCGAGCAGCAGCGGACTGCCCTTGCGCGCGCAGATCAATTGGTCGGGATTGTCGGCAGCCACCACGCCGATAGCGTAAGCGCCCACCAACTCCGCAAGAGCCGTCTGGGTCGCATCCAGCAGGCTGTTGCCGCGCGCGTAATGGCTGTGTATGAGGTGCGCAATGACTTCGCTGTCGGTGTCAGACTTGAAAACATAGCCTTCAGCCGCCAGCAGGATGCGCAGCTCTTCATAGTTTTCGATGATGCCGTTGTGCACCACCGCGATACGTTCGCCGCTCAAATGCGGATGGGCGTTGCGTTCACTGGGCACCCCGTGGGTGGCCCAGCGTGTGTGGGCAATCCCGATATGGCCGCTGGTCTCTGCACTTCTTGTAGCTAATTCCGCAACGCGACCGTTGCTGCGTATGCATTCCAGCCGATTGTTGTTAACCACTACCAGTCCGGCCGAGTCATAGCCGCGATATTCCAGGCGCTGCAGGCCTTGCAGCAGTATGGGGACGACATTGCGCTGCGCGACTGCACCTACGATTCCGCACATCTTATTTTTTTCCCTTCGTTGGACGCTGCCAGCCCGGCACCGTGATCTGTTTGGCACGCGCCAGGGTGAGCGTATTTTCCGGCGCATCGCGCGTGATGGTCGAGCCTGCGCCGATGGTCGCGCCGTGCCCGACTTTTACCGGTGCGACCAGCTGGGTGTTTGAGCCGATAAAAACATCGTCTTCTATGATGGTGCGATGTTTGTTTGCGCCATCATAGTTGCAGGTGATGGTGCCTGCGCCAATGTTGACCCGGCTGCCCACGCTGCTGTCACCAACGTAGCTCAGGTGATTGGCCTTGCTGCCGGCTGCGATTTCGCTATTTTTTACCTCGACGAAATTGCCGATGTGCACGTCGCTATGCAGCTTGCTGCCGGGGCGCAGACGGGCATAGGGTCCGATGCGGCAGTTGTCGCCGACCTCCGCCTGATCGATGTGGCTGTAGGATTCGATGTGCGTACCGGCGGCAATGTGTGAATTCCTGATGATGCTGTAAGCACCCACTCGCACGTTGTTGGCCAAGTGCACTTCGCCTTCGAAAATGCACCCGATGTCGATCGCTACATCGCGGCCGCATACCAGCTTGCCGCGCACATCAAAACGTGCCGGATCGGCCAAGGTAACACCCTGCACCAGAAAATGCTGAGCCTGTTCGTGCTGCCAGATGCGCTCAAGTTCGGCCAGCTGCACCTTGCTGTTCACCCCCATCACTTCCCACGCGTGAGCGGGGTGCACAGTATGCACAGGAACACCCTGTGCCACAGCCATGGCCACGATGTCAGTAAGGTAGTACTCACCTTGAGCATTTGCATTGCTGAGTTTGGCCAGCCATCCTTGCAGCAGATGGTTGGGAACGGCCAGAATGCCTGTGTTCACTTCACGGATGGCGCGCTGCTCCAGCGTGGCATCCTTTTCCTCCACAATACTGCTGACGTTGCCTGCCGCATCGCGCACGATGCGCCCATAACCCGCCGGGTTGCTGAGGTGTATGGTGAGCAGGGTGAGTGCGGCCGGCTGGTTGAACATTTTCTCCAGCGTGGCGGGCTGGATAAGCGGCACATCGCCGTACAGCACCAGCGTGAGATCGCCATCCAGGTGGGGAAGCGCTTGTTGCACCGCGTGGCCCGTACCCAGCTGCGGCTCCTGCAGCACAAAACTGGCATCGTATTGCGCCAGCGCCTGCGGCACCGCTTCGCCGCCGTGACCATATACCACGCAGGTTTTGCCGGGAGCAAATTGAACTGCGGTATCCAGCACATGCTGCAGCAGCGGCCGCCCAGCCAGGGGATGGAGGACCTTGGGCAGGTCCGAATGCATGCGTTTGCCCTTGCCTGCAGCGAGAATAACGATATTAAGCAGAGTCATGTGCGTTCGATTCAAAACAGGTAGAAGTATAAACAAAAAAAGCAGCCCGGGCTGCTTTCCTTGTTGCATGCCATACCAACAAATTTAGTGCGGCATTTGCTTGCGAAGCTGCTGAATCGCACGCAGCTGCGCAACGGCTTCAATCAACTCGGCTTGCGCCTGGGCATAATCAATGTCAGAGACCCGGTTTCTCATTGCCTCTTCCGCTGCACGCTTGGCTTCCAAAGCGCGAGCTTCATCAAGGTCGCCACCACGAATGGCAGTATCGGCCAGGATGGTCACCACGCTGGGCTGCACTTCCAGCATGCCGCCAGAGACATAAATCAATTGCTCGCCCTCATTCGGCAACTTGATTCGAACCGAACCGGGCTTGATGCGGGTCAGCAATGGAGCGTGGCGAGGATAAATGCCCAACTCGCCCATTGCACCCGGAACAACGACGACTTCAGCCAGCCCAGAGAACAGAGATTCTTCTGCGCTAACCACGTCGACATGGATTGTCATTGCCATATTTACCTCGGTTGTCGTATTACATAGTCTTGGCTTTTTCGACGGCTTCTTCAATGCCGCCGACCATGTAGAACGCTTGTTCAGGCAGGTGATCATAGTCACCGTTGACGATACCCTTGAAGCCCTTGATTGTTTCCTTGAGCGTCACATATTTACCCGGGCTGCCGGTAAACACTTCGGCCACGTGGAACGGCTGCGACAGGAAGCGCTGAATCTTACGCGCACGTGCCACTGCCAGTTTGTCTTCAGGTGCCAATTCATCCATGCCCAGAATCGCGATGATGTCGCGCAGCTCTTTGTAGCGCTGCAAGGTTTGTTGTACGCCACGCGCAACGCTGTAATGCTCTTCGCCCACCACAAGCGGATCCAGCTGACGCGAAGTGGAGTCCAGCGGATCAACCGCAGGATAAATACCCAGCGAGGCGATGTCACGCGACAGCACCACGGTCGAATCCAGGTGCAGGAAGGTGGTCGCAGGAGACGGGTCGGTCAAGTCGTCCGCCGGCACATACACGGCCTGAATCGAAGTAATCGAGCCCACCTTGGTGGAAGTAATACGTTCCTGCAGACGGCCCATTTCTTCAGCCAGCGTCGGCTGGTAACCCACAGCGGAAGGCATACGGCCCAGCAGCGCGGACACTTCGGTACCGGCCAGGGTGTAGCGGTAAATGTTGTCCACGAAGAACAGAATATCGCGGCCTTCGTCGCGGAATTTCTCGGCCATGGTCAGGCCGGACAACGCCACGCGCAGGCGGTTGCCAGGCGGCTCGTTCATCTGGCCGAACACCATCGCAACCTTGTCCAACACGTTGGAGTCCTTCATTTCGTGGTAGAAGTCATTGCCCTCACGGGTACGTTCACCCACACCGGCAAACACCGACAGGCCGGCGTGCTGCTTGGCGATGTTGTTGATCAGTTCCATCATGTTCACGGTCTTGCCCACACCGGCGCCGCCGAACAGGCCAACCTTGCCGCCCTTGGCAAACGGGCATACCAGGTCAATCACCTTGATGCCGGTTTCCAGCAGGTCAACGGAAGGGGACAGTTCGTCGAACTTGGGCGCCTTCTGGTGGATGGAGCGGCGCTCGTCGCACTGCACTTCGCCGGCGTCGTCGATCGGGCGGCCCAGCACGTCCATGATGCGGCCCAACGTACCGTGTCCCACCGGAACGGAAATCGGGTTGCCGGTATTGTTTACCGCCATGCCGCGGCGCAGACCGTCGGAGGAACCCAGCGCAATCGTGCGCACCACGCCGTCGCCGATTTGCTGCTGCACTTCCAGGGTCAGGCCTTTTTCGGCAACTGAAGTCGCGTCGTCCTGCACCAGCAAAGCGTCGTATACCTTGGGCATTGCATTGCGCGGAAATTCAACGTCTACCACTGCGCCGATACACTGAACAATTTTTCCTTGATTCATTTCAAGATTCCCTATTTACATTAATTCTTAAACAGCAGCAGCTCCACCTACGATCTCGGAAATTTCCTTGGTAATCGCAGCTTGACGCGCCTTGTTGTAAACCAGTTTGAGTTCGCCGATGACGCTCTTGGCGTTGTCGGAAGCGGCTTTCATCGCCACCATACGTGCACTCTGTTCGGATGCCTGATTTTCGGTCACGGCGTTATAGACCAGTGACTCGATGTAACGCACCAGCAATGCATCCACCACCTCCTTGGCACCGGGCTCGTATATGTAATCCCAGGTCACACCGCTGGTCGTTTCCAGCTTTTCGCTGGCAAGCGGCAACAGTTGCTCCACGCGGGGCTCCTGTTTCATGGTGTTGATGAAGCTGTTGTAGCTGAGGTAAATGGCGTCTATCTCGCCTGCCACATAGGCATCCAGCATGATCTTTACCGCACCGATCAGTTTCTCGATGTGGGGAGTATCTCCCAATCCTGTCAGGTGCGAACGTACATTGGCGCCGAGGCGGTTCATAAAGCCGAAGCCTTTGTTGCCGATCGGGCAAACATTGATCCCCTTGCCCTGTCCTTCAAACTCCTTCATGCGTCCAACAACCAGGCGCAACAGGTTGGTATTCAGGCCGCCGCACAAGCCTTTGTCGGAGGTGACAATGATGAGACCGACATTCTTGATTGCATCACGCTTGACCAGAAAGGGGTGCTTGTATTCCGGGTTAGCACGCGACAAATGCGCAGCAACCTGGCGGATTTTCTCCGCATAGGGGCGAGCTGCGCGCATCCGCTCCTGCGCCTTGCGCATTTTGGACGCGGCCACCATTTCCATGGCGCGCGTGATCTTGCGCGTATTTTCAACGCTCTTGATTTTGGCGCGTATTTCCTTACTGCCCGGCATAGTTCACCCCAGTTTTAGTAAACACCCGTGGACTTGAAAGCTTCGACAGCTGCGGCCAATGCCTTTTCGTTGTCAGCGGATAAGTCCTTGGTGGACTGAATCGCATCCATGATGGTGGCGTGCTTGGATTTGAGGAAAGTGTGCAGGGCGGACTCGAAGGCCAGCGCTTTCTTCACTTCCACGTCATCGAAATAGCCCTTGTTCACCGCGAACAGAGTCACCGCCATTTCGGCGACAGACATTGGCGAGTATTGCAACTGCTTCATCAGTTCCATAACCAGGCGACCACGCTCAAGTTGCTTGCGGGTGGCCTCATCCAGGTCGGATGCGAATTGCGCGAACGCCGCCAGTTCACGGTATTGTGCAAGTGCCAGACGCACACCGCCGCCCAGCTTCTTGATGACCTTGGTCTGTGCTGCACCACCCACGCGAGATACGGAAATACCGGCGTTGATCGCGGGGCGGATACCCGCGTTGAACAAGTCAGTTTCCAGGAAGATCTGGCCGTCGGTAATGGAAATTACGTTGGTCGGCACAAACGCAGACACGTCGCCCGCGGCGGTTTCGATCACCGGTAGAGCAGTCAGAGAACCGGTCTTGCCCTTGATTTCGCCTTTAGTGAACGCTTCCACGTAGTCGGCATTAACGCGTGCGGCACGCTCCAGCAGGCGCGAGTGCAAATAGAACACGTCGCCCGGATAAGCCTCGCGGCCCGGCGGACGACGCAACAGCAACGAAATCTGACGATAAGCCCAGGCTTGCTTGGTCAGGTCGTCGTACACGATCAGCGCATCTTCGCCGCGGTCGCGGAAATATTCGCCCATGGTGCAGCCAGCGTACGGGGCCAGGAACTGCATCGCGGCTGAATCGGAAGCGGTGGCGGCCACGACGATGGTGTATCCCATCGCGCCGTGCTCTTCCAGCTTGCGCACCACGTTGGCAATGGTGGACGCCTTCTGTCCGATCGCCACGTAGATACAGGTCATGTTCTGACCTTTCTGGTTGATGATCGCGTCCACTGCTACGGCAGTCTTGCCGGTCTGGCGGTCACCAATGATCAGTTCGCGCTGGCCGCGACCGATTGGCACCATGGAGTCAATGGACTTCAGGCCAGTCTGTACGGGCTGGTCAACCGACTTACGCGCGATCACGCCCGGTGCCACCTTCTCGACCTTGTCGGTCATTTTGGCATTGATCGGACCCTTGCCGTCTATCGGCTGGCCCAGCGCGTTAACAACACGGCCTCTCAGCTCGGGACCGACCGGCACTTCCAGAATGCGGCCGGTGCACTTGACCGTGTCGCCCTCGGTGATGTGCTCATATTCGCCCAGCACCACTGCACCGACGGAGTCACGCTCCAGGTTCAGCGCAAGACCGAAAGTGTTGCCGGGGAATTCCAGCATCTCACCCTGCATCACATCGGACAAACCGTGAACGCGCACGATACCGTCAGTCACGCTGACGACGGTGCCTTCGGTGCGAGCCTGTGTCAGCGCCTCAAAATTCTCGATGCGGCTGCGGATCAAATCACTAATTTCAGAAGGGTTGAGCTTCATCTGCTTTTCCTTAATTTCGATAAATCTGTCATCAAGCCAGCGCGTTGGCTAACTCGGATAGGTGGGTGCGTGCGGAACCGTCTATGACTTTGTCCCCGGTGCGGATAATGACCCCGCCCAGCAATTCACGGTCAATTTCGCAGCTGAGCCTGATTTCACGACCCATGCGGCTTTTCATTGCCGCAGTAATTTTTTGCTTTTGCGGCTCATTCAAATCAAAGGCTGAAGTCACTACGACATCTACGCTCTTTTCTGCTTCAGCGCGCATGGATTCAAACATCACGGCAATTTCAGGCAACAAGATCAAGCGCTGATTCTCCACCAATAATCTGATGAAATTTTGCGCTGCCGCACTTAATTTGTCGCCGCTCAGTGCCAGCATCAAGTCTTCGAGCTGGGCTCTGGGCACTCTGGGGCTGGTGATGAGCGCGCGAGCTTCCGGGTTGAGCACGGCATGCGCAGCGGACTGCAGCATGTCCGACCAGCCCTTCAGATCGTTGAGCTTGCTCGCCTCGTCGAATGCGGCTATGGCATAGGGGCGTGCGACGGTGATTGCTTCGGCCATAGTGATTAGATTTCCGCGACTAGTTTTTCAAGCAGGTCGTTGTGCGCCTTGGCATCAATTTCGCGCCCCAGAATTTTGCCCGCACCTGCCAATGCAATAGCAGAAACCTGCGTGCGTATTTGCTCCTTGGCGCGAAATACTTCTTGATCAACCTCGGCCTTGCCTGCAGCAACGATTCGATCATGCTCTGCCTTCGCTTGCGCCTTGGCTTCTTCAACGATCTCGCTGGCGCGCTTGTCACCCTGCGCAATGATATCGGCTGCCTTTTCCTTGGCCTCACGCAGAAGCTCGGCGGAACGCTTGGCAGCCAATTCCAGATCGTGCTTGCCGCGCTCTCCAGCCGCAAGACCATCTGCTATCTGCTTTTTGCGTGCATCCAGCGCCGCCATAATTGGCGGCCATACAAACTTCATGCAAAACCACACGAACATCGCAAACATGATCGTCTGGCCGAGAAGGGTCGCATTAATATTCATGCAAGAACCTTTATTTGTTTGTTAAACACGGCGTTGAAACTGCTTTCACCCGGATTACTAGGCTACAGCGAACAAAACGTACATGGCCAAACCAACCGCGATCATTGGCACCGCGTCAACCAAGCCCATAACCACGAAGAACTGTGTACGCAACATCGGGATCAACTCAGGCTGACGCGCTGCACCTTCCAGAAAGCGGCCACCAAGAATGCCGATGCCTACGGATGCGCCGAGAGCGCCAAGACCCATCATCAATGCGCCGGCGATGTAGAGCAGGGGGGTTGCGAGTTCCATCTTTAAATCTCCTATTGATAAAAGTAATGCAAAAGTAAACCTGGGTTAATGGTGTTCCTGATGCGCCATGTCCAGATAAACAATGGTCAGCGTCATGAATATGAAAGCTTGCAGCGTAATGATAAGGATGTGGAAGATTGCCCATGGCAGGGAAAGCGTCCATTGCGCATAGAACGGCAGCAAGGCGATCAGGATGAAAATCATTTCGCCAGCGTACATATTGCCAAACAAACGCAATGCCAGGGAAACCGGCTTCGCAATCAAATTCACCACTTCGAGAAACAGGTTGAAAGGCAAGCCAAATTTTCCAAACGGCTGCAATGTCAATTCGCCGATGAAACCCCCAAGGCCCTTCATCTTGATGCTGTAAAAAATGACCAGGAAGAACACGCCGATGGCCATGCCTATGGTTGCATTCGGGTCAGTGGAAGGTACCAGCTTAAAGTGGCCTGCCCCCATCTTCTCGGCAAGGAACGGTATATAGTCGACAGGCACGAGATCCATCAGGTTCATCAGGAAAATCCAGACAAAAATGGTCAGCGCCAGCGGAGCAACCAGTGGATTGCGCCCAGTGAATGAGCCGCGCACACTGTTGTCAATAAATTCGACTATCCACTCTACAAAATTCTGCGCTCCACCCGGAACACCTTGCGCAACGCTTTTTGCAACACTGCGAAAGAAAAACAGGAAAAGCAAACCCAGAACCAACGAAACACCCAGCGTATCGACGTTCACTGCCCAAAATCCCATCGCTTTTGCTTCAGCGACATCGTGCGCACAATGAAAATGGCCATCCTGCAAACCACAGGTCAGATTCTGCAGATGGTGCCTAATGTAATCCGTCGAGGTCAGTGCTTCAGTCGTCATTTATTTTCGTTCTCAGTCTTATCCAAACCCGTTCTCAGCCTTGCCCAAGCCGGAACTACCAGCCACGCCGACTGCCCTATAATAAATCCAGACAACGTCCAGAGCGGCGCAAGCTTCAGTAATTGAAATCCTAATGCCAGCAGGAAAATTACCCCTGCAAATCGCTCGATCGCGGTGCGATAGGCCTGCCGCACGTACCACTCGGCTCCGAGATTTTCCCGGCGTTCTCCCTGACTTAAGCGCCACGAGAGAAACAAGGTGCCCACAAGAGCGACACTGCCACCATATGCAAACGATTTTGCCGTCAGCGGAGTAACTACGAAGTAGGTTATGGCGGCACCGATTATTGTTATCGAGCCCTGCAACCCGGCCAAACGGGCATATTCAGGACGCATAATGCTTACCCAACCCAATTTCGAATCGTAACAACATATAAAAAAGCTGTCAAACGTTTATAGCTTATTCGTGGTCTTGCACACCCATTACTGCAAGGATTCCATCAAGCTGCTCGAGGGTTTTATATTCGATTATCAACTTACCTGCACCCTTTGCGCCATGAACTATTCCGACTTTTGTGCCGAGCCGGTCCGCGATCTTTTCCTGTAACCGGACAATATCGCGGCTGGGTTTTGCCTTCTTGTGCTTGGGCGCGGGGTTCAACAGCTCCTGCACCAATTTTTCTGCCTCCCGCACCGAAAGCCCATTTACCTCAATTTTATTCGCGAGCGTGATCTGGTGTGCGCCATCAAGCGCCAGCAGCGCGCGGGCGTGCCCCATGTCAAGGCTGCCTTTCATCAGCATGGACTGGATTCTTTGTGGCAGTTTAAGCAGGCGCAGCAGGTTGCTCGCTGCACTACGCGAACGCCCAACCGCATCAGCGGCCGCCTGGTGGGTCATTTTGAATTCATCGATCAGGCGCTGGATGCCTACCGCCTCTTCCAGAGGATTGAGATCTTCGCGCTGGATATTTTCAATCAGCGCCATGGCCAGCGCAGCATTATCCGCCACCTTGCGCACCAGAACGGGTACCCGCTCCAGGCCGGCAAGTTGCGCAGCGCGCCAGCGACGCTCCCCGGCAATAATTTCGTGACTGCCATCCGGCAACATGCGCGCCAGGATAGGCTGCATCACGCCTTGCACCTTGATCGAGGCAGCCAGCTCATTGAGCGAAGCTTCGTCCATGCGACTGCGCGGCTGGTACTTGCCAGGCTTGAGTTGGCCAACTTTCATCTCGCTTAAGACGTCATCTTGTTCCTTGGCGTTGCCTGACAACAGCGCATCCAAGCCGCGCCCCAGTCCTTTGTTTGGTTTTGCCATTTCGTTTCCTTCTTATTAAGCCTGTGCGGGCTGCTTCGCATTGTTGAGCAATTCGCCGGCCAGAGCCAGATAAGCCTGCGTGCCCTTGGAGAGCTTGTCATGGTAAAGCACCGGCACGCCATAACTGGGCGCCTCCGCCAGACGCACGTTGCGCGGAATGACTGTGCGGTAAACCTTATCGCCGAAATGCTGCTGCAGCTGTTCCGAAACCTGCTGCGCCAATGTGTTGCGTGGATCAAACATGGTGCGCAGCAAACCTTCGATTTCAAGGTCAGGGTTGAGTTGCCCGCGCACCTTGCGGATGGTATTGACCAGATCGCTCAGACCTTCCAGCGCATAATATTCACACTGCATCGGAATCATCACCGATTTAGCCGCACACAGTCCGTTGAGTGTGAGCAGATTCAGCGCGGGCGGACAATCGATCAGTATGTAGTCATATTCAGCTCCCACTGCTTGCAGAGCATCCTTGAGCCGATTTTCACGGTCTTTCAAATCGACCATCTCGATCTCGGCACCCGCCAGTTCGCGATTAGCGGGTAATACGTCATATTTTCCGGTTGTCGAATGCAGGCGAACTTCATGCAATGTTTTGCTCCCCAGCAGCATGTGATAGACGGTCGCCGGCAAATCACGCTTGTCTATACCACTGCCCATGGTGGCATTGCCCTGAGGGTCGAGATCAACCAGCAATACGCGCTGCTTCGCGATAGCCAGGCTGGCTGCCAGATTGACCGTGGTGGTGGTTTTACCCACCCCGCCTTTTTGGTTGGCAATTGCTAATACTTTGACCATTTTCATGTCGCTTTCAATATAACCAAACACCGTGCAGCATCCAGGCCAGGCACCTGCAATGGAATGACTCGTTCCACCCTGACATTTGCCGGCAGGGATTCCAACTCCTTATTTGAGGGCAACCCCTTCATGGCAACCCAACGCCCTTCCTGCGCAAGCAAATGACGCGTCTGTGCAGCGAATTCGGCTGTCTCAGCAAAAGCGCGGGAAATAATTCCGTCAAACTTCCCGCCCGTTTGCCATTCTTCCACCCGTACACAGCAAACACTTACATTGTGCAGCTCCAACTGAATTACCGCCTGCTGCACAAAGCTGGTTTTCTTGCTGTTGCTGTCCAGCAGGGTGAAGGTCCATTCCGGCCGCATCAGCGCCAGCACCAAGCCGGGCAACCCTGCGCCACACCCCACATCCAGCCACCGCCCCGGCCACAAATGCGGCAATACAGCTAGGCTGTCGAGTAAGTGATGGCTTACCATCTGCTCCGGCTGTCGGATTGCTGTCAGGTTATAAACCCTGTTCCATTTTTGCAGCAGCGCAAGATAGTCCAGCATTTTTCGCTGCTGTTCCGGCGCAACATCCAGCTTAAGCTGCGCGATACCGCGCTCCAGCTCGAGTGCCTGGCTCACGCTTTTTGCTGCACTTTCTCGGTATTCTGGACTTTTGCGCTATCCTGAAAACCGCGTTTAAGGTGCACCAGCAACAGAGAGATTGCAGCCGGAGTAACCCCCGAAATGCGCGCAGCCTGCCCAATCGTCTCGGGTTTATGCTGGTTGAGTTTCTGCTGCACCTCTATCGACAGGCCATGCACTGTGCGGTAATCCATGGCTGCGGGCAGCGCCATATTTTCATGCTGCACATGACGCGCGATTTCATCGCGCTGGCGCTCGATATAGCCATGATATTTCGCCTGGATTTCCACCTGCTCGGCTACTATTTCATCGGAAACCGGCTCACCCGCCCCGGGCAGAGTCATCAAACTGGTGTAACTTACGTCCGGGCGACGCAACAACTCATGCAGCGTATACTCGCGCTCGATGGCTTTGCCCAATATGCGTTCCGAGTCTTGCTGCGCCAGCAACTTGGGGCCGACCCAGATAGATTTCAGCCGCTCCTGTTCGCGCGCAATTGCAGCGCGTTTCTGCTCGAACGCCTGCCAGCGCAAGTCATCCACCACGCCCAGTTGGCGACCAATCTCGGTCAGGCGCAAGTCGGCATTGTCTTCACGCAATTGCAGACGATATTCTGCCCGGCTGGTAAACATGCGATAGGGTTCGGATACCCCGCGTGTGATCAAGTCATCTACCAGCACGCCCAGATAGGCCTCGTCGCGGCGCGGACACCAGCTTTCTTTTCCGTGCGCCTGCAATGCGGCGTTGAGGCCCGCCAGCAGCCCTTGTGCGGCAGCCTCTTCATAGCCCGTCGTACCATTGATTTGGCCGGCAAAGAACAGCCCCCCGATGGATTTGGTTTCCAGCGAACGCTTCAGGCTGCGCGGGTCAAAATAATCATATTCGATGGCGTAACCGGGGCGCGTAATATGTGCATTTTCCAGGCCTTTGATGGAGCGCACCAGGGCCAGCTGCACATCAAATGGCAGGCTGGTGGAAATTCCATTCGGATAGATTTCATGGGTGCTCAGCCCCTCCGGCTCCAGAAAAATCTGGTGTGCATCCTTGTCAGCAAAGCGGGTAATCTTGTCTTCGATGGACGGGCAATAGCGCGGCCCCACTCCCTCGATCACGCCGGTAAACAGCGGCGAGCGATCCAGACCACCCCGGATGATGTCGTGTGTGCGCAGGTTGGTGTGAGTAATCCAGCACGGCAGTTGCTGCGGGTGCTGCTGTGCCCGCCCCAGAAAGGAAAACACCGGCACCGGCGTATCCCCGGGTTGCTCGGTCATTACCGAATAATTCACGCTGCGGCCATCAATGCGTGGTGGCGTGCCAGTCTTCAGCCTGCCTACCGGCAACTTGAGCTCACGCAGACGGTGCGCCAGGCTGACAGAAGGGGGATCACCCGCGCGCCCTGCCTGGTAGTTGGATTGTCCGACATGAATCAGGCCGGACAGAAAGGTTCCGGTGGTCAGTACCACGGTCTTTGCTGCAAAGCGCAAACCCAATTGGGTCACGACTCCACATATCCGGTCGCCCTCAACCAGCAAATCATCTACCGCCTGTTGAAACAACCAGAGATTTGGCTGGTTTTCCAGCCTGCTGCGGATGGCCTGTTTGTACAGCGCGCGGTCAGCCTGAGCGCGTGTGGCACGTACCGCCGCGCCCTTGGAGGAGTTAAGGATGCGAAACTGGATGCCCGCTTCGTCGGTCGCCGCGGCCATGGCACCGCCCAAGGCATCCACCTCCTTGACCAGATGCCCCTTGCCGATGCCGCCGATAGACGGATTGCATGACATCAGTCCGAGCGTTTCAATGTTGTGCGTTAGCAACAAGGTCGTGCAGCCCATGCGCGCGCTGACAAGCGCGGCCTCGGTCCCGGCGTGGCCGCCGCCCACAACGATTACATCAAAATTTTTCGGGAAATCCATCAGTCTGCTTAGCGAAACGGCTGCCTGCATATTGAAACAAAGGCGCGCATGATACAGCAAAATGATGTTTACACTAAAACCGCGCGCTTCAGCTCGGATGTTTCACGTGAAACAATCCTTGCCTTGTCATTTGCCGATACAGAAGCGGCTGAATATCTGGCCCAGGAGATCATCCGCTGTGAATTCGCCGGTAATGGAATTGAGATGATCCTGGGCAAGGCGCAATTCTTCGGCGAAAAACTCCGCCTGGCTCACCACTTTCGCTGCGCGCACTAGATGGTCGCGTGCTGCTATTAGTGCGCGGACATGGCGCTCCCGCGCCATGAATACCCCAGCCTCCTGATGCCAGCCTATCAATGCCAGAAGTTTGTTGCGCAGCAAATCCAGACCCGCCCCGGTCTTGGCAGACAGATAAATATGGCATTCGCCATCCCGCTGCTCCACGTGCGCCGGCTGGGCAAGCAAGTCAACCTTGTTGAAAATGTGCAGACGGGGAATGTTGCTTGGCAACTCGTTCAGAATTTTGCGATCGTCCGCACTCATGCCAAGACTGGCATCCAGCAGAATCAGGATGGCATCCGCTTTCTGCAGCGTGCTGCGGGTACGCGCAACGCCCATCTGCTCCACCGCGTCATGTGTTTCACGCAAACCGGCCGTATCGATGATGTGAAAAGGCACGCCACCAATCTGGATAGCCTGGCGGATAACATCGCGCGTGGTACCTGGAATCTCGCTGACCAGCGCCACTTCCTCCCCACTCAAGCAGTTAAGCAGGCTGGATTTGCCGACATTGGGCTGCCCGACCAGCACGATGTGTGCTCCTTCGCGCAACAGGCTGCCCTGCCGTGCCAGATTAAGGATTCTATCCAACTCATCACGCAGCATGCCCAGTTGCCTGTCGCGCTGAGTAATATCCGGCACATCGACCTCTTCCTCGGGGAAATCCAGCATCGCTTCGACCAGCATGCGTAACTGAATCAATCCGTCCACCAAGCGGTGGATCGCCTGAGAAAATTCGCCCAGCAGCGAACGCATGGCACTGCGTGCAGCCTGGCTGGTAGTCGCATCTATCAGGTCGGCTACACTTTCCGCCTGCGCCAGATCAAGCTTATCGTTAAGGAATGCACGCTGGGTAAATTCGCCCGGGTGGGCGAGACGTGCACCCAGTTCCAGACATCTCTGCAATACCAGCTGCAGCACGGCTGTGCCGCCATGCCCTTGCAATTCCAACACGTCTTCGCCGGTATACGAATGCGGGGCAGGAAAGAAAAGGGCGATTCCCTGATCCATGATTTGTCCTTGCGCATCGAGAAATGATGCGTAAGTTGCGTGGCGTGGGGCTATCTCCTTCCCCAGCAACGCCTCGGCAAGTGCGGACAGCTCCTGTCCTGACACCCGGACCACGCCGATACCGCCACGCCCGGGAGCCGTCGCGATTGCGGCAACGCAATCAGGCTTTGGCGGCACCTTTGGACCCGGCTTCCAAATTACGCGTGATGTACCACTGCTGAGCGATAGACAATACGTTGTTCACGATGGAATACAACACTAGCCCGGCGGGGAAAAAGAAGAACACGATGCTGAAAACGATGGGCATGATTTGCATCAGCTTGGCTTGCAGGGGGTCGGGCGGGGTTGGGTTCAGCTTGGTCTGGATTATCATGCTGGCACCCATTATCAGCGGCAGCACGTAATAGGGGTCGGCAGCCGATAGGTCGGTGATCCAGCCAAAGAAGGGTGCATAACGCAATTCGACGCTGGCAAGAATAGCCCAGTACAGTGCGATGAATACCGGAATCTGAATCAGCATGGGCAGACAGCCACCGACCGGATTGATCTTTTCGGTCTTGTACAGTTCCATCATGGCCTTGTGCAGGCGTTCTTTGTCATCTCCATATTGCTGCTTGATTTTTTCCAGCTTGGGCGCCACCACGCGCATCTTTGCCATGGAATGATAGCTGGCTGCTGACAAAGGGAAGAATGCCAATTTGATCAGTACGGTCAACAGAATAATGGCCACGCCCCAGTTGTGCACCCAGCCCTGCAGGAACGAGAGCACCCAAAATAACGGGCTGGAGATAATAGTCAACCAGCCATAATCGACAGTCAACCCCAATCCCGGCGCAATCTTGTCCAGAGAAGTTTGCGCCGGCCCGGCATAGAGGGGCACGCTGATCTTTGTGCTCTGCCCGGGCGCAATACCACCAACGGGCAATATCACACCAACTGAATAAAGATTGCCTTCCAGGCGCTTGGTATATATCTCGCGCTGTACCTTATCTTTAGGCAACCATGCCGCCACAAAATAATGCTGAAGCATACCCACCCAGCCGTTATCGGCACTCTGGGGGTACTTGACTTTGCCTTTTTCGATATCGGAAAAATCCACCTTCTGAAATTTTTCCTGCTCTGTAAATACAGCCGGTCCAGTGTAAGTGGGTACAAACTGTGAACCACCTTCTGGCGAGGATGTATCACGTACTAATTGAAAATACGCAGAGGATAAGAGCGGGCTGTTTCCGTTGTTTTCGATCTCGTAACCGACATCAACCAGATAGCTGCCGCGATGAAAAATATATACTTTGCTTACCCTTGCGCCCGCCACATCCGTTGCCGACAGACGTACTTCCAGTGTGTCCTTGCCTTCGGCTAATTGATAATCGCTGGCTTCGGCTGTAAATATAGAGTTGTGTGTGGGCATTCCGGGACCCAACAAGCCGGTTTGCGCGATGTATATATGCGCTCCCTGTTCCTGCAAAAGCACAAACGGTTTGTTTCTGTCATTGGCGGCATAATGCTGTAAAAACTCCATGCGGCGCAGATCCCCGCCAACCGTGCTGATTTCTGCCACAAAACGATCTGTTTTTACGGTAATTTTATTCCCGGCCAGATTTTTTTGCTGTGCAGCAACTGCATTTGCTACGGGTTTTCCCACCTCAATTGTTGTCGCAACAGGCGCGCTGGCTACTGAAGTGCCGGCCGGTGCAGTTTGTACAACAGGGTTTTGTGCACGCTGCCAACCATCCCACAGCAGAAAAACTGAGAAGGAAAAAATCAGAAACAGAAAAAGACGTTGAAAATCCATGTGGTTTCGCCTATACAATTCTAGGGTGCTGGATCATAACCGCCCGGATTCCAGGGGTTACAGCGAAGCACCCGCTTGATACTCAACCAGGTGCCGCGCCAAACACCATATTTGGCGACAACCTCGCAGGCATAATGGGAGCAAGTTGGGGTAAAACGACAAGTTGGCGGCTTGAGCGGACTGATTAAGTACTGATATAAACCTATCAGCCGAATCAATAATTGCCGCATCATTTTTGCGCTGCCTGAAACAGTTGTACCAAGGCTAACCGTCCTTCCCTGGAAGTATCCGGGCTTAGCTGCCGCTTGGCACGCACCACCACATCTAATGCATATTCAGCTGAAAAAAAACACCGGAAAACATCACGAATCAAACGCTTGGCAAAATTCCTGGACACCGCTTTAGGCATTATTCTTTTGCTGGCGATTATCCCTAGACGGGATAAACTGCCCTCATTTTTTCGTGCATATACTGCAAACCATTTGTTGCTCAAGTATTCAGCACGAAATGTCTGCTCAAAATCCGTGCGATTCCTTATCCGGCGGCAAGGAGGAAAGGTTTTCCTGGCATTAGACAGCAAGACGTGTACGGCCCTTGGCTCTGCGAGCCCGTATTACGGCGCGGCCCCCCTTGGTCTTCATGCGAACCAAGAATCCGTGAGTGCGTTTTCTTTTGGTGACGGAAGGTTGATATGTGCGCTTCATTTGATGCCCCTCTAATAATTAGTTTAGTAGTGCCGAAAACCCGCAATTACAATATTTACCGAGAGTTATGTCAAGTTTATTTTTCTTCTGTGGATAACTTTGCTCCTTGCGCGTAGAATAATCCGAATGTTTTTTCAACATAGCCAAGAAACCATGTCGGACAAATCATTGTGGGATTCCTGCCTTCGCTTTTTTGAAGACAGTCTTCCTCCACAACAATTCAATTCCTGGATCAAGCCGCTAGCTTTTGAAATCAAAGGCAATCAGATCACCTTGACTGCCCCTAATAGCTTTACGCTGAAGCTGGTACAAGAACGTTTTTTGCCGGAAATTTCCAAACGCGCAGAATCATTTCTTTCCGGTTCACCACACTTTGAACTGCGCATAGGTAAAAAATCGTCCGCACAACCCGCCCCTAAACCATACATTGCTGAAGCTGACACCAGCCAGCCGACCCAGCCTGTACCCAAGACACAGAAAAGCCAGAACAAACTTAACCCACTTCTTACTTTCGAAAACTTTGTGACCGGCAAAGCCAACCAGCTCGCACACGCGGCGGCAATACAAGTAGCCGAATCTCCAGGTATCACCTACAACCCATTATTTATTTATGGCGGGGTCGGGTTAGGCAAAACCCATTTAATCCAATCGATTGGAAACCATATTAAGCGTGAAAATCCGCACGCAAAAATTTGTTATGTGCACGCCACTAATTACATTTCGGATGTTGTACGCGCTTTTCAAACCAAAAAATTTGATGAGTTCAAGCAATTCTATAATTCCCTGGATTTGTTATTAATTGACGATATTCAATTTATCGCCGACAAACCCGGTACCCAACAAGAATTTTTCTATACGCTCAACTCATTGATTGATGGGCATAAACAAGTCGTTATTACATGCGACACATTCCCCAAAGAAATTTCCGGAATGACGCCACGGCTGACTTCACGCTTCAGCTGGGGTTTAACGGTGGCCATCGAACCCCCAGGCCTGGAAATGCGGGTTGCGATTTTGTTACAAAAAGCCGCTCTTTCCAACAATCCGATCAGCGAAGACGTGGCCTTTTTCATAGCCAAGCACGTCCGCTCCAATATTCGCGAACTGGAGGGGGCGCTCAAACGAATTGATGCATATTCAAGATTTCACAAACGCGCTATTTCTATAGAACTTGCCAAGGAAGCACTCAAGGACTTGCTTGCATCTCAAAACAAACAGGTTTCCATAGAAAACATACAAAAAACGGTTGCGGATTTTTACCGTATCAAGGTTGCCGATCTGCTTTCCAAAAAGCGAACCCGCATTATTGCCCGGCCCAGGCAGATTGCCATGTGTCTGGCGCGAGAATTAACTCAATTGAGCCTCCCTGAAATTGGAGCTGCTTTTGGTGGAAGAGACCACACCACGGTCATGTATGCCTGCAAAACAATAGAGAGCTTGCGTAATCTGGAATCGTCTCTAAACGCAGATTTCAATCTGCTCAATCAAACATTACGCAACTAATAAACATGTCAGTTTTTGTGCTTTATATTGTGAATAACCCTTTGATATAGATTTACAGAAAAGTTATGCGCAAAAATTCCACAAGCTTAACGGCCAACTACCCACATCCTTATATGATTCATAACCTGTTATAACTAAATAAAAAAATTTAGTTATTCACTATATTTGATGCTTGTTACTATTATTCTTAAGGATATATAAGAATGTTTATTAAAAATATCGACAAAGATGTTCTTCTTAAACCATTGCAGATCGTCACAGGCGTTGTTGAGCGCAAACAACCTCTACCGATTTTGTCCAATGTACTTATTGAAAAAACTGACTCCAGGCTATGTTTCGTGGCAACCGATCTTGAGATACAGATCACAACACAACTAACCGACGCCGACCAAAAAGGGCCGGATGCGGCAATAACCGTGGCGGCAAAAAAATTGCAGGAAATTCTTAGGGTTGTGCCGGATGGAAGCAAAGTCAGCCTGGATATCCAGGATAGCCGCTTGCAGGTCAAGGTTAATAAAAGCAGATTTAGTTTACAAACGTTGCCGGCACAAGACTTTCCAAAAGTTCAGGAACAATTGGAACAGGCCGAAAAAATTGAAGTAGAACAGGGGCAGCTAAAAAAATTGTTCGGTATGGTGCAGTATGCGATGGCGCAACAGGATATTCGCTATTATCTGAATGGCGTTCTGCTGGTTATTGATGGTGCTTCGTTGAAACTGGTCGCTACAGATGGACATCGCCTTGCGTTTACCAGCACCATGCTGGACAAGGAGTATGCAAAAAAAGAAATTATCCTGCCAAGAAAAACCGTCAACGAGTTAATCAAGCTCCTGGGGGATGGCAAGGAAAAAATCTTATTTGAACTGGCAGAAAATCAGGTCAGAATGACTTTTTCAGATATCGTCCTGACATCTAAGGTAATCGATGGCAAATTCCCTGATTACGAACGCGTAATTCCAAATTACACGAACCATCTCGAGATGGACAGATTAGCCATTCTGCAGGCATTGCAGCGTGCAGCCATCTTGTCCAATGAAAAATTCAGAGGCGTGCGTTTCGTTCTGACTGAAAAGAATCTGCGAATTATCAGCAGCAACAGCGAACAGGAAGAAGCCCAAGAAGATATGGAAACAGACTATCATGGCATCGCGCTGGATATAGGTTTCAACGTTAATTACCTGCTGGATGGGCTGAACAATGCCACGGCACAGACGGTAACTTTTTCGTTTGGCGATCCCAATAGCAGTATCTTGATAACCGTGCCCGGCAACGAAGAATTCAAATATGTAGTCATGCCGATGCGTATTTAACTGACGTACATGGGTAGGATATAGAATTGATGTTTCACGTGAAACAAATGAAAGAAAATCATGAGCGAATATAATTCCACAAACATTAAAGTACTCAAGGGTCTGGAAGCAGTACGGAAACGCCCCGGCATGTACATAGGTGATACCAATGATGGCAGCGGCTTGCACCACATGGTGTTCGAAGCGGTCGATAATGCTGTGGATGAAGCGCTGGCAGGATACTGCAATGAAATATCCGTGACCATCCACCCGGATAACTCAATCAGCGTTACCGACAATGGGCGCGGCATTCCAACAGACATTCATAAAGAGGAAAATCGCTCGGCTGCTGAAGTGATCATGACGGTATTGCATGCAGGCGGAAAATTCGACGGCAATTCCTACAAGGTCTCCGGCGGGCTGCACGGAGTGGGCGTCTCAGTCGTAAATGCATTGTCCGAATGGCTGCGGCTGACGATTCGCCGGGATGGAAATGTCCATTTCATGGAATTCCACCTTGGTGAGCCGGTTGAGCCACTCAAAGTGGTGGGCGCTACTGAAAAGCGCGGAACGGAAGTGCACTTTCTGCCCAGCAAGGAAATTTTCGGATTGGTCGAATACCACTTCGATATCCTGGCAAAGCGCTTGCGCGAACTTTCATTTCTGAATAATGGCGTAAATATTTCACTGATAGACAAACGTGACGGCAAGGAGGAACACTTCGCGTTCACCGGCGGAGTCAGGGGATTTGTCGAGTACATGAATAGAAACAAAAACGTGTTGCATCCAAACGTATTTCACGCATGCATGGAAAAAGATGGCATTACTGCGGAAATCGCCATGCAGTGGAATGATTCTTATCAGGAAACCGTACAATGTTTTACCAATAACATTCCGCAACGGGATGGTGGAACCCATCTTACTGCGTTGCGTACGGCTATGACGCGCACTTTGAATCAGTATATTGAGTCCGAAGATTTTGCGAAGAAAGCCAAGGTGGAAACTACCGGCGATGACATGCGCGAAGGATTGACGGCTGTACTTTCGGTAAAACTACCAGACCCCAAATTTTCATCACAGACCAAAGACAAGCTGGTTTCATCGGAAATTCGCCCTATTGTAGAAGAGGTGGTGAGTCAGCAACTGATGGCCTATTTGCTGGAAAAACCCGCAGATGCCAAAGTAATCGTGGGGAAAATCGTTGATGCAGCCCGCGCCAGAGAAGCTGCGCGCAAGGCACGCGAATTGACGCGCCGTAAAGGCGTGCTGGACGGCATGGGCCTGCCCGGCAAATTGGCGGATTGCCAGGAAAAGGATCCGGCACTTTCCGAGTTATACCTGGTCGAGGGAGATTCTGCAGGCGGCTCGGCAAAACAAGGACGTGACCGCAAGTTTCAGGCCATTCTGCCGCTCAAGGGCAAGATTCTGAATGTGGAAAGGGCGCGCTTTGAAAAGCTTATATCGTCACAGGAAATCGCCACGCTGATTACTGTGCTGGGCACAGGCATCGGCAAGGAAGAATACAATCCGGACAAGCTGCGCTATCACCGCATCATCATCATGACGGACGCGGACGTGGACGGTTCGCACATCCGCACGCTGCTGCTGACGTTCTTCTATCGTCAGATGCGCGAACTGGTCGAGCGCGGTCACGTGTATATCGCCCAGCCCCCGCTGTACAAAGTCAAGCAGGGCAAGGACGAGCGCTACCTGAAGGACGACCATGAAATGAAAAATTACATGTTGCGTTCTGCCCTGGTAGATGCGGAGCTACATACGGATCAGGGTACACCGGCGCTGCAGGCGGAAACCCTGGAACACCTGGCAAAGGAATATTTTCTGGCAGAAGCGGTCATAGATCGCCTGTCACGGGTAATCGCCATAGAAGCGTTGCATGCGTTGCTCAAGCAGCCGGATATCCAGTTGGACAGCGCAGAACAAGCGCAGCAAAGCGCGGCCCGCCTGCAACAGGTCTGCGGCCCGGAAATAATTGTCAAAGCGGAAATTAACGCTGCCAACGATGAAAACCGCTTGCGTCTGGAAAAGCATCTGCACGGAAATTATTCCGTCAGCTACATCGAGCAGAGCTTTCTGCACAGCGGGGATTTCGCACAAATCAAGCAAACGGCGCAAGCGCTCGGCGGCTTGCTGGGCAAGGGTGCGTACATCAAGCGCGGGGAGCAGCGCAAGCCGGTATCCGACTTCAAACAGGCGATCGAATGGTTGCTGGAGGAAGCCAAGCGCGGAGTAAACATTCAGCGCTACAAAGGGCTGGGCGAAATGAACCCGGATCAGCTGTGGGAAACCACAATGGACGTGAAAAACCGTATCCTGCTGCGCGTGCAGATTGACGACATGATCATGGCAGACGAAATCTTCACCACTTTGATGGGAGATGTGGTGGAGCCGCGCCGCAATTTCATAGAACAGAATGCGCTGGGCGTAAAAAACCTGGACGTTTGACCAGGTGCGAGTTGCAGGTTTCACACAGAACATTCATGCCGTGTGGAAGCGGCAGACGTTCATCATGAAGAGTAGTGTTATGCACCGACTTACTAATGTGCTGTTGGCGGCTGCCTTCCTGCCAGCCGTGGCATATGCAGATGCAGCAAAAGCTAGCTCCAAATCCAGCGATGCCGTTATTCGCAAGCCAGCGATGTTCAAGTTCGGCCTTGAGCGCATCAATTTATCCAGCAACGAAAACATGGGCATGCTGGGCACGAGTTATCTGGTTGAGGTGTCACCCAGACTCTATCTTGGCCCGGCCGCATATGGGGCGATCACTGGCCAGCGCGGAGGGTTTTTTACCGCAGGCGGTGAAATGGCGTGGCATCAAAAGCTGTTTCCCAGACTGGAACTGCAGACAGGGGTATTTGTGGGCGGAGGCGGAGGCAGCAGCGCCTCGACAATGACAGGAGGCGGGCTGATGGTTCGGCCTCACCTCGATTTGCTGTGGAAGCTCGGCAACTATCAAGCGGGCATCTCGGCATCCCATGTTTCCTTCCCTAACGGGGAGATCAGCAGCAATCAAATCGGCCTTTTATTTTCAGCCGACAGCAATTTTGCCTATGTCACGCCGGATCGTGTCGGCCAACAGATGGATACCAAGGGTCGTCATGGAGCGGGATTTGATCGGGTGCTGGCAACGGTGGGGAGGTACAGGCCGAGAGGTAATGTTACCGATCTTTCCGGCGCTCCCGCAACAAACTCGATCGGCGCTGTGGGTGTACGCCTGGAGCGGTTATTGTCGCCCTCGTTGTATTGGGGTTTGGAAGCCGCCGGTGCGTCCAGCGGCAATGCAGCAGGGTACGCCGAATTTCTCGGCACGCTGGGTGCAGAAACCCCTATATGGGATGAAACCCTTGCCATCGGCGCGCGCCTGGCTCTGGGTATGGGCGGCGGCGGCCTGGTGTCGGTAGGCGGGGGATTGCTGAACAAGCTGGGCACTTATGCCACGGTCAATCTTAGCCGCGATACCCATCTTTCTCTGGAAGGCGGCTACGCTACTGCGCCCAACGGTAAATTTCGGGCAAATTATGGTTCGGCTAATTTCATCTGGGACTTAGATCATCCTGCCGCTTCAGGCAGGGGAGCAGTTATCGTCGGTAACGAGTGGATTTTCGGGACGGAACATTATTTCGATGCCGCATACAGGGATGGCAGCAAACGCGATATCGATGCCGTTGTGATCAAGCTAAACCGCTACCTGAACCGTTCCATTTATCTGACCGGCCAGGCACATAGCGCGTATAGCGGCAATTCCGGAGGCTATTCGGCCGGACTGTTTGGTGCAGGTTTCCGCACGCAGAAATTTTTCGATAGATTTTCAGCCGGTGCGGAAATGCTGATCGGTGCAGCCGGGGGCGGTGGGCTGGATACCAGCGGTGGTGCGATTGTGCAGCCGATGGCTTATCTAACCATGGACCTGACCAAGGTGACCGGCATCAAGCTCAGCGCGGGCCGCGTCAAGTCACTTAAAGGTGCGCTGAATAGCAATGTGGCAGACTTGTCGGTTAATTTTGCCTTCGGTACTGGCAGTCGCTGATTAATGCTCTCCAGCAGGTCAACGGGTTATAATTTTAATATTTGAAGCACTACATCTAGATTCGGGCAGGGAAAGAATGGATATGGCTGGACAACCTGAAATTCATAAGCATAAATGGGCTACCTGGGCACGCAGCGCGGGCGCACTATTGCTGCCTTTGACATTGTTGTTTCCCACCGCGACGTTGGCACAAGTTCTGAATAATGCCAGAGGTGCTGGTATCGGTGTTACAGAGCAATCCGGTTTGCTGCCAGAAATGGCTATTGGCAGCACACCGATGATTTCAAATTCCAGGGATGGCTTAGCTCTGAAGATGAGCGGTCCCTCGGTTCTGGAAAAAAATGCTGCCGCAATTGAACCACGAGACAGGCAAGCCGTTGCTGAAGAAGACGTTTCGAACGAGTTTCAGGATTTCGTCGCAAAATCCGTGGGGCGTAAATTGCCGATGTATGGTTTTTCCCTGTTCAGCGACGTGCCGGACACTTTTGCGCCCGTGGAGAACATCCCCGTTACGCCAGATTATCTGATTGGCCCCGGCGATGAAATTGTCATAAAAGCATGGGGTCAGGTCGATATCGACTTTCATGCCGTGGTAAACCGTAATGGCGCGATCGACATACCCAAGGTTGGCAATATCAATGTGGCTGGCATCCGTTATCAACAACTGCAAGGCTATCTGAAAAGCGCTATCGGGCGCGTATTCCGTAATTTTGAGCTGAACGTAACACTAGGAAAATTGCGTTCCATACAAGTGTTTGTCCTGGGCCAAGCCAAGCGCCCGGGTGTCTATACCGTCAGTTCGTTAAGCACTCTGGTAAACACTTTATTTGCTTCCGGCGGGCCTTCCGTCAAGGGTTCGTTGCGCCACATCCAGGTTAAGCGCAATGGCAAACTGGTGACTGACTTCGATCTCTACGAGTTGCTGTTAAAAGGTGACAAGACCAAGGATGTTGCATTGTTGGCGGGCGATGTTATCTACATTCCGCCGGTTGGTCATCTCGTTGCGATTTCTGGCAGCGTTAATAATTCTGCCATCTATGAGATAAAGGATGAGAAGACCACCTTGGCTAACCTGATTGAACTAGCTGGCGGATTCACCACAACCGCAGCGGGCCAGAAAGTCATGGTCGAGCGCATTGCTGATAGAACAATGCGCAAGGTTGAAGAGTTTGAATTGGACAAGCTTGGACTGGAGAAGCGTATTCAGGACGGTGATTTAATCCAGGTTCGTGCCATCAAAGGGCAATTTGACAACGCCGTCACCCTGCGCGGCAATGTTGCGGACCCCGGCCGCCGTCCCTGGAAACAAGGGATGCGCGTGAAGGATTTGATTCCGACCATGGATGCTCTGATCATCCCGAGTTATTGGGAAAAACAAAACCAGGTATTCCCCAGCCCGGCGCAAGAGTCGAGCCGCATGCAAGCCGACATTAAGGACACGGCAAGGAAAACCAACGGAGACAAGATGCTGGAGGGGAAGCTTAAAAAATCGAAAACCAACGGAGACAATGCGCTGGCAGACCAACTCAAGAAATCGGAATCTAACGATGACAAAACGCTGGAGGAGCAACTCAAAAAAACAGAAATCAACTGGGACTATGCGCTGATAGAACGACTCAACAAAGCGGATCTCTCCAACACACTAATCCCGTTCAATCTGGGCAAAGCGATTGCGGATGAAAAGTCGGTAGAAAATTATCTTTTGCAGCCCGGTGATGTTATTACAATTTTTTCGAAAGAGGACATCCAGGTACCTATTGGCAAGCGCAGTGTTTATGTACGCCTGGAAGGTGAAATCAATGCTGCCGGTGTTTACAAAGTGCTGCCTGGTGAAACTTTGCGCCAATTGGTCGAGCGCGTTGGAGGATTGACGCCCAATGCATATCTGTTTGGCGCGGAGTTGAATCGAGATTCAGTACGTGAAATGCAACAGAAGCGTCTGCAAACAATGGCTGACCGTATGGAAGCTGACATCAATCGTAATTTGGTGGCCAAGCAGCAGGCTGCAATTAGCCCTGAAGATGCCAATAGTGCGAAAATACAGGCTGAAGCCCAGGCGGCTTTGGTGCAAAAAATCCGTAGTACCCGCGCGACGGGTCGTGTGGTGCTTGAAATGCCCGCACAAAATGCCACTATAAGAGACATCCCAGATATAGCGCTCGAAGACGGCGACCAGTTTGTGGTGCCAAGCACACCCTCGACAGTAAGTGTGATGGGCATGGTGTACAACGAAAACACTTTCATACATCACCCCGGCAAACATGTGTCTGACTATCTCGAACAAGCGGGCGGGCCTACACGTGATGCCGATGAGGCGCGCATTTACCTGCTACGTGCGGATGGATCTGTGCTCAGCACAAGAAAATCAAATTCTATTCTCAGCCGTTTTTCCGGTGATTTTGGCGGATCAAATGGCGAAGAACTGATGCCCGGCGACACCGTGGTCGTGCCGGAACTGCTGGATAAATTTGCTTTTACCAAAGAGCTGAAAGACTGGGCGCAGATTTTTTATCAGTTCGCATTGGGTGTGGGTAGCATCAAGTTGCTGAGGCTGTAGCGCTGCGTCTTACCAGCGCGTAGGCAAGTAGATGCCTTATTTCTCATCTAATGAATTCGCTCAACTGACACGAGAAATTGCGGCCCGATTAGTTAACGATAAATTGCCAAAATGACTGATAGCGCCATGCCCGAAAACCAAACCCTCATTTCATCCCAAGCAGACGATGAAATCAGCCTGCTTGATCTGCTGATAGTGCTCGCAAAGCATAAGAAAATGATTATGGGCATAACCATTGCGGCTGCACTTATTTCCATAGCTTATGCACTTAACCTGCCCAATATTTATACCGGCACGACTAAAGTCTTGCCGCCGCAACAAAGTCAATCTTCGGCCAGTGCGTTGCTGAGTCAACTCGGTGGGTTAGCGGGTGCTACGGGAGGCTCGTTGGGGATCAAGAATCCCAACGATTTATATATCGCCATGCTGCGAAGCCGCAACGTGATGGAAAAAATCGTGAAGCGCTTTGATCTGCAAAAGGCCTATAAAGCAAAGACCATAACAGATGCCTTAAATGCTTTACAGAAAGCGAGCAATATTTCCGTTGGCAAAGACGGTGTAATTACCGTAGAAGTAGATGACAAGAACCCCGAGCTTGCCTCAGCACTGGCGAATGCGTATATCGAAGAGTTGAATAAATTGGTGCAAACATTTGCGCTGTCTGAGGCTGCGCAGCGCCGGCAATTTTTTGAAACGCAAATGAAACCTGCGAGAGACAAATTGACAGATGCAGCAATTATTTTCGACAGAACGCCGAATACCAGCCTGCAGTATAGAGATGCATTGCGGGATCTGAAGTATCGGGAAGCAATATATGAAATTCTGGCCAAGCAATTTGAAATGGCCAAATTGGATGAAGCCAAAGACTCCCCGTTAATTCAGGTGCTGGATAAAGCGACCGTACCAGAGAAAAAATCAAAACCCAAGCGCAGCATTATCGTAATACTCACAGTGCTTGTTACGGGCTTTATGGGCATTCTGTGGGCGTTTATAAAAGAAGCCAACGAAAAAGCCAATGCCATTCCACAGCAGGCAGAGCGTTTACGTATTCTTAGAAAAAAATTGTCATGGAACGTTCAAAATGAAAAATAGAAATTTGACGAGTTGTCCCTGAAAAAAATTTTCAGGGACAACTCGTCAGATAAGTCAGGAATAAAACCGCCGATTATTGCACGTATAATGCGCGCCCCGTTTTTGAAAGTCTTACGCAATGAAAATCTCTGTAATTGGTACTGGTTACGTGGGCCTGGTAACAGGCACTTGCTTGGCGGAAGTGGGCAATGACGTGCTATGTCTGGATGTGGACGTGAATAAAGTCAATATTCTCAAGCAGGGCGGCATTCCAATCTACGAGCCGGGCTTAGAGGATATGGTTAAGCGTAACGTGGCAGCGGGAAGACTGCGATTTACTACCGATGTGGCCGAGAGCACAAGGCATGGCGTAATCCAGTTTATCGCCGTGGGCACGCCGCCGGACGAGGATGGCTCCGCCGATCTGCAATACGTAGTCGCGGCAGCACGTGCCATTGGCCAGAGTATGCAGGAATACAAGGTGATCGTTGACAAATCCACGGTGCCGGTGGGTACAGCCGAAAAAGTCCGTGCAGCGGTGCGGGAAGAGTTGAGCAAACGCAGTGTCCAGATTGAATTCAGCGTCACGTCGAACCCTGAATTTTTGAAGGAAGGTGCGGCGGTAGACGACTTCATGCGCCCCGATCGCATCGTCATCGGCGCCGACGACATACGTGCCGTGGAGCTGATGCGCTCACTTTATGCACCCTTCAACCGTAACCACGACCGCCTGATCGTAATGGACATCAAGTCCGCTGAACTGACCAAATACGCTGCCAATGCCATGCTAGCCACGCGCATTTCGTTTATGAACGAGTTGGCATTGCTGGCCGAGAAGATGGGCGCAGATATCGAGCATGTGCGCCACGGCATCGGTTCCGACCCACGCATCGGTTATCATTTCCTTTACGCCGGCTGCGGCTATGGAGGCTCCTGCTTCCCCAAGGACGTGCAGGCCATGCAGCGTTCCGCCAAAGAATACGGCTGCGATCTGGGAATTCTCAATGCCGTGGAAGTGGCCAACGAGCGTCAGAAAGAAGTGTTGCTTGACAAGATCACTGCACGCTTCGGTGATGACTTGGCTGGCAAGAACATCGCCTTGTGGGGTCTCGCATTCAAACCCAATACCGATGACATGCGTGATGCTCCCAGTCGTGTGCTAATCAAAGGGTTGTGGGCGCGCGGTGCCACTGTTACCGCCTACGACCCGGTGGCAATGCACGAAACCCAGCGCCTATTTGGTAACGACCCACGCTTGAAGCTGACAGATACGCCGATGGCGGCGCTGGAAGGCGCGGATGCCTTGGCCATTGTCACTGAATGGAAAATGTTCCGCGCACCGGACTTCGCTGCGGTCAAGGCCAAACTTAAGAACCCGGTGATCTTTGACGGTCGAAATATGTACGAACCCAAAGATGTGCGTGAGGCGGGTTTGGAGTATTTTGCTATCGGACGGCGGTAAAACATGAAAATACTAGTAACCGGCGCAGCCGGCTTTATTGGCATGCACACCTGTCTGCGCCTGCTGGCGCGGGGAGACGAAGTGGTCGGCCTGGACAATCTTAACGATTATTATGATGTCCAGCTCAAAGAAGATCGTCTGAAACAGTTGCAGGCGTTTGGCAACTTCACCATGGCCCGGATGGACCTGGCTGATCGTGAAGCCGTCGCCAACCTATTTGCCAAAGAGCAATTTCAGCGCGTAATCAACCTTGCCGCTCAGCCCGGGGTGCGCTATTCCCTGAAGAACCCCCACGCCTACATCCAGAGCAACATCGTTGGCTTTACCAATGTGCTGGAGGGTTGTCGGCACAATAAAGTGGAACACTTGGTTTTCGCCAGCAGTTCCAGCGTGTATGGCGCCAATACTGCCATGCCATTCTCAGTGCACCAGAACGTGGATCATCCGGTAAGCCTGTATGCAGCCACCAAAAAAGCCAACGAGTTGATGGCACACACCTACAGCCATCTCTATGGCCTGCCAACTACGGGGCTGCGCTTTTTCACCGTTTACGGGCCTTGGGGGCGCCCGGACATGTCACCCTCCCTGTTTACCAGCGCCATCCTGGAAGGGCGATCAATCAACGTGTTCAATCACGGCAAAATGCAACGGGATTTCACTTACATTGATGACATCGTGGAAGGGGTAATACGTGTACTAGACAAGCCAGCTGTGTCCGAGCCAGCGTTCGACTGCGCCAATCCGGACCCAGCAAACAGTTACGCACCTTATCGCCTATATAACATCGGCAATCACGAACCGATAGAGCTGATGACATTCATCGAAACCATTGAAGAGGCTGTGGGCATAAAGGCCGAGAAGATTATGCTACCTATGCAGGACGGAGATGTGCTGGCCACTTATGCCGATACGGAAAACCTGCAGCGGGATGTTGGCTTCTCCCCACGCACGCCGATTAAGGAAGGGGTGGCCAAATTTGTGGCTTGGTACAGGGATTATTACAGTCGGCGCAAACCTGTTGCTACACCAAAATGAGCCACAAAAAACTTCCTTTATTTTGCCGCATTGGCGACGATGCTCGTTTTGTCTTGGTGTTTGAAATTGCTCGGCAAGTGTGAAATGAAAGGAGAAATGTGGCTAGCCCTGCTTTTCATTCGTCGGCAGGGCGGTGAAGGTTACCTACAACGTGGAGTCGCTGTCGTCAGGAGAAATGGTTGATGCGTTGTGAGCAATTGTGGGCAAGCTTGCAGAAAGTCGGTGTCGGCGGGACAGTGCTCATTACGTTATTGCAGTTGCAGAGCGTCGTTTTCAGGAAGTGGTTATGTGCGGTATAGGCGGTATAGTCCTGAGGCCAGGCATCGAGCTAAATATTCGACCACTGCTGGAACAAGCCACTGAAATTCAGCGTCACCGAGGGCGGGACGGAAAAGGGGTGTGGCTGAACACTGCGGCAACGGCGGGTCTATGCCATAACCGCTTGGCCATTCTCGACCTGACACCTGCGGGTGCTCAACCCATGCAGTCAGGCGACGGTCGATTTGTCATTGCCTATAACGGCGAGATATACAACTATCAGGAATTAAGAGTGCTTCTTATATCGAGAGGTGCGCAATTTCGCTCGGAAAGCGATACCGAAGCCCTGATTGAAGCGTATCGCGCCTGGGGTGAAGGCATGCTGCTTCGTCTTCGTGGGATGTTTGCCTTTGCCATATACGACACAGTGACCAACACACTGTTTTGTGCACGAGACCGAGTTGGCAAGAAACCTTTTGTTTACGCGACAACACCGAGTGGGCTTGCATTTGCCTCGGAGATTCCGGCAGTACGAATAATGCCAGGCGTTGACTTGACGGTCGATCAGTCAGCACTGGCTGCAATGCTCCTCCATAACTTCAGGCACATTCCGGATCCCTATACAGCATACAAAGGCATCCAGCGCCTGCGTGCGGGGCATGCAATGATTATTAGGGACGGTGTGATCGAGCGTATGTGGCGCTATTGGGATCCACAGCCCTCTGTGGAAACCATTACAACGGAAAATTTGCGTTCGATCCTCGAAGATGCCGTGCGCCTGCGTATGCGGGCAGATGTTCCAGTGGGAGCACTACTATCGGGCGGGGTCGACAGTTCTGCAATTGTCGGCATGATGCGAAAGCACACTGATGCACCCATACACACTTATGCTCTGGGCTTCGACCAACAGGATGAAGACCTGCGTCGTGCTCGCATCATGGCTGAGCGACTTGGCACAACCCACAAAGAGTTCTACTTCGATCCAGATGAGCAATGGATCATTTTTCAGAATCTCCTGAAAATCTATGGCGAACCCATCATGCTCCTGCCCTTAGTACACACCTACTCCCTCTGTCGGGCGATACGCGATGATGGTGTAAAGGTTGTCATGTCCGGCAATGGTGCTGATGAGCTGTTTTATGGATATACAGGGCATATACGCACCCTCAAGATTTCTCGCTGGCTAGACCGAATCGCCTTCATGCGCCCCTTGCTCAAGCCGCTTGCCAGAGGTCGATTCGCCTTGTTGGCAGCATTGCCCGGAAAAAGAAAAGCAGCATTTTACAAAGCGTTGGCTGAAAACGAATGGGGCTCAGTTATTTCCGAAGATGCCAAACAACAACTGGCCAATCGGGCATCAGAGGAAATGGAGTATTGGGGGGATTTGAGCCCATCCAAACGATTCATTGATGAATCCAATTTTGTTGGCCTCATGGTTGAAAATACACATTCTGTGACTATTGCCGGGGACTTGCCAGCCATGGCAGCATCCGTCGAAATGCGATCTCCCTTCCTAGATCAGGAAGTTATTTCGTTCGCCCTCGCAACCCCGGTAGAACGGAAAATACCCTCTACCAGTAACCCAGGGTGGCTCAAAGCCATTCTGCGTGAGTCCGTTTCTGACCTGATGCCTGCTGAACTGCTTACCGCACCAAAGCGTGGATTCGGCATGGGGATTCAAGAAGAGATGGTATTCAGTGGGCCATGGAAAGACCATGCTGAGCAAATTTTTGCTTCACCGCTGGACGGTGGAGGGCTGTTCGACCCTGAGTTAATGCAAAAATCATGGGGGAATTACCTGATCGGGAAGGAAAGCCCAAGTAAAATAGCCAAGCTATTTTCGATTCAAATGTGGCTTCATAATGATAAGGAAGTAACTAAGTTATGAGAATGAATGACCTTACGATTCTAAATGTAAAGCCAGAGTACATTCCGGATGTATTTGCACTGATAACGAAGCAGGCCACTGGAAAAGCTGTTTTGAATGTTGGCGCCGCTGGTGGTGTTCGAGGATACCTGCCGAGTAATCGCGAAGGTTGGCTTCATCATAGGCTTGGTTTGGTGTCCAGCGAGCTGGTAGGCGTGGATATTGATACAGAGGGTATAGATTTCGCTAAAGAACATGGGGTTCGTATTGTAAATGGCAATTGTGAAGCCATGGATATGGAAAAAAAGTTTGATGCAATAGTACTTTCAGACGTCATAGAACACATGAATGCACCAGTAACCGGTGTGTGTAACTTGATGAATCATCTGCATGAGGGTGGAAAGCTCTTTGTGACAACACCAAACCCAACAGCGATTAATTTAATTGTTCGTTCAATAGTGGGTCGCAACTTAAATGTTTATTGGGATCACGTTAGTTGTTATATGCCTGAGCATATTCAGACCATTTGCGACCGGTACGGATACCGGTTGAGCGGGATTTATTTTTTTGATCATATAGACCGACAAAATTTCTCAAACCGCGTTAAGTCACATTTGGCCCGAGTGATTTCCAGGGTTAATCCCAGGCTATCAACCTCATTCCTGGCTGTAATAGAGCACAAATAGAACAATGGAAATAACCCCACCTATAGAGGCCACCTGGTCTGCTTGGCTGTCAGTGACAAATGAACGTTGTCACTTAAACTTTCAATTGGTTGGCGGAACGATTGCTACACATGTCGATGCCTGTATTCGAAGCGGGACATTAACCGCAGAACGAGTGAAGCGTGATATTGGTACAACCAATATTCAAAGGATATTAGAGATCGGCTGTTCCGTGGGATTTAACTGTATTGGATTGGCTAAAGTTTTTCCTGATGCTGAAATCTACGGAATTGAACCGGACCATGAAGCTGTCGAAGTTGGCTCAGTTATGGCGAGTGAAAGTGGGCTAAGAGCTCTGCATATTCAATATGGCGTTGGTGAAGTACTGCCATTTGAAGCGGGTTTCTTTGATCTTGTGGTGTGTCATACCGTGATTGAGCATGTGAATGATGTAGATGCTGTTATTTGTGAGATAGCCCGAGTATTGGCTCCGCAAGGTGTGCTGCATCTTGATGCACCAAACTATTTCTGGCCATATGAGCCGCATCTGGGGATTTGGTGCATTCCATTGCTCGGAAAGAGACTGACACGGTTGCTTGCGCGTCTACAAAATAAGAGCCATCAAATTGCATATTTGGACCATCTGAAATTTGTGCATCCTAATCGGCTTGAACGTCTTTTTCGTCAATTCAATCTGACCTGGGAGAACCGTGTAGAACAGAAAATTAACGCTGTCCTTTCTGGGGATCTTGCAGAGGCTAGGTCATATGGCGTTAGTGCAAGATTGCTTAACATTATGGGCAAGCTAGGAATTAGCCGAGTGGCGAAAGAGTTAATTTTAAGATCGCGTTTATATCCAAGCGTTCTATACACGGTACGGAAATCCCAGCTGAAATGAGCTACCTGCAAATTGCGAAGGCAAGTTTAAACCAGAATAAAAACATAGTTAGTGCCCTCGGCAGTAGCTATGGACTAATGGTGCTGACTATGGGCATCCAGTTTGTTCTGGTGCCGCTATACCTACATCATCTTGGTAAAGAGATGTTTGGCGTTTTGACTATGATGCTCGCCGCGATTAGCTATGGCGCTATCGGTATTGGATGGCTCTCAGGAGGGATGGCACGAATTCTTGGCGAACGTGGAACTGCGCATGACACTGCAGGATTCGCAGATGCCTATGCGTTATCGAAGTTGGTTTACGTTGGATACGCGGCTGTAACCATAGTCGTATTTTGGTTGATCGCGCCTTGGATCATGTCGAGTGCACTTGAAAAATCTGAAGTGCGACAAGCCTTGATCTATATCAGCATCTATTTTCTGCTGATGTACGAATACAACACAGATCGCTTGGCCTTCAATGCCCTTTGTCGCCAGACCACTGGCAATGTGATTGAGGCGGCAGGGCAAGTCGTATTTGCCTGTGGCGTCGCAATCGGACTTTATTTTGGGGGCAGCCTAGTGTCAGTTGTCATCGCGCAAATTGCCGGGGTTTTGACCTCTCGCGGACTTGCTTGGATTTATTGGTATCGGCAAAACATGGCTTTAAATTGGAGGTGGCCGCACTTGCTCGATGCTGCCCCGATGTGGCAGCGGGTAAGTGGAAAAATGGGCCAACACTATGTGGTCTACGGTATTCTTCAGCTGACTTTGCAGGCAGATGTGCTTATCGTTGGTTGGCTTGCGGGGCCGGAGACTGCTGCAATTTACTATCTGCTCTGGCGTATTCCTGAGGTCTGCATCTTATTGTTGGGGCGCATCCCCGGCGTATTCGCCCCACACCTGATCCAAATGGATTCGCGCGGGGAGTCAGAGCGGATTCATTATAATTATCGCAAAGGCTTGCGCATCATGTTGGGTTTTTCTGCCTTGGCTGGCTTGGCCTATGGATTATTGGGCAATTGGTTTGTGCATTTCTGGGTAGGTAGCAATGCGCCTGATGGATATATCCCTTATATGCTGGCAGGAGTAGCTTTGTTCTTTGTGGCGGCGGTTCAATGGCCTGCCAACACAGCGTACGCCCTTGTAAATACGGGACCGTTGGTAAAAGTGACAGCGCTGCAACTGATAGCAAAGGTCACTATGTTCGCGCTCTTATTTGGAACGATTGATTATTTAGCCCCGTTGGTAGCGATTATTGCAACCCATGTTCTGGGTGTTTTTTTCCTGTATCTGAAAATCGGGAAAGACGCTTGCAAGACAGAGCAGACAGCTATTGCACTGTAGTCATTAAGGATAAATGGACATGATGCTTTCACTACACCCATGTTGTAGCGCCGCTGTGGGATTGTTGGACAATATCAAAAATTCGGCAGCATTCCCTACAAGACGCGATTAATCATCTTTCGAAAAATCTGGTCTGAAAAATCTGGCACTCGGGCCGTTATTGATATCCAACAAATCAACAGCTACGTTACTGGACAAGCCTAATGGCAGAAGTAATTAAACTTTCAGAGGAGCGGGTCGAAAGCTTCGATCACGATTCGACTGCCATTCATGCAGTTGCACCTGTGGTGGAGGCGATCAGAGGCATTGTCCCTGCTCAAAAGCACCTGACACTGCTTGACGTGGGGGGAGGGAACGGTACCTTTCTCGATACCATGCTCCAGGCAATGTCCGAGACCTCCGGCACCCTTATCGAAATGAGCCAAGCCATGGCGGAGAAGAACTCGAGAAGTGACCGCAAAACTATCGTATGCGCGAACTTTCTGGATTGGGCCGCAAAGACCGCGCAAGGCTCTAAACGATTCGATGTGATTTTTTTCAATTTTGTCTTGCATCACTTCGTTGGCAAGCACAGGGATGAATCGATCCGTTTGCAGTCGCAAGCACTTGAAGCCGCAAAATCCGTACTTGCAGATGGCGGTTTGATTGTTGTGTATGAGATACATTACAACGGCCTGTTCCATGACGAACTGCCGAGCAAGCTGATCCATGCGTTATCGTCAAGCAACGTGCTTGCTCCCTTGACCAAGCTAATGGGGGCCAATACCGCCGGCTACGGCGTTTGTTTCCATTCCGAGAGCTATTGGCGTGGTCTGTTTGGGCAATTTGGCTTGCGCGTGGTGGATGAGCACTTAATTGAGAAAGGTAGTTTTGCTGGAATCAAACCACACATTCATAAAATTGTGCTGAATATTGCCACAATGAATTACAAAATTCATTTCCTGCAAGTGGAAGGTTTGTCTTAATGTCCGTTCTTATGGATTAAACTTTCTTGATTATTTGTTTAACAGTTTTAATTTTTCTCGTGATTTCCATACTTTGGGGGGTTGACCTCTCGAGGGTGGGTGCCACACGGGCAGTTTTAAATCATTTTTGGTATTTTTCGTTACTATGGATGCTCTTCTATCCAATTCGAGCACTGCTTATCAGCGAAAACTTGATTGATCTCCAAATCCCTCGAGCCTGGGATGATTCTCAATTATTTTATTCATCGCTTGTGGCTTTTCTTTTTTGGTTGATAAGTTATGCCGGCTATATTTCCGCAAGGGTTGCTTCGTTGACGTCGGGAAAAGAGCCAATTGGCCGTGAAATTGAAAGGTCTCAGTGGGTTCTGGCGGTACTAGTTTTTCTTTCTTGGGTTTTCATAATGAACAACCTGGTCACAAATGGGGAATTCACAGCATTTGTGGGTAACGAACAGAATGAGGCTAGAACCGGAAGCGGGCCAATGTTTCTATTCTCAGAGTTATATATGTACGCTTTCGTTTCATATCTTGGCGTAAGTTTAAGTCAGAATCAGTGGAAAAAAAGATTGAAAGGCACCCATTATATTTTGATCGCTATGGTGTTCATTACATCAACGTTGTTAATGGTGGGGCTTGCTTCACGACGAATTCTTGCCCAACTTTTACTAGCTATGGTTGTTGTTTATCTAGTAAAGAAAGGTAGGGGAGGCTGGCTTGCGATATTGGCGGTGTTATCAACCATATTATTGGCGCCTTTTTTTCAAATATTTCGATACATAAATTTTGATGCTATTCTTAAAGGCGATATAAATTTTTGGAACATATTTGATATAGTTGCACCGCGGTTTTTTCTAACCAATGTTTCATCATCTTTCGAAGGTATTGATCACCTCGGGGCGTTTTTGGAAAAAGCAAATTGGATTGATATTGTCGTCGGTGTGGATGCTGGTTCTGCTTGGATATTTAATGCGTTTCTTTCTTTAGTGCCGCGCGCACTTTGGATTAACAAGCCTGAAATATATGGCAGTGTCGCTGAGCAGTTCTTCCTTTATCCGTGGATGTACGTTGACGGTGCAGCAACAACAACATTTCCTGTTTCATATATCACAGATTTTATTTTTGGATTTGGCATATTGTTTGGATTAGCGATGGCTTTTTTCCTGGGAAGGCTTCTTAAAGTACTTCATATGTATTTTTGGCAGAGGCAGTCACACCCTGTTTTGTTTGGGATGTCGCTTTTTATATTTTTAAATGTATTCAATGTGTTGCGTGCAGGGACTGGGATGCTTCAGGTGACGCTAATGTTTCTCATCACCGCTTGTTTTGTCTTTGGCTTTGCCAACGTGAAATCGGCAGTAACCTCGCTAGTCAAAGATGTGTTTGGTTTTCAATCGCTGAAAAATACAGTTTATAAGCCTCTTGCTGATTCGGGCGGTGTTCGATGAAAGTCTTCTTTTGCCAACATTCTTACTTACGAGACCGACAGATCGATACCATCAGACGTTGGCCTGCTCATGAGGTGATAAATCCTGAGGTTGTGCAAAATCGGCATGGCGCCCAGGTCAGCGCGTTTTATGCCAAGTCACCAAAGATCAAGGCATCCTGGAAACAAAAGCTTCCGTTATTAAATATTAAATTACGTCCCAATGCAGCGCATCAAGATGCGGTGGTTTATGTTTGGGGTGGAATTATTGCGACGGGTAAATTTATCGTTGACCTGGATAATCCTTGGTCTTTGGTTGGTTATAACTTGCATGCCATGCCCATTTATCGTTTTTTAATTAAGCATATTTTGTTATCTAAGCGTTGCCTTGAAATTCGCTGTATGAGTGAGGCCTGTCGGCAGAGCCTTAAATCCTTGTTTGGGACTGAAGTATACGAAAAGGCCAAGGTTCATTACCCCAGCATCCCGCAGGCTGTTAAAGAGATTGACTCTGTGCTCTCCAATAGTTGCCGCTTCTTGTTCGTAGGGACGCAGTTTGAGATCAAGGGAGGAGTGGCATTACTTAAGGCGTTCCGTCGTGTTTATGACCAGGCAAGGAATGCGCGATTGGATATCATTACCCATCTGCCTTCTGAATTTGCCGATCTTGCAGCGGGGTGTCCGGGCATTTATGTGCATGAAGCCAGCTTTTTGCGGGACGAAATACATAACCAATTTATGCGGCAAGCTGATGTCTTGCTCTTGCCTACCTATGTGGAATCATTTGGCATGGTAGCATTGGAGGGTTTGGCTCATGGCTTGGCGTTAATTGCGACCGATGTATATGCGTTACGTGAGATGGTAGAGGATGGAAGGAATGGGCGGTTGCTTGAACCGCCCATTTCTATTTGGGATGGCATCACACCATCCCGCTATTACTATGAGTTGGAGAACATCAAGGATTATGTTCGCAAGACCGATACAACTGAATTCGAGAACTGCCTCTATGAAGCCATGCTCGGTTTTGCGAACAATCCCCAATGGCGAAACAAAGCTCGGCACGAGAGTGTGCGCTTAATGTCTGAGCGGTTTGCATGCTAATTTCCTTTGTGGTTCCTGCTTACAATGTCTCGACATCAATTGGACGAACGCTTGATTCGGTGTTTACAGCCAAGATGCCAGATGATTGGTCGGTTGAAGCGCTGGTGGTGGATGATGGAAGTTCGGATGGTGCTGAATTGGCGGTAGTCGTGTCACGCTATCCGGGTGCGCGCCTACTCGTGCATGACAAAAATCGTGGTATGTGCGCCGGACGAAATACCGGTATCGCAGCTAGCAGTGGCGCGGTGGTGTCTATTTTGGATGCTGATGACGAGCTTGTGTCAGACTGGGCAATGACGCTGAAGGCTGTTTTGGAGGCTTGGCCTACCGAAGTTAATGTCTGTTATGCAGCTTGTCGCAATCCCGAGGGGCGCGTGACCGCGCAAGTTCCAGATTACAACGGTCTGTTAATGTTGAGCGATATTCTTAACGAGCGGTATTCTGGCGAATATCTCCCTCTGTTTAAGGGAGATTATGTAAGGGGCAAGAGTTATATTGACCTTGAAATGCGTAAATCCTGCGGGATCGTAAGCTATATTAACTTCGCCTTAGATGGGCCGTTCTGGGTTACTAGCCGTGTATTACGTATCTATCATGAGGCGCGTGCAGGCTCGGTGTCAGCAGGATGGACGACCGCGAAGAAGGCTCGTGAAACTGCACTGTGCTATCAGAAATTGTTTGAACGTTATGAGGATTTATATAAGCGCGAGGCTCCACTTGTGTGGCGCACCAAGTGTCTTCGCTTAGCGGTATATCTTAGGTTTGCAGGTATGACCGGCGCGTGGTCTCAGTGGCGCAAAGGTGCGTCTTTAACTTGTGTCAAAGAAACTCTGGGTGCATTTTTAATTTTGTTGGTGGGGGCATCCATTGGGGGGCGCGTGGCGCAATTAACCAAACAAATAGGGTTGATAAGACGTTATGGATAGCATGAGCGACAAGAACACGTTCTATGAATCTTTCTGGGAGGATGCCTCTTATCAGACGGAGTATGCCTTCGATTCTGCGGTACGTGATCGTATGCCAGGGATTCAGAGAGTGTGGGGCGCTCTAAAGCCGCCCGATCGAGTGCTAGATTTTGGATCGGGCAATGGTGTGCTGTCATATTGGATGCACTGCAATGGTTTTGGCAATGACATAGTTGGGGTTGATGTCAGCAATACTGGAATTGCAAATGCTCGTACTGCATTTGCACGACCCGGCCTAAGGTATGAACATGTAGATGTGTTGCAGGCAATGAATGCTGCAGCCTCTTTTGATGTGGTGGTTTCTTCGCATGTATTGGAACATATCCCGGAACCCGAGAAAGAGTTGGCAAAATTATTGCCTTTAAGCGAATGGTTTGTGCTGGAAGTGCCTTTGGAACAATGTTTATGGCCGGAGTTAAGTTGCGCCTTGAGGGGTAAGCCGCGTACTGATAATCCATTGGGGCACATCAATTTCTGGACAAAAAAATCATTCAGCCACTTTCTTCACAGTAGCGGGCTAATGATAGTGCGTGATTTCCAATATGCATCGGCTCCTTTCTCGCCTTATAACTCGTTTGGAAAAAGAATGGTGGAACGTGCCTTGCTTAGCACGCTTGGTTTGTCCATTTACAGTCGACTGTTGGCAACACATTATGTGGTTTTGGCCCGTCGCCGACACTAGAAATATCCTTCATTTTATAGAGGGGCGCGTTGGGAATTTTATTTTATTGATGTCAATGTGTTGGAACGAAAAACAGAGGGAAGCTCGCTTGTCTACACGCTCAAATGTCGCGCGCACCCAACGACATGCCAATAATCTCATGAAAGATGATAGTCACTACCAACTGATATTTCTTATGCGACACTTAATATTTATGTCGATCTTTTTGATTGCACCTTCACAAGCGTATGCGTACATCGGCCCAGGTATGGGCTTAGGCGTCGCAGGTGTTGTACTCGGCATTTTTTTTGGTTTGGTTCTGATGGTTGTCAGCGTGTTTTGGTACCCGCTCAAACGCCTGTATAGAAAAATCTTCAAAAAACCGCATCAAAAATGATTCATTTGTTGTCACTTGGCGTCGGCATACTGGTCGTCGCGTTGTTTTTAGGCCTCGGCATTCAGGAACAGTTCGTAGGCAGCATATCTCTTCTTTTCACCACTCTTAACGATTTCGCAAAGTATAAAACTGAAATGGAGCGTGAAGCATTCCTGAAAAGAAATTCCAAAGCGCTATTAAAGGCAAATGTTAAACTAGGTGTTGGCCTTTGTCTGCTTTTTGCAGTGCTCGCTGGTCCCCTCTTTTTTTTTCCCGAGCTCAACGCTAGTTTATATCTTACTGAGACCAGCGTTATCGCTCTTTTTGGGGCGCTGGTTTGGTCACGAAAAATACGCGTCGCGCAGCGTGGAAAATCAGATCGATGACACCAAACGCATACTCAGCGCTGGATCGCTTCTTGCATCGCCTGGTATTGCGCTCAAGAAATATCCAAAAAATTTCACTCGATGTCCAGTTGAGCACCTACAAGGGGAAATTCCTCGCAAACGAAGAAATTCAACCCGTTTTCGTATGTGGTTTGGCCCGGAGCGGTACTACCACGCTTCTAAGACTGCTTTACCAAACCGGTGTCTTCAATACCATTACGTATCGAGACATGCCGTTTGTATTAATGCCAACGGTGTGGAGTAAGATCTCAAAATTATTCCAGCGGAAAAGTGAACCCACTGAACGTGCTCATGGTGATGGTATTTTGGTCGGATTTGACAGCCCCGAGAGCTTTGAGTCAGTTTTTTGGGACAATATTTGCAACCATAATCATCTATATGGGAAAACCGTTGGGGTGCACCAGCCGAGTGCAGCAGAAATGCGCCTTTTCGGGCAGTATATACAAACGCTAAATATCGCTAACGAACATACAGACTCGCACCGACGATACCTCTCAAAGAACAACAACAACCTGGTGCGGCTTAATGCGCTTAACAATAGCTTTCCAAAAAGTAGCGTATTGCTGATGTATCGCAACCCGATACAAACCGCACTTTCTCTGCACAGGCAACACATCCAGTTTTGTAAGCAGCAAAAACAGGATCCATTTGTTTTAGAGTACATGAGCCTGCTCAAGCACTTCGAGTTTGGGATGGATCACCGCCCCTTTATATTTGAAGGAAGCGTGAATCCAACCACAACAAATATTTCAAATCTACAAGATGCAGCCTCTACTCCACTTTATTGGCTCAAGTACTGGACTCATGTATACCAATATGTGATTGAGGCTCTTACCCAAGGCCTAACACAGGTTCACTTGGTTCACTACGAAGCACTTTGCAGACAGCCCGAAAGCCAACTGGCTCGCATTTTCGACAAGACCTCCATTTACTTGGGAGAAAATTCTCGAATGCGTTTGGCGGAGCAGATCAAGCTTGCACAGCCTCATAATCACGACCTGATAAGGCAAGGTTGTAGCGATGAAATAGCCATTAATGAAGCCATACGGCAAGCTGGCCTGACCTATGAAAAACTCCAGCAACTCACCCACTGAGGGCCGCCAAGCTCATCAATTTGAAAAAAGATTCCTGTTATGAAACAAAAATTATGGATAATTTACTTTGTGTTGGTAATCGTTTGTTGCGTCGTTATTGTGACGGTTTGGGCAACGAGACAAGCCATAACTGCAGGAGGGGCTAGGCTACCAAGACCTATTGGCGAGGCCATTCTAAAGATAGTTGTATTTCCAAGCCTGGTTAAACAAGCATTCGTCAAAGTTACACATCCATCCAAGCCGATGGCTCTCCTTTTAGCTAAGAACCAAATTGATACCTCTGGTTGGTCAGAAAAATTTCCAGACCCGTCAGATAACGGCTACCTTCTTCTTTCGCATGTAACCCATGAAGACAAACAAGGCGTAGTAAGCCTAATTAGAATTTCAGATGGAAAACAAATTTTCAAAGTTGTTCCTGATTTTTCTAAAATTGCAAATTCTCAGAAGGCAACTCGATATTTTCAAATAAGCGGAAAAGACTGGAGCATGCCTATTCACCCATTGCTGGCAAGAAATGGGGATCTTATTTTTAGCGCAGATGGATCTTTGATTCGACACTCAATCTGTGAGAAAAAAACTTTGTGGCAAAGCGATGGGTCTTTTCATCATTCAATCGAGGAGGATGCAGATGGAAATATTTGGGTCCCCTCTATCACGAGTGGCAGTTTTCCTGAAAACAAATTTCTTAATGAACATTTAAAAGATGATGCGATCACCAAGGTTTCAGCCAATGGAGTCGTACTTCTACGCCAATCGTTCGCAAGAATTCTTATTGATAACGATCTGAGGGCGCTGGTATTGGGCCACTTTGGTGATGTATTCAATAATGATCCTGTTCATATGAATGATATAACCCCTGCATTAAGTGATGGCAAATTTTGGAAGAAAGATGATTTGTTAATAAGTGCAAGGTTGTCTAGCGGAGTATTTTTGTACAGGCCAAGTACCAATAAAATTCTTTGGCACAAAATTGGCCCTTGGCTTGGTCAGCACGATGCTAACTTCATTGGCGACCACCAAATCAGCGTGTTAGGTAACGATGCTGTGAACGCGATGCCGAATGGTAGTGAATTCTTGCGTCAAAATGACAGCAATCAAATTTACTTGGTCGATTTGCAAACAAACACTATTTCTACCCCATACAAAGAAATCATGGAAAGATTGCGTCTTAGAACTGTTTCGCAAGGCCGAGCGACAATTCTAGACGATGGAAGCGCGTATTTTGAGGAAACGGATAATCGTAGGCATGTACGCTTCGATAAGGAACGACTCCTGTGGAGTCGCATAAATTTGTTTGATGCTGACTACTTAGGTGCCGTTAGCTGGGGGCGGTACATGACAAACGATGAAGTATCCAAAATTATCAAGGCAAAGCCATGTCTTGGACGTGGCCTATGAAGGTGTTGTTATTGTTTTCCAGTAGTGAGTTAGGCGGAGCCGAACGAAGTTTGACGCGTATGGCATTTGTTCCTTCCGATATTGATTATCACTTGGCTACGTTAGATGGCGAAAGTGCATGGTGCGACTGGGTGCGTGGCATGGGGCGAGAGCCTGTAGTTCTTGGGCTCCGTCGAGATATCAACGAACATGGTAAATTTAATTGGCGAGCACTTGTTGCGCTAGTACGCTACGTTCGCCGCGACCATATTGATGGAATTTATGTTTGCGGCATTCGAGCCGCATTTGTTTTGCGGTGGTTAATGATTTTTATGCCGGGGGTGCGACTGATTCAGGGGGTGCGCTGGAACCCTGACTCTGGTTCACGACTTGATCGAGGATTTCGATTTGCTGAGCGATGGTTTCACGGCTTGGTGGATGGCTATATCACTAATTCAAGAATCGCGGCAGATACGCTGAGCCAGCGGTGCAAAATTCCTGCGATGCGCGTTCAGGTGATTTACAACGGGCTTGCGGAACTGCCCCCAGAAATACCTGGCCTTGCCGCGCGGCCTTTGGAGGTCCTGACTGTGGCCAACCTCAATTCACGCAAGGGCCACTGCGAGTATTTGAAGGCGGTTCAGTTGGTGCTCGCTGCCGTTCCAGATGCAAAATTTGTGTTCGTTGGGCGCGATGATATGAACGGGGAGGTTCAGCGCGCCATCGAGAGGGCGGGTCTTGCGCATGCGGTTCGTTGTGAAGGTTTTCGGGCAGATGTTTCAGCTTATTTTCGTCGGGCACGTGTTTTTGTATTGCCATCTCTTTGGAATGAAGGTTGTCCAACTGCGTTGCTGGAGAGTTTTGCATGGGGGTGCCCCGTTGTGGCCTACGCGATTGATGGGATACCTGAATTAATCAACGATGGTGAAGATGGGTTCAATGTGCCGGTGCGAGATGTAGAATGTCTGGCTTCGCACATTATTCGCCTGCTTAAGGACGAGAGCCTGTCGGAGAAATTCGGGCAGTCGGGCAGAAAAAAAGTGGCCGAAAAATTCAGTTTGATCGCCAGCGCGAAATTACATGAGAAAATTCTTAATCAACTTATAGAAAATAAAAGCTAGGGTGTGTTGATGAAGAATATTGATCCAAAAACCGTGGAAGGGTTTGGTCTTGAATGGTCGTCGTTCAATCAGGTTGGGTTGATCGAGGCGGAAAAGAAGAAAATATTTGATGACTACTTCGGGATATTCCCTTGGGATCGTTTACCAACAGCTTCTGTCGGAGCTGATATAGGTTGCGGAAGCGGTCGGTGGGCTTCTGTCGTCGCGCCCAAAGTGGGGTTCCTGCATCTGGTCGATGCGAGCGACAAGGCCCTAGAAGTGGCCAGGAATAACCTTAGCGACATGAACAATTGCGACTTTATTCACGCTTCGGTTGCGGAACTACCATTTGACGATAAGAGTCTGGATTTTGCCTACTCGCTTGGCGTACTGCACCATGTGCCGGATACGGCGGCCGCAATTACTTCCATTTCCAAAAAGATGAAGTCAGGTGCGCCGTTGCTTTTGTATCTCTATTTCGCGTTCGATAATCGGCCGTGGTGGTACAAGGCACTATGGAAACTTAGCGATGTATTTCGGCGATTGATCTCGGCCATGCCGTTCGGAGCAAGAAGAGTTGTTTGCCAAATCATTGCCGGAGTAGTCTACTGGCCGCTAGCACGCTGCGCAAGAATGCTTGATGCAATTAGGACGTTGCCTTCGTCGTGGCCACTTGCCTACTACAGAGACAAAACATTCTATGTCATGCGTACCGATGCGCTGGATCGTTTTGGTACGCGGCTTGAGCAGCGCTTTACAAGGGATCAGATTGAACGCATGTTCCGGCAGGCGGGAATGAAAGATATCCGGTTTTCGGATCGTCCCCCCTATTGGTGTGCCGTAGGCTTCAAGGAATAGCCCATGTGCGGTATCGCTGGTTGGCTAGGTCGAAAGATTGATACAGATTGTTCATCGGAGATTCTGAGGCGTTTGACCCATCGCGGGCCGGATGGGAAAGGTGAGTGGATGAGTGGAGGAGTATGGTTCGGTCATCGACGATTGGCGGTGCTGGATCTGACTCCCGACGGACGCCAGCCGATGATTTCGGCATCGGGCCGATATGTGCTCACCTACAACGGCGAGGTCTATAACTACCAGGAGCTTCGCGGTGAATTAGAACAAGCAGGCGTGACCTTTCGCGGACATTCCGATACTGAAGTGGTTCTTGCTGCTTGCGAATACTGGGGCATCGAGTTAGCACTGGCACGATTTGAGGGGATGTTCGCTTTCTCACTCTACGATACCTTGGAACACGTATTGTGGCTTGCCCGGGACCCGCTCGGTATCAAGCCGCTTTATTATGCGGCTCGTGGGAATGAGTTCGCTTTTGCCTCCGAGTTGCAGGCGCTACAGCCTTTACCTTGGCTGGATGATTCAATTGATTCAGCTGCGCTGTATGCCTATTTCCGCTACTTGTGCGTGCCAGCCCCAGCCTCCATACTGCGTGGTGCAAGAAAACTGCCATCCGGTTCTTTGCTTCGCCGGGATGCAGAGGGTATCCAAATCATCTGCTACTGGGACGCGGAAGCGCATGCAAGGGCTGCTCGCAAAGACCCTTTGCAGATGAGTTTTGCGGCCGCCGCTGACGAACTGGAAGTGCGGTTGCGCCGTTCGGTACGCCTTCATATGCAGTCTGATGTTCCTTATGGGGCGTTTCTGTCAGGAGGTGTGGATTCATCGACGATAGTAGCCTTGATGCAGGCCGAATCAGCGCGTCCGGTAAAAACATTCTCAATCGGATTTACGGATATTTCACACGACGAGTCACGCTACGCGCGGGCTGTTGCCGAGCATCTGGGGACGGATCACCATGAGCTGATACTGGACGCCGAGGATGTCCCGGCGCTGATTCCAATGGTTGCATCTTTTTACGACGAGCCTTTTGCCGATGGCAGCTCCATACCGACTTTTCTTGTCTCGAAATTCGCTCGAGAGCAGGTTACAGTCAGTCTTTCCGGCGATGGTGGCGATGAGCTGTTTGGTGGTTATCCTCGGTATTTTTGGGCAAGCCGTATCGAAAAGTGGCGTAATCGGCTGACACGGCCTGGCGCAAAGTTAACCGCTGGTATTTTGAAAAGCGTGCCTAACGTATTTTGGGATCATGTGGTTAATCCGCTGTCTGGCCATCGCTATGGCGGGGCAACCGGCTTGTCTGATCGCATCAGGCGTTTTTCCGCCTATCTTGGTTGTCCCCGCGAACGGGCATATGCAATGACCATGTCTGCATGGCCACACCCTGAGGAATTGATAGGAGATGTCGAGGGGGTGCTTGGTGCTGATGCCGTGAGTTATCCTGATTTGAATTGGGCGGAAGAAATGATGTTGGTGGATCAAGGGAATTATTTGCAGGATGACATTCTGACCAAGGTGGATCGAGCCAGCATGGCAGTGTCGCTGGAGGCACGTGTCCCCCTGCTGACGCATTCATTGGTGGAGTGGAGTTGGCGTGTCCCTCTGCATTTCAAGCTTGCGGAAAAAGGTGATCAAGGAAAGTTGCTGCTCAAGGAGGTGCTCTATCGCCATGTGCCGAAGGAACTGATAGAGCGACCGAAACAGGGTTTTGGCATGCCGATGGCCAAGTGGCTTAGGGGGCCGCTTCGCGATTGGGCGGAGTCGTTACTGGGTGCGTCAGACCTTATAGCGGCAGGTTTGAACTCTGCGCCAGTAAGAAAAGCTTGGGCTGAACATCTTTCGGGGGAGGATCGGCTTTCTCGGCTATGGTCCGTTCTGATGTATCTGCAATGGCGACAAAACTGGGAAAAAGGTCGCAAGGCATGTGTGGCCTAGCCGGTATGTTGGGGCTTGCTGCCCTTGATAAACAGGATGTCTCGTTCGTGTTGCAGGGGATGGGGGGTGCCATTCGCCATCGTGGGCCGGATGATGGTGGGGTTTGGTACGACGTTGATGCAGGTATAGGGTTATCGCATCGACGTTTGTCGATTGTTGATCTTTCCCCTGCGGGGCACCAGCCTATGGTATCGGCCAGCGGGCGTTATGTGATTGCGTTCAATGGGGAGATTTATAACCATTTGGAGTTGCGGAAAGAACTGGAGCAAATCCCCTCTAACCCCCCTTTGAAAAAGGGGGGAATTCTTGAGTGGCGCGGACATTCTGATACGGAGTCTTTGCTGGCTGGGATTGAGGCTTGGGGGGTGGAGGCTACGCTCAAGAAATCGATCGGCATGTTTGCTATTGCATTGTGGGATCGGCAAACGAGCACGCTGATCTTGGCGCGGGACCGGATTGGCGAGAAGCCGCTGTATTACGGCTGGCAGGGTAGTGGTAACGAGCGGGTATTTTTGTTTGGCTCTGAGCTTAAGGCGCTCAAGGCGCATCCTGCTTTTGCGGCAGACATTGACCGTGGCGCACTTTGCTTGCTGTTGCGGCACAACTACATCCCCGCACCGTATTCGATTTACCGAGGCATAGCCAAGCTGGAGCCGGGTTGTTTGTTGTCTGTTTCATTGGCGCAGCCTGAACCCAGGATTTGGAAGTATTGGGACGCGGTTGAAGTGGCGCGCGCTGGCGTGGCTAAGCCATTTGCGGGCACAACCGATCAGGCGGTGGATGCGCTGGAAGTGTTGGCTAAAGACGCAGTGCGTCAGCAAATGATGGCGGATGTGCCGTTGGGTGCATTTTTGTCAGGGGGCATTGATTCCAGCACTGTGGTGGCGTTGATGCAGGAGCAGTCTTCTCGCCCGGTCAAAACGTTCACCATCGGTTTCAACGAGGAAGGCTACAACGAGGCAGTTCATGCGAAGGCAGTGGCCAGACATTTGGGCACTGAGCATACCGAACTATATGTCACGCCAGAGCAGGCGATGGAGGTGATTCCATGTTTGCCTGACTTGTATTGCGAGCCGTTTGCGGATTCATCGCAGATACCCACTTTTTTGGTGAGCCAATTGGCTAAACAGCATGTCACGGTGTCGCTTTCTGGTGATGCGGGCGATGAGTTGTTTTGCGGATATAACCGATACCAGATTACGGAAAATTTGTGGCGCAAATTGTCAGTTGTACCAGCCCCGTTACGCGCGCTTGCAGCCAAGGGAATTACCTCGATTGCCCCGGACAAGTGGGATGGCCTGGCACGTTTCATACCGGGTGCGGCACGCTATTCTTCGTTGGGCGATAAATTACACAAGGGAGCAGGGGTGCTTGCCAGTCGCACAGTGGATGATCTTTACCTGGGTATCGTTTCGCATCTGCGCAATCCTGCGGAGTGGGTGATTAACGGTAAAGAACCACCGACACAATTGAAGGGAGCGCGACCTGAGTTGGAGGGGGTGAATGACGTGGAGCGCATGATGGCACTCGATACGATCAGCTATTTGCCCGACGACATTCTGGTCAAGGTGGATCGCGCTGCCATGGGGGTTTCACTGGAAAGCCGGGTACCGTTTCTGGACCATCGGGTAGTTGAATTTGCCTGGAGCTTGCCGCTGGAATATAAACTGCGCGATGGTCAAACAAAATGGCCATTGCGTCAGGTGCTCTATCGCCACGTGCCGCGCGAACTGATCGATCGCCCCAAGATGGGCTTTGGTGTTCCGTTACACGATTGGCTGCGCGGACCTTTGCGTGATTGGGCGGAAGATTTATTGGACGAGGCGCGCTTGCGGCGCGAGGGGTATTTTCATGCAGCGCCGATTCGGCAAATGTGGGCGGAGCATTTGAGCGGCCGGCGTAATTGGATGGCCCAACTGTGGAATGTGTTGATGTTTCAGGCTTGGCTGGAAACGCAAATAAATTGAAAACAATTGCTCTTTCATCAAATACGGCCTGGTATTTGTACAACTTCCGCATCGGTACTATCCGCGCGCTTATCGAGCGACATTTCAGAGTTGTTATCATTGCTCCCTGGGATGAGTTCAGTCTTAGGTTGCGCGAATTGGGTTGTGAGGTATATGACATTAAGATGGATAACAAAGGGTCAAGCCCGCTCGCCGATGTGAAGACTTTTTTGGCTTACCGGAAGATGTACCGTACGCTTCGGCCAGACTTGGCGTTGCATTTCACCATAAAACCTAATATTTACGGTGCATTAGCGGCACGTTCGGTTGGACTGCATTGTGTCAATATGGTGTCGGGAATAGGCACAGCTTTTATTCGTGAATCTTGGTTGACACGCATTGTGGAACAGCTATACAAGCTATCTCAATCTTGGCCGCACAAGGTTTTTTTTCAAAACATGGATGACTTGGGAATGTTTGTCGAACGCAGGTTAGTGCCGGCAGAGAAAGTAGAGCGTGTACCGGGTTCGGGGGTGAACCTCACGCAATTTGTAGCCGCGCCACCGGCAAACAATCCGGCCCTAGTTTTTCTGCTGATAGCACGTATGCTCAGGGATAAAGGAGTGATGGAGTTTGTTGAGGCAGCGCGCTTGGTAAAAGCGCGGCATCCACAAGTTCGTTTTCAGTTGCTCGGCCAATTGGGCGTGGCGAACCGCACTGCCATTCTGTGTGAGCAGGTTGAGGGTTGGGTTGCTGAGGGAGTAGTGGAATATCTGGGTGAAACGGATAATGTGGCTCCTTATATTGCCAACGCTGATTGCATTGTTTTACCTTCGTATCGCGAGGGAATATCAAGAATTTTGCTGGAAGCTTCTGCTATGGCTAGACCGATCGTCGCCACTGACGTGACAGGCTGCCGAGAGGTGGTGGATGACGGTGAAACCGGTTATTTGTGTAAAGTGAAAGACCCGGTAGATTTGGCAGATAAACTGGAGCGAATGTTGTCGCTGTCCTGTGAGCAGCGGGCTGAAATGGGGCGTAAGGGCAGGGAGAAGATGCAGCACGAATTTGATGAGCAGATCGTCATAAGGCGTTATTTGGAAGTGATAGACGAAATCGTAAGACAAGAAAAAAGAAGTTGTGAGCCGGTCAATTCTTGACCTGAAAATCTTGCGTCGCTTCGTGCCGACTGAACGGCCAGGGTATTCGTGGAGCAGGTGGCCGAATCGCGTGGAATCCGCACTCAGGAGAATGAGTTTGATGCCATTGTGTCCAACAACCCAGCAATTTACCCAGCGCAGTATGGCTGGCCACTTTGACTTTACTTCGATTAGCGCTTGTGTTCAAATTTACTCATCTTATTGAGTAAATTGTATATGACCTATCGGCGCCCACAATACAAGATACTAATCAATCGGTTGGCTGAGCCGCGTCGCTTCATTCAAGTCGTGGCAGGCCCGCGTCAGGTTGGCAAATCAACGTTAGTGCAGCAGGTGTGCGAGCGTATTGACCTTCCCGTTCAAATTTCGAGTGCGGATGAGCCCACGTTGCGGGGGGCGGAATGGATTTCACAGCAGTGGGAGATTGCACGCTTAAAATGTGAAAGTCAGGGCGCCATCCTTGTTCTGGATGAGGTTCAGAAAATCTCTGGTTGGTCAGAAGCTGTAAAACGGCTGTGGGACGAAGACACTCGCAAGAAGATTCCGATCAAGGTCATTTTGCTTGGCTCGGCGCCGTTATTGATTCAGCGCGGACTTTCAGAAAGTCTTGCCGGGCGTTTCGAGGTGTTGCATTTGTCCCACTGGTCCGCGGTGGAGATGCATCAGGCATTTGGCTGGACAGTGCCGCAAAGCATTTTTTTCGGCGGTTATCCTGGTGCAGCTGCGCTGATTGCAGATCAAGACCGTTGGGTGCGTTATGTGCGCGATTCGTTGATCGAAACTACGCTGTCGCGCGATGTTTTGCTGATGTCCCGAGTGGATAAGCCGGCGTTGCTGCGCAGGATGTTTGAATTGGGGTGTCGCTATTCCGGCCAGATTCTTTCCTACACCAAAATGATCGGACAGCTGCAGGATGCGGGAAACACGACCACGCTGGCACATTATCTGGAATTGTTGAGTGCGGCTGGTATGCTTACGGGAATTTCAAAGTATGCAGGAGAGGCGGTGCGCAGCCGTGGTTCCAGCCCCAAATTGCAGGTGCTGGACACTGCTCTGTTCTCAGCCATGTCGGGCTATGGTTTTGAGGAAGCCCAAGTCGACAGGGAACATTGGGGGCGGCTTACCGAGTCGGCTGTGGGTGCGCATCTGGCTAATGCGGCCGCAGCTGGCATGTGCGAGTTGTTCTACTGGCGCGAACGCAATCGGGAAGTCGATTTCGTGGTGCGCGCCGGACGCAGGTTGATTGCTATTGAAGTGAAAAGCGGGCGTGTACGTGACGCGCTTCCCGGTATGCAGGCCTTCAAGGAAGCGTTTAAACCTGACAGCCTTTTGCTGGTTGGCGGCGACGGTATTGCAGTGGATGACTTTTTGCGAATGCCAGTTGAAAGCTGGATGAACAGGGGCTGAGAGGCAAAAAGATTTAGAACAAAAAATTGCCAAACTAAAAATCTGAACCACTATAGAAAAATAAAGGGAAGGCTTTTCGGGATATTCACGCGATGATAAATTTGGCTGCATTCGTTTCGACAATTGTTTTTATCCTGCTATTCAGAAAACATGCAGAACGCTTGGGATTGGTTGACGTTCCCGGTGGGCGGAAAAATCATGAGGGCGCTGTTCCCGTCATTGGGGGAATCGCTATTTTTGTTGCCTTCATTTTTTCGTCTTTTGCCTGTGGCCAACCGCTAGACAGCTTCCATAGTTTTTTTGTTAATCTGCTACTGCTGACCGTGGTGGGCACGCTGGATGACCTGCATGACCTGAGCGCACGAACCCGGTTTCTCGCCCAGATTGTCGCGGCGCTTTTGATGACATCTTGGGGTGGGGTGTTTATAGATGATCTGGGCAATCTCTTTGGGAATGGCACGGTTCACCTGCACAATTGGGCCATCCCGTTTACTGTTTTTTGTGTGCTTGGGGTGATTAACGCCTTCAACATGATTGACGGTGTAGATGGTCTGGCTGGTGGCCTTGTCTTTATTGCGCTGGCTTTATTTGGTTCTACTGCACTACTTGCCGGCCTGACGATACACGCAACGCTGATTTTTCTGCTGGCAAGTGCCGTGCTGGGTTTCTTAGTGTTCAACATGCGCGCGCCATGGCGGTCAAAGGCGGCCGTGTTTATGGGGGATGCGGGAAGCATGATGCTGGGCTATGCACTAGCACGATTCGCTGTCGATTTGACGGATTCCGATTCCAGAGCAATAACCCCGATTACGGCGGTGTGGATACTTGCCGTTCCGTTGATGGATACGGTTAATACCATGGTGCGCCGCATGTTGAAAGGTCGCAGCCCCTTTTCTGCCGACCGTGAGCACCTGCATCACATCTTTCTCCGTGCGGGCTACTCGGTATCCAGAACAGTGGTAATGATCCTGTCAGTTTCTCTGCTGCTGGGGTTGGTAGGATTGGCGGGCTGGCATTATGGGGTGCCGGAGTACATGATGTTTTACGCATTCCTGTTGCTATTCGCGCTTTATTCGTTTGCCATGAGTCATGCATGGAAAGTAATGAAGGCTATCAAAAATGTTTGACTCTGACGTTTCCGTGCTATGCATATGGCGGGGAAACTTACCGATGTTGCAGTATTCATGATAAGTACCCTCTCTGATGGAACCACGATGAGATGAAACGACTAGCCATTGGTTACGATAGCCACTCGACTAGGCTGCATAGTAATCGCAGCAAAGTCGCTGGCTATTCCTGAGAGAGGCAATATACGCTCCTTTACCCGAGGGAGGAGGGTTGAAGGAAGGAGGAACCGTAACCAGTGCCTCTGCGCATTATTTTTTGCCGCTCACCCGCTGAACTAACCTAAAAACTAGGATTAACGTGATTTCATCTGCCACAGGTGGCCACACGACGCGCTGGATATGCCATGAAATATTGCAATAACAATCCGATATTTCATGGTAATATCGGTACGTCATGATCCCTCGCCCAACCCATCTGGCTCAACTGGCCCACGAATTGGTCAACTTTCCCGTTGTGGCTATGCTCGGTCCGAGACAGGTCGGCAAAACAACGCTGGCAAGACAGTTGGCGACGCAGTGGGATGGACCGGTGCGACACTTCGATTTGGAAGATCCGGACGATCAGGCTCGTCTGGCTGATCCGGCCTTTGTGTTGCGACCGCTTATCGGGTTAGTGGTGCTGGATGAAATTCAGACACGGCCTGATCTTTTTCCGCTTTTGCGCGTATTGGCTGATCGCCCGGATACTCCGGCCCGTTTTCTGATTCTCGGCAGCGCCGCACCGGAATTGCTCCGTCACACCGCGCAAACGCTGGCTGGCAGGGTGGCGTTTCATGAACTTGACGGATTGGCGCTAGACGAAATCGCGTCTGTTGAGACTGGCAAGGACTGGCTCGATACCCGCTGGCTGCGAGGGGGGTTTCCTCGCGCACTGCTGGCGGCAGACCAAGCCGGAAGTCGCGAATGGAGCGGAGCGTTCATTCGTACGTATCTGGAACGTGATCTGCCACAGCTGGGTATCAACCTCCCCGCAATCACCCTGCGTCGTTTCTGGACCATGCTTGCGCACTATCACGGGCAAACATGGAACGGGAGTGAATTGGGGCGTGCGTTGGGCGTGAGCGACAAGACCGTGTCACGTTATCTGGATATCCTGGAGGGTACTTTTATGGCTTTTCGCCTGCCTCCCTGGCATACCAATCTTGGTAAGCGAGAGGTGAAATCGCCCAAGGTGTATGTGGCTGATACCGGAATTTTGCATCGCCTGTTGAACATAGGTGGGTTGGATGATTTGCTTGCACACCCCAAGTGCGGCGCGTCATGGGAGGGTTTCATGGTGCACGAAATCATCCGCCGTACGGGTGCGCAACGCGGCGAGGTATTTTTCTGGAGTGTGCATACCGGTGCCGAACTGGATTTGCTGATTCATCGCAACGGTCAGCGGTTGGGTTTTGAAATCAAGTTAACGCGTTCACCTAAAATAACGCCTTCAATGCGCTCATCACGCGAGGTGCTGAAGTTGGATCATATGTATGTCGTCTGCCACGGCGAGGGCGACCCATGGCCGTTGGCGGAGGGTATTACCGCAGTTCCGGCTGGGTGTTTTGCATCACTGCAATGGCAGCCGATCTGATGGCTACGATACTTATAGACCTCATGGGCTTAAGCTGGGCAAGCAACACAAGTATCTGCGAGCATTGTTATTTTATTTTTCAACCCAAAGTGCTACTATATGTGCATTCAGTTTGAATGCAACGGTGATATCATGGCAACTATGAGTATTCGCGGACTGGACGATCAAGTACTGGCCCGGCTTAAGAATCAGGCCGAACAAGAGGGTGGTAGTCTCAACAGCTTGGTGTTGCGCTTATTGCAGGGTACAGGCACCCAAGTTCAGCCGGGCACATTGAAAAAATTTGATGACCTCAATGCCTTGGCAGGTACTTGGAGCGACGAAGAAGCGCAAGAATTTGCCCGCAACACGGCTGCATTTGCCGAGGTTGACGCGGAACTTTGGAATTAAACTATGCGCCCGATCGCGCTGGACACCAACGCTTACGTTGCCTTCAAACGTGGCGATGAGCAAGTAGTAGCCGTAATACAGCACGCACCCAGCATCATTTTGTGCGTCACCGTGCTGGGTGAACTGTTGGGTGGATTTGCTGCGGGTCAGCGGGAGAGTGCCAATCGCAGCGAATTGTCGCAGTTTATCAACACACCGCGCGTAAAGGTGGTACCTGGCACTGCGGCCACAGCCGATCTATATGCACTGGTCTATGCCGCACTGCGTCGTAAAGGCCAGCCCATCCCCACCAACGATCTGTGGATTGCCGCCAGTAGCCTGGAGCACGGTGCCGCGCTGTTAACGCTCGACGCTCATTTCAAAAGCATTGACGGCCTGCGTGCAGGTGCGCGGCTGGAGGAATTTATTCCGTGATTGTGCTCTAAATACGGCACATTTTTTGCTGTGAGCTTCCCACGAAATTTTGTCTTTCAGGGGTGACGTAAAATTACGATCACATTGGAAAGCAAGGTCGGCGCAAGGCAGAACATCTCCATATTAGACGCACAAAGTTTCTGTGTTGGACGGAAAGTGGTTTATGGGCTCAACTGCCGATTCCAGGATATCAGCGTTTCCCTGACTTGCTTTTGCATCCCCTTTCCAGTAATTTGCCACGCTTGCGTGGGGGTCTTCGCTAGACTTGAGTGGGCGGAGTGAGATACACCCTTTGAACCTGTACGGATAATGCCGTCGTAGGGAAGCGTCAGTTGCTACAATGATGCTCCCTGCGCTTTTGGAGCACGACACCATGAATGCCAATCCCAAGTTTCTGAGCCAGGCCGCACTCGTTGATGCGGCGGCGATCCAGCCTTTGCCCAATTCGCGCAAGGTCTATGTCGAGGGCTCGCGTCCGGACATTCGCGTGCCGATGCGTGAAATCTCGCAGGCTGACACCACAGCGGAAATGGGCGCAGAAAAGAATCCGCCGATCTATGTCTACGACTGCTCCGGCCCCTACACCGACCCGGCAGCGCACATCGACATCCGTTCCGGCCTGCCCACGCCGCGCATGCCGTGGATCATCGAACGTGGCGATACCCAGGAATTATCCGGCCCGACCTCGAACTACGGCTTCATACGCCAGAATGACCCGGAATTGGCAGCCTTGCGCTTCAACCTGCAGCGCACGCCGCGCCGCGCCAAAGCGGGCGCTAACATCACGCAAATGCACTACGCGCGGCAAGGCATCATCACGCCGGAGATGGAGTACGTCGCGATCCGTGAAAACATGCGCCGCAAGGAGTATCTGGCGGAACTGAAAGGGTCTGGCCCAATGAACAGTAAATTGGCGGATTTGATGGGCCGCCAGCATCCGGGTCAGTCGTTCGGCGCCAGCATTCCCGCCGAAATTACCCCCGAATTTGTACGCGATGAAATCGCGCGCGGCCGCGCCATCATCCCCGCCAACGTCAACCATCCGGAAGTCGAGCCGATGATTATCGGGCGCAACTTCCTGGTGAAAATCAACGCTAATATTGGCAATTCCGCGGTCACTTCCAGCATCGGCGAAGAGGTCGAAAAACTGACCTGGGCGATCCGCTGGGGCGCAGACAACGTGATGGACCTATCCACCGGCAAACACATCCACGAGACGCGCGAATGGATCATCCGCAATTCGCCGGTGCCTATTGGAACAGTTCCGATCTATCAGGCGCTGGAGAAGGTCAACGGCCGCGCCGAGGACCTGACCTGGGAGATTTTCCGCGACACGCTCATCGAACAGGCCGAACAGGGCGTCGATTACTTCACGATCCATGCCGGCGTGTTGTTGCGCTATGTGCCGCTGACCGCCAAGCGCCTGACCGGCATCGTGTCGCGCGGCGGCTCGATCATGGCGAAATGGTGTCTGGCGCATCACAAGGAAAGCTTCCTGTACGAACACTTCGAAGACATCTGCGAGATCATGAAGGCCTATGACGTGGCCTTCTCGCTCGGCGACGGGCTGCGCCCCGGCTCGATCTACGATGCCAATGACGAAGCGCAGTTGGGCGAGCTGAAAACGCTGGGCGAGCTGACCCAGATCGCGTGGAAGCACGACGTGCAGACCATGATCGAAGGCCCCGGCCACGTGCCCATGCACCTGATCAAGGAAAACATGGATCTGCAGCTGGAGCAATGCAGCGAAGCGCCGTTCTACACGCTCGGCCCGCTCACCACCGACATCGCGCCGGGCTACGACCACATCACCTCCGGCATCGGCGCGGCGATGATCGGCTGGTATGGCACCGCGATGCTGTGTTATGTCACCCCCAAGGAACACCTCGGCCTGCCGAACAAGGCGGACGTAAAGGACGGCGTCATCACCTACAAGCTGGCCGCACACGCAGCCGACCTGGCCAAGGGCCATCCCGGAGCGCAAATCCGCGACAACGCGCTATCCAAGGCGCGTTTCGAGTTTCGTTGGGAAGATCAATTCAATCTCAGCCTCGATCCCGACAAGGCGCGCGATTTCCACGATGAAACGCTGCCCAAGGACTCCGCCAAGGTGGCGCATTTCTGCTCGATGTGCGGCCCCCAGTTTTGTTCGATGAAAATCTCGCAGGAAGTGCGCGAATTTGCTGCGACTCAGGGCGTAGATGAGCAAAGCGCGCTGCAGAAAGGCATGGAGCAAAAAGCGGTGGAATTCGTGCAGCAGGGCGGCAGCATTTACCGCAAGGCCTGATTAAACATCACTGAAAACTAATGGATACACTGCTGCTTCTCAAGGCGGCCATTCTTGGCGTCGTCGAAGGTCTGACCGAATTTCTTCCCATCTCCAGCACCGGCCACTTGATCGTGGTCGGCAGCCTGCTCAACTTCAATGATGAGCGCGGAAAGCTGTTCGAGATCGTCATTCAATCGGCAGCCATTCTTGCCGTGATGTGGGAATACCGCGCCAAGATTGCCTCCGTAGTTGTCGGCTTGCCGCGTGAGCAGGCGGCGCGGCGCTTTGTGCTCAATGTCTTCATCGCCTTCCTGCCGCTGGCGCTGATCGGGCTGCTCTTCGGCAAGCACATCAAGGAGGTGCTGTTCAACCCGATAACGGTGGCGACGACCTCCATCATTGGCGCAGTTTTCATTTTGTGGGCGGAAAAACGTCAACACACCGTGCGCGTGGACACGGTGGACGATTTGAGCTGGAAAGATGCGCTGAAGGTCGGATTCGCTCAAGCGCTGGCCCTGATTCCTGGTACTTCACGTTCAGGTGCAACCATCATCGGTGGATTGTTCTTCGGCCTGTCGCGCCGCGCAGCGACAGAATTCACGTTCTTTCTGGCGATGCCCACGCTAATTGGCGCAACGCTCTATCAACTCTATAAAGAACGCGCGCTGCTTTCCAGCGATGATCTGGGCATGTGGGCGTCAGGCTTCATTGCCTCCTTCATTTCCGCCTTCCTGTGCGTGCGCTGGCTGCTGCGTTACATCAGCAGCCACGACTTCACGATTTTTGCCTGGTACCGGATTGTGTTCGGGCTGGTAGTGCTGGTGACATACTACACCGGGATGGTGAGCTGGTCGGCGGAGTAGCGCTTCAGCTTTGCGTCCACGGCAATTCGGACGCACACCATCCGCCCAGCACATTGCGGTGCCCATCGGCATTCCTGTCACCCTCGAAACCTTCCAGTACGTTATAGCAATCCGAATATCCGGCCTGGGTGGCAGCAATGGCGGCGTGGTGCGAGCGCCCGCCGCTGCGGCAGATGAATAATACCAGCGCTTCCTTGTCTACCTGCTGCTCAAGCTGCGCCATAAAATGCGGGTTGAGCTTCATGCCCGGATAGGTGGCCCATTCGATTTCTACTGCATCGGGGATGCGTCCTACCCAATCCAGTTCGGCGCGCGTGCGCACGTCCACCAGCTTGGCGCCGGGAGCGGATTGCAGTATTTCGTAAGCTTCAGCCGGCAGCAGCGCGCCCTCGTAAGGCAAATTCATTTCCTTTGCGCGGGTTTGCGCGGTTTGCAGAATTTGCGTAATTTTCCCCATGGTGTTCTTTCGCTAATGTTCAATATCCGGCCGGCAAATGTTATCCTGCCGGCGAGCGCTGCATACTATCCCAATCGCGATGAAAAATCACACCCACGCGCATACACACAGTCAATCTGCCGCATTCGAGCCTGCCCACCCGGAGCGCTTTGCCGCTGCGCAAAAAAGCACCTGGATCAGCATTTTCATCAATCTGTTTCTGACCTTGCTGCAAGTGGTTGCGGGCTATTTCGGCCGATCGCAGTCGTTGATGGCGGACGGCCTGCATTCGCTGTCCGATCTGCTGGCCGACATCATGGTGTTGTTCGCCAACCGCCATGGCAGCAGGCATGCAGATGCCAACCATCCTTACGGCCATGCGCGCATTGAAACTGCCGCCACGCTCATCCTGGGCGTGGCATTGGCGGTGCTGGGGGTGGTGCTGCTGGTTGCAGCCGGAATGCGTTTGCAGCATCCCGAGCAGGTGCAGCCCGTGCATCCGTTCACGCTCTGGATCGCGCTTATTGCACTGGCCATCAAGGAGGGGATGTTTCGCTACATGCTGGCGGTCGCCAAACGCGTGCGCTCGCAAATGCTGATCGCCAACGCCTGGCATGCGCGTTCCGATGCCGCGTCCTCTCTGGTGGTGGTTGCGGGCATTGCCGGCAACCTGATGGGCTATACATTTCTCGACCTCGTTGCGGCTGCGGTGGTAGGCGTGATGATTGCCCATATGGGGGGCAAGTTTGCGTTGGAAGCACTGGCCGAGCTGGTTGATACGGGATTGTCCGAAGAGGAGGTGGAAGCCATACGCGCCACCCTGCAAACCACGCCAGGCGTGCGCGGGCTGCATGAATTGCGCACCCGCAAGATGGCCGATAATGCGCTGGTGGATGCGCACATTCTCGTCGATCCGAAAATCAGCGTGTCCGAGGGGCATTACATTGCCGAAGCGGCACGCCGGGCAGTGCTGGCACAACACCATGTGATGGATGTCATGGTGCACATCGACCCGGAAGACGATTTGCAGGCCAAGTCCAACGTAGCCCTTCCGTGCCGCGGAGATCTGCTCAAGCATCTCGCTGAACGCCTGGGTGAAGACTTGCACTTCGGCAAACGCACGGTGTTGCATTATCTGGACGGCAAGATCGATGCGGACCTGTTCCTGGACTCGGCGGTTTATCACGACACCGCAAAAATCGAAATGCTGCAGCGCAAATGCGCCGAAATCACGCTGGATGACGCTTACTTTCGCACCATACAACTGCATCGCAGCCACGCACAGAAGTAGTGCGCAAATGTGCTTCATGCCCCACTTCAGGGCAAATATTTTTATCCATGTAACCCGATGGATATGGCAGAATGGGCGTTTTCGCGCTGGCGGAGCCATGGCACGTTTCATGCTCAAATAACGCCGGGTTGCCAAATTCCAGTTTGTTTAATTTCTGTTCTATTTAGCCATAACGTTCATTGGAGAGAATTATGTCGAAGTCAGCTGCTGACGTTTTGAAGTTGTTAAAAGATAGTGAGGTCAAATTTGTGGACCTGCGCTTTACCGATACGCGCGGCAAGGAGCAACATGTTTCCATTCCAGCGCATGTGGTATCGGATAGCGATGACTGGTTCGAAAACGGCCATGCCTTCGACGGTTCTTCCATTGCAGGCTGGAAAGGTATTCAGGCGTCCGACATGTTGCTGATGGCCGATCCTGATTCCGCTTTCATCGATCCGTTCATGGATGAGACCACGCTGGTGATGACGTGCGACGTGGTAGAGCCAGCCGACGGCAAGGGTTATGACCGCGATCCACGCTCCATTGCCAAGCGTGCCGAAGCCTACCTGAAGAACAGCGGCTTGGGCGACACCGCCTATTTTGGCCCGGAACCCGAATTCTTCATATTCGATTCGGTGAATTGGCAGGTGGATATGTCCGGCTGCTTCTGCAAGGTCAATTCCGAAGAAGCTGCATGGTCTTCCGCAGAGAAATTCGATGGCGGCAACACCGGCCACCGCCCCACCGTCAAGGGCGGCTACTTCCCCGTGCCCCCCGTTGATTCGCTGCAAGACATCCGCTCCGCCATGTGCCTGATACTGGAAGAGATCGGAGTGCCCGTCGAAGTGCACCACCATGAAGTGGCGACTGCCGGCCAGTGCGAAATTGGCACCAAGTTCAGCACGCTGGTGAAGCGTGCCGATCAGACGCAAAAACTGAAATACGTCGTGCACAACGTCGCACATCAGTATGGCAAGACCGCGACTTTCATGCCCAAGCCCATCGTCGGCGACAATGGTTCCGGCATGCACGTACATCAATCGATCTGGAAGGGTGGCAAGAACCTGTTCGCAGGTAACGGCTATGCAGGCCTGTCAGACACCGCGCTGTATTACATCGGCGGAATCATCAAGCATGCCAAGGCGCTGAATGCGATCACCAACCCCGGAACCAACTCTTACAAACGTCTGGTTCCGCACTATGAGGCACCGACCAAGCTGGCTTATTCGGCGAAAAATCGTTCGGCTTCAATTCGCATTCCGCATGTCGCCAGCGACAAGGCGCGCCGTATCGAAACGCGTTTCCCGGACCCAACCGCCAATCCGTATCTGTGTTTTGCTGCACTGATGATGGCCGGCCTGGACGGCATCCAGAACAAGATTCACCCCGGCGATCCAGCCGACAAGAATCTGTATGACCTGCCGCCCGAAGAAGATGCAAAGATACCGACCGTGTGTACATCGCTGGATGAAGCATTGGCGCATCTGGACAAGGATCGTGAGTTCCTGACCCGCGGCGGGGTGTTTTCCAATGACTTTATCGATGCGTTCATCGATCTGAAGATGGAAGAGGTGACGCGCATGCGCATGACCACGCACCCGGTCGAGTACGATATGTACTACAGCCTGTAACCACGGGTCACTTGCTGCAGACTGGGTAGACCGGAAGCGCCTGCAAAACAGGCCTTCCGGTTTTTTCTTGTGCAACTAAAGTGTTTGGAAAGTAGGATGGCTTGTCACAAGCCACGCTTTCCGCTACTTTTCCGTACCGATTTGTTCATTTCGCAACCACGAGGAGCCTACATGTCTGAAGTCAAAACTTACCATCCTGCTCTGATTACCCTGCACTGGTTGTTGGCAGTCGCAATTTTTGCGGCACTGGGTCTGGGCATGCTCGTGCTGGATGGCATGCAGGCTACTAATCCGAGCAAGCTGGGTCTATTGCAGGTGCACGTGATTGGCGGCATCGCCATATTGCTGCTTACCGTCGTGCGCCTGATCGTGCGTATTCGCATGCCCGCGCCCGCACCATTTGTGAGTGACAACAGGAAAATGGACAAGCTGGCCAGTGGCATTCACCATCTGCTCTATCTACTGGTGATTCTGGCGGCGGCATCGGGCATGGCCCTCGCCTTCTCGTCCGACTTGATCGGTATCTTATTCGGGCATTCCCCCACACCGCTGCCGAGAGACTTTGAGGATTATGCCGCACATAAGGCGCATGGTCTTGTTACCAGCGTGTTGCTGTTTGCCATAATCGTGCATGTGGCGGGTGCGCTGAAGCACCGGTTCATCCTGAAGGACGAGCTGTTCTCGCGCATGTCTTTCCGCAAGGACTGAAGCCGGCCCCGCCCGGCTCAGCACGCGCAAAATAAGTAATGCGTCTGTGGTCATTACATCCCATGTACCTTGACGCCAAGGGCTTGGTCGCGCTGTGGCGCGAAGCGCTGCTTGCACAAAAGGTGCTCGGCGGCGCCACCAAGGGTTACCGCAACCACCCCCAGCTTCATCGTTTCCGCCAGCAACAACAACCGCTTGTGGCCATTGCGGCATATTTGCACGGGGTGCATAGAGAGGCTGAGGCTAGGGGCTATCAGTTTGACATGAGCAAGATCGGCGAGTGTGCAGGCCATCAAACAATGGCCGTCACCAGCGGGCAGCTTGAATACGAGTTATGCCACCTCAAGGCCAAGCTGAGGACGCGCAATGTGGCGGCTTACCAGCGGATAGAGCCGGTCAAAACACCACAAGCCCATCCGTTGTTCAAGGTGATCCACGGCCCGGTTGAGCCATGGGAGGTCTCGGCTGAGAAAAGGGAACTTTAGGATTCCACAAATAAAGATAGAACGGATTAATTGGCGTGCGTGGGAGCGCGAATACGCTAATCCTGCTTCAGCCATCTCGCCGCATCCAGCGCAAAGTAGGTCAGGATGCCGTCTGCACCGGCGCGCTTGAATGAAAGCAACGATTCCAGCACGCACGCTTCTTCATTCAGCCAGCCGTTTTGCGCGGCGGCCTTGAGCATGGCGTATTCGCCGCTGACCTGATACACAAAGGTAGGCGCCTTGAATTCGTCCTTGACGCGCCGCACGATGTCCAGATAAGGCAGTCCCGGCTTCACCATCACCATATCCGCGCCTTCCTGCAAATCCAGCCCGACTTCCCATAGCGCTTCGTCGGAATTGGCCGGGTCCATCTGATAAGTGTATTTGTTACCCGCGCCGAGATTGGCGCTGGAGCCTACCGCGTCGCGGAACGGCCCGTAGAAGCTGGAGGCATATTTGGCGGAATAGGCCATGATACGTGTGTGGATGCAGCCCTTGCGGTCGAGCGCGGCACGCACGGCACCGATGCGCCCGTCCATCATGTCGGAAGGCGCCACGACGTCGGCCCCGGCCTGCGCATGGACTTGCGCCTGTTGCGCGAGCACGGCCACGGTTTCGTCGTTGATGACATAGCCGCTGGCGTCAATCAGGCCGTCTTGCCCGTGGCTGGTGTAAGGGTCGAGCGCAATATCGGTCATCACGCCGAGTTCGGGAAAATGCTTCTTGAGCGCGGCCACCACGCGTGGCACCAAACCATCCGGATTGTAGGCCTCGCGCGCATCCAGGCTTTTCAGCGGCGCATCGATCACCGGGAAGACGGCCATCAGCGGAATACCCAGCTTCACGCATTGCTCGGCATCCCTGAGCAGCAAGTCCAAAGTCTTGCGCTGAACCCCAGGCATGGACTTCACATCCTCGAACTTGTTGCTGCCCTCCAGCACAAAAACGGGATAGATGAGATCTGCCGAAGTGAGTACATGCTCACGCATCAGGTCGCGTGAAAAGGCATCGTGGCGCATGCGGCGCATTCTTTTGTGTGGGTACTGTCCGAGTGTTTGCATAATGGCTTTCTAAAAATTTCAGATTTTCTGGAACTATTTTAGCGTTCGCTTATCTGATTGCTTAGATGATGCGAATCATCTCTCGTTTCTCCTCCCTGAGCGAGTTGTCTTAACCCTTCCTACTGTTAAGACACTTTATGCCCTTGGCTTCCCCCTTTTAGCCAAGGGCATTTTTTTACCCGTCATTCAGCGGAAAACCACCCGGCAATCACCGCCTCGGCTTCATCCGTACCGATTTTCTTCAGGCTGGAAAACAATTGTGCCGAACAATGCGGAAAATGCTCTGCGAGGTGCGATTTTACACGATTCAACGTCAAGGTCGCCTGCTGGCGGCTCAGCTTGTCAGACTTGGTCAGCAGCACATGTACCGGCTTGCCGGTAGGCGTAAACCAGTCCAGCATTTGTTCATCCAGCTCGGTGAGCGGGTGACGCGCATCCATGATGATAACCAGACCACACAACGCGCCGCGTGTTTGCAAATACTCACTCAGCAGACCTTCCCAGTGTGCCTTCACATCCGGTGGCACCTTGGCGTAGCCATAGCCGGGCAAGTCCACGAGAAAGCGATTCTCGCCCAGATCAAAATAATTGAGATGTTGCGTGCGCCCGGGAGTCTTGCTGGTGTATGCCAAACGGGTGTGGTTGGCCAGTGTGTTGATAGCACTGGATTTGCCGGCATTGGAACGTCCGACAAAGGCGACTTCCTTGCCGCCGTGCAGCGGCAGATCGCGCAGCTGGTTGACCGTGGTATAAAACGTAGCGCGCGAAAAAAGCCCCATGCTACCAAGCCGCGAAAATCTTGTCGGCGGCGGCGATGGTCTGGGCGATATCGGCGTCGGTGTGTGCTGCCGAGACAAAGCCGGCCTCGAAGGCCGAAGGAGCAAGGTATACGCCTTCATCCAGCATGGCGTGGAAGAAACGGTTGAACGCCGCCTTGTCGCTGGCCATCACTTCGGCGTAGGAAGTCGGCGCCTTCCCGCTGAAATACAACCCGAACATGCTGCCGATGGATTGGGCGCTGAACGGGATGTCGTGCTTCGCCGCGCTGGCAGCGAGGCCTTCGGTCATCTGCTTGGCGGTCCGGGTGAGGCGCTCGTAGAAGCCGGGCGCCTGCACCAGCTTCAGTGTGGCGAGACCCGCAGCCACTGCCACCGGATTACCGGACAGCGTGCCCGCTTGGTACACCGCACCCAGCGGGGCCAGGCATTGCATGATGTCGCGGCGCCCGCCAAACGCGGCGGCAGGCAAACCGCCGCCCATCACCTTGCCCAGCGTGACCAGGTCCGGCTTGATGCCATAGTGTCCATGCGCCCCCTGCAGGCCGACGCGGAAGCCGGACATGACCTCGTCCAGAATCAGCACCGCACCGTGTTTGGTACACAGGTTGCGCATCGCATCGAGAAATTCGCGCTTGGGCAGGATCAAGTTCATGTTGCCTGCCACCGGCTCAACAATCACGGCAGCGATCTCGTTGCCGATTTCGGCAAAGGTCTTCTCCAAGCCGGCGGGGTCGTTGTAGTCCAGCACGGTGGTCAGCGCGGCGATCTCGGCGGGCACGCCGGACGAACTGGGCTGGCCGAAGGTCAGTGCGCCGGAGCCGGCCTTGACCAGCAGGCCGTCGGAATGGCCGTGGTAGCAGCCTTCGAACTTGAGGATCTTGCTGCGCGACGTGAAGCCGCGCGCCAGCCGCAGCGCGCTCATGGTGGCCTCGGTGCCGGAGGAGACGAAGCGCACCTTCTCGATCGAGGGCACCAGCGCCACCACGCGCTCGGCCAGCTCGACCTCGGCCGCGCAGGGCGCGCCGTAGGAGGTGCCGCGCAGGGCCGCCTCGCGCACGGCCTCGACGATCGGGCCGAAGGCGTGGCCCAGGATCATCGGCCCCCAGGAGCCGACGTAGTCGATGTAGGCCTTGCCGTCGGCGTCCCAGACGCGCGCGCCCTCGGCCCGGGCGATGAACAAGGGCGTGCCGCCCACGGCCTTGAAGGCCCGCACCGGCGAGTTCACGCCTCCGGGGATCACGCGCTGCGCGCGGGCGAAGAGCTCTTCGGACCTGGTCATGCGGGGCCTGCTAGCGCGTCCAGCGCGCGAAGTCCTTGGCGTGGTAGGTCAGGATTGCGTCCGCTCCGGCGCGGCGGATCGAGGTGAGCGTCTCCTTGACGATGCGCTCCTCGTCCACCCAGCCGCGCTGGGCCGCGGCCTTGACCATGGCGTACTCGCCCGAGACGTTGTAGGCCGCCACCGGCCGGTCCACGGCCTCGCGCACGGCGCGGATCACGTCCAGGTACGGCAGCGCCGGCTTGACCATGACCATGTCGGCGCCCTCCTCGACGTCCAGGCGCACCTCGCGCAGGGCCTCGCGCACGTTGGCCGGGTCCATCTGGTAGCCGCGCCGGTCGCCGAACTGCGGGGCCGAGTCGGCCGCCTCGCGGAACGGCCCGTAGAAAGCCGAGGCGTACTTGGCCGCGTACGACAGGATCGGGATCTCGGCGAAGCCGTGCGCGTCG
>JAUQWW010000038.1 GCA_030834965.1 Gallionellaceae bacterium | reverse complement strand
CTGAATCGCGAGCCGACTGTATCCCAGAATGCCTTGTTCGTCAGCGCAGCCGATCCGCTGGTGGATGCAATCAGCATTGCCTTGTACGGCACAACCGACCAGGTACTGGCCAGCTTCGAGCGTGATCTGAATCGCGAGCCGGCCATATAAAACAGCAAGAGGAGAGCAGTCATACGGTTGCTCTCCTCTTTGCGCTTTTCCCCCTGATTATTTGTGCGTCAATTCAAGCGATATTTTATTGATTTCCAAGGATGCGGGTGACGTATCCAAAATTGTTATTATGGCAGCCTCTGCAATATCCCAGCGAGCCGTCATGTTCAGACCAAACACTACGCTCTGCCTTGATATGACAAGCCTTGCAGTTTGATTTGCTTTTGACGAATGGCTCAGACCAGGTTTTAGTGGGCACTCTGCCGTGTTTTAGATCGAACCATGGCGTATCAGTGATCCGTATGCCAGAGTCGCTCTGGTGCCCATCGAACGGCGATCCCGCGTGGCTCTGCAGGAAATCAAGAATTTCCGTGGCAACTTCCGGATCCAGTGTGGCGTTTTCGCCAAAGTGCTTATCAAGCCCCGACATCAATTTCTGCCAATTTTTTTTCGTCAATAATTGAGGCGGAAAGGTGACATGGCAACTGCCACATTCTTCTTTCCATGGCTGATGATCGGGGGCCGAATATTTTTCGTTCGCCGCGTACGACATTGTGCTGGATAAAACAAGTATCCATATTGCAGGCCATTTCAACGCTTATCTCCTTTCTTCTTGGTGCATCGCGCGCGGTTCTCTGTGCTGTAATATTTGCCGGAGAGGCTTTTTACGTTATGAAAACCAGCATGCTTGCCAGTACCGCCGTGGCAATTGGCGCGATGGCCCAGTAAGTCTTGCCGGAATCGATCGCCTCTTCGCTATTACCCATTTTGTAGCCATGGACCATGCTTCTCACGAGGTTCTCGTGGTGTGCCCAGCTGCCCACAATCACGCCCAGTACATGAATGCCGACTATGCCCAACATGCAATATGACAATGCATCGTGAGCCTCTTCCAACCACTCGCCGCCAATCTCGGCGTAGACTGCGAAGCCGCTCACAACCGTGGCAAACCCAAGCAAAATCAGCAGGTATATTGCATAGCTTCCGGCCGGGTTATGGCCCAGCCAGTGGCTGGGCTTGCCTTTCAGCAATTCAATAACGTATCGGAATGCCTGAAGGGGAGAGAAAAGGAATGATGTGAAGCGGGCATAACGTGTTCCCGCCACTCCCCAGAACATACGGAATGCAAGTACTCCGCCGACTGCGTACCCTGCCGCCACATGAAACAGGCGCCATTCCTCACTGTCGCCCGTGACAAAGGACAAAATGAAAACGGCGACCAGTAACCAATGTCCGATGCGTGTGGGAATATCCCAGATCAGTATTTTTTTCATGACAATGAGACTCCGTCAGCACCAAAGAACATGCCCATTCCTAAATCCGTCTGTCGCCAGGTATGCGAATGCTATCTTCCGACCAGTCGCCGCGTTCAGCATCGACATGGCAAGCCGTGCAGTTTGAGCGGCTCTTGATAACGGGATCGGACCAATTGTTTTTCGAGACCTTGCGGTGTTCACGGCTGAACCAGGGGGTATCACTGATCCGCAGGCTCGATGCGCTGCGTTTTGCACCGTTTCCCGCATAGCGCTCCAGGAAATTGAGTATTTCCTGGTTATCCTTGGTGCCTAATATCGCGTTTGCACCAAAGTGTTTATCAAGCCCGCCCATCATCTGTTGCCAGTTTTCTGCCGTTAATAATTGCGGCGGGTAGGCGAGATGGCAGCTGCCACATTCTTCCTTCCATTTTGGGTGGTTGGGAACAGACAATCTGTCACTATCCGCGTACGCCATGGCCGAGCCAAGAATCAGGGTTAATGCGGTAAGCCATTTCATGCTCAACCTCCTTGGGTGATAAATTGAATGAAGTCCGCTTTTTCTGCAGCCGTGCATTCACGCCCCACCACCTCGGTGCAATTGCGCTTGAACCATTTTTCGACTTTGGCAGCGCTGCTGAATCGCTCTGGATTGGCAGCCGGTGAAAATGGGGCGATGCGTTTTTCTGTCACCACGTGCTTTCCCTCCGCTTTAATGTTCTTGCCGTGACAAGTCGTGCAGTTGGGCATCTTCTGGGACACGCCCCATTCATTGGTGAAGAGACTCTGCCCGCGTTTGGCGGATGGCGTGAAGCCGGGGCTTGTTTTTGCGGCCTCGGCAGCATAGCCAGACACCAGGCTGGCAGGCGTTTCCGCAAACGTTGAATTTGCGCTCACCAGAAGCAGTAGGGTGATAAAAGTTTTTTTGGTAATCATGGTCTGTTTCTTCCTTTCTAAAATCACTTGAGGACAGTTGGCAAATTAGCAAATGATTCTTAATGGACGATTAAAATTGCCTGGGTTCCATGTTCGACCGCAGCACGGCAATATCTTTTGGGCGGGAAGTCATATTAGAATCTCCTTCGGATCGCGCTTTTTTCAGTCCGGGATATACGCGGGGCAAATTGGTGATTCCGGCGCACTCTGCCAATTAATTCTTAACTGGCAATTAACGAAGACAGGATATTGGAGAGATCATGAGAATACTGCTGGTGGAGGATGACTTTCTGCTTGGGGATGGAATCCAGAAAAGCCTCAGTCATCTGGGCTTTACTGTGGACTGGATGCGCGACGGAAAACAAGGAGAAAGTGCACTGACCAGCGAAGAGTATGCCGCTGTTGTGCTCGACCTCGGACTGCCGCAGCAGGATGGCCTGTCACTGCTGCAATCTGCGAGGAACAAGGGGCTGCACACACCCGTTCTGATCTTGACTGCTCGCGACAGCAAGCTGGACAAGCTCAAGGGATTTAATGTAGGGGCGGATGATTATGTGATTAAGCCCATCGATATGGAGGAGCTCGCGGCAAGGTTGCGCGCATTGATCCGCCGCTCAGCTGGGCATGCTTCGCCACGCATCAAGGTGGGCACGGTGGAAATCGATCCGGATACTCGACAGGCCTGGAATTCAGGCAACCTGGTCGATCTCTCGTCCAAGGAGTTTGCGGTGCTGGAGTTGCTGGTGCAAAACGCCGGCCGGGTACTCACTCGCGCCCAGCTGGAGCAAAGCATCTATGGCTGGGGTGACAGTGCAGACAGCAACACGATCGAGGTCTTTATCCACCACCTGCGCAAGAAACTGGGCAGCGATTTTATCCAGACCTTGCGCGGAATCGGTTACACCATTGGGCGCCAGTCATGAAATTGAAAGATATTTCATTACAGGCTCGCCTTACCCTGCTCGTTACCGGTACGGTGCTGTTATTCGGCCTGCTGGCAGGTTATGAAAGTTATAAAAATGCGTTGCATGAGGCAGATGAAATCTTTGATGCGCAACTGGCCCAGTTTGCACAAAGTTTGGTGGTTTTAGCGACAACTTTCGACGACGAACAGGCGGAACCGATGCCGCCCCCTATCCATAAATATCAGCAGTCGTTTGTTTTTCAGGTTTGGATTACAGACAGAGAAGAGCCGCGCATGCTGCTGAGGTCCAACAATATTTCCAGCATGTTACCGTCATTACAGACTGCGGAGGGCTTCAGCAGCGGTGAATGGCAAGGCGAAAGCTGGCGCTATCTCAGATTGCGTGACGCGCGATATGGCTTTGATGTGCTGGTTGGGCAAAACGACCGGGCACGCAATGAGTTGGCCGAAGAAGTGGCGTGGCACAACATGGCGCCATTCTTGTTCGGCATGCCGTTGCTGGCCTTTTTTTCCACGCTGGCGATCTACTTTGGATTGCGGCCGTTGCGCAAGTTGACTGAATCGTTGCGTCAGCTCTCGCCGGATCAGCTCAGCCCGGTTACCGTTGACGATGCGCCCAAGGAAATTGCGCCGGTAGTTGATGCACTGAACAGTCTGCTCAATCGTATCGCCAAGACCATTGAAAATGAGCGGCGCTTCACTGCCGATGCCTCGCATGAGTTGCGTACTCCGCTCGCTGCTCTGCAAGCGCAGGTTCAGGCCGCGCAACTATCCGACAATGCGGCAGAGCGCAACGAATGTTTATCCAGGGTGTTGCAGGGTGCGGAACGCATGGCTCACCTCGTTGGACAGTTGCTCACACTCTCCCGGCTCGACGAATATTCGTATCCCGTGCACCCGGAGTCAGTGCAGCTGAGTGAAATGACCAGGGAATGCTGCGCGGAACTGGGAACCGATGCACTCTCCAAGAGCATCGAGATTGGCTTTTCTGCTGACCAATCACTGGCAGTCGCGGGCTCGGCTGACATGTTGCGCATTTTGCTCAGGAACCTGCTGGATAATGCAATACGCTATACACCAGAGAAGGGGCGTATTGAAGTGTCATTGCGCCTTACCAGTGAGCAGCAGGTCGAGCTCGAGGTTGCTGACAGCGGCATTGGCGTTGCCGATGAACAGCTTGCCTTGCTCGGTCAACGTTTCAGCCGGCTCAGCCCGTCGGTGGCGGATGGCGTTGGCCTGGGTTTATCCATCGTGCAACGTATCGCGGAAATACATCATGCGCGGATCATCTTCAGTCGCGCGGCCACGCTGGGTGGCCTGAGCGTCAAAGTGCTTTTTCCAGCCGCCGCGGGTCAGTCGTAAAACAACGTGTCGTCATGCTCGACTTCCACTTGAGCTGTTTTATAACAGCTACCTGATATTGGCTGTTGCCACTTGTCTGAGCATCTCTTGGCTTCGCTCGGGATTCTGCGGTAGGTTTCACGCCATTGTGCAAAGCAAGGTAAAATATTCAATTTAATCTAACAACGCCCCCTCATGGATTCAACGACAACTTCACCACGTTTTTTCCAGCTGCCAGTGTGGCATGTTGGATTCAGGCCTTTCTTTATTCTGAGCTTCCTGAGCGGAGCCATCCTTCCGTTGATATGGTTTCTGCTATTTGCTGGTCACATTACGTTCAGTTCTGAACTGACACCAGCCCAGTGGCACGCTCATGAAATGTTTTATGGATTTGGATGGGCGGTGCTCGGCGGATTCTTATTAACCGCGACCAAAAATTGGGTCAAGATTCGCGGCTATCACGGTTCCATCTTATTCGTTCTGGTGATTTTGTGGCTCGTGGACAGGCTGGCATTTTTCCTGCCATCCGGCTTCCCCGCCTTGCTGTCAGCGCTACTGCACAATGCTTTTTTGCTGCTGATCCTGGCGCTTCTCTTGTGGACGCTCATTGCAAACCGCAAGAATGACAGCTATCCCGACAATTGGGTGTTTATTCTGGGACTTCCACTTTTTCTGCTGAGCAAGAACCTGATATTGAGCAGCGAATATTTTGAATTGGGCTGGACAATGGCAATGGGGCTGTTTCGGTTGGCAATTGTCATCATGCTTGAACGTACACTGGTTCAATTCATGAAATCGATTTTTCAGGTCGAAATATTGAAAAACAAAATGCTGGACAGGTTGATCAGGGCAGGAATTTTTGTCGGGATTTTTGAGGCTTTGCTGCCGGTTTCTGTTGCGGTCATCATATTGGGGACAACAGCAGCGCTTCTTCTGTTCCGTTTCTTTTTCTGGAGCCCATTAACGGCAATGCGCCGGCTCGACGTGGGTTTGATGCATGTTGGATATTTCTGCCTTGTCATTAGCCTTTTCCTCGAATGCTTTCGCCTGATGGGAAAGTTGAACGCAATGGGGGATATTGCGACTCACACGTTCACGATGCTTTGCATGGGGCTGATCATTCCGGGGATGCTTATCCGGGTTTCGCTCGGCCATACCGGGCGCAAAATTAATTTTACGGCCAGCGATAAATTTGCAATCTGGATTGTCGGCCTTGCTGGTTTTGTCCGGATTGTTGTTCCTCAGGTTTGGCCGGCAAGCTATCAGGCATGCATTCTCTTCTCTGCGGTTTGCTGGGCTATTTGTTTTTCGCTGCTTGCATGGCGGCTTACCCCTTTCCTGCTTGGCCCCAGAATAGATGGCAAGGAACACTAGCAGCCTGTTCTGACCGCTCCCCTGTCTTTTGACCATGAGTCACAGGGTGGGATATACTGCCGCAAGTGAGAAAAGTGCGGCCCTGCCGCACTTTGTTTTTGAAGCCTGTAAGTTGGTCAAGAGAAAATTATGCCAGTTATTACCTTGCCGGATGGTTCGCAACGCAACTATGCGCAGCCTGTCACTGTCGCCGAAGTCGCGCAGAGCATAGGCGCGGGTTTGGCGCGTGCGGCGCTGGCCGGAAAGCTGAACGGCCGGTTGGTCGATACTTCGTACCGGATCGCTGACGATGCGGCTCTGGCCATTGTCACGGATAAGGATATGGACGGGCTGGAGATTATCCGCCATTCCACCGCGCATCTGCTGGCTCACGCAGTCAAGGAACTTTTTCCCGAGGCGCAGGTGACCATCGGCCCGGTGATTGAAAACGGCTTCTTTTATGATTTTTCCTATGCGCGCCCATTCACGCCAGAGGATCTGGCGGCTATCGAAAAGCGCATGGCCGACTTGGCGAAACTGGACCTGCCGGTGGCGCGCCGCGTGTTGCCGCGCGATGAGGCCGTTGCGTATTTCAGGAGCATCGGCGAGCGCTACAAGGCGGAGATAATCGAATCCATTCCCGCGGATCAGGAAGTGTCGCTGTACAGCGAGGGCGAATTTACCGACCTGTGCCGCGGCCCGCACGTACCGTCTACCGGCAAGCTCAAAGTGTTCAAGTTGATGAGCCTGGCGGGAGCCTACTGGCGCGGAGATCACCGCAATGAAATGCTGCAGCGCATCTATGGCACAGCCTGGGCGAAGAAGGAAGACCTCGATGCTTATCTGCATCGCCTGGAAGAAGCGGAGAAACGGGACCACCGCAAGCTGGCCAAGCAGCTCGACTTGTTTCATATGCAGGACGATGCGCCCGGCATGGTGTTCTGGCACCCCAATGGCTGGACGATCTGGCAGGAAGTCGAACAGTACATGCGCACGAAGTTCCGCGAGTATGGCTATCAGGAAGTGCGCACGCCGACCATGCTGGATCGCACGCTGTGGGAGAAATCGGGGCATTGGGAAAATTACCGCGACAATATGTTTTCGACTCACTCAGAGTCGCGCGATTTTGCGGTGAAGCCGATGAACTGTCCCGGCCATGTGCAGATTTTCAACCACGGCCTGCACAGCTACCGCGACCTGCCGATGCGCCTGGCGGAGTTCGGCTCCTGCCACCGCAACGAACCGTCCGGTTCACTGCACGGCCTGATGCGCGTGCGCGGCTTCACTCAGGATGATGCGCACATTTTCTGCGCCGAGAGCCAGATCGAAAGCGAAGTCGCCGATTTCATCGTGATGCTGCAAAAGGTATATGCGGATTTCGGCTTTAATGACGTACTGGTGAAGCTGTCCACGCGCCCGGAAAAACGCGTCGGCTCCGATGAAACCTGGGACAAGGCCGAAGCGGCTCTCGCCGCTGCGCTCAAACAGAATAAGCTGGAATATGAATTGCAGCCCGGTGAGGGCGCGTTCTACGGCCCGAAGATCGAATTTTCATTGAAGGATACGCTGGGGCGCGTGTGGCAATGCGGCACCATACAGCTGGATTTCAACCTGCCGGTGCGCCTGGGCGCAGAGTATGTGGACGAGGACAATACGCGCAAGGCGCCAGTGATGCTGCACCGTGCCATTCTTGGTTCGCTGGAGCGCTTCATCGGTATCCTCATCGAACATCATGCCGGCGCGTTCCCGCTGTGGCTGTCGCCGGTGCAGATGGTGGTGATGAATATCTCGCAGGCGCAGGAGGCATATGCCACGCAAGTTGCAGAAGCTCTGCGTACCCAAGGGTTGCGTGTGCATCTAGATTTGCGTAATGAGAAGATTACCTATAAAATACGTGAACATAGCATGCAGAGATTGCCTTATCAGCTAATCGTAGGCGACAAGGAAATGGCTGCTGGCTTGGTTGCCGTGCGAAACCGTAAAGGGGAAGACCTGGGGCAGATGCCGATGGAGGCGTTGCTGCAACGCCTGCAATCGGAACTGCAAACAGGTAGCACGGTTTAGGATGCCTCTGTAAATTCAAAATCCTTAGCGACACAAGGCGCGAAATGGGGTAGGCGGGCAAGCTGCGTAGCGGCTGCTCGCAGGTAAATTTTATACGCCACATATTTTATGTGCGAGCGATAAATTTATTGATCGATGCCGTATTGCGGCGGAGTTTTGATTTTCGAGGTGTCTTTAATTTTTTTATGGAGAAACTGCAATAGCTCAAGAAAAAGCACAACGTCTCAACGAGCAGATAACAGCACCTCAGGTGCGACTGGTTGGGGTAGAAGGAGAGCAGCTCGGCATCATGGCGGTCGCAGAAGCGTTGCGCCTGGCTGACGAGGCTGATTTGGACCTGGTGGAAATTGCGCCAATGGCGGAACCGCCTGTGTGCCGCATCATGGATATCGGCAAGTTCAGATATGCAGAAAGCAAGAAGCAGCACGAGGCCAAGCTTAAGCAAAAACAGATACAGATCAAGGAAGTCAAGTTCCGGCCCAGCACTGATGAAGGCGATTACAACATCAAGTTGCGCAACCTGATTCGCTTCCTTGATGAGGGTGACAAGACCAAGATCACGCTGCGCTTTCGCGGTCGCGAGATTGCCCATCAGGGCATCGGCATGCGCCTGATGGAGCGGGTCAAGGTTGATCTTGAGACTCATGGCATCGTGGAGCAGTTTCCCAAGATGGAAGGGCGGCAGATGGTGATGGTGCTGGCCCCTAAGAGGAAATGACCAATTTTTCTGCGTCGGTTAAGGGACTGGCCGGGGCAGATTAGCAGTACACAGTCCCAGATAAGTGGTTCCGGGTTTTTAAGTGTTCCTGTCAGGAGCCTCCCGGCGTCATCAAATAAACACAAGGAGTTGTTATGCCTAAAATGAAAACGAAGAGCGGTGCGGCCAAGCGCTTCAAGGTGCGTGCCGGCGGCAGCGTCAAGCGCTCGCAAGCGTTCAAACGCCACATCCTGACCAAGAAGACCACCAAGAGCAAGCGTCAATTGCGTGGTACCACCGAAGTTCACGCAAGCAACACGGCGTCTGTGCGCGCCATGATGCCTTACGCATAAGGAGTAGAATATGCCAAGAGTTAAACGTGGTGTAACGGCGCGCGCGCGTCATAAGAAAGTTCTGGCACTGGCCAAGGGTTACCGTGGTCGCCGCAACAACGTCTATCGTATTGCCAAAGAAGCGGTGATGAAGGCCGGGCAATATGCCTATCGCGACCGTCGTCAACGCAAGCGCCAGTTCCGCACCCTGTGGATTGCGCGTATCAATGCCGCTGCGCGTGAGCAGGGCCTGAGCTACAGCGTGTTCATGAATGGTCTGAAGAAAGCCGCGATCGAAATCGACCGCAAAGTGCTGGCAGACATTGCCGTGTTTGACAAGCCTGCATTTGTGCAGATTGTTGGGCAGGCCAAAGCCAGCCTGGGTATCTAAGCGCAAGCAAGGTTGTATCCAAGGAGGCGTTCTGCGCCTCCTTTTTGTTTGTGCACCACACGCATATCTAGAGATTCAAGAAATTCATGCAAGAACTTGAGCAAATACTTGATGAGGCGCTAAAAACTTTCGCTGCGACACAAGATGCCGCTGCGTTGGAGAATGCCAAGGCGCGCTATCTCGGCAAGGAAGGCAGCCTGACGGGGCTGTTGAAGGGCTTGGGCAAACTCTCTGCCGAAGAACGCCCTGCAGTCGGTGCGCGCATCAACCAAGTCAAGCAACAGATCGAAACGGCGCTGCAAGTGCGGCGCGACGCTATTCAGCAGCAAGTCTTGCAAGCCAAGCTGGCGGCAGAAGCGCTCGACGTAACACTTCCCGGGCGAGGTTTGGGCGTGGGTGGGTTGCATCCGGTGACGCGCACTTTGGAGCGCATCGAGACGCTATTCCATTCCATCGGCTATGCTGTGGCGGAAGGCCCGGAGATAGAAAGCGATTTCTACAATTTCACTGCGCTGAACATTCCGGAAGACCATCCGGCGCGGGCCATGCACGACACTTTCTACATTGACGAACAGCATGTGCTGCGTACGCACACCTCGCCGATCCAGATTCGCTACATGCAAGCTCACTTGGAGAAATATAAGCATCTGGAGACCATGCCCGATATTCGCATCATCGCACCGGGCCGTGTCTATCGCGTGGATTCCGATGCCACCCATTCTCCGATGTTCCATCAGGTGGAGGGGCTGTGGATAGGGGAGCGTGTTAGCTTCGCCGATCTCAAAGGGGTGATCGCTGATTTCCTCAAGAATTATTTCGAGACCGAAGACATGCAAGTGCGCTTCCGCCCATCATTCTTCCCGTTCACCGAACCGTCGGCTGAAATGGATATGAGCTGGAAGGGCGGCTGGCTGGAGATCGGCGGCTGCGGCATGGTGCATCCAAATGTGCTCAAACATGTCGGCATCGACAGCGAAAAATACATCGGGTTCGCTTTCGGGATGGGTGTGGAGCGTCTGGCCATGCTTCGCTACGGCGTGAACGACCTCAGGTCATTTTTCGAGAATGATCTGCAATTTTTGAAACAATTTAACTGACCATGCAATTCTCTGAATCCTGGTTGCGCACATTCGTAAATCCATCGCTCTCCAGCGGGGAACTCGCGCACCTGCTGACCATGGCTGGGCTGGAAGTGGAAGAAATATCTGCAGTCGCGCCGCCTTTCGACAAGGTCGTCGTCGCGCAGGTGCTGACCAAGGATAAGCATCCCGATGCAGACCGCTTGAATGTGTTGACGGTGGATGCGGGGCAGGGCGAGCCGCTGACGATTGTATGCGGCGCGCAGAATGTAACGGTCGGCATGAAAGCGCCGTGCGCGTTGGTCGGCGCCAAGCTGCCCGGCATCGAAATCAAACAGGCCAAGGTGCGCGGAATTGCGTCCTTCGGCATGATGTGCTCGGCCAAAGAGCTGGGTTTGGCGGAAGAGAGCAGCGGCCTGATTGAGTTGGCCGCCGACGCGGTGGTAGGGCACAGCATCCGCACCCACTTTGATCTGGATGATCATTTGATCACACTCAAGCTCACCCCCAATCGTAGCGACTGTCTGTCGCTGTACGGCATCGCCCGCGAAGTGGCGGCGTTGACCGGCGCACCGTTGCAAGCAACCCAGAAGGTTTCATTCCCACAAGACAGTGAGCGCAGCTGCAAGGTCAAGGTGGCTGCTTCCGCGGCCTGTCCGCGTTACACCGGGCGCGTGATCGCAGGTGTGAATGCGAAGACTGTGACACCTACCTGGATGGTGCAACGCCTGGAGCGCAGTGGTCTGCGCAGCATCAACGCTCTGGTGGACGTGACCAACTATGTGCTGCTGGAACTCGGACAGCCGCTGCATGCATTTGATCTGGCCAAGTTGCAGGGCGACCTCGAAGTGCGCTTTGCGCGGGACGGAGAAAACCTGAAGCTGCTGAACGAGCAGACGGTTGCCTTGCAGAGCGACATGCTGGTGATCGCCGATGGCAAGGGCCCGGTCGCGCTGGCTGGCGTGATGGGCGGTGCGGACAGCGCGGTGGATGATGCGACCACCGACATTTTTCTGGAGAGTGCATTCTTTTCCCCCAGCGTGATCGTGGGCAAGTCGCGTCGTCTTGGTTTTGGCTCGGATTCATCTTATCGTTTCGAGCGCGGCGTGGACTTCGCTGCTACACAGATGGCACTGGATCGCGCCACACAATTGATCCTCGACATCTGCGGCGGCCAGGCCGGCGCAGTGACCGAGGTACGCGGCGAGCTTCCAGCGCGTCATCCAGTGAAGCTGCGCACCTCGCGCGTGCATCGGGTATTGGGTATTGAGCTGCATGGGGACGAGATCGCACAGATCCTGTCGCGCTTGGGCATGGTGTTCCAGCGTCAGGGTGAAGAATTTTCGGTGACGCCACCCAGCTATCGTTTTGACATCACCATCGAAGAAGACCTGATCGAAGAAGTCGCGCGCGTGTACGGCTACGAGAAGATCACGCCGCTGCCGCCGCAGGCCACCATGGGCATATTGCCGCACGCTGAGGCGCAACGTCCCTTGCAGGAACTGCACCAGGCACTGGTGTTGCGCGATTATCAGGAGGCCATCAACTACGCATTTGTAGAAGCTCAACGGGAGCGAGACCTGTGTGGAAATGCCGCTCCCATCGCATTGAAGAACCCTATTGCCAGCCAGATGAGCGTGATGCGCAGCAATTTGCTGGGTGGGCTGCTCGGCGCGTTGCGCGCCAACCTTGCGCGCAAACAGCCGCGCGTGCGGCTGTTTGAGGTGGGTGGTTGTTTTGCTGCTGCAGCCGGCAGCTATCTGCAGCACGAGCGCGTGGCCGGACTAGCCTATGGAACGGCCTTGTCCGAGCAGTGGGGCACGCCGGTACGCAACGTGGATTTTTACGACGTGAAAGGTGATGTTGAAGCGCTGTTTGCGCCGCGTGTCGTGCGCTTTGTGGCTGAGGCACATCCGGCCTCACATCCGGGGCGTTCAGCGCAAATCTTGCTGGATGGACAGGCTGTCGGCTGGATAGGCGAGTTGCATCCGCAATGGATGCAGCAATACGACATTCCGCAGGCTGCGGTGTGGTTTGAGGTTGATCTGAAGGCCTTAACACAAGCAGCCGTACCTCGTGCCAGCGAGATTTCAAAATTCCCGCCGGTGCGCCGCGACCTCGCTGTAGCAGTGAATGAAAGCATGGCGGTACAGACCCTGCTGGACGCGATGCAAGGCACCGCCGCCCCCTACGTGGCCGAGCTTGCACTGTTTGATGTGTATAGTGGCAAGGGGGTGGAAGTCGGAAAAAAAAGCCTTGCTTTCCGTGTGTTATTACAAGATACTCAAAAAACACTAACAGATGTTGAAGTTGACAAAAGCATCGAGCGACTCATCGCTGTTCTGCAGCAGCATGGCGCGCAATTGCGAACTTAAGAGGGAAACATGACACTTACCAAAGCAGAACTCGCAGATTTATTATTTGAAAAAGTGGGCCTGAACAAGCGTGAAGCCAAGGACATGGTGGAGGCATTTTTCGAAGAAATACGTGCCCAGCTTGAGCGCAACGAGAGCGTAAAGTTGTCCGGTTTCGGCAATTTTCAGTTGCGCGACAAACCCCAACGCCCCGGGCGCAATCCCAAGACAGGCGAAGAAATCCCGATCACTGCCCGCCGCGTGGTTACATTCCATCCCAGCCAGAAGCTCAAGAGCATGGTAGAGAAGAGCTATCATGGAAAGCCACAAGCCTAATTCTGACTTGCCCCCGATCCCGGTCAAACGTTACTTCACCATCGGTGAAGTAAGCGAGTTGTGCGGGGTGAAGGCGCATGTGCTGCGCTATTGGGAACAGGAATTCACCCAGCTTAAACCAGTCAAGCGGCGTGGTAACCGGCGTTACTACCAGCACCACGAGGTGCTGCTCATTCGGCGCATTCGCCAGTTGCTGTACGAAGATGGTTTCACCATCAGCGGCGCGCGCAGCCGCCTGGACCATGTTGCCGTGCACCAGGAAGAAAGTGCACAGGCGGAACGCCAGCCAGCATCAGCATCCTTCAAACCCGCCGAAATACGTCGCGAACTCCGCGATATCCTTGCACTACTGCAAGCTTGAGTGAACGAAAGACGATGCATCCTGCAACAGTATGCATCGGTTCGCGGCTTGATTTCCATTAGCTGACATAGTTTGCTATAATCCGCGCAGTTTTTCAGATGGGCCTCGGCCCGTTTTTTATTTGTGGATACGAATCATGGACGTAGCGGCATGGATGTGACGGGGCTTGTGGAAAAAACGTTGACTGGCCTGGGGTATGAGCTGGTTGATCTGGAAGTATCTGGCAGGGGCTTGATGCGGGTACTCCTTGACAAGCCGGAGGGCATTACGCTGGACGATTGCGAACGGGTCAGCCATCAGTTGACGCGCTTGTTCACGGTGGAAGGAGTGGATTATGACCGCCTCGAAGTTTCATCCCCGGGACTGGACAGGCCGCTGAAGAAGGAAGCGGATTTCGTGCGTTTCCATGGCTCAAAGGCGCAACTTAAATTGCGCATGCCGCAGGCAGGGCGCAAGAACTTCACCGGCATTCTGGGTGAAGTCCGGAATGGTGTGCTGCAGTTGGATGTGGATGGAAATCAGGTGTCGATTGAACTATCCAATTTGGACAAGGCACGTTTGGTGCCGACATTTTAGTTTCATAAACCGTTTGCTCTGGACAATGATATCCGGGACAAACGATTTGCTTAGTTGGAGACAGTGATGAGTCGTGAAGTTTTGTTATTAGTGGATGCCTTGGCGCGCGAAAAAAACGTGGATAAGGAAATCGTGTTTGGTGCGCTTGAGTCCGCCTTGGCGTCTGCCACCAAGAAACGTTTTAACGAGGAAGCAGATGTGCGCGTCAGCATAGACCGCAACACTGGGGAGTACGACTCGTTTCGGTGCTGGGAGGTGATGGACGATGAGACTTTCGAGACGCCTGAACTTCATATCAAGTTGAATGAAGCGCAAAAGCGCAATCCGGAAATCCAGCTGGGAGAGTTCATCGAAGAACCGCTTGAATCCATAGACTTTGGGCGCATTGGTGCACAAGCAGCCAAGCAGGTGATTTTCCAGAAGATCCGAGACGCCGAGCGCGAGCAGATCCTTAGCGATTTCATGGAACGCAAGGAACACCTGGTGTCCGGTACGGTGAAGCGCATCGAGCGTGGCAGCGCCATCATCGAATTCGGCAAGATCGAAGCGCTGCTGCCACGGGATCAGATGATACCCAAGGAGAACATGCGCGTCGGCGACCGTGTGCGTGCGCATTTGCTGCGTGTGGATCGCTCGGTGCGTGGGCCGCAAATTATTTTGTCGCGCATTACCCCTGAATTCCTGGTCAAGCTGTTCGAGCTGGAAGTGCCGGAAATCGAGGAAGGCTTGCTCGAAATCGTCAGTGCAGCGCGCGATCCCGGTGCACGCGCTAAGATTGCGGTGCGCTCCCACGACGCGCGTATAGACCCGATAGGCACCTGTGTCGGCATGCGCGGCTCGCGTGTGCAGGCAGTGACCAACGAACTCGCGGGGGAGCGCGTCGATATCGTGTTGTGGTCGGAGGATCCTGCCACAAGCGTCATCAACGCACTGGCTCCGGCCGACGTGACCAGTATCGTGGTGGACGAAGACAAGCACAGCATGGATGTAGTGGTCGAGGAAGACAACCTGGCGCAGGCCATCGGCCGTAACGGACAGAATGTGCGTCTGGCCAGCGAACTGACCGGCTGGGAACTCAATATCATGACGGTAGAAGAATCCAGCCAGAAGAATGAGCAGGAATTCGCCAAGGTGCGCGATCTGTTTATCGCCAAACTCGACGTAGATGAAGAAATTGCCGATATCCTCGTGCAGGAGGGCTTCAATACGCTGGAAGAGGTAGCCTATGTGCCGCTGGATGAAATGCTGGAGATCGAGTCACTGGACGAGGCAACCGTGAATGAACTACGCAGCCGTGCACGCAACGCACTGTTGACTGCGGCGATCGTCAATGAAGAGCAAGTGGAACATGGCATCGAAGATTTGCTCAAGATTGAAGGCATGGACGAGGATACAGCCCGCGTTTTGGCGAGCAAGGGTGTCGGTACACAGGAGCAGCTTGCCGATCTGGATGTGGACGAACTGGTTGAATTGACAGGCATGGATGGCGAGCGCGCCAACCAGTTGATCATGACTGCACGCGCGCCTTGGTTTGCCTGAGGTGATTGTGTGAAGTGAAAGTGGAGTAGGGGTGCCAGGAATGAGGCCCGTACTTACAAATTTGAGGTTTAAGGAATAGTGATGGGTAAAATGAATGTAGCGCAGTTTGCTGGCGAGCTTGGATTGCCGGTTGGCCTGCTGCTGGAACAATTGCAGGCGGCCGGGGTCGCCAAGCAGCAGGAAGCCGACCCTGTATCGGAACAGGACAAGGCACAGCTGCTGGAGCACTTGCGCAACTCGCACGGAGGCGGCAGCGGCAAGAGCAAAGTTACCTTGACCCGTCGCGAAACTACCGAGATCAAGAAATCGGACAGCACTGGCAGGGCACGCACCATTCAGGTTGAAGTGCGCAAGAAACGCGTGATTGCACCCGTTGTAGCTGCTGCCCAAGTTGAACAGCCGGTTGTTGCCAAACCCGCGGAGGCGGAACCGGCCCCAGTTGCGGCGAAGAAAACAAAGAAACTGGATGAACAAGAGCTCGCCCTGCGCGAGTTGGAGGCGCGCAGCCAGGCCGAATTGGCATTGCGCCAGGCTGCCGACGCGCAGGCCAAGAAGGAACGCAGCAAACGTAAGGCGGCTCCTGTCGCCGAAGCCCCTGCTGCCGCAACCACGGAGCAGCCAGTTGCGCCGGCAGTGGTTCAGCCGTCCGCACCGGTAGCAGAAGCAACTGCCGCTAAGCCTGCTGTGACCGAAGGTACGTTGCACAAGCCAACGCCCAAGCCGGGTGACAAGGTTGTGAAACCTGCCGCCAAGAAGGGGGCAAAAGCCGCTGCCCAGGACAAGAGCAGCCCCTGGGACGAAGCCGGGCACAAGAAGCGCACGCCTACCACCTCTGAAGTGCGGCCTGGCGGATGGACAGCGGGCCGCGCACGCGTTGGCCCGCGCCATCACGACAAACATCCCAAGCATGAAGAAGCCGTCCAGCATGGTTTCTCGCTGCCGACTGAACCCGTCGTGCATGAGGTGATGGTGCCGGAGACGATCAGCGTCGCCGAGCTGGCGCAGAAGATGTCGATCAAGGCCATCGAAATCATCAAGGCATTGTTTAACATGGGTTCCATGGTGACCATCAATCAGGCGCTGGATCAGGAAACTGCAATGATCGTGGTGGAAGAATTGGGGCACATCGCCAAGCCTGCCAAGGTGGACGATCCCAGTGCCTACCTGGTGGAATCGGAAGAGCAGAAGAATGCCCCGCTGGAGCCGCGCGCCCCCGTGGTGACCGTGATGGGCCACGTCGACCACGGCAAGACCTCATTGCTGGATTATATCCGCCGCACCCGCGTAGCCAGCGGGGAGGCAGGCGGCATCACGCAGCATATCGGCGCCTACCACGTGGATACGCCGCGCGGGATGATCACCTTCCTCGATACGCCGGGACACGAAGCGTTTACTGCAATGCGCGCACGCGGTGCGAAAGTGACCGATATCGTCATCCTCGTGGTGGCAGCGGACGACGGCGTAATGCCGCAGACGAAGGAAGCAATTCATCACGCCAAGGCGGGCAATGTGCCCATCGTGGTGGCCGTGACCAAGATTGACAAGCCGGATGCCAACTCCGAGCGCGTCAAGCAGGAACTGGTTGCGGAAGGCGTCGTGCCCGAAGACTGGGGCGGCGATACCATGTTTGTCGAAGTGTCGGCCAAGACAGGGCAAGGTATCGATTCCCTGCTGGAAAGCGTGCTGTTGCAAGCTGAAGTATTGCAGCTTACTGCACCCAAAATCACCTTCGCCAAAGGCATCGTGATTGAAGCCAGGCTGGACAAGGGCAAAGGACCCGTGGCCACGATGCTGGTGCAGTCCGGCACGCTGAAACGGGGCGATGCGGTACTGGTTGGCGCCGTATCGGGGCGCGTGCGTGCGATGCTGGACGAAAATGGCAAAGCCGTAAATGAGGCCGGACCGTCGATCCCGGTTGAAATACAGGGCTTGTCCGAAGTGCCAGTGGCCGGTGAAGACATGATGGTGCTTGCAGACGAGAAGAAGGCGCGCGAAATCGCACTGTTCCGCCAGGGCAAGTTCCGTGACGTAAAACTGGCCAAGCAGCAGTCTGCCAAGCTGGAAAACATGCTGGAACAGATGGCAGAGGGCGAAGTTCGCACGCTGGCGTTGATCGTCAAGGCCGACGTACAGGGTTCGTGCGAAGCCATTGCCGCTTCCTTGCAGAAATTGTCCACCGACGAGGTAAAAGTCAATATCATCCATAGCGGTGTGGGGGCGATCAGCGAATCCGACATCAACCTCGCACTGGCCTCGAAGGCAGTGGTCATCGGTTTCAACACGCGTGCCGATGCCGCTGCGCGCAAACTGGCGGAAGCCAGCGGCGTGGATGTGCGCTACTACAACATCATTTACGAGATGGTGGATGAAATCAAAGCCGCTCTCTCTGGAATGTTGGCGCCGGAGAAAAAGGAAAACATCACCGGCACGGTGGAAGTCCGTCAAGTGTTCGTCATTTCCAAGATCGGCACTGTGGTCGGTTGCTATGTAACCGACGGCCTCATCAAGCGCAATTCTCAGGTTCGCGTGCTGCGCAACAATGTGGTCATTCACACCGGTGAACTGGATTCGCTGAAACGCTTCAAGGATGACGTCAAGGAAGTGCGCTCGAATTTTGAGTGCGGCTTGTCGTTGCGCGGTTTCAATGACCTCCAGGTTGGCGACCAGCTTGAAGCGTTCGAAATCGTCGAAGTGGCGCGCGCGCTGTAATGCCCAAGGACTACGCCAGAACGGACCGCATCGCCGAGCAGATTCAGCGCGAACTGGCCGAACTGGTGCGCCTGGAAGTCAAGGATCCGCGTGTGCGCATGGTGACCGTGACCGGCGTGGAGGTGGCCCGCGATTATTCGCACGCCAAGGTGTTCTATACCACGCTGGACGGTGCGAACAATGCGGTGCAACAGGGCCTGGAGCGGGCCAGTGGTTTTCTGCGCAGCCAGCTTGCCCATGTCATGAAGCTGCGCATCACGCCGCAACTGCATTTTGTCTACGATCCATCGATCGAGCGCGGCGCACATCTGTCACAGCTTATCGACGAAGCGGTTGCCAGCGACCGTACCAATCTCAAGGACTGAAGGTACCGTTGATGGCTCGCAATGCGCGCCCGCTGGACGGGGTTTTGCTGTTCGACAAGCCGCTCGATCTCAGTTCCAATACCGCTCTGCAAAAGGTGCGCCGCCTGTTTCAGGCAGAGAAGGCGGGGCATACCGGAACGCTTGATCCATTGGCCACCGGTTTGCTGCCAGTCTGCTTTGGCGAGGCCACCAAATTTTCCAACGCGCTGCTGAATTCAGATAAAACCTACCGTGCGCTGGTCAGGCTCGGCCAGACCACCACCACAGGCGACGCCGAAGGCGAAATCACCGGCGAGTGCGAGGTGAAGCTGGACGAGTCGCAAGTACGTTTGGCCTTGCTGGGTTTTGTCGGCGCAATCAACCAGGTTCCACCCATGCATAGCGCCCTCAAGCATCAGGGCAAGCCGCTATACGAATACATCCGCAAGGGTGAAACGGTGGAGCGCGCAAGCCGCAGCGTGATCATCCACGAGATCACTCTGGAGCGCTTTGCCGGCGATGAAATGGAATTCAGCGTGCGATGCAGCAAGGGCACCTACGTGCGTACGCTGGCCGAAGATATTGGCAAGGCTCTGGGTTGCGGTGCGCATTTGCGCGGGTTGCGCCGCACCGCAATTGGCCGGTTCCACCTGGAAGACGCATACAGCTGGCCCGCACTCGAGGCAATGACCATGGCCGAGCGCGATGCCTGCCTGCTGTCCGTGGATTGCCTGTTGCAGGGCTTGCCTGTGCTCGATCTGGATGAGGTGCAGGTAACACGCATCGCGCAAGGTCAGCGGCTCGCCATTGATTGTGCACTACCGGATGGGAAAGTCCGCTTATACGGCGCGGGCCGCTTTATCGGCGTAGCCGACCTGGCCGGACGCCGGCTGGCTCCCGAGCGACTGTTGTCCAGCGTGGCGAAAAGCGCTGCCTGACTTTGTAACATATCCCGAATTCACTCAGCCGGATTTACCCATCCGGCTGCCTTGCGTATAATGCTCGCTTTGTACAGGACGTTTACCATGCGTATTACCCAGAAGGCGCTAACCTTTGACGATGTCCTGCTGGTCCCCGCACATTCCAATGTGCTGCCGCGCGAGGTCAGCCTGCGCACCCAGCTTACCCGCAACATCACGCTGAACATTCCCCTGTTGTCTGCCGCAATGGATACGGTCACTGAGTCTCGCCTTGCGATTGCGTTGGCGCAGGAGGGAGGGCTCGGGATCGTGCACAAGAACATGTCCGCTAAGGCTCAGGCGCTGGAAGTAGCCAAGGTCAAGCGTTTTGAAAGCGGTGTGGTGAAGGATCCCATCACGGTCACACCGGAGATGACGGTGCGCGATGTGCTGAACCTTACCAGGCAGCACCGCATTTCAGGCTTGCCTGTGGTGCAGGGCAAGCAACTGATAGGCATCGTCACCAATCGCGACCTGCGCTTCGAAAACAATCTTGACCAGTCCATTCAGAACATCATGACGCCGCGCGAGCGGCTGATCACGGTAAAGGAAAATGCCAGCCGTGAAGAGGCGCGAGGATTGATGCACCAGCACCGCATCGAGCGTGTGCTGGTGATAAATGATGCATTCGAGTTGCGCGGACTGATTACCGTGAAAGACATTCTCAAATCCAGCGAACATCCTCGCGCGTGCAAGGACGAACTGGGCCGTCTGCGCGTGGGTGCCGCGATTGGCGTGGGTGAGGGCACCGACGAACGGGCCGCGCTGCTGGCGGAAGCCGGTGTGGATGTGCTGATCGTGGATACCGCGCACGGCCACTCACAAGGCGTGCTGGAGCGCGTCAGGTGGGTCAAGAACAATTTCCCGCAGATCGAGGTGATCGGCGGCAATATCGCCACGGCTGCCGCCGCCAAGGCGCTGCTGGATCATGGTGCGGACGGCGTCAAGGTGGGCATCGGCCCGGGTTCGATCTGCACCACGCGCATGGTCGCGGGGGTCGGGGTGCCACAGATCAGCGCCATCCAGAATGTGGCCGAGGCATTGCAGGGTACCGGCGTGCCGCTGGTTGCGGACGGCGGGGTGCGCTTTTCCGGCGATATCTCCAAGGCGATTGCGGCAGGCGCACACGTCGTCATGCTGGGCGGCCTGTTTGCCGGCACGGAAGAAGCGCCCGGCGAAGTGGAATTGTTCCAGGGGCGATCCTATAAATCCTATCGCGGCATGGGCAGCCTGGGTGCGATGCAACAAGGCTCCAGTGACCGTTATTTTCAGGACAACGAGGGCAATCAGGACAAGCTCGTGCCGGAGGGCGTGGAGGGGCGCGTGCCTTACAAGGGCAGCGTACTGGCGGTCATCCACCAGCTGATGGGCGGCTTGCGCGCCAGCATGGGCTATTTGGGCTGCCCGGACATCGCCACCATGCATACCAAGGCCGAGTTCGTGCAGATCACTGCTGCCGGGATTCGCGAATCGCACGTGCACGACGTGCAGATCACCAAGGAAGCGCCGAATTACCACATTGACTAGGAGCGAGGATTGAGGATATTGGATTGAGCCGACACAGTCTCGACCCTTGCTCCTCGATTCTCATAGCTATGCACAAAAAAATTCTCATCCTCGACTTCGGTTCCCAGTACACCCAGCTCATCGCGCGCCGCGTGCGTGAAGCTCACGTCTATTGCGAGCTGCATCCGTGGGACATGGCGGCGGAAGACATTCGCGCGTTCAATCCGGCCGGGATTATTCTCTCCGGCGGGCCGAATTCGGTGTATGAGGAAGAGACTCCGAAGGCGCCGCAGATTGTGTTCGAACTCGGCGCCCCGGTGCTGGGCATCTGTTACGGCATGCAGACCATGGCTGCGCAGCTTGGCGGTGCTGTGGAGAGCGGCAAGGTGCGCGAATTCGGCTATGCGGAAATCCGCGCGCGGGGCCATTCGAAATTGCTGGACGGCATCCAGGATCGCAGCAACGCGGCAGGCCATGGCCTGCTGGACGTGTGGATGAGCCACGGCGACAAGGTGGCGGCATTGCCGCCCGGGTTCATGGTGATTGCTTCGAACGAGGCGACACCGATTGCCGGTATGGCCGATGAGGCGCGCCACTTTTATGCAGTCCAGTTCCATCCGGAAGTCACCCATACGCATCAGGGCAAGGCGTTGCTGGCGCGCTTCGTGCACGACATCTGCGGCTGCGGCCAGGACTGGAACATGCCTGACTACATTGCCGAGGCAGTGGAACATATCCGCAACCAGGTCGGACAGGAGGAGGTCATCCTCGGCCTGTCCGGCGGTGTGGATTCCTCTGTGGCCGCAGCGCTGCTGCATCGCGCCATCGGCGCCCAGCTGACCTGCGTGTTTGTGGACAACGGCCTGCTGCGCCTGAACGAAGCCGAACAGGTCATGCAGACGTTCGCCAAAAATCTGGGCGTGAAGGTGATCCATGTGGATGCCAGCGCCGAATTCATGAAGCACCTGGTGGGCGTGTCTGATCCCGAACAAAAGCGCAAGATCATCGGCCGCGAATTCGTCGAGGTGTTCCAGCGGGAGGCCGGTAAACTGCCACAGGCCAAGTGGCTGGCGCAGGGCACCATCTATCCCGACGTGATCGAATCGGCCAGCGCCAAGAGCAAGAAGGCGCACACCATCAAGTCGCACCACAATGTTGGGGGCCTGCCCGATACCCTGCATCTCAAACTGCTGGAGCCATTGCGCGAACTGTTCAAGGACGAGGTGCGCGAACTCGGCGTAGCGCTGGGCTTGCCGCACGACATGGTATACCGCCATCCCTTCCCGGGGCCGGGGCTGGGCGTCCGCATCCTGGGCGAGGTGAAGAAGGACTATGCCGACCTGCTGCGCCGTGCCGACGCAATCTTCATCGAGGAGTTGCGCAACACGTGCGATATCAGCGGCAAGACCTGGTACGAACTGACCTCACAGGCGTTCGCGGTGTTCCTGCCCGTGAAATCAGTGGGTGTAATGGGTGACGGCCGCACCTACGAATGGGTGGTGGCCTTGCGCGCAGTGCAGACGCAGGACTTCATGACTGCGCACTGGGCCGAGCTGCCGCATGCCTTGCTGGGCAAGGTTTCCAACCGCATTATCAACGAAGTGCGCGGCATCAACCGCGTCGTCTACGACATCTCCGGCAAACCGCCCGCCACGATCGAGTGGGAGTAGCATTCCTCGAACAGGCTGCGCAGCATCCAGGCGGTCTTTTGGCTTCGGCATCACACGCTGCGCGCATGAGTCTGCACCGAAAGAACGCCAGCGCAGTGGAGCATAATATTTCGCTTATTCTTCCAGCAGACTTCTTAGCATCCAGGCGGTCTTTTCATGCACTTCCAAGCGTTGGGTCAGCAGATCGGCCGTTGGCTGGTCGTTGGCTTTTTCCACTACCGGGAATAGTTTGCGTGCAGTGCGCGCCGTGGCTTCCTGGGCGGCAACCAGATGGCGGATCATGTCGTCCGCCTTGGGCACGCCTTCCACCTCCTTGATCGAGGCCAGCTTGACGAATTCCTTGTAAGTTCCGGGCGCCGGATGACCAAGTGCACGGATACGTTCCGCGATCAGGTCGAGCGCATTCCACTGTTCGGTGTACTGCGCCATGAACATCAGGTGCAGGCTGTTGAACTGCGGCCCGGTGACGTTCCAGTGGAAGTTGTGCGTCATCAGGTACAGCGTGTAGCTGTCGGCGAGCAGGGCGGAAAGGCCATGGGCGATTTTCGTGCGCTCGCTGGCGCTGATGCCGATGTCGATCGAAGGTGTCTTGTTTTTCTTGCTGCTCATGGTTGATTCCTCCTTGTGAAAAAATGCTCAGCCCAGTGTGGTATCCAGCGCCATCATCAGCGCGAAGCCCGTCATCAGGCCGAGCGTTGCCGGAGTTTGGTGGCCGTTGCGATGGGTTTCCGGAATGACCTCATGTGATACGACGAAAATCATCGCGCCCGCCGCGAGGCCGAGGCCGACAGGATACGCGACGGCCTGCCCGCTGGAAAGGCCAACGCCGAGCAGCGCCCCCACGGGCTCAAGCATGCCGCTGGCGGCGGCCACAAGCACGGCGAGTCCCGGTGCGAGACCGGCCCCGCGCAGCGCCAGCGCCACCGCCAGCCCTTCCGGAATGTCCTGCAGCGCGATCGCGGTGGTGAGCGGCAGACCTACCGACATATCTCCTTGCGAGAAGCTGACGCCGATGGCCATGCCCTCGGGCAGGTTATGCAACGCGATGGCGAAGACGAACAGCCAGATGCGGCTGTAGCGCTCATATCCCGCGCCGTGCGGGCCGGTCTTGTCATGCTCGTGCGGGATGAATTCGTCGAGCCCGAGCATGAGCAGCACACCCAGCGCCATGCCCAACACCACGATTCCGGCGCCGAGCGCCTTGCTGCCTAGTATTCCCTCACCTGCTTCCAGGCCAGGCAGCAACAGCGAGAATGCGCTGGCAGCGAGCATCATTCCTGCTGCCAGGCCCAGCAGGCTGTCCTCCACGCGCTGGGGCAATCCTCGCAGTACGAGCGCCGGCAACGCACCCAGCGCTGTCGCCGCAAATCCCGCCGCTCCGCCGAGCAGGGCCAGCCGGAATCCCGGGGCAGCGTTGCCGCCAATCACCTGCGTGATGCTTTGAATCAGCAGGGCCAGCACGCCCAGCAGGGCAAGCCCCAGACCCAGCGTCACCGGAGCGTGGAGCCGTGCATGGTCGCGCAGCAGCCCAAGCCAGCCCGGTCTGGATGCGATGGGTTCCATGTCCATGGTATGCCTCTCTCTGCTGTGGGCAAGTATTCAATCCAGATAATTCATTAGGCGGCTCTTCGAGCCTGCACGAGCGCTGGCGGTCAGTTTGCGGCCAGTTTTGCCGCTTGCTCGGCGCCCATAGGCTGGCCATGGGCTTCTCCCAACCGACAAAACTGTCTCGCAACCTGTCTCGCCATCATCTCGCGCCCTAATGGATTATCTGGGTTCAAAATGATACTACACCGGCACCTTCGCAGTCGTTGCCGGCGCAGAACTCCGGATCAGGTGGTCGAAGGCGCCGAGCGCGGCCTTCGCACCTTCTCCCATCGAGATGATGATCTGCTTGTAGGGCACCGTCGTTGCGTCGCCGGCGGCGAAGATGCCGGGCACCGAGGTCTGGCCCCGTGCATCGACCTCGATTTCGCCGCGGGTCGAGAGCGCGACGGTGCCCTTGAGCCAGCCGGTATTCGGCAGCAGGCCGATCTGCACGAAGATGCCCTCGAGGTCGATGCGCCTGGCCTCCCCGCTGATGCGATCCTGATAGCCGAGGCCGGTCACCTTCTCGCCATCGCCGCGCACCTCGGTAGTCTGCGCGCTGGTGATGACCGTGACATTCGGCAGGCTGGTGAGCTTGGCACGCAGCACGGCATCCGCACGCAGCTTGCTGTCGAACTCGAGCAGCGTGACATGAGCGACGATGCCAGCCAGATCGATCGCAGCCTCCACGCCCGAGTTCCCGCCGCCGATCACCGCGACGCGCTTGCCCTTGAACAGCGGACCGTCGCAGTGCGGGCAGAAGCACACGCCCTTCGCTTTATATTCCCTCTCTCCGGGCACGTTCATCTCGCGCCAGCGCGCGCCGGTGGCGATGATGACGGACTTCGCCTTGAGCGTGGCGCCGCTGGCCAGTCTGACCCGGGCGAGGCCGTCTTCGCCTGCAGGCACAATCGCTTCGGCGCGCTGCAGGTTCATGATGTCGACCTCGTATTCCCTGACATGCTGCTCCAGCGCCGCAGCCAGTTTCGGCCCTTCGGTATGCGGCACCGAGATCAGGTTCTCGATGGCCAGCGTGTCGAGCACCTGGCCGCCGAAGCGCTCGGCGACCACGCCAGTGCGGATGCCCTTGCGCGCAGCATAGATGGCAGCCGCCGAACCGGCCGGACCGCCGCCGACGACGAGGACATCGAAGGCCTCCTTCGCATTCAACTTTGCGGCATCGCGGCTGCCTGCGCCGCCGTCCACCTTGGCGAGGATCTCTTCCAGCGTCATGCGGCCCTGCCCGAACGGTTCGCCGTTCAGCAACACCATCGGTACGGCCATTACTTGGCGACGCTCGACTTCGTCCTGGAACAGCGCGCCATCGATCATGACGCTCTCGACGCCGGGATTGAGTACCGCCATCAGGTTCAGCGCCTGCACCACGTCCGGGCAGTTGTGGCAGGACAAGGAAATGAAGATCTCGAAGCGGAAAGTGCCGGCAAGGCCACGTATCTGCTCGATGGTGGCGACATCCACCTTCGGGGGATACCCGCCGGCCTGCAGCAGGGCGAGCACCAGCGAGGTGAATTCGTGGCCCATCGGTATGCCGGCGAAATGGATGCGCGCCGCTTCGCCGGGACGGCCGATGGCAAAGGAGGGGCGGCGGACATTCGTGCCGTCCGTGCGCACCCGGACCAGCGGCGACAGCGTGCCGATCTCGCTCAGCAGTTCGCGCATCTCGGCGGCCTTTGCGCTGGCGTCGAGCGAGGCAACGAGTTCGACCGGCTGCTGCAAGCGTTCCAGGTAGGTCTTGAGCTGATTTCTGATGTTGGTGTCGAGCATGGTTTTCTCCTCATGTGGGATTGCACTGCAAAGGCCCGGCGTGTGCACGGAACCTTTGCGCTGTAATCCCGCTCCCGGACTGATGCCGGGAGCGGGGCGGGCCATCAGATTTTGCCCACCAGATCCAGCGATGGCGCCAGCGTGGCTTCGCCTTCATGCCACTTGGCCGGGCAGACTTCGCCCGGGTGGGAGGCCACGTACTGGGCGGCCTTCACCTTGCGCAGCAACTCGGAGGCATCGCGGCCGATGCCGCCGGCATTGATCTCGATGACCTGAATCCGGCCCTGCGGGTCCATGACAAAGGTGCCGCGCTCTGCCAGCCCTGCCTCTTCGATCATCACGCCGAAGTTGCGGGTGATGGTGCCGGTCGGGTCGCCCACCATAGGGAACTGGATTTTCCTGATGGTTTCCGACGTGTCGTGCCAGGCCTTGTGGGTGAAATGGGTGTCGGTGGACACGGAGTAGATTTCCACGCCCATCTTATTGAATTCGGCATAGTTGTCGGCCAGGTCGCCCAGTTCGGTCGGGCAGACGAAAGTGAAGTCGGCCGGGTAGAAGAACACAACGGACCACTTGCCCTTGAGCGTGGCTTCGGTGACTTCGACGAACTTGCCGTTGTGATAGGCGGTGGCCTTGAACGGGATGATTTCGGTGTTGATCAAAGATGCATTCATGTGTGTTTCTCCTTTGGTTGGCTTGAAAATGTGGTACGGAACGAATGTTAGGCATGCTGGATCAATCTATCCAATTGAATGTTATAAAGAGATCGATAGGTAAAAACTATCGTGCGGAGAATGTGGGATTGGTTGGCTCAGCAAATCACCGGCCGGGAATCTCCCACGTTAATCCCCCTAAATAACCCGGTTTTCTGCCGTTATTCCCGGCTTGTCCGGCAGGCATAGCTGCTACCGTAGCGCTGTGCCAGTACGTCTGGCGCTGGTGACCACACCAATTCGCTAATGGGGCAGATCATGTCAGTACAAAAAAATATCCGTTTGGTTGACACACAGGCAGAGCACAGTCTTGCTGAAGCAGAAACGATACAAGAGGCGCATGCCCGTATCGAGGCGGAAATCGAGGCACAACTTGCGCTGCAGGTGCGGATGCGGGCAGAGGCTCATGCACGTGCGATCGCGCAGACAAAAATCAGTTACGAGAGCGAACTGGCCAAGCGGATTGAGGAGAGAAACCAGGTCGAGTCAAAACTGGCTGATGAGGTGCTGGCGCGCTCAAATTTTGAACGCGAGCTGATCGAGTCGGCTCAGGCCAAATTGCTGACAGAGACACTTCTTGCTGAAAAGATACAGGCCAAGCTGCGTGCCGAACAAGAGGCGCAGGAAGCCCTGGAACAACGCCTGGTCGAGGAACAGGCGGCACGTGAAGCCGCCGAAAAACGCACCCAGATTGAACGCGAAGCGATTTTGCTGGCGCAGGAGAAAACCCGCACCGAGGAGTCGATTGCCCGGGCGACACGAGAACAGGCTAATGCTGAAAAGGAAGCGCTGGCGCAGGCCAATGCCAAGGCTAAAGCCGAGGCCTCTGCGATTGAGGCGATGGAGGCACGCGTGCGTGCCGAAAATGCGGCGCTGGCGGAGAGCCAGAAACGCGCGGCTGCCGAGCTGGAAGCCGAGCGGGCTGCGCTGGCGCGCGCCGAAGCCGACGGGCAGGCCGCCAAGCTGATCCAGCAACGCACTCTTGCCGAGCGTCAGGCAAAGGAAGAGGCGGATGCCTGCATTGCGGCAGAAACCAAAGCCATTGAAGCGGCCCAGGCATGCCGCGAAGCATGCGCAAAAAATGAACAGCAGAATATTTTTGCGGCTGAGTATAGCCGGCATGTTGAGCAGGAAATGATGGAGTTGCTGGCCGCCCGTGAAGAATCCGAGCGGCTGGCTGCGCGGGAACGGGAAGAAGCCAATGCACTGTTGCGGCAGGCCGGGGTGGAAGCGCGCGACAGGCTGGCAATGGAAAAGCAGGCTAAACAGGCTGCGCAGTGCAAAGTGCAAGCCGAGCGTGACTTGATTGTCGTAGCACAGCAGCGGGCCGAGGCCGAAATGCTCGCCGCGCGTGGCATCGAACTCCAGTTGCAGGCCGAGGCAGATGCTGAAGCCGAAGCCAACCGGCGTGCCGAAATGGCCGCACAAGCGAAGCAGGTCGCCGAGGAAAGGGCGCGCGCAGAGCGCGAACTGGCGGATGCCGAGCTCTCGCGGCTGCTGGCTGACCGTGTTGCGGCCCAGGAAGCGCAGGCCAAAGCTGAGGTCGATAATCAGCTGGCGCAGGCTGTGCAGCAGTGTGCCGAGCTGGCTGCTGCGGCACGCCGGGCCCAGGAAGAAAAGGCTGCGGCAGTCAATGCGTCCATCAGTGCAGCGCACGAATGCATTATGGCAGAACAACAGGCTAGTGTTCTTGCCCAGCAATATAGCGCCAAGTGTGCAGAGGCGACGCGGATTGCGCAAGATCGCATGCGGACAGAAAGTCAGGCACTTGCAGCAATCGAGGCGCGCATGGCGGCCGAATTGCAGGCGATCGAAACTGACAATGAATGCATTGCCGTGGAGACGCGCGCTCGGGAGGCTGCAGAAGCCACCCTGAAATTTACGGAAGAAGCGCTTGCCTCTGCCAAGGCAAAGGAAGATGCCGAGATGCGCGCCCTGAATATGGCCAAACTGCATGCCAGCACGCAAGCGCAAGCCGCGCAGGCTGAAACGGAAAGGCTGCAGGCCGAAGCGCGTGCCACTGCAATGGAGCGCCAGCGCTTTGCCGCTGAACAAGAGGCCAGGAAGCTGGCCGAAGAAAGCGCACAGGCAGCACAGCGTGCGATCGCCGAAGCTGAAGCACGCAAGGCCGCAGAACAACAGGCGATCGCGGCCGACAACGAGCGCATTGCCATGGAAGCACGCGCCCGCGACGCTGCGGCCACCGCTGTGAAACTGGCCCAGGAAGCGATTGCTGCGGCCAAACTGCACGCCGAGAGTGAGGCGCAAGCGGCACAAATCGAAGCGGAGAAACTGCAAGCCGAACAGCATGTCACGGAGCTGGCGCGTCAGCGCGCGGCTGCCGAACAACTGGCCAAACAATTGGCCGAAGAAAGTGCACAGGCAGCGCAGCATGCCATCGCCGAAATCGAAGCCCGCATGGTTGCCGAAGAAAAAACGATTGCAGCAGAAAATGAACGCATTGCCACAGAGGCGCGCGCCCGGGAAGCAGCAGAGTCCACCCTCAAGCTGGCGGAAGTAGCGCTTGCTTCTGCACAGGCAAAAGAAGATGCCGAAGTGCGCGCCCTGAACATGGCCAGACTGCACGCCAGTACGCAAGCGCAGGCTGCGCAGGCTGAAATGGACAAGCTAAAGGCCGAAGCGCATGCCACTGCAATGGAACGTCAGCGTCTGGCCGCGGAGCAACAGGCCAGGAAGCTGGCCGAAGAAAGCGCACAGGCAGCGCAACGTGCCATCGCCGAATTCGAGGCACGCAAGGCAGCAGAACAACAGGCGATAGAAGCCGAGAATGAACGCGTTGCGATGGAAGCGCGCGCCCGCGAGGCGGCGGAAGCTACCCTGAGGCTTACGCAACAAGCGATTGCTGCAGCCAAGCTGCATGCCGAGACCGAGGCGCAAGCGGCACAAATCGAAGCGGAGAAACTGCAAGCCGAACAGCGTGCCACGGAGCTGGCGCGTCAGCGTCTGTCTGTCGAGCAACAAGCCAAGCAATTGGCCAATGAAAGCGCACAGGC
>JAUQWW010000002.1 GCA_030834965.1 Gallionellaceae bacterium | reverse complement strand
ACTGTGGTGGTGGCGGTGTTCTCCGCGCGCACGAACACGGCGTCTATGGGTTTGTTGATGGAGTTCACGTCCGCCGTGACGTTGACCTCGGCATCGGTGCCCGCCTTGACTGTGGCCTTGTTGGTGGCATCGAGCCGCGTGGTCCCGCCGACTGTAGTCACGGCTTCCACTGTGGATTCACCCCACGCCGCAGAGAACAGCAGCGGGCTCGAAAAGGTAGGCTTGGCCGCGGAGATTCCCATGGCGCTGATATCCAGCGTGTCCTGTGCACCGATGTGGGTATCGCCGCTGATGGTCGTGTGTGCCTTGGATGTCGACAACGAGACCAGGGGCACTTCGCTGAAATCGAACAATTGGTCGTTGAGGAGCTGCAGTTCGCCGCCCGCAGGATCGGGCAGCCAGCTCTGGTCAGCGAGCTGCAGCACGGTGCCGAGCACGTTGAAGGTGAGGGAGGTGTCGGCTGTGCTGGCGATGGCGACCTTGCCGCCCTGGATTTTGCTCTTCGCCAGGACGCTGTTGCCGTCGGCGGCCAGCAGGTCGCCGATGATCACAGTGGCCGTGGCGTCCTTCACAAAGCCGGCCCGTGCGCCTGCCGTGGCCTCGATGGTCACGTTGCCGCTGCCGTCGCTGTTGGTGCCGTACAGTTCGGTCTTGGCCGTGGCCTTGGTCTTGACCGCCAAGTACTCGCCGCCGGGGCCGTCGGAAATCAGGTCATCCAGTTCGCTGTTCAGATAGGCTTGGGCGGCTTCCAGCGAAATACCTGGGTTCTGCTCCAACACATGAACGATCAGGGACGTCTCCGCGTTGGCCGACAGTTTCACGTTGCGGCCACGGATGTCGGCGTTTTCCGCCTTGATGCCGGCGTCCGCCGTGCGGTCGGCCCCGATGGCATTGATGTCGGTCACCAGAATATCCACGTCCCCGGCCTTGGACGGATCGCTTGCATGGCTGGCCAGCACCTTGGCGCCGTCACCGAGCGTAATCTTCTGTTCGGCAAGGAGCTCGATTTTTCCGGCGGAATAGTTGCCACTCGCGTTAGTCAGCAGTCGGGTGCCGCTCCCCGCGGTGATGGTGGGGGCATGCAGTTCAAGGCTGCCCGAGTCGCCGGTCGAAGCGGCAGAGATAATATTCGCCCGGTTCGCGTCCCCGGCCGCCACCTTCCGCGTAGAAAGAAAAACATCGTTGAGCGTGATGAAGTCGGACGCAATGATGCTGAACGCCGCGCCATCGGTGAACACATCGTAGCTCGCACCGTTCCAGTCGAAGCTCACTCCGCTCGGATCGATCAGAATGCTGCCGGCGCGCCCGGCTTCTGCGCCAGCCTTGAACTGCCCGCCCGCGAGCGTAACCAGATTCTTCGCGCTGAGTTCGATGGCGCCACCATCGCCACTTAAACCCGCGCTCACATCGAGTACCGCGCCCGCATGCAACGATGCGTTGTTGTCACCCCACACGTTGACCGTGCCACCCGGCGAATTCGCGCCATTGCCTTGCGCGGAAACGTTCGTCCCTGCGTTGAGTCCGACGTTACCGCCCGCCCTGATGCTGATGTCGCCACCGCGCACGCCCGCACCGCCGGGTGCGGCGATCGTGCCACTCACTGCTACGTCGTCGTCGGCGACGATCTGAATCCTGCCCTCCTTCACCACCACATTCGTCGCAGAAACAAGTCCGTTTGCATTGACGACATCCGTGAAGTCCGGCGCGGTGCCGATAAAACGCGCGCCGCTATAGATCGAACCGGCAACGTTGATTGCGCCCGCGCTGAGATTGACGCCATCGATCGCGTTGACCTTGCCCAGAATCGAGATAAGGCCGGTGCCGCTCCGTGGCGCGCTGCCGGACAGGAGCTGCCCCACCGCCGCCTGGTCGGGTGAGCCGGGCATCGGGAAGAAGTTATCGACGAAGCGCTGCGTCGGCGTGGCTACGGTCAGGCTGCCGACGTTCACAACGCCGCCTGCCCCGACGACGAAGCCGTGCGGATTGGCGAACCAGACGTTGCCGCCGATGCGGCCGTCCTTGATGGCATTCAGCGTACCGTAGATATCGGTGCGCTGGTCGCGGATGATGTTGATCAGATTCAGCGCTGCCGAGGGGACCATGAGGTTGACGGAATTGCCGGCGCCAACATTGAACACGTTGAAGGAGTTGAAGGCATTGCTGCCGGTCACCGTACTGGTGCTGACGTTGTATACCGGGCCGGAATTTCCGACAACGGTCTGGGTCCGGCCGTCAGGTTGTATCACTGTCTGGGCGGCGGCAAAGGCAGGAAAGGCCGCCGGCATCGCCATCAACCCGATGGCGATCGTGCGGAGCCACGATGACACCGCGGACTCGGAAACGTCCTTTACCGTAGCGCTGGATTTACCTGCTGTCCGGGCGTTCTCGCCAACCACGACAAGGCATTGGCGGACGTGGTTCCAGACGATGCGATGGATCTTATTCATGGAAATGAATCCACATTTTTGGAAAAATTATTATTGCGTTACTCATTCCCAACGCCGGCTTTCTTGATTTGGGCCGCAGTTCCGATTGGAATTAATGCTATACCCATAGACCAAAAATGAAATAAGCAAACTCCTTATTTCAATGAGGTAAATTGCCTACAGTATTTGGTCGGGATTCAGGTACAGGCGCCGGTCGCACCGCGAGGCGGACAGCTACAGCGAGGGCGGCTGGATGCCGCCGGATGGCCGCATCGCGAAGCAATTGATCGGTGGCAATTCCCCTCGCCGATAAAAGTCGCCGTGCCGAAACGCGTGCAAATCGGGAACGTCATACTGGGTGATTTGCCCACCGCGCAATGGCGCGACCTGCACGAGGACAAATCGTTGTGACGTGTATTAAGTCGCGGTCCGGCTCGACACAGTCAGACTGCCATTCGGGACGAACGCAATTCTGGCCTCACATCAATGTGCTGTTTGAGTTGATTTCCTTACCCTGACTTCGGCGGATGCCAATTGCGCGGGATGGGCTGAAGCATGCTCAAGCGGTTGCCCTCGGTATCGACGAACGAGACATATTGCCCCACACCGGGTATCTCCATCGGTTCTCCAAGCACTTTACCGCCCTCATCCAGCACCTTCTTTATTGAAACTTTGATATCGTCCACCGCGACAACAACGGACGGATGTTGTGCTGGCCCATCGGGCTTTTTCGGAAAAAAACCGCCGTTAATCGCGCCACGCTTTTCTGGGCCGTTTTCGCCTGTTTCCGTGGTTGTTGCAAGAACGTAATTGCCCATGTCCTCGCCAAGCGCCTGGGTCTGCCAGCCGAATACGGACTCATAAAATTTCGCCATACGCACCCGATCATCGTACGGCATCTCGAAGTGAACGACGGGATTCATCATTTTTCCTCCGGCTCAATTGAAATGTGATTTCTACAGGTGCATGGCAACAGACGAAAGTCTGAGTGCCGGCGGCCGCAAATCGTCATGCCTTCTCACTCATCCAGAACCCACTGAGGGTTCCATGCCACTTCCCACAAATGCTGGTCCGGATCCTGGAAATAGCCTGCATACCCGCCCCAGAAAGTGTCCTGTGCTGGTTTCACGATTACTGCCCCGGCTGCCTTGGCCTGGGCCATAACCGCATCGACTTCAGTTTTTGATGCGACGTTATGGTCGAGACAAAATTCGGTCGCGCCAGGAGCGCTGACATGAAGCCCGGAGTCACGGGCAAGGCTCTTGCGCGGCCAGAGCGCCAACCTCAAGCCAGGCTGCAGATCGAAAAAAGCCACAGCACCAAACTCCAATTCACGGCCGACGACGCCCTCGGTTTTGAGCCCGAGCCCCTCCGCGTAGAACTCAACTGAGCGGTCCAGATCATCTACGCAAAGCGTGATCAATGTTACGCGTGGCTTCATGTACGTTCTCTCCATAAGGAATCACGCAGAAGTAAATGACCCGCGCGGCCTTTCGTGCAGGTCCGGTTGAGCAACGTGTCGGGCGCTGGCGCAAGGGCATCGCCAGCAACGCGATGGCAATCGTGCGCAGCCATGATGACACTGCAGGCGGGGAAATGTCCTTTACCGCAGCGCCGGAGGGCCCCAAGAAGGCATCTCTATTGGCGCGGACTCACCCGCTTTTTTGATGGGAGCCTAAATTCATTTCGGTATCAGGAATGCTATACCCACAGCATCAAAATGGAATAAGCAAACTCCTTATTTGAGTGGGTCAGTTGCGGGCGGTACGAACGGCATTTGCGTGAGATTTATCGGACAGATGCGAATCGTTGGAGCCGAAAGTCGCCGGGCTTGACCGCGTGCGTGTCGGAAAGGTGAAGCGGGGAGGCTTGCCCACCGGACAATGGCGCTGCGGGGCCGGGGATGAATCGTTCTGAAGCTACAGCCGGAATCGATACCGCACCTGAATGAGAACTGCTCGACTGCGCCGTCGACACGCTACGAACTGCGCTTTTGGATCGATGTATTACGTGCCGCATCAATAAGCCGGCTGCGGCAGTTTGCCATTTACCTGGAAGATATCCAGCGGAAACTCATGTACACCGCGGCTGTAGGCGGCATGGAATCGGACTTGCGTCCCTGTCAGCTCGCAGAGCCAGGGTTCCTGGGAGAGCGGCTTTTTTCTGGCAAAGGCCGAGGGCGTGAACAGCGCGACATTAATGCCGCCGATCGGATCGCGGGCAGAGACGAACTCGAAAGCGTGGATGCCGGCCCGGCGCATGGCTGAGCCGAGCTCCTGGCTGCTGCCGTAATCGGACGGATGGCTCAGCTCGGCGCGATACGCGGCGAAAGGCGGCGTCTGCAGCCTGAATCCCTTGGTGGTCCGGTACGCGGCTTCAAGCAAGGTATGTTGGGTATGCAGCTTGCCGGCCGGCGGCGTGGCCATGCCGGACCAGAATACGAAGCGGTAGTAGGCAGCCTCGGCAAGCACGGTGCGGACTTCAAGAGAGCCGTAAAACAGGCTGGGCTCGTTGCGCGCGCCGAAGCGGGAACCATGCTTCAGGGGCGGGTAGCGGAAGGGCGTAAACAGCAGGTAGTGAAGCCCGCGGGAATTTTCGCGCAACGGAGGCTTGGTGGCTTCGAGCATTTCTTCGAGTGCGGCCTGCCGGTCGAGCGATCTCACGAGCTGCTGGGTTGCGACCTGTTCCTGGCTTTCCACGAGGCGCAGCAGATTGCCCGAGAGCGCTTCAGGTTGGACAGCTTCGAGGTGAGCATCCCAGTCGGGCACTTACAGCTTGCCCCGCATGGCGTCCAGATATTCCAGCACCGTCACCAGGCCTTGCACGGTTTTGGCCTGCTCGACCGGCACACCTCCGGTATGCAGGTTCTCGGTGTGCATCCAGTGCTGCATTTGCTGGTGATCTCCACCCACCAGCACATAAAGGGCACGGTAGCAGCGGATGAAGAGCAGAGCCAGCTCGCCCGCCTTGCTGTCGGCGTCGATCCGGCCGCGGCTGATGGCGGAGCGGTCTTTGCCGATGATGCCGCTCAAGTCGGCCTGGCTCATGCCGAGATTCTTGCCCGCATTGATCAGGGCTTCCCCCAGGACGCTGGCCTTGTCGATATCCGGAACGACAGCGAGGCTCACTTCGCACTCCTTTCCCAACCCAGTTGGTGCATAAGTCACATCATATACCATAATTGTGCATTTTGCACATCATAAATATTGCCACTTGGGTCTATTCCATTGCGCGCTGAATCGTGGCGCAAAGCAGAGCCCGGATAAACGCCTCAATGAAAATCCCGCGACTGCGTCACGAGGTTGCCCAACAGAGGCGTCAAGTCTTTCAGCCTCCCGGCAATGAGGTGTGCCACCTCGCCCTGCCGCTCCAGTACGCCGTATACCGCCAGCAGGCGTGATCCCAGCAGCTCGCGCCGTTGCTTTTCTGCGAGGTCGCGCCATACCACTACGTTGATCTGCCCGGTTTCATCTTCCAGTGTGAGGAAGGTCACGCCGCTCGCCGTGCCGGGACGCTGGCGGCTGATGACCAGCCCGGCTGCGCGGGTGATGCGTCCGTGGGGAAAGGTGCGCAACATCTCGGCCGTGACCAGGCGTTGCTTCTGGAGATGGTTGCGCAGCAGCGCCAGCGGATGCCTGCCCAGCGTAAGCCCGAGGCTGGCGTAGTCCGCGACGAGATTCTGGCCCTCGGTCAGCGGCAGCAGTTGTGGTTGCATTTCCTCGACCGGAGCAGATGTGAGCGGCGTACCCTGCTCGATGCCCGCCACATTCCAGTAGGCCTGCCTACGGTGCCCGGCCAGCCTTGCCAATGCGCCTGCCGCGGCCAGGCATTTGAGGTCGCGCTGTTCCAGAGTGCTGCGCAAGGCCAGATTTTCCACACTATCGAAAGGCCTGTGCGCACGCGCGGCGGTGAGGCGTGCTGCGCCTTCCAGCGAGAGGCCATTCACCATGCGCAGGCCGAGGCGGAGTGCGGGTTGCGAGATTCGCCCCTCTCCCCAGCCCTCTCCCCCGAGGGGAGAGGGGGATGTGGTGAGCGTGCAATCCCAATCACTCGCGGTTACGTCCACCGGCAGCACTTCCACGCCATGACGGCGCGCATCCTGCACGATCTGCGACGGCGCATAGAAGCCCATCGGCTGGCTGTTGAGCCGCGCGCAGGCGAACGCGGCGGGTTCATGGCACTTGAGCCAGGCGGAGACGTACACCAGCAGCGCAAAACTCGCGGCATGCGACTCGGGGAAGCCGTATTCGCCGAAGCCCAGTATCTGCTGGAATATCTGCCGCGCAAATTCTTCCTGGTAGCCGCGCTCGCGCATGCCATCGACGAGGCGCTGTTCGAATTGCTCCAGCCCGCCCTTGCGCCGCCACGCGGCCATCGAGCGCCGCACCTGGTCGGCCTCGCCCGGCGTGAAGCCTGCCGCCACCACCGCGAGCCGCATCACCTGTTCCTGAAAAATCGGCACTCCCAGCGTGCGTTCCAGTACATCCCTCACCGCCTCGCTCGGGAAGGTTACCGGTTCCATGCCCTGGCGACGGCGCAGGTAGGGATGCACCATGCCGCCCTGGATCGGCCCGGGGCGCACGATGGCGACCTCGATCACCAGATCGTAAAAACAGCGCGGCTTCATGCGCGGCAGCATGGCCATCTGCGCGCGCGACTCGATCTGAAACACGCCCACCGTATCGGCATGTCCGATCATGTCGTACACCGCCGGGTCCTCGCGTGGAATATCCGCCATCGTGAACGGCCGGCCGCGCAGTGTGCTCACCTCTTGCAGCGCACGGCGGATGGCGGAGAGCATGCCGAGCGCCAGCACGTCCACCTTCAGCAGCCCCAGCGCGTCGAGATCGTCCTTGTCCCACTGGATGATGGTGCGCTCCGCCATCGCCGCATTCTCGATGGGAACCAATTGCGAAAGCTTGCCGCGCGCGATGACGAAGCCGCCCACATGCTGCGACAGGTGGCGCGGGAAGCCCACCAGCTCGTCGACCAGCCGCATCAGCAGACGCACCTTCCGGTTGCGGGGATCGAAGCCGGCTTCCGCGAGCCGTTGCGGCAACACCTGTCGGCCATCCCACCACGCCATGGATTTGGAAAGCCGGTCCACCTGCTCCAGGCCGAAGCCCAGCGCCTTGCCCACGTCGCGCATCGCGCTCCTGGGGCGGTAGGTAATCACGGTGGCAGCCAGCGCCGCGCGCTCCCGGCCATATTTCGCATAGAGGTACTGGATCACTTCCTCGCGGCGCTCGTGCTCGAAATCCACGTCGATGTCCGGCGGCTCGTTGCGTTCCTTGGAGATGAAGCGCTCGAACAGCATTTCCATGCATGCGGGGTTCACCTCGGTGATATGCAGCGCGTAGCACACCGCGGAATTGGCCGCCGAGCCGCGCCCCTGGCACAGGATGTTGCGGCTGCGGGCGAAGCGCACGATATCGTGCACGGTGAGGAAATACGGCTCGAACTTGAGCTCCTCGATGAGCGCCAGTTCGTGTTCCACCAGCGTGCGCACCTTGTCCGGCACGTCTTTAGGGAAACGCTGCGCGAGGCCCGCTTCGGTCAGCTGGCGCAGATGGGAGATTGCTGTTTCACCAGCCGGCACCAGTTCTTCGGGATACTCATAGCGCAACTCGTCGAGAGAGAAATGGCAACGCGCGGCGACAACAAGAGTTTGTTCCAGCAACTCGGACGAATAGAGGCATTCCAGATCGGCGCACTCACGCAGATGGCGTTCGCCGTTGGGGTGCAGCGCAGTCCCTGCATCAGATACCGGAACACCGAGACGAATGGCGGTGAGCGTGTCCTGCAATGCGCGGCGTTCCGCGACATGCATGTGCACATCTCCTGCCGCCACCAGAGGCAATCCGGCGGCGGCCCCCAGCTCACGCAATGCAGCCAGCCTTTCTCTGTCGTCGGAGGCGCGGAACAATTCCACCGCCAGCCATGACTGATTCGGGAAAATAGCCGCAACTTGTTTTGCCTGCGCCAGAGTAGGCAGCGGATCGGGCAGCAGCAGCGCGAGGCAGCCGGGCAGGCCATTTTGCATATCGTTGAACGAAATTTTATAACTGCCTTTGATGGCGCTGCGCCGTCCATGTGTAATCAGCTCCGACAGGTTGCCATAGCCCGTACGGTCAGTCGCCAGCAGCACGATGCGCGGTCCATCTGCAAAACGAATCTCGCTGCCCACGATCAGCTTCAAGCCACACGCCTTCGCTGCCACATGGGCGCGCACGACACCTGCCAGCGAGCATTCGTCAGTGAGTGCCAGCGCCGCATAACCCAACTCGTGGGCGCGCGTCGCCAGCTCTTCCGGATGCGATGCGCCGCGCAGGAAGGTGAAGTTGGAGAGACAATGCAGCTCGGCGTAGATACACATAAAAAACCCGGTGTTTCAGGCGAACAGGCCGTGCACGAACCACGCGCCGCTCACGCGGTCGCAGTACACCCACAGCCGCGAGCCGTTTCGACCTTGCGCCACGTAATAGTCGCGCGCGACATCCCTGCCGTCCCACCAGCCGCTCTCGATGCGCTCCGGTCCCGTCTTGAGCGCGAGCTGCCCTTCCTGGCAGGGCAGCGGCTTGGGCAGCAGCCACAGGGGACGCTGCAGATTGCCTGGTGATGCCGCATCATCCCCGGCCTCGCAATGGCGGCTGGCCTGCTCCGGCCGATGGTCAGCCGCCGGCGCGATGCCGTGCACCGCCTCCTTGCCCAGGCGGATGCGCAAGCGCTCCAGCAGCAGATTGACATCCCCTTCTTCCACACCATCCTGGAACATATCTGCACTCGATGCCGCCAGCGGCACGATGTGGCGTGCATTGAGCATGATGGTGTGAACCGGTGCAGATAAACGGGTGCGACCCAGCGTTTCGCGCAACAGGAGCAGCATCCTGTCCACGGCGCGAGTGGGTTGCACGAACCCCAGTTTCAATACGGTATCCGGCACATCCTCATGGCAGCAGATGAGTTCGAGTTCCTGCACGCCTGCCTGACGCAGATTCAGGAAGCCCTCCAGTTCCGGCAGCAGGCGGCGCGCGGCAAACAGCAGCGCCTCTGCTTCATGCACCTGTGCCGGCAATTCCAGGCGCCTTTCGAAACTGGGCGGCGGCATAAAGAATTCGCGCGCCTCGGGCAGACGCCCTAGCGCGCGGTCCAGTTCATTCAGCAGCGCCTGGCCGAAACGGCGCGCCACGCCGGCACGCGGCAGGCGCAGGCAGTCGCCCAGTGTGTGTGCGCCGACCATTTCCAGGCTTGCCAGAATTTCCTGCGGCTGTGCGAGCAGCCGCACCGGCAGCGCGGCAAGCATCTGCTCAAGCTGAGCCGATGCGCGGATGGCAGTTTCCATTCCTGCCAGCGCCAGCAGCCAGGCACCGTGCGGCGTCGGCGCGCAAGCATGGGTGAAGGCGTAGCCCATTTCGCTTAGCCCGCTGCGCACCTGCCCCAGCAGGTTGTCGAGGCCGCGGTGCAGGCTGAGGCAGCTGCCGATTTCCAGCAGCAGCCCGTCCGGAAGCTGGAGACTCACAGCGGGCGTAAAGCGTCCCGCCCATGCGGCAAGACCGGCCAGCGATTCCTGCTCCGCCACCGGATCGCGCGCGCGCACGATGAGCGCGGCCGCCAGTGCTTGGGCTGCGGCAACCGGCATACCGGGGCGGATACCGCAAGCGCTGGCGGCTTCGTTACAGGCCGTCACACACGAACGGTTGCCCAGTTTTTCAGAGACTGCCAGGGGTCCGGCCGCAGCAGAACCTCGGGAAAAAACTTCCAGTGAAAGCGAAGGGAAATGGAGGGCTAGCCATAACATGGTGGATACTCGCATGAAGATATTCTCTGGCTATTAACCCGACCCTTGAATTGCCGTCATTCCCGCGAAGGCGGGAATCCAGCGTCTGACTGGGCTCCCGCCTTCGCGGGAGCGACGGCATTCTGGGGTCGCCTTGATAATCAGCTTCGTGCCGCTTCCCGGGGCAACTGCACAACAGACAGAGGCGGCACAGACGGACGTGCACGGCGAACGCCGTGGGTCTGCTGCAGATCCACCAGCACCGGCTTGCTCACGTGCCCGCCGCGGCGTTTGAGGATATGCACCGCAAGGCCGTCTGCGGTTGCTTCGAGGCGAAGCCGCAGCGCGGCGAGGGAACGCTCCTGCGCGGCGCTCGCGGATCGGAACAGAATGCCCCAAGCTCGCCCGGATTCCGCACCGAGTTGCAGGCGGCGCATGCGCCGCTCATCTGGCGTGCTCAACCATGCCAGCACGGCGCTGCATGCGCCGGAACGCAGTGCCTGTTCCGCCGTCCACCAGGCATCGGCTGCCGATTGCGGCTGCGCCACCAGCAGTTGCTTCAGCTTGACTCCGGCAGCGGCCAAGGCGGGTGCATAGGGTACGTGCGGCGGCGCTACCCAGGCCTGCCATCCGCTTTGTTCGGATACGCGCGCCAGCGCCGGGAGCAGCAGCCGCAGCTCGCCGATCCCTTCCCGCTCAACCAGGATTTCCGTCAGCGCGCCGCGCGGCCAGCCACCGCCCGGCAGCAGTTCATCCAGCTCCGCAAATCCGGTCGGCAGTGCATCCTCACCCGTCTGCGCGAGCTGGTCGCCGCGCCAGATGCCGGGGTGCTGCAAAACCTGATCGAGTGATGCGTTCATAATTTTTTGCCATGCCGGATCACGCCGACACCGATGCCTTCGATGACGAGCTCCTGTTGGCGCAGATCGACTACGATGGGTTCGAAGTCAGGATTTTCGGGAAGGAGTTCCACGATGTTTCCGCGCTTCCTGAAACGCTTCACGGTCACTTCGTCATCGAGCCGCGCAACAACAACCTGGCCTGCTCTCGCCTCGCTGCTGCGATGCACTGCCAGCAGATCGCCGTCCAGGATGCCGGCATCCTTCATGCTCATGCCGCGCACCTTGAGCAGGTAGTCCGCACGCGGTGCGAACAATGCGGAATCGATCTGGTAATGTGCTTCGATATTTTCCTGGGCCAGGATAGGATTGCCCGCCGCAACTCTTCCTACCACCGGCAGGCCGCCTCCGTTCATGAGACGGATGCCGCGCGAGGCGCCCGGCATCAGTTCCAGCACCCCTTTCCTCGCCAACACCTTGAGGTGCTCCTCGGCAGCGTTGGGCGAACGGAAGCCGAATTCCTGGGCAATTTCGACGCGTGTGGGAGGCAGTCCGGTGGCTTCGATACTGTCACGAATAAATTGCAGGATTTCTTGCTGGCGTGAAGTGAGATCGCGCATGAGTGCCCCCTTTTTATATACTGTATATTTATACAGTATTCGGGGGGTTAATTCAAGGGATCTCTCATGCAAACGACCAGCCTGATTACTTCCACATCGCCTTCATCTTCGCCAGCAAATCCACCACTTCTTCGCGCGACCGGCCGGCTGCCTGGGCGGGTGCGGTTTCAACCACCGGCCAGGATTTCTTCTCGAACAGATCCAGCAGGCTCGCCGGAATGAAGCGCGTGCGCCCGGCGTAGACATGGCGGTCGCCGAATTGCGCCTGTTGCGTGACGAAGAAACGTTGCGGCACGACGATCTGCAGGTGATCCTTGGCGCGGGTCATGGCCACGTACAACAGGCGCCGCTCTTCCTCGATCTCCTTGGCGCTGCCGGTCGCCAGGTCGGACGGCAGGCAACCGTCCACCGCGTTCAGCAGCCTTCCATTCCTGTCCTTTCGCCGAATGGATGGTGGAGAGGATGAGGTAGTCTTCGTCGCGCAGCGGTGCACCGGACTCATCGCTCGTGGCATCCGGCGGGTCCAGCGTAAGCTCGGTCAGGAAGCGCTGGCGCGAGGGATAGGTGGCTGCGATTTTTTTCAGCTGGTCGATGTCCATCTGGCGAATCTGCGCGTCCTCGTACAAGCGCTCCAGATGGGCCGCGTACCAATCGCAGATGGTCTCGAATTCCGCCGGCCACGGCACGGCGCGCTGATGCAGGCTTTCCAACAGTCCGAGGAAGACCTGCCAGCCTTCAGCCGCAGCGGGCGGCACGCGTGATTCGCGCAGCCCCATCATCACGTCCTGCACCAGGGCAAGGTTATCCAGCACCTGCGCGGAAGTTTTCTGGCCGATGCCGGGAATGAGTTGCAGCACTCGGAACCCAGCAACCCGGTCGCGCGGATTCTCAATCCAGCGCAACACCGAGAGCACATCCTTGACGTGGGCGGATTCCAGAAACTTCAGCCCGCCGAACTTCACGAATGGAATGTTGCGCCGCACGAGCTCGATCTCCAGCGCCGCGCTGTGATGCGAGGAGCGGAACAGCACCGCCTGCGACTTGAGGCCGATGCCCATCTCGCGCCGCGCCAGCACGTCCTCCACCACGAACGCGGCCTGGTCCGTCTCGTCGCGCACCGTGACGAGCTGCGGCCTTTCGCCTGATGCCCGGTTGCTCCACAGCTCCTTGCTGTAGCGCTCAGTGGCCAGGCCGATCACGCCATTCGCAGCCGCGAGGATAGTCTGGGTGGAGCGGTAGTTCTGTTCCAGCGTGACGATTTTCGCAGGCGGCGTGAAGTGCGCCGGGAAGTCGAGAATGTTGCGCACGGTCGCGCCGCGGAAGGCATAGATCGACTGGGCGTCGTCGCCCACGACCGTGAGGCCGCGCCCATCCGGCTTGAGGGCGAGCAGAATGCTGGCCTGGAGCGCGTTTGTGTCCTGATATTCATCCACCAGGATATGACTGAAGCGCGCGCCGATCTCCGCAGCGAGCGCCGGCTCGCCGACCATCTGCGCCCAGTACAACAGCAGGTCGTCGTAGTCGAGCACGTGCTGTTGCTGATTGGCCTCCACGTAGCCGAGGAACAGGCGCTTGAGATCGCCCTCCCATTCCGCGCACCACGGGAAGCGGCGTTGCAGCACTTCCTCCAGCGGCGACATGGTGTTGAGCGTGGCCGAGTAAATCGCAATACAGGTATTCTTCAACGGAAAGCGCTTCGCCTTGGCGGACAAGCCGAGCTCGTGCCGCACCAGGTTCATCAGGTCGGCCGAGTCTTCCCTGTCGTGGATGGTAAAACCCGGATTGAGGCCGATCCTGCCGGCGTATTCGCGCAGCAGGCGCGCGCCGATGCCGTGGAAGGTGCCAGCCCAGCCCAGTTTCATGGCAGTGGCCCGGGAACGGCCAGCCGCAACCTGGCGGACAATGCGCTCGGCGCGCCGCGCCATCTCATCCGCCGCGCGGCGCGAGAAGGTCAACAGAAGTATCGTCCCGGGATCGGCGCCCTGTGCGATGAGATGGGCGACGCGATGCGCAAGGGTATTGGTCTTGCCCGACCCCGCGCCGGCAATCACCAGCAGCGGGCCGGCGGCCTCATCTCCGCCCGTGCCGTGCTTGACGGCAAGGCGCTGCGCCGGGTTGAGGCGCGCAAGGTATGCCTCTGCCTCTGCGTTTGGGGTGAGTTCGACTTGCACGTTCATTCTTCGGCATCCGCGAGGTGAGGCAAGACAATCAGAGTGCTCACCTCGACTTGTGGGGAATTCATGCGACAATTTAGCATACTGTATTTTTATACAGTACAGGAAAATTGGCAAGCCGAATCGAAAAGATGTTTTTCCCGCGTAGATCACGCCACAAATTCTTCCGCGCAAGCGCTCGGATGACGTGACGCGAATTAGATCCCAGCCAACCAAAGCCTCAGTCTGATACCGATGCCGGTGGTATAGCCGACCTCGACAAAGCGTATCTGCCCATCGGGGGAGATGATGAAGCTTGCGGGTACGGCATGCACACCCCATGCACGGGCGATGCTGCCGTCTGGATCGTTCACTACCGGAAAAGCGAGCCCATGTTCGCGCATGTATCGCAACACCTCTTCCTGCGTGCCACTCTGCATCGCGACGGTGATGACATCCGGATGGTCATGCGCGATGTCTGCGATCGCGCTCTGCTCGGCGCGGCAGACCGGGCACCACACCGCCCAGAAGTGCACCAGCACGGGTTGTGCCGGCTTGGCGGGCAGCTTGTAGGGCAGGCCTGCGAGCGTGACGCCCTGCAAGGGTAGGGCTGCGCCGCTGACCATGTCGCGTTGCTGCCAGGCGCGGACGCCCGCGACAATTGCTACGATCAGCAACAGGTTGAGGGCATGGCTGCGCCATTTTGCTGCTCGCGGACTGCGGCTGTTTTCATTTGCCATGTTTGAGGCGCTCGATCAGACGACGATCGCGTTTGGTGGGCCTGCCCCTGAAAGAAAATAGTGGCGCCTCCGCTTTGAGTTGGGCAGCAAGAGCAGCGCGCCGCTCGCGGCTCGCATCACTCTCGCGGTAGAGTTGTTGTGCTTCCGGTGCGGGCCCGCGCTTGCTGGAAAGGGCCAATACCTCAAGCAGAAATTGATACTGCCCGATGCGGACGTCCAATCTATCGCCTGCGGTAACTGCCTTGGCCGGCTTCGCGCGCACTTCATTGACCAGCACCTTTCCGCTTGCTACCGCATCGGCCGCGAGGCTGCGCGTCTTGAAAAAGCGTGCGGCCCACAGCCACTTATCAATGCGCAGTTTGTTGGCGTCGTCTTTCATGCGTGATGTTGGGCGGTTTGCTTATTGATCGGCCAGATCATATTGAAGTCGGCGGCGAGCTCGGAGTTCGTTGCGTACGGCACGTTATTTCTTCGTCTGTTTGTCCTGCGTGCGTAACGCGTCGTTTTTCTGCATCTTCTGCATTTGCTCCTTCTTCAGCCGCTCCATTGCCAGTTTCCACACCTTATCCTGGCTGTCCTTGGGCAGCGCCATCAGTCTTTCCATGGTTTTCTTTTTCATTTTGCCAGCCGTCGGTGTTTGCTCAGATCAGCCCCATCGCCACAAGTGTGATGAAGGCGGCGAACAGGACGAAATGACTGATCCCCTCGATGGCGTTGGTCTCGCCGTCATGCAGGTTGTTCATCACGGTCAGAAAAGTGATTAGCAGCATGCCCGCCTGGACTGGGGTGAGAGCCATGTCAATGCGCTCGCCGCTGAACAGCGCGATGGCCTCGATTATCGGCAGGGTGAGAAGCACGGTGGCCAGCGATGCGCCCAGCGCGATGTTTACCGTGGTCTGCATGCGATTCTGCTGCGCTGCTTTCAGTGCGGTAAGTATCTCCGGGCTGGCTGAGATCAGCGCGACCAGAACCGCCGGGATTGATTTCGGCAGGTTGCTGCCGGCCAGTCCCGCGTCCAACAGCACCGACAAGACTTCGGAGAGCAGGCCAACTAACACAATCGCGCCGAGCATCACCGCGACGTGCAGCGCGTTCGGGCTATGTGCGAGATCGTGTGCCTCTTCATCTGTGTCGGCGGTGTACTCGAAGAAGTTGCGATGCTCCACGGTCTGCAAACGCAGGAACGCCATGTACATGATCGCCATGATGCCGATAGAGAAGGCTGAGTAAAGCTGCCACTTCGACTCTGGCACGAAGTCCGGTATGAACATTCCGACGCCGATCGCGACCAGCAGCATGGCGATGAAGGAGTTGGCCGAGTCTAGATTGTATTTTGTGCTGCCGTGTTTCAGACCGCCGATGATGGCTGCCAGGCCGAGGATGCCATTAATGTCGAACATCACGGCGGCAAACACCGTATCGCGTGCCAGCGTTGGGTTCGGTTCGCCCATAAGCAACACCACGAGTATCACGACTTCCACCGACACAGCAGCGATGGTGAGAATCAGCGTGCCGTATGGTTCGCCGAAGCGCATCGCCAGAACCTCGGCATGATGGGCAATACGGAACGCCACGCCGATGATCGCAGCGAGAATCACCAGCAGCAATCCCCAAAGCATGGCACCGCCATGTTCCACGGCGGCATGTTCTAACGTAAAGCCCACACCGAGGATAATTAAGGCAAGCGCAACGGGGAACTCGGAACGGAGATATTTCATGAGTGTCTTCGAAATGTATTGTCAGTGGGTATGCATGTTAACCGCCAGCGGGGTTTTTTTACAGGCCGTGACGCCGCCAGCGGCGAAGGACCAGATATCCACCCACCATGCCGCCGAGATGGGCAAAATGCGCCACCCCCTCCTGCGTCCCTGTCACGCCGAGCGTCAGTTCGATGGCTGCATATAGCGTCACAAACAGCCATGCACGCATGGGAATGGGCGGGAACAGGAGCATGAGTATCCGCCGCGGAAAGCACATCGCATACGCGAGCAGTAACCCAAATACGCCGCCGGATGCGCCTACCGTCGGGTATGCATTCGCGGTCAGGCTCGTGACCAGCAGTTGCATGATCCCGGCCGACAGCATGCTGGCGACATACAGTTTAAGAAACGTGCGCCGTCCCAGCACGGATTCCAGTTCGCTGCCGAACATCCATAGGCCGTACATGTTGAAAGCGAGGTGAGCGATGCCAGCGTGCAGGAATGCATAGGTCACAAGTTGCCACGGCATGAATCCGGCCTGGAGTGACCACAGCGCAAAGCCGCGTATCATCGGCTCGCCGGCAGCGATTTCCAGCAGAAATCCGGCAATATTGGCGACCAGAAGAATCTGGACACCGGATGACACGATGCGCACCGTTTGCCTCCCTTCTGCACTCAGGTGGATCACGGCTGGACGGCATGATGTGCGGCCGGTGGTCAGGTGCGGCCTTACTGCTGCGCCGTCACTTCAGCGAGAAATCAGCCCTGCTCGCTTTACCCTTGTCCTTGATGTCCGCCGCGTCCAGTTTGGGCGCCACGATGAAGATGCGCTCGGCCGGCACCTGGCCGTCATGGATCAGCCATTCCTTGATCGTCTGCGCGCGCTGGTCGGCCAGTGCACGCATGTCGTCTTCGGTGACCTTGGCATTGGTGACCATCAGCTTTTCCATCTCCTGCGGCGGCAAATCCTTGGCCAGCCCGATCATGTTGCGCGGCTTCGGAAAGCTTTCACCCTTGTAGGCAAGCTTCAGGTATTTTTGGTATTCATCCGGCGTCAGCACCACCTCGTCTACCGAGCCCGCATCCCTGCCCTCTTTCACGACTGCCTTCAGCTTCTGCGCCTTGACCTTGCGCTCTATCTGGGCATGCTTGACGCCTTCCTTATCGCTTGCCGGATCGACGCGGCCGATGATGTCGAGCTTCAGCCCCGGACGGTCGAGCAGCGCCTTGGACAGTGCTTTCAATTTGGTTTCGGCCGCGGGCGCAATGACTGCATAACCGGGGTCAAACTCGACATAGCCGAGATCCTCGCCGCCGCCGAATAGCGAGCCAAGCAGCGCAAACGGTGAGGTGACCGCCTTGACCACCAGGTTGATGATGATCTTGACGATGATGCCGCCGACGCTGAACTGCGGATCATCGAGCGAGCCGCTGATCGGCAGGTTGATGTCAATCTCTCCGCGGCTGTTCTTGAGCAAGGCCACCGCCAGCAGCACCGGCAGCTTGGTGGCGCCCGGGCTCTCGACCTTGTCGCCAAAAGTCAGCTGATCCAGAAACAGCTTGTTCTCCGCCTGCAATTTTCTGTTCTCGATGAAGTAATGCACGTCCACCGTCAGCTTGCCTTTCTGGATCGCGTAGCCGGCATACTTGCCGGAATAGGGTGAGAGCGGGCCGAGTTCAAAACCGCGCACGCCTCCTTTGATATCCAGAAACGCATCGCGCGCAAGCGGGTTCACCTTGCCTGCTATCGTGAGCGGCGCGCTGTTGAACTCGCCGCGCAGGTCCACATCGGCCGTCGAGCCCGATTCTGACGATAGCCCGGTCACGCTGCCACCGATATTCTCCATGTTGGCCGTGTAGTTCGGCTTGATGAAGAAATCGCTGAAATTGACGTTGCCGCCCTGTAGCGTGATGCGGTCGATCTTGACGCTATACGGCAAGGGTGCGGGAGCCGTAGCGGGGACTGCGGCAACGGCAGATGCCACGGGTGCGGGCGCGGAAGCGGCCTGTGCGCTGGCACCATCCGGCGGCGCGGGCGAATCCGTCCCGCCCGGCGCGCTCATCAATTGCACCAGGTTGAGCTTGCCTTCGGGCGACAGAATCAGCCGCGAGTAGAAGTCGGTGAGCGCAATGTCGGCGATCACGATTTTGAGCGGTTCAAGATTGAAGTCGATGCCGGTGAAGGCCAGCGATTTCCATTTGAGCAGATCGGCAGAATTTGGCTTGTCGATCAGTGCGACATCGCTCAGGCTCGCTGCGCCGCGATAGCTGGCATTGAAGCTGCCGGATGGCAACGTGTCGGCCGTCAGCGCGCCGCCGGTGGACACGGCGCCGCGCGTCAGCGTGACATTGAATTTATCGGCGACGTAGGACTGCAACGGCACCAGATCAACGCTCTTGAGATCGAGCTTGAGCCTGGCCTGCAGCGGCTGTGCTGCCAGCGTCCCGGAAGCATTGAACTGGCCGCGCTTGCCGAACGCCGCCTTGAGCGCAACCTTCGATTTCGCGCCCTTGGCGGTGGAGAGATTGTCTGCGTTCAGGCTGATGACTTTGGCAGTGACGGGCAGGCTGTCCGCCACCTTGTCATCCTCGACGCGCAGCGCATAATCATTGACCGCCAGTTTTTTCAGAACGGCACTCCAGGGCGCACCTTCGCTGCGGGTGACCACAGGGTTTTTCCCGCTGTCGGCCGGCAGCAGTTGCGTCAGACTGAACACGCCCTGCTTGTCGCGGCGCGCGAGCAACTTGCCGCCGCGCGTGGCCAGTTCACCGAGCACGACATTGCGCTTGTCCAAGTCGAATGCAATGCCTTTCAGCGCCAGTTGCGTAAGCGTGAAGAACGGAATTTTTTGATTTTCCTGGCGCAGTTTCAGCGCAGCAAGATCAGCCGTCCCATCGCTGACGCTTGCCTGCAGCTTGCCGTCTGCCATCGCGACGGCATACTTCAGCGTCGCATCGAGGTTTCCCTCTTCGACATTAAACCGGATGAACGGCGCGTAATAGGGCGCATAGTTCTTGAGCTTGAGTGCCGACAGCGTCAGCTCGCCCTGTGCAGAGAGCGGCGACAGTGTCAGCTGGCCGTTATGCTGGACGCTTTCGCCGCTATCCGCTTTCAGTGCCAGCTCGATGGTCGCCGGCTCCTTGCCGCTGCTTGCGAGCTTATGCGCGGTGAGGTTGATCGCATTGAGGCGGGTATGAAACGGCTTCTTCGGCACAGCGTCGGTAAAATCAGCCACGCCATCCACCAGCTTGATCTCGGTGGCGCTGAATTCAAACGGCGCCGCGGGCTTCGATGGCTTTTCCGCGGCAACCTTGGCCTTATCCGTCTTCGGCGCAGCCTTGGGCTGCAGGGCGAGGAGATTCAGCGCGCCGTTGCTGGCACGGCGCACGCTGACCTCCGGCTGGTCGAGCAGCACCGAATCCAGCGCCAGCTTGCCATTCAGCACATCGAAGGAGCGGATCGCCAGATTCAGCGCCTTCCACTTCAGCAGCGGCTGGCTGACGTTGTCGACGAGTTCGATTTTTTTCAGGCCCAGCGTGCCCGACAGCGTCAGCGCCATCGGCTGGTCTTTCGGGCGGCCGAAATGCACCGCCAGCTTGCTGTCGAGCAGGCCGGACGGCAGCTTGAAATTGAGCGGAACGGGGATGTAATCGAAATATTGCGGCAGATCCAGATCATGGAAATCGAGGTCGATCGCGGCGACAGGCGTTTCCTTGAACAGCCGCATCTGCCCGGTGAGGGCCAGCGGCGCACCGTTCACCTTGGCGCTGAACGCAGGCTGCATGTCCACGTCGACCTTCGATGGCAGATTGGAAACGAACGGCACGTTCAGCTCGATATCGCTGACGGCATGGCGCTTGTTTTTCGGTTTGTCATCGAAATCGATGCGCCCCCCGCTGATCTTGACGTGGCTAACAGAGAACTGCGATTTCTCCCCGGTGTCGGGTTGGTTGAGAAATGCCTCGATGACGTCGGTGTAGTTGTAGCTCAGGTCTGCGTTGCGCACCACACGTAAATGCGGCCCGACCAGATTGATCTTGCCGATCACCGGCGCCAGGCGCAATAGCGATGCGGCCTCGACATTGACGTACAACTCGTCGAAGGAAGCTGCATCGCTCTTGCCATCCTTCTCCTTCAGCGCAAACCCCTTGACCGTCGCGGACAGCGCATAGGGATTGATGCCGAGCTCGCGTATGGTTGCGGTGCGGTGCAGTTTCTCACCGATAGACTTTTCCAGCGCAGACTTGACGAAGTGCGGCGCGACCAGGAAACCGATCACGCCGATTAGCACAAACAGCCCTGCGCTCCACAGCACAATTTTTTTGAGCAGTGGTTTTTTCGCAATCTCGGGCGGATTCATGGCAGCCCCCTTGGTGTGCAATGGCCTTGCTTGTTGTTCTTGCCTTCTATACTTGGCTATTCCCTGAAGAACTCAAGGGAACCACGGAGGGGAAACAAGACACGGGCTCTTAAGCCGAAGCTGGAATGAGCTGAGCGCATGCAACCAGCGGTTTTTTGGGTTTCCCTGTTCCCCAGCGTTTCTGTGTCTCTTTCAGGCTGGCATCAGTTTGCGCTGCGCCTGTATCTTTTGCAACAGTTTGCGCACAGGCACAGGAATCGCTGCCTGCAGCGCATCTTCCACCTGCAGCCACGCGCTGCCCGGTTCCTGCATTTGCCGAGGCTTGCGAATCGCCTGTGCCAGCAGCGGGGTAATGTGCAGCCTGAAGTGTGTGAACGTGTGAGTGAATGGCTGGAGCGTTGTGCATTCTCTTTCCGGCTTTGCCGGAAATGTAATCTCCATGCCGGCCTGTGCGCACCAGGCCGTCGCCGCCGCCTCATCGTCGAACTGCGGCAGGCACCACATGCCACCCCATACGCCGGTGCTGAGATTTTTCCCCAGCAGAATTTCGTTGTTGTGCAGGACCATCAGAAAAGTGGCTTGCCTTTCCGGAACGGGTTTGCGCGGGCGTGGAACAGGCAGTTCGGCGACACGCCCGGCGTGATAGGCAGCGCAACCGCTCCGCACCGGACAGGCACTACATTGCGCCTTGCCGCGTGTGCAAACCGTCGCGCCCAGATCCATCAGCCCTTGCGTGTAGCACGCCACGTCACTTCGGGGCAACAGCGCTTCCGCTTGCTGCCACAGTTTCGCTTCGATTTTCTTGTCCCCCGGGTAACCGTCAATGGCACAATAGCGCGCCAGCACGCGTTTCACATTGCCATCGAGAATCGCGTGCCGCTGCCTGAAGGCCAGTGCGCAAATCGCCGCCGCAGTCGAGCGCCCGATACCCGGCAAAGCAAGGATGTCATCAAAGTGTGCTGGAAATTGGCCATGATGCAGCAGCATGATCTGTTGCGCAGCGCGATGCAGGTTGCGTCCGCGCGCGTAGTAACCCAGGCCGCTCCAGTGTGCCAGCACTTGTTCTTCACTGGCTGCGGCAAGCATGGCTACATCCGGAAAGCTTGTCACGAAGTGCTGGTAATAAGGAATGACCGAAGCAACCTGCGTCTGCTGCAACATGATCTCGGACAGCCACACACGATAGGCATCCGCACCTTGCCACGGCAGCGTATTGCGGCCATGCAGCCGCTGCCAGTTGACCAGCCGGGTTGCGAAATCGTTCATGGAGACAAACTAAACTTACTTGAACAAGCCTTTCAGGCCGCCCTTGAGCTGGTCTTGCAGCTTGGTCTTGATCTCTTCTTTCTTGGCTTCAACTTTTTGCTTGGCGGCCTCTGACACCATGGATTCAAAATCCAGCGTGTATTTAAGCTCGGCAAACGGCCCGTGAACCTTCACCGGCACGGTGATTCCGCCAACCTCTTCTTTTCCGCCCTGGCCTTCCAGCGTTTTCGCCAGCGTGGCCTTGGCAAGGTAGTTGATGCTGTCGTTGCCAATATTGATGTCGCCTGCGCCGCTTAAACGCAGCAGCGGCGATTTCAGCGAGAGGTCGTCGTTGTGCGCCACGCCGTTGCTTACCTTGAAACTGGCTTTCAGCTCGCTGAAGTCGGTCTTCTCGTCCTTATTGGCGGCCTGCGTCTGTGCCGACGCACCGCCCTTGCCAAACATGGCCTGCGCATCGCGCAATTTCTTGGCGATATTAATACCCTTGATCGCTCCATCCGCCAGGTTCAGTCCCATTGAACCATTCAGTCCTTTCTTCAATGCGCTGACGGTGCCGCCCTGTGTGGTGAGATTCAGCGCCACATTGCCCTTGCCTTCCAGTGTGTCGAAATCGGCAGCATCCTTCATCAGCGGTGCGATATTGACGCCGCTCAGATTCTGGTTGATGGCGAAGCTTGGTGTGGCCTGTGCGGCATTCACGGCGACGCTGCCGTTCATGCTGCCCTGATACAGGTTCGCCGACAAGGGGCTGACGTTTACCTGGCCATTGTGCGCTTTCACATCAAGGCGTACCTTCGAGGACTTCACATTGGCAACCTTGAGTGCGCCGATACGCAGGCTGCCTTCCAGGTTCAGCTTCTTCAGCGCCGAGAGGTCGAGCGGCTGTTCCGCCGCTGCGGTGTCGCGTTTGGAGGTGGTTGCTGCGGCCTTCTTCGGCATATACAAATCGGCATCGAATTGATCCACATCCACATCAAAACGGATGGCCGGATTGGTGAAGCCATTCACCGCCACCCTGGCCTTGACCTGGCTTTGCAGCAGACCGCCCGCAAGATTGGCCTGCACTGCCTGCTTGGCTGCATCGATCTGGACATTGCCCTTCATCTCGCTGCTGACGGACTTATTCGGCAGCTTGTCGCCGGTGGCATTCACGGCGATGGTCAGGTTGGAAAGATTGAATTGCTGCGATTCAAAATTGCCGGACAGCGGCGAAGACAGCTTTACCTTGAATGCCTGATCCGGTTGTTTCATGTCGACATCCAGCGTCAGCGCACTCGCCTTGAATGACTGCGCGTTGCCTTCCAGACCCGGCACAGACAGGCTTGCCACGATATTGCCCAGCACGCCGTCCAGCTTGGCATTCAGCGTCAGTTTGTCGCCGAAAAATTTATCCTTGGTCAGGCTGAGTGAGGGAGCTTCCAGCCTGACGTCGAAATTATCCTTGTCCTTCAGGCCTGTCGCGGTGAGCGCAAATTTCTTTGCGAAATATTCCTGCGTCCCCAGGTTTGCACTGGCATCGCCGCTGGCCTGCACCACCAGATTGCTGATGTCGAGCGCCGCACCCTTGGCCTGCAAATCCATGTTTTCCACACCGTACAGTTTCTTTTCCAGATCAAAAGTAAGCGTGGTTTTCAGTTGTGTGGCGATATCCAGTTTGGGCTGGTTGGACTGGATCTGCGCTCCAAAATCAATCTTGCTAGGCACGCCATTGGCGACACGCCCGGTCTTGAGGTTGAGGTCTTTCACGGCGTATTGCGCGCCGCTTTTCTCATCGCGATAAGTCAACTCGGTTTTTTCTATCTTTACCGAAGCGATGTCAAATTTGACCTGCTCGCCTTCAGGCTGGCTCTTGCTCTCGTCCTTGCTCAGCAAGTCGTCTATGTTGGTCGTGCCGTTCTTGAACTTGATCAGGTGCGCTTTCACGCCGCTCAGGCTGATTTCGTCCACCACCGCCTGCCTGGAAAGCAATGGCATCAAAGCCAGCGCAACATGTGCGCCATCAATCGATGCGAATTCATTTTCGCTCTGAAATTCGGACAAGGACACCTTGCCAAGGCTGGCGCCAATGCTGGGGTAGAAGGTCAGTTTGATATCGCCCTCCAGCTTCAGTGTGCGCTGCTTCTTCTCCTTCACTGCCTGGATGATCTGTGCCTTGAAGTCGTTGGGGTTGAACGTTGCCACCAGATAAGCCGCCCCGCCCACCACCAGCACGAGAATGCCGCCTGCGCCCAACAAACCGTACTTGAGGAATTTATTCATGTCGCCCCCTTTGAACATTGGAAGCAATTATAGACGAAGCGCACGCACCACGGCTTCATGATGCGCGTATCGAAAAAGAGCAGGACTAATCCGGCAACGCGATTTTGTTGTCGGTGCTGTACTGGTAGTCGTGGAAGATGTGCTCGGCGCTCAGCACTTGGTAAGAGCCATCCGGCAGCTTGCGCGAGGTGTCCTTCAGACGGTAGGTGTAATGGCCGCAGGTCCAGCATTTGAAGTTGCGCATGTGGGTGCACAAACAGGTCTTGTCCATCACCGAAATCTTCTTCGCACCCGGATGGGCTGCCACTTCACGGTTATAGGCGTCAATGTAGGAACAGTTACCATTTGTGTCCAGTAAATAGCCATAGGATTCACAACCCGGGCGTATGCCTGAACCGATGGCCGGGGTGTTCTTCAACATGCGCATGGGGTACCCGGTGGGCGAGATGGTGTTGACCACGATATCGTTTTCGCTGGCCTTGAAATACTCCTGCATAACGTCCTTGGGCAAGCCGCATTCGTGCGCCACAGTAAAGCGCGTTGCCACCTGCACCGCGGCTGCTCCCTCTTCGAGAAAGGATACGGCATCGCTGCCGGTAAAAATTCCTCCGGCAGGAATGATCGGAATATCGAGTTTCTCGGTCTTCATGTACTGATGGATTTCATTCACGATCGTGCGCAAATCATATTCTGCCCAGTCCATGCCGAAACCCAGGTGGCCGCCGGCCAGCGGACCTTCCACCACAATGAAATCCGGTAGGCGATCCAGTTTGGCATTCTTGCGCAGGAACAGCTGCAAGGCGCGCAGTGATGACACGATAATGCCCAGCTTGGCGTCGCGAAAACGCGGGTGGTCTTCCATTAAGGCAAACGAACCAAGGTGCAGACCGGCGCTCAGCGTGATGCCATCTATGCCCGCATCTAGCGCACTGCGCAAGCGCACCGTGAGGGTTTCACGCGGCGCATTCATGGTGAGCTTTTCCATGCAGTTGATGAAGATCATGCCCTCGCCGCGCTTGGCTTCCATGGAACGCGTCACATGCAATCGCGTCGCTTCGGCGACTTGTCCGAGGTCGAACTTCACCGCGGACTTGTCGGAGCTATCTATGTTGTACTTGTACTGCTGGAGTTTTTCCTTGACGAAATCGGTGTCATAGCGCCGATCTGTGACAGTAGGCAGCATCGCATCCGAGATGTGGCCGACACCGCCCAGGCGTGCGATCTCCAGCGCAAGGTCAGCGGTGGAAATATCCACCCCCATCCCGCCTATGACAATTGGAACCAGCTCCTGCTTGCCAAATCGCAGGCGAAAATCATCCACGCACTTCATTGCCGCCATCCTTCAATTCAATCCAAGTTACTATATTACCTTGGAATAGCGAGCATGTTCCTGTTTTGTGCGCAGATATTTGTCGAAAACCATGCAGATATTGCGGATTAACATGCGCCCCTTGGGTGTGACGCTGATCAACGCCGGCGACAGCTTGACCATGCCTTCCTTTTCGTATTCGCGCAGCTCGCCCATTTCTGTGGCGAAGTATTGGTCGAAGTCAACCAGATACGCAATATTGATGGATTCCTTGTATATCTCGAAATGGCAAGTCAGCGCCTGGATAATGGCGCGCCGTACCAGGTCATCGGCGTTCAGCTCGAGGCCGCGCATGATGGGCAGTTCGTTGCGATCGAGCGCGTCGTAATAATCATCCAGCTCACGGAAATTCTGGCTATAGGTCGGGCCGATCTTGCCGATCGCGCTCACTCCCAGCGCCACCAGATCGCAATCCGAATGTGTGGAATACCCCTGGAAATTGCGATGTAGCCTGCCTTGGCGCTGCGCCACCGCCAGTTCGTCGTCCGGCTTGGCGAAATGGTCCATGCCGATATAGACGTAGCCCGCGTCGGTCAGGGTCTTGACCGCCAGGCTCAGGATATCCAGCTTGGTCTGCGGTGGCGGCAAATCTTCCTGGTTGATACGGCGCTGCGGCTTGAAAATCGTGGGCATGTGCGCATAGTTATAGATGGATGCCCGATCCGGGCCTGCGGCGATGACCTTGTCCAGCGTGGCCTTGAAGCCCGGGAGGGTCTGTTTGGGCAGTCCGTATATGAGATCGATGCTGACCGACTTGAAACCGTGAGCGCGCGCTGCACGTATGACCTGCAAAGTCTCTTCCTCGCTCTGGATGCGGTTCACCGCGCGCTGCACCACAGGATCGAAGTCCTGGACGCCAACACTCATGCGGTTGAAACCCAGCTCTCCCAGCAGAGCGACGGTCTGTTCGCTGACCTTGCGCGGATCGATTTCAATGGAATACTCGCCGTTATCCACCAGCTTGAAATGCTGGCGTATGGCACCCATCAATTCGCGCATCAGGTCGTCACTGAGAAACGTCGGCGTGCCACCCCCCCAATGCAGCTGTTCAACGCGCTGCCCTTCGCCCAGCAGCGCGGCCTGCATTTCCAGCTCTTTGATCAGGTATTCCACATAGGTTTCCGCCTTGCTGCGGTCCTTGGTGATGATCTTGTTGCAAGCGCAATAAAAGCATAGCGTATTGCAAAACGGGAGGTGCATGTATAAAGAAAGCGGTCGGCTGATGCCGCCAATCTCGCGTTTGGCAATCCAGCTCTTGTAAGTTTCGGCGTTGAATTCTTCGACAAAACGGTCTGCGGTGGGGTAGGAAGTATAGCGGGGGCCATTCTTGTCCAGCCTGCGAATCAAGTCCAGATCAACTTCCAATTCGGACGAAGGAGCTACTTTTGTGGACACAATATTACCTATTTGCTCAAAAAAAGACGTTCAACTATGCATGTAATTCACCACACAATGTTTGATATATGTCAAAATTGGGGGGTAAATTTATTGAGAGCATTCCATGCAACAATCCGTTTATAGCTCCCCCCTGAAAACCGCATGTTCCGCCTGCAACCTGCGCGAACTATGCCTGCCCATCGAATTAAGCGGTTCGGAGATGACGCGCCTGGACGCATTGGTCACGCGCAAGACCGCCTATCGACGCGGCGCCAATTTATACCGCTGCGGAGAAAAATTCCATTCACTGTATGCAATCAGGTCTGGTTTCTTCAAAACTCAGGTCCTGCATGAAGACGGGCGTGAGCAAGTCACCGGCTTCCAGATGGCCGGGGAAATCATCGGCATGGATGCTATCAGCAGCGATATTCATACATGCGATGCAGTCGCCCTGGAAGACAGCGAAGTATGCGAGATTCCATTTGCCCGGCTGGAGGAACTCAGCCGCGAAATACCTGCGCTGCAGCGCCATCTGCATCGCATCCTGAGCCGCGAGATCGTCCGTGACCAGGGAATCATGCTGCTGCTCGGCTCGATGCATGCTGAAGAACGCCTGGCTGCCTTCCTGCTCAATTTGTCACAACGTTTTGCTGCACGAGGATATTCGCCAACCGCATTCCAGCTCCGCATGACGCGCCAGGAAATCGGCAGCTATCTCGGACTCAAGCTCGAGACCGTGAGCCGCACCCTGTCACAATTCCAGCTGCGCGGATTAATTCGCATCCAAAACAAGTCATTACAATTCCTGGATATTGCAGGTTTGCAGGCTCTGATAAAGCCTCATTAGCGCAGCAGTATGGCTACACAAGGTCCAGGCAGGTATCGCGTATTTTTGTCTTTAAAATTCGTTGAATTGCGCCCGCATTGAGAGCATGCACTTACTCTTGCTATATGCCCACGGAACAAAGTGTACGAGCCGGGTATTACTGAAACAACCAGAAAGGATGAAATATGGACCTTCAAGCAGGCGCCGCAGAAATTAAACGTGCCAAGCATTTGCATTCGGTATTGCTATTTGATTTCATCGTCATCCATATTTTTGTATTTCTTATTGCGGTCAGCGTCATTACTACTACCATTATCCCGATGATCCTGATGCCGCTGCTTTCCATCGCCTCACTCGGTTATGTCCTCCTAAAAGCGCGGCAAGCACGTACTCAGGAGCCTTCCTGGTTTGTCCGCAGCCACTCACTGCTGGCAGCCAAGCGCGCGCGCCTTTTCCTCGCTCTATTTCTAGTCACTGGAACATTTACTGCCGTAATGTTTTTTGGCGGCACAAAAATGGGTTTCTCGCCGATAGCGACCAAGGCACTGGCCTTCGGCCTTGGCCAACTGCCGTTCATGCTCTCGCTGTTGGTTCTGGTCGTGCTGGAATTTGACGCCGAGCATCAATGCAGCAGCGGCAAGGTGCCGGCAGCCGCAGCCGCGCTGTGCCCACCCCCGAAGGAAGCGTAACACATGATGGATAGAAAGATTTTATTGGGTGTCGTTGCGTTCGCTGCTGTATCACTGTCCATCGCCCTGATGCTGCCGGAGGACACTACGGTAAATAACGGCGACACGCTGCCATGGAATATTGTTCATCCCACGCCTTACACTACCCGTGTTCTGGGCGTAACACTGGGAGAGAGCACCCTGGAACAAGCGGAGTTAAAGTTTGAGGAAGCCGCCGTGGTCAGCATGTTCCAATCTGCCGACTCGAAATTGGCAGTCGAGGCGTTCTTTGAAGAAATAAACCTGAACGGCTTGAAAGCAAAAATCGTGTTGACCATGGAAATTCCGTCATTTGAGCTGCCAGGAATATTCGACAGAGGCTTGCGGATGAACACTACCACGAGCGGCAAGCGCATCACATTGAGTACGGAAGACCTGGCCCGTGTGCGCAAATCGCCGATTGGCAGCCTGACCTATTTACCCACTGTGCGCCTGGATGAAGCGGTGCTCATCAAGCGCTTTGGCGAACCCGCCCAGCGTGTGCGTGAAACCAAGAGCGGGGCGATACACTGGTTGTATCCGCAGCATGGCCTCGACATCACGCTGGGTGGCGATGAAAAACCACTGCTGCAATACCTTTCACCCACCAATTTTGAGCTGTTGAGCGCACCGTTGCTGGCGCAAGGTGAAATACTGAAATAACGTTTATTGCTTGGGGGCAGGAGTAACCTTTTTCTGTTCTTCTGCCTCTGCCTTGGGGTGGTCAATCAGCATGGCATCTTCATCGTCATCCAGCAGAATGCGGCTGGCATTGCCTTCCATGTCTTCATACTGTCCCTTGCGAACTGCCCAAATCAGGATGGCGACCATTACCAGCCCGAAAAATGTCATGCCTGGAATGAGGGAATAAATCACGTCCATTAGCGCCCTACCTTTCTTGTTCCTTGAACAGGTTGCGGATACGCGCCGCGTTGCCGATTACCAGCAGCGAACTGATCGGCATGGTGATTGCTGCCACCAGCGGAGTCACCTTGGCCATCATCGCCAGCGGCACCATGATGGCGTTATACACGAATGACAGACCGATGTTCTGCTTGATGGTGCGTAGTGTACGCCGCGACAGCAGAGTGGCCAAACGCACCTTGTCCAGCTCGTTGTGCATCAGCACGATGTCTGCGCTTTCCACCGAGACATCCGTGCCCGAACCCAGCGCAATGCCGACATCGGCGCGGATCAGCGCCGGTGCATCGTTGACGCCGTCACCCACCATGGCCACACACTCACCACGCTGTTGCAGCCTCTGTATCACCTGATCCTTGTCCTGCGGCAGCACCTCGGCGATCACTTCCATGCCGCCCAGCTGACGCGCAACCGCTTCGGCCACCGGCCTGCGGTCCCCGCTCAACAGTGTCATGCCGATGCCTGCTTCGCGCAATGTATTTACCAGTGCCTGCGCGTCCGTACGCAGTGCGTCGGCCAGCACCAGCGCAGCGACATGTTCGCCTGCAACGGCACAATGCACACAAGTCATTGCCTGCGCTTCCTGTTCGGCCAACTGGCGCTGCAAATCCGCGGACAGAACCACTTGGTTGCGTGCAAGCCATTCTGCCGTACCAAGCAGCACGCGCCCCCCGTCCAGTTCAGCCTCCACGCCCATTCCCGGTGTGGCCTGGAAACCCTGCACGGAGGCGGTCTTGTAGGCTACCAACTGGCGTTCATCGGCTACGCGTATGATGGCCTGCGCCACGCCATGTTCTGAATAACGTTCTACCGCTGCCGCCTGCGCCAGCACGCGATCCGCATCATGCCCCGTTGCGACCAGTACGCGCTCCACACGCATCTTTCCCTCGGTTAGCGTGCCGGTCTTGTCGAACACAAAGTGCGTGACCCTGGACAAGGTTTCGAGCACCACACCATTCTTGATCAGAATGCCATGACGCGCACCCAGACCCGATGCCACGGCGATGGACATCGGCGTGGCCATGCCCAGCGCGCACGGGCAGGTAATGATCAGCACCGAGGTCGCTGCCATCAGCGCTATCTCAAAATGCTCTCTCCATACGAAGAATGTAATCGTGGCGCAGACCAGTGTAACCAGCACAAACCACGGCACGATGCGATCCGCCAGCCGCTGGATGGGTGCCTTGGAAGACTGCGCCTCTTCCACCAGGCGGATAATTTTGGACAATGTGGAATCCTGCAAGGCAGCCTGCACCTCCACCAACAGCGCCCCACTGCCGTTCAGGGTACCGGCAGAAACGCGGTCGCCCACGTTCTTGCTGACCGGCCTGGATTCCCCGCTTAGCATGGACTCATCCACCGAGCTGTGACCCTCGCACACCACGCCGTCCAGCGGCACCTTGTAACCGGGTTTGACCAGCACCCGGTCGCCCACTTTCACTGCGCGAATGACGGTTATTTTCTCTTCCCCGTTCAGCAACACTGTTGCCACGCGTGGTTGCAGTTCCATCAGGCGATTGGTCGAGGATACTGCCTGATGACGGAACATGCCTTCCAGATAGCGCCCGACCAGAATTACGAAAATCAGGTTGGTCACCGTATCAAAATACACTTCTCCGACCTTGCTGCCGCTGACAGTTACATAGAGCGAATAAGCGTATGTCACCGAAAGCCCGATGGCGATCGGCAGATCCATGGTCAGGCGTGCGTTGCGCAGGCCGCTCCACGCGCCCTTGTAGAAGGGGTAACCGGCATACAGCAGGGTGGGCGTGGCGAGAAACGCACCCATCCAGTGGAAAAAATTGCGGAACGGGCCGTCACTTGCACCGCTGTACAGGGCAATGGAAATCCAGATCAGGTTCATCATGCTGAACCCGGCAAAGAACAAGCGGTACAGCATCGCACGATTGGTTTTCCTGATCGACCCCTCTGCAGTTTCAGGATCGTAGGGCACGCCGGCATAGCCAATCTTGGACAATGACCGGATGATTGCAGAAAGTTTGACGCGCTGATTGTCCCAGCGCAGATGCAGGCGTTTTCCCGCCAGATTGACGTTGGCTGTCAGCACTCCCGGAATGCGCATCATGCTGCGCTCGATCAGCCATACGCAAGCGGCGCAATGAATCCCCTCAACCAGCAGATGAATGTCGCGCACCTCGCCTTGGCAACTTACGAATCCCTGCTGCACATCCTCCAGGTCGTACATCTCGATGTCCCGGGGGGGGGTAGGCGGCGGCGCGAGCAGCGTGCCTTGCGGTGTGCGCTGGTAATAGCCTTGCAGCCCTGCTTCATAAATGGCCTCACATACCGACTGGCAGGCGAAGCAACAGAAACTGCGCTTCTCTCCGCCCAGCGCGCTGTGGTAATCCACACCTGCGGCAATCGGCAGGCCACAATGAAAACACCCTGCGTGAGCGGGAGTGCTGACGCTAGCCTGCTGCATGAATTTATCGCGAGTGTTTATTGCGGAATGGCGACGAAGACCTTTTGCTCTAGAGCAAACAGGTTGTTATTGTGCTTTGCCTGAATCATGAGATCCCAGTTGCCCGCGCGAGAAAACTTCAAGTCGCCCTGATATTTCCCCGGCATGACTTCATGCAGGGTGCCTTTGAAATCGAGTGCTGAATTACCTGGCCATTGCGCATCAATGACCACCTCGCCCCCCTGCAAAGGCTTGCCGTCACGGTCTTTCAGCTCAAATTGGAATTGAGCCGGGCTGGCTGTCACAATGAAGCGTGCCGCACTGGGTATTGCCATGCTGTCGTTTTGCAGCTGCTGCGGCGAATGCAGCTTGGCCTGCCAACCCAAAGCGCCCCGCCCAGCTTCCTGTTGCACCCATGCGGCTTCGTGTTTATGGCTTCTGACGCTGTAGTTTTCATCCAGCATCCGCACCTCATGGTGCAAGGAATTCCACAGCATACGGCCGTTAATCAACACGGCTGACAACATGATCAATGCCAAGCCGAAAACCCACGGATTGCGCCAGCCCTGTTTGTTTTTTTGCGAGATCATATGTGTGGTTGCTCCTGAATTTAAGTTAAAGCAGCATTACCGTTTGGGTCCGTTGAATACGGTATTGTATTCCGCTGTCATGTTCGGATCTTCGGTATTTTCCACGTAAAACTCAATCGGTGTTACCTCCTTGACAATGTTTGCTTCGGCAGCCTTGACGAAAACAGTGAAAGGAGTGGATCTGCCGTGTATCACCAGTTGCGGTTTTTCCGCATCGACAATGATCTGGCCTTTCACGCCGCCTTCGGCTCTAATCTTGACATACAAATCTTTTCCGGTCTTGTTCAGCACATTGAATACGTATTTGTTCTGGATCGAGCCATCACTCATGCGCACAAACAAGGGCTGGCGCTCAGGCGCGACCCTGAGGGTGAGTGCGCCCAGATGGGTCAGGCCATAGAGGATGCCGATCAATGCCAGCAATAGAATCCCGATGTAAACAAACGTGCGCGGATGCTGATACAGCTTCTTGACCGGCTTCCCATCCATTTCATCCAGCGAGGCATAGCGAATCAGACCGCGCGGCCGACCAACTTTTTCCATCACTGAATCGCATGCATCAATGCACAAACCACAGGTAATACAGCCCAATTGCTGTCCATCGCGAATATCTATGCCGGTAGGGCACACCTGCACGCACTGGAAGCAATCGACACAATCGCCTTGAGTGGCCTTGCCTGCCAGTTGCCCCTTGCGCAATTTTCCTCGCGGCTCGCCCCGTTTTTCGTCATAAGTGGGAAGGAGAGTCTGCGAATCGCACATCACCCCCTGGATGCGTGAATAGGGGCATAACCAGAGGCACACCTGCTCGCGCATGAATCCGGCAAGATAATAGGTTCCCAGAATAAATGAGATCAGCACCACCCAGGCGATCATGGGCAGGTTAAATGTTAGCAAATTGTGCCAATATTCGAAGGCATCGGTAAACCAGATGGAAAAACTTACCCCGGTCAGCACTGCAATAAGCAGCCAGATGCTGTGCTTGAGCAATTTGAGGCGTATCTTCTCAGCATTCCATGGTGCAGCATCCAGCTTATGACGCTTGTGGGGATTGCCCTCGATTTTCTCTTCGATCCAGGTAAACAAATCGGTCCACGACGTCTGAAAGCAGAAATAACCACAGAACACACGTGAGGCGACTGAAGTTACCGCAAACAAGGTCATCGCCAGCAGCAGCAGCAGCAATGCAACCATCCAGATGTCCTGCGGTAGAATCGTCAGATCAAAAAAGCGGAACTGGCGGTTCGGTATGTCGAACATCATCGCCTGCTTGCCGTTCCAGCGCATGTAGGCGCCGATGAAAAAAAACACCCAGATCGATTGTGTAATGTATTTAAGGGTGCGAAAGCGCCCCGGCATCCGTTTGGCATGGATGGTCTTCTCGCCTAGGTTGACGTGCCATTCTTCATGCTCTTGGTAAAGATCAGTTAAATGGCCAACCTCCTCTGCTCCTACCTGCCGCGGCTTATTCACCCTTTGCTCCTAACAATTTTTTGTCCTTGCTCAATAGGATATGAACACCTTGAATAATGAGACAAGAAATATCCCTACGAATTCCATATCATAATGCAAATCCCATGCAGAGATTTGTTCGTTATGCGAGTTGAAAAAAAGAGGAGTATGACCTCCTCTTTTTTTTCATTGCCAGGTTGCGCTTACTTGTGTTCTTTACTGCTGTCGTCCTTACTCTTGTTCATGTTGCGCCACAACATGAACAATAACCAGCCCAACGTTGAAAACGCTCCGGCGGTACCTATCATCAAACCCCAGAAAACAAAGTCACGTGACATTTTAATTCCCTTTCATAAAACCTGTACGGCCATACACCGTGCAGATGCATGCGCAATTAATTGGCCGAAGGCGCCGCAGCTGCCGGAGCCGCTGCCGGAACATCGTCCTTTATCCCGCCACCAAACTTGTACACATACACAGCCAGCTTCTTGATCTCGCTATCGCTCAGCTTGCCAGCCTCCTTGAAATTGGGCATCACTGCAATACGAGAATCCGGACCTGCATTCACGCCATAAGCAATAGTACGCTTGATGCCTTCCAGAGAACCGTCAAAGCGCCAGATCTTGTCCGTCAGGTTAGCTGAACCCATTGCCTGTATTCCCTTGGCATCCGGTCCATGACACGCAGTACAGTCGCTTTCCATAAACACCTTCTTACCGTCCGGCTCAGAATCACCCTTGCCTTCGCTCAGCGCCTTGACGTATTTGGCTACGGCATCGATCTGCTCCGGTTTGAGGCTATCCTTATGCGGCGTCATGATTGCCTGGCGCCCACCTACAATGGTTTCATGGATCTTGTCGATCGTACCGCCGAACAGCCAATCATCATCATTCAGAATAGGCGCGAACAGACCTTGTTTATCAACTGTCCCCACACCATTCTGTCCGTGACAGGCGGCACAGTTATCGCCGAACAGCACCTTGCCGGAACGAACCACGTACTCGGACAATTCCTTGTCTGCCAGAATGGCCGCCGGGGTCATGTCCTTTATTTTATTTTCAAACGGCATGCGGACGGCATCAACGACTTTCTGGTCTTCTTGCATCTCCTTGATGGCAGTCCACTTGCCTGTCCCTGGCAAGCCGATTCCCTCGAAAAAGGTACCGCTCGTTGAAAACGGTACAGATGGGTACATCAGCCAGTACACCACAACCCAAACTGCGCTGCCAGTCAAGCCAAGCATCCACCACCGTGGCGGCTGGTTGGTCAAATCGGCCAAATTATCATCCCATATGTGCCCCGTGGTAGGCACGCCGCCATCGGAGTTTTGATTATCACTCATTATTTATCTCCCAATTTATTGTAGTCATCCGCGTCCCGCAGCGCCATATCGGCCCTCGAGTCGAACGCTTCCTTATGCTTGGGATGGAGCACCATCACATAGATCAGAATCATCGCCACGAATGCCAGCACCGTATATATCACTCCAAGCCAGTCATTCAGCGTCATTGCCGCCCAATCGGTGTGCAGGTACTCCATCAGTTTAGTCACGATAGTTCACGCCTTCCTGGAACTTCACATGATTACCCAACGATTGCAGGAACGCGATCACCGCATCCATCTCCGTCTTACCCTCCACTTGCGCCTTGGCACTGGCAATGTAGCTGGCGGAATAAATATCCCTGGGCACTGGATTGAATGGCATGCTGGCCATCACTTCCATGGTCTTAATGGTCTGGTCTGGATCAACCATTTTCTTTTCGAGGAAGAAGTAATTGGGCATGACCGACTCGGGCACAACTTCACGCGGGTACTTCAAATGCCGGCGATGCCACTCGTCCGAATATTTGCCCCCGACTCGTGCCAGATCCGGCCCGGTTCGCTTGGAGCCCCATTGGAATGGGTGATCGTACATGGACTCTTCAGCAATCGAGTAGTGACCATAACGGTCTTTCTCGTCGCGGAACGGGCGGATCATCTGCGAATGGCAGAGGTAGCAGCCCTCGCGAATGAATACGGTGCGCCCAGCAAGTTCCAATGGCTTATAGGGCCGCACGCCATCACCAGGCTTCCAGTCCTCCAGCGTCTGGCCTGCCTGGGGTTTCCATACCACGCTGGCGACGACGTTGCCATTTGCATCCTTGTGCGCCGTGCCATTCATCGTGCCATCACCCCCCAGCATTGCTGTATTCGGCAGATAAAATAATGGCACGATTTCCACGATACCCCCCACTGCCACTGCCAACGCAACTGCGACGAACATCAACAGAGTGTTGCGTTCGATCTTGTCCTGCAGCTTGGTTGAATAAACTTTGTCGTGATCAGACATTTCTTTTTCTCCTTATGCGTTGGCCGGCACGGCACTTACACGGCGCGCAGCATTCGCCTGGCGCACAGTCATCACCACGTTGTACAGCATGATCCAGGTGCCCAGGTTGAAAATTGCCCCCCCGACAGCGCGCATCGCATAGTACGGATGCATGGCGGAAACAGTCTCAACAAAGGTATAGGTCAAGGTGCCATACTCGTCATAATCACGCCACATCAATCCCTGCATGATCCCGGATACCCACATCGCCACGATGTAAATGACCGAGCCGATCAACGCCACCCAGAAATGCACATTCACCAGGCTGTCGGAATACATTTCGGTATTCCATAGCTTCTTCACCATGTGGTAGAGCGCACCGAAGGAAACCATCGCCATCCAGCCCAGAGCACCAGCATGAACGTGTCCCACAGTCCAGTCGGTGTAATGCGATAAGGCATTCACGGTCTTAATGGCCATGACCGGACCGTCGAAGGTGGACATCGCATAGAATGCCAGGGACGTGACCAGAAAGCGCAGGATGTAGTCAGTGCGCAGCTTGTCCCATGCGCCGGACAAGGTCATCATTCCGTTCATTGCACCACCCCAGGAAGGGATGATCATCGCCAGAGAGATCGCAGCCCCCAGGGAGCCCGTCCAGTCTGGCAATGCAGTGTATTGCAGATGGTGCGCGCCCAGCCAGACGTAGCCGAAGCTTAGGGTCCAGAAGTGCAACACTGACAGGCGATAGGAAAATACCGGACGCCCTGATTGTTTCGGCACGAAGTAATACATGATACCCAGGAAGCCTGCAGTCAGATAGAAACCAACCGCATTGTGCCCCCACCACCACTGCACCATGGCGTCCTGCACTCCAGAAAACACCGAGACAGATTGGGTCAGGCTTACTGGGATGGCTAGGCTATTCACTATATGCAGGTAAGCGATCATGACGATCATTGCCATCGTGAACCAGTTGGACACATAGATATGTGAGGTCTTGCGGATCGTGTTGGTCATGATGTGGTTCAGTCCAAATGCCACCCACACAATCGCAATCAAGATATCAATCGGCCATTCCAACTCCGCATATTCCTTGGACTGGGTCATCCCCAGTGGCAAGGTAATGACGGCCAGCACGATGATCAGGTTCCAGCCCCAGAAGGTGAACCATGCCAAGCCGTTGCTCCATAGCCTGGTTCCACCGGTACGCTGCACCATATAGTAACCGGTGGCCATCAGTGTACAACCACCAAACGCGAAAATCACCGCATTGGTATGCAGCGGTCGCAGTCGTCCGAAAGTAATTTCGGGAATATCGAAGTTTAAGAATGGCCACGCCAACTCTGATGCCACATACACACCGATCAGCGTACCTACAACTGCATAGACGACCGCCATGATGGTGAACCATCGGACCACGTCCATATCGTACTTTACTGGTGTCGCTTGTGTCGCTTCCACAGTATCTCCTCCCCTAGAGTCAGTTAACAAACTTATGCGCCGCCCACATTTTGTTGAAATAAACAAAATGTGGGCGGCGTACCCTTTTTTTCAGCATTTACTAACCGCCATAATAATCGCACAGCAAACCACAGCAAGTAAAGTGCAACTTAACAAAAGATAATGCATAACCAAGTCTATTTGTCAGGAAATGCATACAAATAACGAGTTTTATCCTTGAGTAATTACACCTAAATTATTGATCCATATCAAAATATTTTTTGACATGCGTCAAAAAACCGGTTGATCTACATCAAGTCCTGAACATCAAAAAATGGCGCGCAATGTTTAATCATTCCGGATAATTTATGTCCGAATTCTGGATTGCCTAGCATGCCGGTCCGTTATTCACCGAAAACGGATTTTGATGTGGCTGCTTATTTCATTCCTGAAGCAACAAAAAACGCAGCGCAGCAAACGGCTCTTAAAGCGCATCCTCATTGGCATTTCTTTAATAAACAAATGCATCGTAAGGTGATAGCCATGACAAGCCAATAAGCAAACTGCTTATTTTATGCATATGGAGACTCCCAAAATCAGGCATAAAATTCCGATATTTTGCTGGAGCTGAAGCAACTCCACGCCATGTTAAAATCACAACAATTTAGGCAATACGTAAGGATAGGCACGCCGGAATCAGCACAGAAGAAATCGGGAAGGCGACACACGTGAACTGGAGCGGGCGATGGGAATCGAACCCACGGCTCTAGCTTGGGAAGCTAGGGTATTACCATTATACGACGCCCGCATCGTGTAAAATGGATGTTACCTTAACCTGAGAAGAATTTGAAAGTGATTTCAGTTTCAATCAATGGCGAAGCGCGCCATTTCGATAGCCCCATCAGCATCGCCGTGCTGCTCGAACAGATGCAACTGGGCGGCAAGCGTATCGCACTGGAACGCAATGGCGAGATCGTGCCGCGCGGACAGTTCAACCAACATCTGCTGGCAGATGGCGACAAGCTGGAAATCGTCGTCGCGGTCGGCGGTGGCTAACCACGGAAACATAAATGAACAACGACACACTGCTCATCGCGGGCAAAAGTTATAACTCGCGCCTGCTGGTCGGCACCGGCAAATACAAGGATTTCGCGGAAACCACGGCAGCCGTCGAGGCCAGCGGTGCGGAAATCATCACCATTGCGATCCGCCGCAGCAACATCGGGCAAAATCCGAACGAACCCAGTCTGCTGGAAATCCTGCCGCCATCCAAATACACGCTGCTGCCCAACACAGCAGGCTGCTATACCGCAGACGACGCCGTGCGTACCCTGCGCCTCGCGCGCGAACTGCTGGACGGACACAGCCTGGTCAAGCTCGAAGTACTGGGCGACCCGCAATCACTCTACCCCAACGTGGTGGAAACCCTCGCCGCCGCGAAGACGTTGGTAGCAGAAGGCTTCCAGGTGATGGTGTATACCTCGGACGACCCCATTATCGCCAAACAGCTGGAAGACATCGGCTGCATCGCCATCATGCCGCTGGCCTCACTGATCGGCTCCGGCATGGGCATCCTCAACCCATGGAATCTGCAGCTCCTGATGGAACGCGTACAAGTACCGGTGATCGTGGATGCAGGAGTGGGCACGGCTTCGGACGCGGCGATTGCAATGGAGCTCGGCTGCCATGGCGTGCTGATGAACACCGCCATCGCCGCCGCCAAGAACCCCGTGCAGATGGCATCCGCCATGAAGAAAGCGGTGGAGGCCGGCCGCGAAGCATTCCTGGCCGGGCGCATGCCGAAAAAGCTATACAGCGCGTCACCCAGTTCGCCTACCAGCGGAATGATCGGCAAAGCCTGATGCAGCAGCGTGACAACCTGAAACGCTCTGGGCATATCCGCAGCTTTGTGCTGCGCCAAGGACGTGTCTCAAATGCGCAACAGCGCTGCTATGACACACTGATGCCGCAATATGGCATCCCCTATTCGGCTCAAGTACTGAACCTCGAAGCCGTCTTTGGCAGAGATGCGCCAAAAATTCTTGAGATCGGTTTCGGTATGGGCGAGACCACAGCCGCGATCGCGCAGGGGCACCCGGACAACGATTACCTCGCCATCGAGGTGCACACACCGGGAGTGGGCAGCCTGCTCAAGCAAATAGAGGAAAGGCAGCTCAGCAATATTCGTATCGTCCAGCACGATGCCGTCGAAGTGCTGCGCGACATGCTGGCCGATAGTGCGCTGGACGGCGTGCACATCTTTTTCCCCGATCCCTGGCACAAGGCGCGCCACAACAAGCGCCGGCTGATCCAGACTCCGTTCGTAGCACAACTGGTGCAGAAACTCAGACCCGGCGGGTACATTCATGTCGCCACCGACTGGCAGGACTACGCCGAACAGGTGCTGGCGGTATTAAGCGCGGAGCCGTTGCTGAAAAACAGCGCCGCCGACTACGCGCCGCGCCCGGACTACCGCCCGCTCACCAAGTTCGAGCAGCGCGGTCTGCGGCTGGGGCACGGAGTGTGGGATCTAGTGTTCCGCCGGAAGAAAGATTTGTAGCAGATCGTTGAGAAAGCGCCGCCCCAGTTCGGTCGGCGCAATGCGCTGCGGCTGGCGCAACAACAGGCCGCGCTGCTCGGCCAGCTCCAGCTCGCGACGCAGCGCCAGCAAGGACAGGCTGGTGCGCTCGGTAAACAGCGCAGGGATAAAGCCTTCATTTAGGCGCAGCGCATTCATCATGAACTCGAATCCCAGTTCCTCACGCCCCACCTCATGCTCCGTCTGCACCGGCGCGCCCTGTGCCACCTGTTCCAGATAGGCTTGGGGTTGTTTGTAGCGCGCCTGCCGGATGACCTTGTCGTGAAAACTCAGCTTGCTGTGTGCGCCCGCGCCTATGCCCAGATAATCGCCGAACTGCCAGTAATTCAGGTTGTGGCGCGCCTGTTTTCTTGGTTGCGCAAAAGCCGATGTTTCGTAATGCTCGTATCCCTGCGCTGCCAGCAATTCCTCAATGCGCTGCTGCATTGCGCTGCTCATGTCATCGTCCGGCAATGCGGGCGGATAGCGGTAGAACAGCGTATTCGGTTCCAAGGTCAGGTGGTAGCAGGATAAGTGCTGCGGCGAGAATTTCAGTGCTTCATGCACATCCTGCACGGCCTCTTCCAGCGTCTGCTGCGGCAAGCCATACATCAGGTCGAGATTGATATTGTCGAAATGCTGCTGTGCAATCTCCACTGCGCGTCGCGCCTCATCTGCGCTGTGAATGCGCCCCAGCGCCTTGAGATGTGCATCGTTGAAGCTCTGGATGCCAAGCGACAGGCGATTCACCCCTGCGTCGCGGAAGCCGGCAAATTTTTCCGCCTCCACCGTGCCGGGATTGGCTTCCAGCGTGACTTCGGCATTCATGTCCAGCGGCAGCAGCATGCGCACCGCATCAAGAATTTTCCCCACAGCCTGTGCAGAAAGCAGGCTGGGTGTGCCGCCGCCGATGAATACGCTATACACCGGACGCCCCCAGATTTGCGGCAGCGCCAGTTCCAGGTCGCGCAACAGAGCGGCCACATATTCCTGCTCTGGCAAACCTCCGCGCACCTCGTGCGAATTGAAATCGCAGTAAGGGCATTTGCGCACGCACCACGGGATATGTATGTATAGCGATAGCGGCGGCAAGGCGCGAAAATTGACTACATGTGATTTGAGACCGGTGGGATGAAGGATATGTGTACTCATAATTGTGGAATGCATGGCGTGCCCCCGCACACACAATAAGTCACTGCGCCTCTAATGAGCTTTCAACTTCTCCAGCAGCACTTTCATCGCCTTGCCGCGATGGCTGATGGCGTGCTTCTCTTCGCGTGTCAGTTCTGCGCTCATCTTTCCAAGTTCCCGCAACCAGAACAACGGGTCATAGCCAAAACCGCCTTCTCCACGCTGTTCGCGTGCAATTTCGCCGTGCCATTCACCTTCCGCGATGACGGGTTGCGCATCACCCGCCGAACGCATCAGCACCAACACGCAGTAATAATGCGCAGAACGATTGCTGTGCGTTTTCATGGCTTCAAGCAAAGCTCTGTTGTTGCGCTCATCCGAAAGCGGGAAGCCTGCATAGCGCGCGGAAAACACGCCGGGCGCGCCGTTCAGCGCATCCACACAAATACCGGAATCGTCCGCCAGCGCGGGCAATCCGCTTTCGAGGCTGACATGCCGCGCTTTGGCCAATGCATTTTCAATGAATGTAAGGTGCGGCTCTTCGGCTTCCTTGATGCCAAGTTGTGCCTGCGTCACCACCTCGATGCCAAGCGGCTGCAACAGCAATTGAAATTCAGCAAGCTTGCCGGGGTTGTTGGAGGCGATGACCAGCTTTTCCAATTGAATCATTCTGCCAGTACGGCGCGTTGCATCTCGACCAGTTGCGCAATGCCTGACTGCGCCAGATCGAGCAGTGCATCCATTTCTGCGCGGCTGAAGGCATTGCCTTCAGCGGTGCCCTGCACTTCGACGAAATGCCCGGCGCCGGTCATGACCACGTTCATGTCGGTATCGCAATCGAAGTCCTCGGCATAATCGAGATCAAGCACCGGCACGTCCTGATAGACGCCCACTGAAATCGCCGCCACATGGTCCCGCAGTGGGCTTTCCGTAATCAGCCCCTTTTTGATCAAACCGCTCACTGCATCGTGCAGGGCAACAAAGGCGCCGGTGATGCTGGCGGTGCGCGTGCCGCCGTCCGCCTGGATCACGTCGCAGTCCACCTGTATGGTGCGCTCTCCGAGTTTCTTCAGATCGACCACGGTGCGCAGGCTGCGCCCGATCAGGCGCTGTATTTCCTGGGTGCGCCCGGACTGCTTGCCCTTGGCCGCCTCGCGCTGCATGCGTTCGCCGGTAGAGCGTGGCAGCATGCCGTATTCCGCGGTGACCCATCCCTCGCCCGAACCTTTCTTGTGCGACGGCACGCGCTCTTCCACGCTGGCGGTGCAAATGATCTTGGTGTCACCGCATTCGATCAGCACCGAACCTTCGGCATGCTTGGTGTAATGACGCGTGATGTGGATAGCGCGCAGCTGATTGGGCTCGCGCTGGCTGGGACGTATGGAAGGGCTGAAACGCATGGGACAATCTCTGAAAAATGGAAGGTGCGCATTATAGCGCACGCCGCAACAGGGCTAGTTGCAGTCAAGCACCTCGGATACAGGTGCTGGTGCGGAGTGCTCATTTTCGGCATCACCCCAGCGTGCAACCACTGCTGTCGAATTGTCTGCGCGCGGACCTTCCCGGCCTATTGCCTTACTAATCAATTGTTCCAGTGTTTCCGGCAAGGGGGTATCAAGCAATTCTGCCGCGATCTCTGCGTCATTCAGCGGCCCCCACAGGCCATCACTGCACAGCAGCAGCACATCGCCCGACTGCAATGGCGCAGCGGGACCGGACTCAACGTAAAACATATCCTCCACGCCGCCGAGGCAATTGGTTATTCTGTTCCGGTCCGGATGCGTTCTCATTTCTTCCGGCTTGATGACACCCCAGTCGGCCCACTGCTGCACCACCGAATGATCGCGCGTCCTCGCCACCACCTCGCGGCCGCGCAGAAGATACAGGCGCGAATCCCCTGCATGCGCCCAGTGAACCTGTCCATCCTGCACCAGTGCCACGACACAGGTCGTGCCAGGATTGCCTGGAAGCATCTGCTCGCGCGCGTGGTGGATGATGTCCATGTGGGCGCGCTGCATGATCTCACGCAAGAATGCATCCGGTTCAGGCACGCGTGGCAAGGCGGCCTGCTCGAATGCATCCACGAATGCCTTTACCGCCAGCTGCGCCGCAACCTCGCCATGCATGTGCCCACCCATGCCATCGGCCAGCACCAGCAACAAGGCCCGGTCACTGTATGCATAGGCTACTCGATCCTGGTTGTATTTGCGTCCACCGATACGGCTGGATTGGTATATAGCGAATTTCATAAGATGCAATCGTAATATAATGTGCGTCGTTCGGCCCAATTTTTTCTGGCAGCCCAGTTTTTCTGGCAGTCCAGCCCTTCCGGAGAGCGCAATGATTTTCAGCATGACCGGCTTTGCCGTGGCAGCCGCAGAACTCGATGCAGGTTCATTTTCGCTGGAACTGCGCGCGGTTAATCACCGCTATCTAGACCTCCAGTTGCGCATGCCGGACGAACTGCGCGCGCTTGAGCCCGTATTGCGCGAAACCATTGCCGCGCAGCTGACGCGCGGCAAGGTGGAATGCCGCATCGGCTTTACTGCGCGCTCTTCCGAACAAAACCCGGCGCAACTCAACCATACGCTGCTGCGGCAACTGGCGCAATGGAGCGACGAGGTGCGTGCCGTATTGCCTGAAGCACGGGAATTGAACGTAGCCGACGTACTGCGCTGGAACGGCATGCTGCATAGCCCCCCGCTGTCCGCCGATACCTTGCGCAGCACCATATTGGACTTGCTGAACCAGGCATTAGGTGAATTTGCCGCGGCGCGCATGCGTGAAGGCGAGAAGCTGCAAGAGTTCCTGCTGCAACGCGTGGCGCAGATCGAGGTACAGTGCGCTACTGTCGCACCGCGTATCCCGTCCGCGATTGCCGCGTATGAGGAAAAACTGGCTTCCCGCCTGCAAGCCGCCATGCAAAATGGCGATGATGAGCGCTTGCACCAGGAAATCACCCTGTTCGCCAGCAAGATCGACGTAGACGAGGAATTGTCGCGCCTGCAGACTCACCTGACTGAGATGCGGCGCGTGCTGGCACAGGGTGGCACGGTGGGTAAGCGCCTGGATTTTCTGATGCAGGAATTGCACCGCGAAGCCAATACGCTGGGGTCGAAATCAGTGGATGCCGAAGTATCGCGCGCCGCAATGGACATGAAACTGCTGATCGAGCAAATGCGCGAACAAATTCAGAATATAGAGTAGGAGACTTCGCATGAAAGGAAATCTTTTCATTGTCAGCGCACCTTCGGGTGCCGGCAAAACCAGCTTGGTGACTGCACTGCTAGCCAACAACGGGGAAATTGACCTGTCCATTTCCTACACCTCGCGTGCACCGCGCCCGGGTGAAACCAATGGCAAGGATTATCATTTCGTCAGCCGCGAGACTTTCCTGGCGATGGCCGAGCATGGCGACTTTCTGGAAAGCGCCGAGGTGTATGGCAATCTGTACGGAACTTCTCAATCCTGGATCGCGTCGGAAATCGCCAGCGGACGCGACATCCTGCTGGAGATAGACTGGCAGGGCGCGGCGCAAGTGCGCAGCAAATTCCCCGATTGCATCGGCATCTTCATCTTGCCCCCCTCGCTGCAAGCGCTGGAAACACGATTAAAAGGACGCGCCCAGGACAGCGCAGAGGTGATCGCCCGGCGCATCAGCTCTGCCAAGGAAGATGTCGCGCATGTTACGGAGTTCGACTATGTTATTATCAACGACAAGCTGGACGAGGCTTTACAGCAGCTTAATGCCGTCGTCGTTGCCGCAGGACTCCGCCGCGACAGGCAACTCGCACGCCAGCAGGCTTTAATCAACCAATTGCAAAACTGAAAGAGGTTACACATGGCTCGCATCACGATAGACGATTGTCTGGAACGCATTCCCAACCGCTTCGAACTGACCCTGGCCGCCGCCTACCGCGCACGCCAACTGGCTAACGGCGCCAGCTACCTTGTGGAAGAAAGCAAGGACAAACCTACCGTCGTCGCCCTGCGCGAAATCAGCGAAGGCAAGGTCGGCCTGGAAATCCTCAACCGCGGACAGGCTTGAGCTACCGCTGTTCCCGGCACGCGTGGCCGGGAACACTTCAACTGCCGAACATGACTCATGGCCGATGCCGAAACGCTCCTGCAGGAGGTTTCCACCTACCTGAAGCCCAAGGATGTCGAACACATCCGGCAAGCTCTCGAATTTAGCGGCAACGCACACAAAGGTCAGCTCCGCAAATCCGGCGATCCCTATATCTCGCACCCGATCGCCGTCGCACGCATCCTCACCCCGCTGCACCTCGATGCACAAGCCATCATGGCGGCACTGTTGCACGACGTGGTGGAAGACACCCATATCAGCAATGAGGAAGTAGCCAAAAAGTTTGGCAAGTCAGTGGCCGAACTGGTCGATGGCTTGAGCAAGCTGGACAAGATCGAATTTGAAACCAGCGAAGATGCGCAAGCGGAGAATTTCCGCAAGATGCTGCTGGCAATGGCGCGCGACGTGCGGGTCATCCTGATCAAACTGGCGGACCGGTTGCACAACATGCGCACGCTGGAATCCATGTCACGTGAAAAATGCGAGCGCATCTCGCGCGAGACCATGGAAATCTACGCGCCCATCGCCAACCGCCTGGGGCTCAATGCCATTTATCAGGAACTGGAAGAGCTGAGCTTCAGGCATTTGCACCCAAACCGCTACGCAGTCCTGTCCAAGGCGCTGAAAGTTGCGCGTGGCAATCGCCGCGAGGTTGTAGGCAAGATTCTGGAGGCCATCACCCAGCGGTTGAAAGAAAATCATGTGATCGCCCAGGTTCAGGGGCGCGAGAAACATCTGTATGGCATCTACAAGAAGATGCAGGCGAAATCACTCGCCTTCTCGGAAGTGCTGGATATCTATGGATTCCGTATTCTGGTAGAAGATATTCCTTCATGTTATCTGGCGCTGGGGGTGCTGCATGGTCTGTACAAGCCGATTCCGGGCAAGTTCAAGGATTACATCGCCATACCCAAGGGAAACGGCTACCAGTCACTGCACACTACGTTGTTCGGCCCATATGGCACCCCCATCGAGGTGCAGATCCGCACCACGGAGATGCACAGGATCGCAGAGGCCGGTGTCGCTTCGCACTGGTTGTACAAAAATACCGAAACACCGATCAATGATCTGCAAAAGAAGACTCATCAATGGCTGCAGAGTCTGCTGGAAAGCCTGAGCCAGAGCGGCAGTTCGGTCGAATTCCTGGAGCACCTGAAGGTGGACCTGTTCCCGGATGAAGTCTACGTCTTCACGCCCAAGGGGAAAATCCTCGCACTTCCGCGTGGCGCAACCGCGGTAGATTTCGCCTACAGCGTGCATACTGATATTGGCAATCGTTGCGTAGCCGCCAAGGTAAATTTCGAGCTGGTACCACTGCGTACCGAGCTGAGAAATGGTGACCGTGTTGAAATCATTACTGCTGCGCATGCCAAACCGAACCCAGCCTGGCTGAGTTATGTGATAACCAGCAAAGCGCGCAGCCAGATCAGGCACGTTCTCAAAACCATGCATTTTGACGAATCTACCCGTTTGGGCGAGCGCCTGCTCAACCAGGCGTTCGCCTCGCTCGGCGTGAAGCCTCAGGATATTGACGAATCCCAATGGGAAAAACTAGTCAAGGATACGACCGCAAAATCACGCGAGGAAATCCTGGCCGATATCGGCCTGGGGCGCCGCCTCAACATGGTCATTGCGCGCCAGCTTGCGCGAATGAGCGAAAGCGGCACGCACGAGCTTCCTTCCAGCGGAGTCATTACCATTCAGGGCACGGAAGGGTTGGCGGTTCAGTTTGCCAAATGCTGCCGCCCCATTCCGGGAGACCCCATCATCGGCGTGATCAAGCACGGACAGGGACTCATCGTACACACCCATGATTGCCCCATGCTGCGCAAAGGGCGCGGCAGCACGGGCGAATGGCTGGACGTTACATGGGACAGGCATATCAACAAACCATTCGATGTAAACATTAAGCTCATTGTCGCCAACCAGCGCGGCGTACTCGCCAAGGCAGCAGCCGCAATTGCCGAATCCGAATCGAACATCGAGAACGTGCACTTCACCAACGAGGGGGATTACACCACACTGTATTTCACCCTGCAGGTCAACAACCGCATGCATCTTGCCAATGTAATGCGCAGCCTGCGCAAGATACCCGAAGTGGTGCGCATTACCCGGGTGAAAAGCGTGCCTGCCTGACCAGCTACACGATCACGCCAGATCGAACAGCAACACTCCCACATTCTGTGCGGCATGCAACGCAACCTTCGGAATTATTCGTTTCCGCCAAATCGGCGCAACAATTCCAGCATCGCCCTCGCTTTATCCAGCGTCTCCTGGTATTCCGCCGTCGCATCAGAATCGGCCACGATGCCGCCGCCCGCCCAAAAACGGATTTCACCATCCGCATACACCAAGGTGCGGATGGCAATATTGCTATCCATGTTGCCATCGTAGCCAACATAGCCAATGGCGCCACAATACACGCCCCGCCGCTGCGGCTCGAGCTGCTCGATGATTTGCATGGCACGTTGTTTGGGTGCACCGGTGATAGAGCCGCCGGGGAAACAATTGCGCAGCAGCGACAGTGCGTCCTGCCCCGGTGCAAGCTGGCCGCTGACGGTGCTTACCATGTGGTGAACCTGAGCATAGCTTTCCACCTCGAACAATTTGGGTGCTTGCACCGATCCCGGAATGCAGCTCTTGCCCAGGTCGTTGCGCAACAGATCCACGATCATCAAATTTTCTGCACGATCTTTGCTGCTGTGCTGCAACTCCTGTGCAACCCGCATGTCGGATAAAGCATCAGCCATGCGCGGGCGTGTCCCTTTGATCGGCCGGGTTTCCACCTTGCCCGCACGCAACTGCAGAAAGCATTCCGGCGAGGCTGATAAAATCTGCGCTTGCGGCAGATTGAGGTAAGCGGAATAAGGCGCCGGGCTCAGGCGGCGCAATTCGAGATAGGCCTGCAGCGCATCGCCTGAAGCGCTCGCTGCATAGCGTTGAGCCAGGTTAACCTGGTAACAATCGCCGTCATGCAAATAGCGTTGCACGGCATCAAACGCAGACCGGTACTGGGTACTCGTGAAGTTGGAGTGAATGCGGCCATGCACATTGAACGCGTCCGGGGGTAGCTCTTCACTGATTTGCAACCGCGCAAGAATTCTGGGTAGCACTTGTGCCGTATCCGTCTGGCGTTGCTGTGATACAAGCCGGGCAGTTTCTTGCCGATGGTCCAGTACAATGGCCCAGTCATAGATGCCGATTGCCATGTCCGGCAAATGCTCGGCATCATGCGCACTTGCCGGCAAATCTATGATGCGCCGCGCGAGGTCATATCCCCAATAACCCAGCGCCCCGCCGGCAAATGGAATGCCTGGTATAGCCGCGACAGGTCCACCCAATTGCCGGCGCAGCAGGTCAAACGGATCATCGGCCGAAGACCGCTTCCCCGACGCATCACTGATTTCGGTACGGTCGCCATACGTGACCAGCGTCGCCACAGGTTGTGCGCAAAGAATGTCATAACGCCCCATTCCTCCGCTGTCCAGCCATGCCGCCCAAGGCAATTCAGCGATGGCCGTGAAGTAGCCGGCTGCATCAGAGGCATAAGGAAGAGGGGCGCTATATAGCATCGGTGTTAAAATTCAGCAATATCTTGAGGACTGATTCAATATGACTACCATCGTCGCAGTAAGAAAGAATGGCGTCGTCGCGATTGCGGCCGACACGCTGACCACCTTCGGCAACACCCGCTTACCTGCCGCGCTCGATGCTTCGCATGACAAGATACTGCATTGTGGCGATAGCCATATCGGCGTGTGCGGCAGCGCTGCGCATCATCTGGTATTGGCCAACCTGTTGGCGAAAACTCCGGATTTGCAGCTTAACAGCAAGGGAGAGATTTTTGAAACTTTCCGCAAGCTGCACCCGGTCTTGAAAGAGGAATGCTTCCTCAATCCCAAAGAAGACGAAGAGGATCCTTATGAATCGAGCCAGATCACCGCGCTGATCGCCAATGCCAGCGGCATCTACGGCATCTATTCAATGCGCGAAGTATTTGAATACACCCAATTCTGGGCGATTGGATCCGGCCATGAGTACGCGCTCGGGGCATTGCATCATGCCTATGCCCGTTACGACAACGCAACGGATATCGCCCGCGCTGGAGTCGAGGCGGGCATTGTCTTCGACAGAAACAGTGCCGCTCCCATCACGCTGTATAGCATCGAGTTACTTCCGCTATAGCTTTGTAACAAGAGTCACGAAAGCACTCATACTAGGAGTGCAAAGGCCGGCGCGCCTGCATGATGCAGGCAACGAAAAGGAGCGCACACAGATATAACCTGGTGCGCCCAGTAATACAACCCGCAAAGCTGCGGTCAGCCCCTGCTCAAAATACCTGAGGGGCTGCCTCCACAGCCTCTAGTCCCCTCAGTTCGGCTTGCTGATGCCTGGCGTAGGAAAAGGCCAGGTTGTAGCTGGGCGCACGGGTGCCGGAGCGGAAGGAGCAGGAGCAGCCGCAGCAGGCGCCGCAGGAACAGCGGGCTTGCTTATTGCAGCAGTTGGTTTCTTTGGAGCTGCCTTCTTAGCTGGAGCTGCCTTCTTAGCTGGAGCTGCCTTCTTAGCTGGAGCTGCCTTCTTAGCTGGAGCTGCCTTCTTAGCTGGAGCTGCCTTCTTAGCTGGAGCTGCCTTCTTAGCTGGAGCTGCC
>JAUQWW010000037.1 GCA_030834965.1 Gallionellaceae bacterium | reverse complement strand
ACCGGCTCGAGTTTCTTCGGCATTCCGGCAGAGCGCCAGCGCAGGTAGTTGATGACGCAGGCCAGGCCGAAGCCGGTGCATGCCCCCTCCTGCCCCTGATCCAGAACGAGTCCGGCCTGGGTATAGGCGCCCATGAAATGCTTGATGTCGCCATCCTCCGGAAACTTCTGCGGCAGCGAGTGCGGCAGCGGCATATACGCGCGGTCGCGCAGATCCGCCGGGTCGCGTGTCACATTGAGGGTGGCGCGGCGCGCCGCGACAGGAGCTGCTGCCTTGCGTGCGGCAACCGGCGCTGTTGCCCTCCTGCGCACAGCCCCGGCCAGCGGGACTGCGGCGGTCCACGTCGTCCGTCCCTTGAGGAACGTGTCGGAGAACCGATCCAGACCGTGGCTGCCGCCATTGACAACTTTGCGCGCGGCCTTCAGATCATCCTTGGCAAGCGCACTGACTAATTTCTCCCTGTTCGCATCGAGATAGGCTGCCAGCAGGCAGGCGGCGACTTCCGGCGCGCAGGCGCTATCCGGGTTATCCACGAGCGGAATGTTGAGCGCCGCGCCGAACCTGGCGTAATTGTCGTGCCCGGTCAATTGGACGAATCCCCGCCCGCGATATCGCGCCCCATCGCCCGGATGCTTGTTGCCCAGCTTGTTATCGTAGGCGCTGAAAGCAGCCTGGCCGGGCAGCGTATTGAAATGGGAAGGAAACTCGGAGATCGGCATGAAGCCTTCGGTCTCGGCGCGTATCGTGCCCAGTGCAGTGCAGATCATGTTCACGTCGGTCAGGCCGAAGGCCGCCAGCGCTGCCGTCACATAAGGCAGATTTTTGGCGATGCTGGAAGTTCGGGTGTAGGGAAACAGCTTGCTTACCGTGGCGGCATCGACGCTGACCGCCAGTTTTGCCGGCGGGGAAATGCCCAGCGCGGACAGGGTGCGCGGCCCGGCGATACCGTCCGCCACCAAACCCACGCTGGTCTGCCAGGCCCGCAGGGCGGTCTCGGTGTCGGCATCGAAGGTATCGCCGTCGACCAACCCGGGGTAGGACAGCGCACCTTTGCCCAAGACTTTGCACAATGCTTTCTTGAGTCCGGCAACCTCCTTGCCGGCGTTACCCCGCATCAACAGCCACATTTTTTTCTTGTTCGTGCCTTCCATCTTTCTTGCCCCTTTTGTTTTAGTTGTAGTCATCTGATTAAGCTGTCGCGTCATTGCAACAACGAGTCGTTAGTTTAGTGGTGGTTGCCAGTGAAACAACCCCGGCTGTCAGCAATGGCAATAGAATAACGTGGCACCGACCTACTTGAACGGCAGCGCGATGATCCCTTTCATCACCCAATCATCACCGGCATTCACGAAGCCGCGGCCAATACCGAAGTTGATATCAAATCCGTGCGTTTCGACATCGAATGCGGCATACAGCGTGTGAGCGCGCTCGCTGCGCGGCAAGGGATGGTTCAATGGTCCAAACTCGCCGTAATACTCGAAGCCTGCGTAGGCTTTTTCACCCACGCTGTGCATCAGCTTCAGTGCGGGCTCGAACTGCGGCTGATGGCTTGCGTTGGCGGCAAGGTCCATGTTCAGGATCGGATTGAAGCTCACCAGCCAGCGCGCATCGCGGTAGCCGATGATCGGCCTGAACTCCATCCCTGAGATGCTCTCGGACGTGCGTCTGGAACTGCGGCCCAGTTCCACATTCAGTCCGTAAAAAAATGTATCGTTATCCTGCCGGGGAGCGATGTATTTCAGGCGTACACGTAGCCCATTCAGATAGGCGTTGCCATCGGGCCTGAACGCCAGCGGAACATACAGCCCAGCTTCCAGATTCTTCGTGACGCCATAAGAAAATTCCGGCGTGACCTGCGTCACATGATGCGAAGGCACCTGCCCGGGCCAGGCCGGTGATTTTTCTCCCTTGATCGTGTAATTGAGATGCTGCTCCAGGCCGAACTCGCCGGGCTCATCCATCTCTTCCGTATAGACCTGAATCTCGTCCGGTGCGGCCAGCGCATCGGCCGCACCTATCCCGCCGATCGCGAGCGCGCCAATCATCAAAACTGTAATACGCATGATTTCCTCTTCCCATTTATCGTCTATATCGTTATATGAATGTTTTTAATTGTTCCCGACAGCATTTCGGATGCCGCTTGTGATGCCGCAAAATAAGGCGTCTAATTTTGTTTAGCAGTTGCGGCTGCATCTCGTGCCACGGGGATATCGGATTGCCCCGACCCGAATTGTAAATTGGAATGAGCCATGCCACCCGTGTTTTGTGTCATACAGGCCGACATCACCACTCTCAAGGTGGATGCAATCGTCAACGCCGCCAATTCGTCGCTGCTGGGCGGCGGCGGTGTGGACGGGGCGATTCATCGTGCCGCAGGCCCCGAGCTGCTACAGGAGTGCCGCCTGCTCGGCGGCTGCAAGGTGGGCGAAGCGAAGCTCACCAAGGGCTATCGCCTGCCCGCAAAATTCGTCATTCACACCGTCGGCCCGGTATGGCATGGCGGCACACAAGGCGAACCGGAGCTGCTGGCTTCCTGCTATCGCAACTCGCTACAGCTTGCAGCCGATAATGGTGCGCACTCCATCGCATTTCCCTGCATCAGCACAGGCGTCTACGGCTATCCCGTGGAACTCGCCGCCCGTGTCGCAGTTGCTTCCGTCAACTCTGCGCTGCCGGCACTCGACTCCATTCGTGAAGTCATCTTCTGCTGCTTTTCCGTTCATGACTTCACCGTGTATCAAAGGCTCGTCGATGCCCATCCATAACGCCGACATCACTGCCATCTTCACTGAGATCGCTGACCGGCTGGAGATTCAAGGGGCGAATATATTCCGTATCCGCGCCTATCGTAATGCCGCGCGCATTCTGGCCGATCTGCCGCAAGAGGCGCGCCAGCTGGTAGCGAAAGGCGATGACCTGACCCGCCTGCCCGGCATCGGCGACGATCTCGCCGCAAAAATCAACGAAATCATTACCACGGGACGCTGCGGCCTGCTGGAACGTCTGCGCCGTGAGCTGCCGCCCGCGATTACCGAGTTGATGAAAATTCCCGGCCTGGGGCCGAAACGCGTGCGGGCGCTTTATCTCAGCCTCGATGTGCAAACCGTTGAACAGCTGCATCGCGCCGCCCAAGACGGCCGCATCAGCGCCCTGCACGGCTTCGGGGAAAAAACCGAGCAGAACATCCTGCAGGCCCTTGAAGCCCATGCCAGCCAGAGCCAGCGCTTCAAGCTTGCCACGGCGGCGCAATATGCCGAAGCGCTGCGCGGCTTTCTGCAAGCTGTCCCCGGCGTGCAACAGGTGGTCGTGGCTGGCAGTTTCCGGCGCATGCGCGAGACCGTGGGAGACCTGGATATTCTGGTGACGGCCGCAAAGGACAGCCCGGTGATGCAGCGCTTCACCGCCTATGACGAAGTCGCCGAAGTGTTCTCCGCCGGTGAAACACGCGCCAGCGTGCTGTTCAAGTGTGGCTTGCAGGTGGACCTGCGCGTGGTGGCGCAGCAAAGCTACGGCGCTGCGCTCAACTACTTCACCGGCTCCAAGGCGCACAACATCGCCCTGCGCCGCATCGCGCAGCAGCGCGGACTCAAGATCAACGAATACGGCGTGTTCCGCGGCGCGCAGCGCATCGCAGGAGACAGCGAGGAATCGGTATACCGTGCAGTCGGCCTGCCTTATATTCCGCCGGAGCTGCGCGAGGATCGCGGCGAAATCGAAGCCGCGCGCGGCGGACGCCTGCCCAAACTGCTGGAGCTATCCGACCTCAAAGGCGACCTGCATGCGCACACCAACGCCACCGACGGCCACGACAGCCTGCGCGACATGGCGCTGGCAGCCAAGGCGCTGGGGCTGGAGTACCTGGCCATCACCGAGCACTCGCGCCGCCTCACCGTGGCGCATGGGCTGGACCCGCTGCACCTGGCGCGGCAGTGTGACGAGATTGACCGCCTCAACACGCAGCTTGACGGCATCGCGCTGCTCAAAGGGATCGAGGTGGACATCCTTGAGGACGGCAGCCTGGACCTGCCCGATTCAGTGCTTGCGCGGCTGGACCTCGTGGTGGGCGCGGTGCACAGCCGCTTCGACCTGTCGCGCGCCAAGCAGACCGAACGCATCCTGCGCGCGATGGATCACCCGCACTTCACGCTGCTTGCTCATCCCAGCGGCCGCCTGATAGAGCGGCGCGCACCCTACGATGTGGACATGCTGCGCATCATCCGCCATGCCAAACAGCGCGGCTGCTTTCTCGAACTGAACGCCCACCCGGAACGCCTCGATCTGCTCGACAGCCAATGCCAGAGCGCCAAGGAGGAAGGTGTGCTGGTCAGCATCAATTCGGATGCGCATAGTACGTTCGATTTCAGCAACCTCAAGTTTGGAGTGGGCCAGGCGCGGCGCGGCTGGCTGGAAAAATCCGATGTGCTCAATGCGCGCACGCTTGGCGCGTTGCGCAAGCTGCTCAAACGCACGATGTAAGTGTAAGCTGCGATCCTATGAACAAAATCATGCTCCTGCTGTTCGTAGCGCTTGTTTCCGGATGTGCTTCCGACCAGCCTCTGAAATTATGGGATGCCTCGACGATGGCGGCGCTTCCCTATCGCACGCTCTCACTGAAGGAAAAGCAGAGCAACAAGATTTCTGCCAGCATTAATATTGCTGATATCCAGCAAATGATCTCGATTAAAGAGCAGATGGAAAGCGCAGCCGGTTCATTGCACACCAAACTTTTTCTTGCTGAAGGAAATGAGCCGAATGGCTTTTCTGCCGTGTCGGCGCACGGCCCGATAATCGCCGTCAACATTGGCATGGTCAATCTCCTTGGCCGGGATAACGATGCGATGGCTGCCCTGATAGGACACGAACTGGCGCACCTGTACCTGAATCATGGGCGCTCGCGGCAAGATCGCGAAGAGAGCCGCATGGCCGCCTCGGCCATTTTAAGTGTTGCGCTGGGGATGTTCGGCATACCTATCCCGTTTGAAGTAACGAATGTTGCGACCGCGCCAATCTCAAACACATTCTCAAGGGAGGAAGAACACGATGCTGACCGCCTCGGGGTCAAGTACATGGTCCAGGCAGGCTTTGACCCGTTTGGTTCGGTGCGCTTGCAGGAAAAACTGGGCGCTGCTTCACGCGGTGCTTCGCTTCCCTTTTTAAGTTCTCACCCCTCCAGTTCCGAGCGCGTCGAGAACATGAAACGCCTTGCGATGGAGTACAAGCCGGAGGGAGTAGTGCGCCCACCCGAAAAAGAGGGTAGCAATGCGAGCCAACGGGAGCACTGAATTGGTGATCGCTTAGAGGGTGCTTCTAAAAATACATTTTTGTCGCTCCCGCGAAGGCGGGAGCCCAGTAAAATCCACGAGCTGGATGCCATCCTTCGCGGGAATGACAAACTTTTTGAAGTGCCCTAGAGATTAAGCCTCTGATTCATGGCTGCGCCGTTTTGGGCTTGCCGAAATTGGCGCAGGGATCGGTTCGTTCGGCACGCGGGGTGAACCAGAGCACGTCGAAGGGCGCGTCGCCCGTGGCGCTTTCCGTTTCGTAGTCCTTGGGGTCGGTCTTTCCCGGGCCGACCTCGACAAAGCCTATCGACAGGATGCGTGCCGACGGCGCACGCGCGGCAAAGTAAAGCGGCAGGCCAATGTCGCGGCGAGCATGGTCGCGGCCGACGATCGCGACTACGCCAAGCTCGACGCTGGATACCGCGCTGTCGGCCATGTATGCATCGCGCAGCCGCTGGCTGCGTGCCAGCCCCGTGCGCAAGTCATCTCGAATCTTGCCGCAGTGCGCGCCCCCCATGTGCGTGACCAGATAATTCTCGCGGCTCTCGCTCCACACCTCTTCTACAGCCAGCCGCTTTAACACGTCCTCGCCATAAGCATCGAAGCCGCGCCAAATGGCCGGCTGCAAACGCTGGCTGGGAGTGTTGGCGGCAATGACGGGCAATTTGTTGTCGATGGCAATGGCCAGCAACGGACCGTAGAACTGCCAGTCGGTGAATTTGATCAGGCCGTTGACGCTCTTCAACACTTCGTCACGATTGCCGCCGGCCAATGCCTGATCGAGTACCTGCTGGTCTTCGGTATTGAGCTGCTCCATCATCAACGCGGGGCGTTCACCTGATTCGATACGGGCTTTCAGCAACTTCTGCTGGAGCTCATGATGCTGCGAGTTGTCATGCGTTTCGCCGAGCAGCAGCACATTGGATGTGTTGATCCTGTCCAGCAGCGCAGCCTCGTCTATATAGCTGCGAGTGTTCATGTCCCATATTTTTCCAACCAGCGGATGATCGGTGAAAAGCATGTTCCCGGTAGCCTGCGCCAGGCTCGCGAATGACAGGAAAACAAAAACGAGAAAAAGTTTGGTGCTCTTGATGATTCTTGTCATGAATTCATGTGGCGTCATTATGGCTCGCAATAAATAGTGGTCTATTCCGGATTGTTCTGGGCTCAGTTGAAACGTTACTGCGTTTCTATCGTGCCATTGATCTGCACCGTCATACGGCTTTCTCCGCCGGCAAATTCAGGCATGGGAATCGCCGCCTCTGCCCTGACAGCGCCGCGCATCAATGCCATCGGGCGGGGCGGCATGCCGCCGCTGTTGATGGAGAAATGCACGACTTTGTAAGATTTCGCGCCCATCGCTGTGCGTATGGCCTCGGCGCGAGTCTGAAAATTCTTGATGGCCTCGGCGATCAGCGCATTTTCAGTTTGCACACGGGTGTCAGGTGCGATGGCAAACTGCACGCCGCCCAGTTGCAGGGTGGACTGCAACTGCATGATGAGCTCGCCAGCCGCCTTGAAATCGCGGCTTTCGAGTCGGATCTCGCCACGGCCGCGCCAGGCATCCAGCTGGTTGTTTTTGCCATACACCGGATAGGTGTGTTGATTGCCGCTGCTGGTTTTCACTGCGCTGAATGCGGATGCCTTCTGCAGTGCGTCATTCAGCGCGGTGTTAATCTGCTGAGCGACACGGGCAGGCTGCTTGTCCTGAACTTCCACGCTCATGCTGGCCACCAGCCAATCATTGGCAACTTCGCGTCCGGCCTCAACCTGAAAGTCTACGCGGTTATATGGCTCAACCTCTGCATGGGCCGGAAGATTGAAAGAGAGCAGGCTAAACAGCAATGCGATACGCAACATGATCCTCTCCCCAAATTGAACAATCCGTTATGCTAAAGTAAAAATGCTAGCATGTGGGCGTAAAAAAATAGTATGAACAAAGGGGTGCTGTATGGATGCAATTTCCACTATTGCGCTGGCGGCGGGGCTTGGCTGGGCAAGCGGCATACGGCTGTATGCAACGATATTTACGGTCGGCCTGCTGGGCAAGTTTGGCTACGTGCACCTGCCGGGAAGCCTGGACATACTCACCCACCCGATCGTCATAGCCCTGTCTGCCATATTGCTGCTGGTGGAATTTCTGGCTGACAAATTTCCCGTGGTGGATAGCGCATGGGACAGTATTCAAACCTTCATCCGCATCCCCGCCGGAGCCTTGCTGGCAATGGGCGCAATAGACAGCAGCGATCCCCTGATCGCCACAGCAGTCGCGCTGCTCGGCGGCACACTCGCGGGCGGCACTCACTTCGCCAAGGCAGGCAGCCGCGCGCTCATCAACACCTCACCCGAGCCGTTCAGCAACTGGGTCGCCTCGTTTGGCGAAGAAGGCTTGTTCGCGTTGGGCTTGTGGCTGGCATTGGCGCATCCGGCAGCGTTTCTGGTGTTTCTCGTGCTGTTTATCGGCATGGTCATCTGGTTGCTGCCCAAGCTGTGGCGCGGGGTGAAGCTGGTACTTGGTAGTATGGCCAGATTGCTGCGAAGCAGGCCGACCTAGGGAGCAGGCAATAACCCAAGCGCATTACGACATGCGCCTAATGCGCGCGACGGGCTCTGAAACCGAAGCGTAGTGAACTTGAAAACCGGTGGCTGAGTCCGTAATGGGACCGCGTTTATTCACTTGGCATCAGGTCGCCATTAATCCCTACTTTAGACTGGATCGGAAACTACAGCTGTATGTGTGGTAACGCACATACAGAGTGAAGAGTGTTTTGATAGTATTTTCTTAAGAAAGCACAAGTAGATTATATATTTTGCGCATATACGGCATTTTCTCCTTGGAGGATCAGTCATGAAAAATACAAAATTGAGAATTTTGGCGATTTGTTTCATGTTGGGATCCACATTCATCACGGCGAACTCTGCATGGTCCGCATCCAAAGAAGCTGCTGTACAAGGACACACCTGGAAAGATGGTTCTGAAATTTATTCCAAGATTTGTGCTTATTGCCATGAAGACCGCGTTGGGCCTCGTATTCTCAAAAGTGGACTTCCTGCCGAGTACATCAAGGCCATAGTGCGCAGTGGGCGTCGAGCTATGCCCGCTTTTCGTTCTTCGGAAATCGATGATGAATCGCTGGCAAAACTAGCAGATTTCATTTCGAAAAACTAAATCAAGCACCAACGGAGGCCACCTACCATGGACGAAGCCCGACGTAACCTCATGAAGGGCATGCTCACTGGGGGAACCTTATTAGCCCTCGGTATCCCTGGCATCACTCAAGCAGTACCCATTAATCAGTCTGTTTCTGATAAAACCCGAAATTGCCATCTGCTAGTGGGAAATACGCGAATCGGCGAGATGTTTTCCAGAGGCGCTTATGCTGCCTGTGCCTCCAATACCCATTACCGCCAAGGCATGTTACCAACAGTGAAATTAGAAGATGGGCTACTGACTCATCCTCTCAGAGTAGCTGAATTATTGCATCGATCCAGAAATACTCGCTGGATTGCAGTCATGGATGATTCCAGTGCGGCCATATTCAATGAATTGGTACGAAAGCTCGATGGCCATCTACTTTCACTTGGTTCCCACACGTCTGCTCCCGGCGATGACGCTACCTTTCCTCTTCGACATGTGTGGACTAACGCATCACCCGCATACAGCGCTGGGAGATTGCTTGCATCCGGGCTTATGCAAAGCCAGCAGAATTTTTCCATCGTTGAAAATTTTCTGGAAGAATCGGTGGGCGATGATGCAATGACGGGCTCACCCATATCGGGTTTTTCGTCTTATCGGTCGGCGGGAAACCAGGCAACCCATCTGCATTGTGCCGGGGTTTCTCCGATAGAGGCGTGTAAATCAGTGGGCTGGAAGGAATCAGGAAAATGGGAATCCGTATCCCATCGCGCAGATGAATTCCGAAGCTACCAGGATAAGGCAGTCAGTGGTACCGCTCTTGTATATCCCAAATTCGATAATTGGGAGGAGGCTACCGGCTTTGCCATTGTTGCCATGGCGCTGGGCATGGGAACCAATGAAGAATCTTGCTCTAGTCGTGCGTTCGTCAACAGTCTGGGTCCGCGCAATTCAAATGATCTGGAATTATCGGGGAAACATTTTGTATCTTTTGTAATAGACGTGTAAGGAGGTGCGCAGAATGACCAGCAAATATATCGTATTGCCACAGGGAGTATCCGAAAAAGCTTTTGATTCTGCCATAAGCGAATTTCGCAATGTACTTGGCGATACGGCTGTGCTTACCAGCGCAACACAACTTGCGCCCTACACTAAGACGATGATGCCAGTTCCAGATGCGGAGCATACGCCTTCCGCAGCATTGCTGGCTACCACGGTCGAGCAGATCCAGAAAATTGTTGCAGTCTGCAATCAATACAAAGTGCCGCTCTGGACAATTTCTACCGGAAAAAATCTGGGCTATGGCTCTGCAGCACCTGCGGAACGTGGTCAGGTCGTGCTGGATCTCAAACGTATGAATCGTATTCTTGAAGTGGATAAAGACTTAGCCTATGCCCTGGTTGAACCTGGAGTCACCTATCAACAGCTTTACGATTATATCAAGGAGCATAAGCTGGGTTTGTGGCTATCCATGCCTGCGCCTTCCGCCATCGCGGGACCCGTCGGAAATACGCTGGATCGTGGTGTTGGATATACGCCTTATGGAGAGCATTTCATGTTTGCATGTGGCATGGAAGTGGTTCTCGCGAATGGTGAAGTATTGCGCACAGGGATGGGTTCGATGCCCAATTCCAATACTTGGCAGGTATTCAAATGGGGGTATGGCCCATATCTGGATGGAATTTTTACGCAATCTAATTATGGCATCGTCACCAAATTCGGTTTCTGGCTTATGCCTGAGCCACCGGCATTCAAGCCGTTCTGCATTCAGTACGAACATGAAGAGGATATCGTGGAAATCGTGGATACGATTCGCCCGCTACGCATCAGTGGTGTGATCCCCAACGCGGTTGTTATTGCTCATGCGCTATATGAAGCACCCGTAAAGGCCCAGCGTCGTGATTACATAACTGGGCCTGGCTCCATTCCAGATGAAGCGGTATACAAGATCATGAAAGATCATAAGCTGGGAATTTGGAATGTGTATGCTGCTCTTTATGGCACGCAGGAGCAGATCGATGTGAACTGGAAGATCGTCCAGCAGGCGTTCAGTAAATCCGGCAAGGCCAAGATTCTAACCGAGCAGGAAGCAAGCGATGATCCTGCATTTGAGTACCGGGCCAAGCTGATGCGCGGGGAGATGACACTCAAGGAGTTTTCTTTGTATAACTGGCGCGGGGGTGGCGGTTCAATGTGGTTTGCGCCTGTCTCGCAAGCACGTGGAAGCGAAACACTCAAGCAAATGGCGCTGACCAAGCAGATTCTTGCCAGGCATGGTCTGGATTATTCAGGCGAATTTATTGTCGGAATGCGCGATATGCATCACATTGTTGATGTGCTGTACGACAAGACTGATCCGGAACAGACGAAAGCGGCTTATCAGTGCTTTGATGAACTACTGACAGAATTTTCGGCGCAGGGATATGGAATCTATCGCGTCAACACCGCATTTATGGACAAAGTCGCTGATACATATGGTCCTGTGCAACGAAATGTTCACAAGACGCTTAAGAAGGCGCTGGATCCCAATGGAATTTTTGCACCGGGTAAATCAGGTATTCGATAGTTTCAACCTGGCCCGGAAAGCGAAGAACTACTGATGGCTGCAATATTATTGCCAATGCTCCATAAGGCGAGCAGAAATTGCCCATTACCAAGTCGGAGGCTCAAATGAGAAAGATCAAGGCAGCAGTGGTTCGTCAGGAAGGCGGGCCTTTCCAGATTGAAGATCTGGTGCAGGGTGAACCACGCTCCGATGAGGTGCTGGTAAGAGTCGTGGCAACGGGCATGTGCCATACCGACATGGTGGCACGTGACCAGCTCTATGAAGTGCCGCTACCTGTCGTGCTTGGACATGAAGGTTCCGGTATTGTTGAAGAGGTTGGCGCGAGCGTTAAGAAGGTAGCCGTTGGCGACCATGTTGTATTGACCTATATGTGGTGCGGCCACTGCAAACCCTGTCTGCATGGAGATCTGACCTATTGCAATAATTTCTATATGCTAAATTTCGGCGGTGTGCGTGAAGACGGCAGCACTTCAACCTATAAATCAGACGATAAGCGCGAGCCGATTCACGATCACTTTTTTGGACAGTCATCGTTTGGAACATTTGCACTTGTAAACGAACGCAATGTGATCAAGGTGCCAAAAGATGCGCCTCTTGAACTGCTGGGCCCGCTTGGGTGCGGCATTCAGACTGGTGCGGGTGCAGTAATGAATGCATTAAAAGTCACCCCGGGCAGCAGTTTTGCAGCATTTGGTGGAGGCGCAGTAGGGTTAAGCGCCATAATGGCTGCGCGTGTTGCAGGCGCCACCACTATCATTGCTGCCGACGTAGTTCCTTCGCGCCTGGCCTTGGCTATGGAACTCGGCGCAACCCATACAGTTAATAGCCGCGATACCGACCCCGTCGAAGCGGTTCGCAAAATTACTGACGGAGGCGCTGATTTCACGCTTGAGTCGAGCGGACGTCCAGCCGTATTGCGCCAAGCTATTGATGCCTTGTCTGTCCGGGGGACGTGCGGTATTGTCGGCGCGCCAGCCTTGGGTACTGAAGCGAGCTTCGATGTTAACGGCGTGATGACTGCGGGAAAACGCATTATCGGAATCGTTGAAGGCGACAGCAAACCTGATCTCTTCATCCCTGCGCTCGTTGAACTTTATACGCAAGGACGGTTTCCATTTGACAAGCTGGTGAAGTTTTATCCACTCGATCAAATTAATCAAGCGGCTGAGGACAGCGAGAAAGGTATTACCATCAAACCGATTATCCGGATGTAATTATCAGGCCGGTATTATTTATGGGAACCCAAGTCGTTAAATCTTCATATAAATAATTTTGTCTTAGCTCATTCAGCCTCCAGCGCCCGCTCGTTTACCTCCGTCGCCAGCCGATTTGAACTGCCATTGGTCGCCTCCATTCCACCGTTCATCGAATATGTCTTTTGTCGGTGAAAATCTTAATAGACAATCTGGCCTGGCAATGAGTTGTTGCCCATGCTCGTTTCTCCTCCCTTCATGAGCATGTGTTCTGACGCCAAGTTAGAACTCCCTTATCCCCCACTCCATGACGGCTTGGGGGATTTTTTATGGATATGTATTCGCTGATCGCGTTACGGCTTGCACCGATTGCGCCTTGCGGGCTACCCGCTGGCGCCGTTCAATTCTGGCACCGGTCAACTGCCGCACTTCGCCAAGAACTTGTCCAACTGGTTCGCAAACGCCTGACGGTCACTCTGGTTAAGCATCGGCGGCCCGCCCGTCGCTATTCCGCTGCTGCGCAGGCCATCCATGAAATTGCGCATGGTCAGCCGCTCCTGAATGGTGTCCCTGGTATAAAGCTCCCCGCGCGGGTTCAATGCGTGGCCGCCGCGTGCAATTACATCGGCTGCAAGCGGAATATCGGCGGTGACCACCAGATCACCCGGCTCGACCATCTGGGCGATTTTGTTGTCGGCTACATCGAAACCTGCGGGCACTTGCATGGCGCGGATATGCCGCGAAGGCGGGCAATACAACAGCTTGTTCGCAACCAGCGTCAGTTGAATTTGCCGCCTCTCTGCTGCGCGGAACAGAATTTCCTTGATAACCTTCGGACACGCATCGGCATCCACCCAAATCTGCATTACGCCTCTCCTGATGCGGTGATGATGGCGATTATAATCGGCAAGGCTCGCAGAAAAGCGTAATGTTGGCCGCAGAAGATTGCACTGTCCTGAAGAGGACAAGTGTGAGGCAGATGCAAAAGCCAGGGAAAGGACTGTTTCTGACAAGGTGTTATCTGGTGGGCGGTACTGGGATCGAACCAGTGGCCCCTGCCGTGTGAAGGCAGTGCTCTACCGCTGAGCTAACCGCCCGAGAGGGCGCGAATTTAACCACAACGTGCGCTTACCAGTCAAATGTTTGCAGCGCAGTGCGCAAGGTGGCGTAAAATGCGCGCTTTTCGTTTCCAACCTGAATCATGACTATTCGCACTCGCTTTGCTCCCAGCCCAACGGGCTTCCTGCATATCGGCGGCGCCCGCACCGCGCTGTTTTCCTGGGCATATGCCCGCAAGCATGGCGGCACTTTCATCTTGCGCATCGAAGATACCGATGTGGAGCGTTCCACCCCTGAAGCAGTGCAAGCCATACTGGATGGCATGGCGTGGCTTAATCTGGATTACGACGAAGGCCCGTTCTACCAGATGCAGCGCATGGAGCGCTACAAGGCAGTAATCCAGCATATGCTGGCACAGGGGCAAGCCTACTATTGCTACACTTCGCCAGCCGAACTGGAGGCGATGCGTGAGGTGCAGCGTGCACGCAGCGAGAAGCCACGCTACGACGGCCGCTGGCGCCCTGAACCCGGCAAGGTGCTGCCCGAACCGCCGGCAGGTGGCGCGCCGGTGGTGCGCTTCAAAAATCCTACGAGCGGCTCGGTCATCTGGAAGGACCTGGTGAAAGGATATATCGAGTTCGACAACGGCGAGTTGGACGATCTGATCATTGCACGCGCCGATGGTACGCCCACCTACAATTTCTGCGTGGTGGTAGATGACTGGGACATGGGCATCACGCACGTCATTCGCGGTGACGACCACGTCAACAACACGCCGCGTCAGATCAATATTCTCAAGGCGCTCGGTGCAACTGTTCCACAATATGCACATCTGTCGATGATCCTCGGCGATGATGGCACCAAACTTTCCAAGCGGCACGGCGCAGTCAGCGTGATGCAATACGATGAAGACGGCTATTTGCCGGAAGCGGTGATCAATTATCTGGCGCGGCTGGGATGGTCGCACGGTGACGACGAAATTTTTTCCGTGGAACAATTCTGTGCGTGGTTCGATCTCGACCACATCACGCCCTCAGCGGCGCAGTTCAATACTGAAAAATTAAACTGGGTCAACCAGCATTACCTGAAACAGGCGGACAACGCACGCCTTGTGGCTCTGGTGCGTCCGCGTCTGGAAGCGCGCGGCGTGACTGTCAGTGCATTGCCTGCGCTGGAAGCCATCGTGGCGCTGTACAAGGAACGCGTGGCGACCCTAAACGAATTGGCCGATGCAGCCGAGGTGTTTTACATCGACCTGCATCCCGATCGGGAATTGCTGCATAGCCAGCTATCTGCTGAAGCAGTGCCTGCCTTGCATGAACTGATGGGCCGCTTCCGGGATGTGACATGGGAGGCGCAGGCTATCGGTGCAGCGATCAAGGAAATGATAGGCAAGCATGGGCTGAAAATGCCCAAGCTGGCAATGCCATTGCGTGTAATGCTGACTGGGCAGACCCAGACCCCATCGGTCGATGCTGTCGTGGCATTGTTTCCACGTGAACTGGTGCTGGCACGCATGGCGCAATATTTGGAGTAGCTCCCGGGGCAACACTGCTTCTGGAGTGAAAATAACTGGGCTTCTGGTTGCAGTGAAACACTTTATGGTTTATTCTGCGCGCCCTTTCGGAGAGGTGGATGAGCGGTTTAAGTCGCACGCCTGGAAAGCGTGTTTAGGGTAATACCCTAACGCGGGTTCGAATCCCGCCCTCTCCGCCAAATCAAGAACTTATGATAATTTCAGATAACTACAAATAACTGAAAGATACCATAAATAACACTTTCATCCTGACCGTTTCCTGACCATTTACCCCAATGCCGTTTCATTCTCGACCAGTCGCCACTGCAACTAACTTTGAATTGATTGAATAATCTCACCCCTTGTGACTATTCAGTCTTTGTTTTAACTGGCTTTGCAGGTCTCTTATCAGCAGTTGCCTTGCCTTTAACCGCAGCTAGCTGGCCGCGCAATTCAGCGGCTTCCTCACTTGATTTTTTCGATTCGGCGCGAGCTTTGTTGATGGCCTCATTGGCGGCTGCGACTTCGCGAGCAGCGGACTCCAGTCGAGCTTGTGACGCATGCACTGCAACCCGCTCATTGGACAGAGACTGTTCAGCAGCCACCGCGCGCTTTATGGACTCTTCACGTTGACGTACTGCCTCCACCAATTGAACCTCGGAAGATTCAAGTTTAGCCTTCGCGACGGCCGTCTCTTCGTGCAGTTTTGCAGCATAATCATGTGCATGCATCAATTCTGCGCGAGTTTCCAACAACTCCGCCTCGATGCGGGGCACAGCTTCCAGTCTTAGCTGTGCCTTAGCCAATTCAACGCGTACCGTTTCGGCTGCCTGACGCTCAGCAATGAGCTCAGCCATCGTGCGAGCTGCTTCTGATTCTATCTGCTTGGTGCGACCCGTGAGGCCTGCATGTTGCTCCTGGAGCGCAACCAGTTCGGCAGCTTGCGCTTCGATCTGTGCAGCCTGGCGCTCGTTCTCCAAGATAATTGCTTCTGCCTCTGCTTGTAGATCGGCCAGCCGTGCCGTCGCATCTGCTGTAGCTTCTTGCACCCTGATAGCAATCTGGCTGCTAATAGCGCGACCAATGGCTGGGTCTAAGGTGTCATCGATAGCTTGACTTTGCCGAACCTGTCCGCCTTGCCATTGTTGCAAGAACTTAAGTACGGTCGCCATGCTGCCGGTGCCAAGCACTTCACGCACATTACGCGCCGTGGGTTTAACACCCCTGCTTTTAATGTTGTCAGCAGCAACTGCGACCTGCTCGAAGGTGATGGAGGAATCTCTTGCCATTATGAATCTCCTTTTCATTTATTGTGCTATGTTACATTACGCTCTATTCGTTATGTTATCTTATGTTATGTTATGAGCAAATATTAATTACTTTTGTTTTCGCATGAGAATGCAAGCAGTAATGAATAATGAGATCACCACATCATAAGGAAGCGAGGCAAGAAAACCTCGGCTCCTTTTAGTACAATTGGTTGAACATCACATCAAACCACGCTCAGCAAAGCTGAGGCAGTTCGTTCCGGCAATAATGAAATGGTCAAGGGCTTTCACGTCCACCAGCGCCAGCGACTGCTTCAACGCATCGGTCAGCATCTTATCTGCCCTGCTGGGCTCGCATATTCCACTCGGGTGATTGTGGGCAAATATGACTGCCGCTGCGTTATGGTGCAGCGCACGTTTCACGACTTCGCGGGGATAGACGCTGGTCTGTGTTAGCGTTCCACGGAACATTTCTTCCGTTGCAATGACGCCATGTTGCGCATCCAGAAAAATCACGCTGAAGACCTCAAACTCAAGCTCGGCCATTTTCAACCGGAGATAATCGCGAACTGCCGCAGGTGAATTGAAGAAGGCTTCTGCCCGGCGCATCCTGCAAGTAAGAATTTCGAGCGCCTTCGCGATGATGTTTTCTTCCTCGCCCCGGATTTGAACTGCATAGGGTGGTGAGGTCTCATTTTTCACGCATGCGGTTTGGTGAGTGTCGGTTTTGATTTGTTCGGCTTGGCCGGTTGTGTTCGTTGCGTCCATGGTCTTTCTCCTTCGTTCGTTTGTCGGTTTGCTGCTTGCGTTTTGGAGCCGTGTCGCGGTAGCGCAAACGTCGAAAGCAAGGAGAGGAACGGAAAGCCAGAAGGCGAAAAAGTGGTGCGGTCTGCGCGGAAGGCGAAGCCCGAGCACAGCCACGGTTTTTTGCCGAAACCGGGGGGAAGGCTTGAAGTGACGAACGCTTTAGAGAGTTTGTTTCAACACGGCCCTGTATGCAGCAATCCGCCGCGAAGGGATGGCGAGCGAATGGTTTTCAACCGAACAGGCCGAATTGGAATTTCGTTGGGAGGCTACAATTTATTTTTTGATATTGGTTTGGTTCGAATATGACCATTGCATTCTTGGCTTATCAATCCCATAATTCGTTCAGCTCAGTTACGTGAATTGTGGTCGTTAGTTATCTAACATGCCATTGTCGGGCGTATCGCCAGACAGTAATTGATTGAGTGACATCGGCGGCACGAAGACGGCCACGCGCCCAATCCGCTCCGTTGTCGCTCTGTTGGGCGCGTGTCCGTCTTCGTGCCTGTAATCTAGGGTTGCTGAGCCGTTAATGACGTTAAAAACAATAGACTCATTCATCTCGACAGTCGACCCACATAAGGCGACTGTCGTTTCTTTTCCTGAGTTTATTGCTATATTTGGCGGTCCCATACGCTTCAAAAAAAGCCGCGCAAAACCAAAGTCTAATCGAGATGCTTTTTATCGGTGGATACTGGAACACCGCAGTGACCTCAAAGAATTATTGCTAATCCCAGAGAATTACAGTGATTGGAGCGACTCTGCTATATATTCCGACCTTTTGTTGTTTGAAAAGGATCTCGGTTATTTAACAAGCGCAGTTTTAATATTTCTAGAGTCTCCTGGCTCAATCGCTGAACTTGGTGCATTTTCCCAAATTGATTCTTTGAGCAAGCGACTTATGGTCGTCGTAAAAGATGGTCATCACCCCAAAAAGTCATTCATTAGCCTTGGGCCAATTCGCAGCATTAAAGAAACGCAGAAACATGCTCATAGTGTATGCGTAATTCCCGACGTAAAGCCCGAGCAACTTATGCCGAGCATCCCTTCCATAGTTGAGATGCTCGATCTAAAAAGGGCGCGCACAAAAAGCAATGAAAGTCGCAAGAGAAACGATCAGCAACACCAAATCCTGCTGATACTTGACTTCATCAATCTATTCTTGGTGATTCAAAAAAATGAACTTAAACAATTGGCAATGCATTTTGGTTTTAAATTGAGTCTGGGTAGATTGAACCAACTCCTTTTTTTGCTTGAAAAAACTGAACTAATCACCTGTAAGCACTCTTTTGGCAATCAATATTATCTTCCACGAAAGTTTAATAAATATATTGACTACACATCGAAGACAGGTAGCTCTTCCTTTAAGAGAGATACAACCAAAGCGCGGGTTCTGGAGGAGATTCAAAATGATCAACCCCGAAAAAGCGCTTATGATCTAGCAATAAAAAAAGGTGGTTCAAAATGAGCATCAAAGATAGGATGCTAAGAGAGCTGCCATATTCATCTGATGAGCTAGATGATTTAATTACTACAGCGCAGCATAGGTATAAGGTCTATCGGATACCAAAGCGGCAGCCGAATCAGTTTCGCACAATCGCCCAACCATCGCCCGAGATAAAACTAATTCAGCGCTGGCTTATTAACAATGTATTTTCATCCTTACCAATTCATAAGTTAGCAACAGCATATCGCAAGGGCAAATCTATTGGCGATCACGCCGAACTTCATGCCAAAAATCGATTCCTGCTGAAAATGGATTTTACAAACTTTTTCCCCTCAATTTCTGTGCTGGATATTCGGAGATATTTGGTGGAAATTGGAAAGATGTCAGTCGAGGATGCACGCTTAATAAGTCTGTTGGTTTGTTGGCGAGATAAGGCAAAAGGTAAGTTGTGTCTCTCGATAGGAGCACCTAGTTCTCCTCATTTATCAAATGTGATGCTGTATGCATTCGACAAAAAAATTGTTCAGCTATGTCGTGCACATAAGGTTACTTATTCGAGATATGCTGACGATCTTGCTTTTTCAACGAATAGAAAAGAAGTTCTCTCCGAAATTGCTCGGCAAGTACAAGGCGTATGTGAAGAGCTTGAATATCCAAAGTTGGAGATTAACCGAAACAAAACAGTCTCAACTTCAAGCGCTTTCAAACGTGTACTTGTTGGGCTTATTTTGACGCCAGAAGGTACCATTTCTCTCGGTAGAGAAAAGAAACGCAGATTACGCTGTGAACTGTATCGGTTCTCACAAGATCGGCTTGATATGACAGACATTGCCAGGTTACGCGGGGAACTGGCTTTTGCATGGTCTGTTGAAAAACAATTCATTTACTCACTTTTGAGACAATTGGGCGCCGAAGTATTTAAAAAATTAGAATTGCCATTCAGGGAGTAATTTATAGCCGCAAGGCTATCAAGTAGCCCCTTGGAGTCTACCATCGAATTTGCAGATGACGACCGTCAGTTGAACGGGCCAGGTTAATGTATGGAGTTTACGCATACGCACCAGAATACAAGCTTTTCCCTTCGCCCTGATAACTCTGATACACATGCTCAAACACGGCTGAGCATTTAGCAGCATAGAGTTCCTTGGAATAAGCGCGAGGCAGGCCTGCATCCAGCGCATTTTCAATTTCGATTTTCACGCGAGCGCGGGTGGAAATTTTCTGCCGCCATCCCAGCACCAGCAATCCATGCAATTTTTCCAGCAACTGATGCGCGACCTTCTTCACTTCCTCGCGCTCCTCGGTCGTCAGTTCCGGCGCTGGGCGGGTGAGAATATCGAATATGGTCAGCTCTTCTTCGGATAGATGCTCACGCACATGGCGGGTTTGCTCGTCGGTCAGTATCAGCGACAAGGCCAGCAGTTCCTTGAAAACTTCCTCGATGTTGCGGCTGCCGGAGTTGTAACCCTCGATCAGCTCCTGGAATTTCGCCAGATAGTCGGCGCGGGTCGGGTTGAGGCGCACCATGCGTTCGAGTTGCGCACGTACTGCTGCCTTAAGTCGCTCAACATCGGTGTTGGTCGGCTTCTTGTTTTCGAAGCGTTTGCGTAGCGCCTCGAAGTTGATCTTCGATAAATCAATGTGCCCGTAGCCTTCCGTTTTCTGCCGAATCTTGAATGGCTCTGCGGCGATGGACGCATCCAGCAAAGCTTGGATACCCTGCATGATGTGCGAAATATCCGGTGGTTCACTGACATTGCGGATGCACTCGACAATCGCGGCCAAGCAGCCGCAGCGCGGCGCAAATTCAATTGCCACCGGATCAGGCTTCACCGCGCGATACAGGCTGCTGACCAACGCCTCAAGCGCGAGGAAGTCACGCTTGATTGTATCCGGCGCCATCAGGCAATCAGCGGCAGTTTGAATTGCACCAGCCTGCGCAAAGTTGGCCGTAGTCATGATCTCAATTTCCGCCAAGGCAACGCCATGCTCCAGGCAATACACATTCGCGTCATTCACCGCATAGCGCAGCTCGTCCGCCAAAGCCTTCTTGTCGCGCACCGGCATCGCACCGCCCGCGCCCTTGCCGTAGATCGCCAGCGCCTTCTCCAGCGAGGCGAACACGTTGGCATAGTCCACGATCAAGCCGCTCTGCTTGCCGGGATACACGCGGTTGGCGCGGGCAATGGTTTGCATCAGCGTGTGGTTGCGCATCGGCTTGTCGAGATACACCGTGGAACAATTCGGCGCGTCGAAGCCGGTCAGCCACATCGCGCACACGAACACCAAGCGTAACGGATCATTGGGGTCTTTGAATTTCTCGTCCAACTTTTCATCGAGCATACGCTTACGGTGCGGCACGATGTCGATGCCCAGCTTCGCCATCTGTTCAATTTCGTTCTGCCCTGCCGAGACCACCACCGCCATATCGGTTTTGTCGTCCTGCGGCCAGTATTTGCGCACCTTGTCATACATGCGCAGCGCGGTCGCCTTGTCTATGGACACCACCATCGCCTTGCCCTGGAATCCGCGCCCGAGGAAATGCTTCACGATGTCCTGTGCCACCGTGTCCAGGCGGTCGTCACGGGTAATCAGGTGATACTGCCGCCCCAGCTCGCGCTCCAGCTTCTTCTCAGCCTCATCGGAAAGATCGGCGTTTTCGATCAGTTCGTAGATATCGTCGTTCAGGTCTGGGTTATCGAGATGCAATTCCGGCGTGCGATTCTCGTAGAACAGCGGCACCGTCGCGCCGTCCTCCACGGACTGCTGGAAGTCATAGATTGAAACATAGTCTCCGAACACCTCGCGCGTGCGCTCCTCGCCAGCAATCAGCGGCGTACCAGTGAAGGCGACAAACATCGCATTGGGCAAAGCCGCGCGCATGTTCAACGCCAGCGTGTCGTACTGGCTACGGTGCGCCTCGTCGGTCAGCACGATCACGTCGCGCCGGTCGCACAACACCTCGGCGGTCTGAAACTTGTGGATCAGTGTGAACACATAGCGATTGTTGCCGGAAAGCAGCTCTCGCAATTGCGCTCCGCTTTGTGCGTGGCAGGCGGCCGCATCACTCACTGCGCCGCAAGCGGCGAATGTTTTGGCGATCTGTTCGTCCAGCTCCACCCGGTCGGTAACAACCACGAACGTCCAATTGCCCGGAATCTTGCGCAGCACCTTCTGAGCAAAGAACACCATCGAAAAGCTCTTGCCGGAACCCTGCGTCTGCCAGAAGACGCCGCCGCGCCCGTGGCCTTCCTCACGCGCCTTGAGCATGGCGTGGATGGCATTGTTCACGCCAATGAACTGATGGTTCTGCCCGATGATCTTGGTCAAACCGCTCTTGTGCTCGGAAAACAGCGTGTAGTTTTCCGCCAGATCGAGCAGACGCGAAGGCTCGCACAGCCCGCGCAGCATCACCTCCAGCGACACGCGGCGCGGCTCGTCTTCGCTCTCGATGCGCTTCCACTCAAAGAACCGTTCCCAATCGGCGGTCAGCGAACCGACGCGGCTATCCGTTCCATTGGAAGCGATGAGCAAGGCATTCGACCAGAACAAGGCCGGAACACCGTTCTGCGCATGCTTGTAGCTGGTAAGGTTGCCGTCGAAGGCCTGTCTGGCGGGCACGCCCGGCTTCTTCAACTCGATCACCACCCACGGCAGGCCATTCACGAAGCCGATCAAGTCGGGGCGGCAGGTATAGAGCTGGCCGACGATGGTCATTTGGCTGACCAGCAGGAAATCGTTGGCGATGGAATCATCCCAATCGACTACCCGCACCCGCTCGTCCTTCTGCCCGCCCCTCACCAGATCGGGCACGGACACTTTCACCCCGTCGCGCATCAACGCCCAAAGCTCGCGATTCGCAGCGGCAGGCAACATAGCCGAACGGTCGCGCGACAACTCATCCACAGCTGCGGAAATGGCTTCCGGCGGCAAGGATGGGTTCAATCGCACCAGCGCATTGCGCAAACGCACGGCCAGCACCACCTCGGATTTCGTCTCGCGGCCAAGGGTGCCCTCAGCACCCATCACCTCATCCGAAGCAGACAGCGTCTCCCAGCCCAGCTCGGCAAAGAGCTGGATGGCAGGTTGTTCAACCAGACTATCCTCGCTGTAGCCCATTGATCTCTGCCTCCAGCTTGCGCAACGTCTCCATGATCTCGTCGAAAGCCGGATAACGCCCAAAGATCATGTTACGCATCTGCGCATAGTCCTTTTTGACTGCCGCCAATACATGTTCCGCAGGCACCAGCCTGAATGTTCCCGGTTTCGCCAACTCGTAATGCGCCCAAGGCCGCCGATAGAATCGTTGCTTGAACGCCACCACATCCTCAAGTAGCGCAAGGTCTGCCAGCGCCGCATCTTTCACCGGCGCAGCCGCCATCATCGCCAAGTCGTAGTAGTGCCGCGAATAGCGCAACGGCTGCGGGCTGTTTTCCGGGCGGTTGGCTTCATGGTGCAATATCGTCGCCTTCTCCCAAAACGTGCGCTCGGCTCGGATGGCCTGCACCGCGCAATCCGCTTGCTTGAAAAGCTGCGGGAACGCCTCGGCGGCATAAGGCTTGATTCGGTAATGATCATAGGGCATCCAGGCCGCAAGCGGCCCAGTCTCAAGACGCACCTCTGGCCGCAGATACGTATCAGAAAAGGCCGCCGGATACATCACATTCAACGCATGCAAATCATCGGCTGCCAGCTCGCAGCGGCAGATCGGATCAACCGCCCGTGCAACCATCGCCAGCAATTCGCCGCCGATGTAATCCACTGCCTTGGCGTCAATCGCCTTGTTCATCGCCTCCTGCTTGTTGGCGGAACGCTCAGCCAGCGGATCATCTTCGCCAATCACCACACGCCAATCCAGAATCAGATCAATGTCTTCGGAAAATCGCTCAATCAGATTAAACACCTTGGACAAACTCGTGCCACCCTTGAACATCAACAAGCGTGACAAATCGGGATGCGCGAACAATCTGCCCAGCGTCCAGCACACCCAGAAATCTTTCTCCACGATGGCGGGCGTCATGCCTTTGCGCGCCGCCGTTTCGGCAAACAGCTCGCGCCGTTCGGCGGGTGAAAGGCGCGCGACCGATTCCATCAGCCGCGCTCCCCACAAACTCGCTTGATCGCCTCATATACCCAGCCGGTCGCCGTCACCGTATCTTTCAGCACCCGCTTGCACGCCGCCTCATCCAGTTGTTTGCGCAGCGTCACGATCACCGCATCATCCACCCGCTCCTGCCCCAGCGCCTTCAGCGCCTGCACAATCAGCCCGCTCTCGCGGTATTTGAAGCCGACATCTTTCAACGCCGACTTCTTGAATTCCAGCGTGTAATTGCCGATGTCGTACTGGCGGTTCGGCCCATCGGAGAGATACACCAGCCGACCGGGCACCTGAGTGGAAAGCCCCAGCAGATTCAGCGCCGCATCGCCCGATGGCTGGATGCGCCAGTTGAACTTGCGCGCGAACGCCTGCGCCACCTGATCGAAATCCGGGCTCATATCCTGCTGCAACAGCTCGCTGAATTTCGGATAGTCGTAAATGCCCCGGCAGACGCGGCGTATCTTGCCCTCGCGACATAATCCCGCCAGCGCGTTTTCTATCTGGTCGCGGCTGAAATCCTCGACGAAATCATTCGGCGAGAACGCCCACCCCCTCCCGCGTCCGTAGATTCGTGAAATTGCTTTTTTATTAAGTGATTGCATAAATACTGTGCAAGCAGTTTTGATGGGAAAACATACTACTTTTCCCATCGCAAAAAGGGAAGCGCGGGATGAAGGATAGGTCTTCTGTGTAGGGCTGAGTGCTCATGATCCTGCTACTGGTGCAGTTGAAGATTGGCTCCCCGCCCAGCGATCACCAAAATCGGAAATCTTCAAAATAATTGGACGTGCCGAGGAGGACGCCTTGCCAACAAGAATGGCAGTTCTGTCAGGGAGTGTTGAAATCGCCTGTGAGTATTCCTCACCCATATAGTTGCGCAAAAAATCTAATCCTGTTTGGTCGAACGACCGTAGTGCAAAAATGGTATTGCACTGATTCAGAACTGTCTTGGTTACGTTTGCTGTGCGTTGAGTAATCAGCAGTGCTCCGAGTCCGAACTTCCGGCCTTGAAGAATCACACGCGCTGATCGGTTAACTTGCTGCGTGTCGGATTGTTGCGCAACTTGATTCCATTCCGGAATTAGCGAGTGTGCCTCTTCTAGGACAATACAAAGTCGGCCCGGTACGTCCACGCCTGCTTGGAGTTGCGTACTGCCTTTCAACCACTCGAAGCATTTCTCTGCAAAAGCAGCCGTTACCGATGGGAATCCTCCCGTTGCGTTGGCGAACTGGTGTATCGCCAACGTTGATTCACTCGCAAGCCAAGCGTCAACACCATCTGCTCCGGTAAGAGCTGTTGGATTTCGATGCTGTAAGAACTGCCAATGCTGCCGTGTGAGGTCGAGGATAAGCACTTTGATCCCAGCGTCGAGGTACGACTCAATCAGATGGAAAGCCAAATACGATTTTCCGCTTCCTGTTACGCCAATAAGGGCCGTGTTATGAGTAATTGTATCTGAGACATGGACATGAACCGGGAACGTTGAATTGGGAACATGGCCGACGAGGCATCTGCCAACCGGCGGTGTGGCAGAGATACCCTCGCCACTGGTTACCTCCACCAGTTCGCCTGCCGGCGCGACCCAATCAATTGGGGAAAAAGTTGCCTTCTCGGCTTCCCAGCGACCCAACTGACCCGCAGCCACACGCACACTCTGTGATGCATTCCCCTCGTCCAAACCAGTTTGATCAATGGTGGCAGAGATAATCTGATAATAAGTCTCTGCTGAATCAACATTCACCTTTACGACTTCCCCCTCATGGAGCGACGTTCTGGGGTCAACCCCAAAAACCAGTCTGCCGATAGATGAACCTGCGGACACCACTCCAACAGTGTTGAATTGCGTTTAAACCTGACCCAGGTTTTGCATTGAATTTTGACCCGCCCTAAGTTTATCTCTGAACGACTCAGGTTGTGGATAGTTTTCTCGTTTTTCCCTCCTTTCCGGGTTGAGTTGAGCTGTTTCTGAAGCG
>JAUQWW010000036.1 GCA_030834965.1 Gallionellaceae bacterium | reverse complement strand
TCCGACTTCGTCGAGATGTTCGTCGGCGTCGGCGCCGCCCGCGTGCGCGACATGTTCGAGCAGGCCAAGAAGCACGCCCCCTGCATCATCTTCATCGACGAGATCGACGCGGTCGGCCGCCAGCGCGGCGCCGGCCTCGGCGGCGGCAACGACGAGCGCGAACAGACCCTCAACCAGCTGCTGGTCGAGATGGACGGCTTCGAGGGCACCGCCGGCGTCATCGTCATCGCCGCCACCAACCGTCCCGACGTGCTCGACCCGGCGCTGCTGCGCCCGGGCCGCTTCGACCGCCAGGTGGTGGTGCCGCTACCCGACATCCGCGGTCGCGAACAGATCCTCAAGGTGCATATGCGCAAGGTGCCCCTGGCGCCGGACGTGGACGCCTCCGTGCTGGCCCGCGGCTGCCCCGGTTTCGCCGGCGCCGACCTCGCCAACCTGGTGAACGAGGCCGCCCTGTTCGCCGCCCGCTCCAACAAGCGTCTGGTGGACATGGAGGACTTCGAGCGCGCCAAGGACAAGATCATGATGGGCGCCGAGCGCCGCTCCATGGTCATGCCCGAGGAGGAGCGTAAGAACACCGCCTACCACGAGTCGGGCCATGTGCTGGTGGCGAAGCTCCTGCCGAAGACCGATCCTGTGCACAAGGTCACCATCATTCCGCGCGGCCGGGCACTGGGCGTAACCATGCAGCTGCCCGAGCAGGACCGCTACAGCCAGGACCGCGATCGCCTGCTCAATACCATCGCCGTGCTCTTCGGCGGACGCATCGCCGAAGAGATCTTCATGAACCAGATGACCACCGGCGCCTCCAACGACTTCGAGCGCGCCACCGACATCGCCCGCCGCATGGTGACGCAGTGGGGCATGTCGGACGCCCTCGGCACCATGGTCTACGGCGAGAACGAGGGCGAGGTTTTCCTCGGCCGCTCGATCACCACGCACAAGAATGTGTCGGAGGCGACCATGCAGCAGGTCGATGCCGAGATCCGCCGCATCATCGACCAGCAGTACGGTCTGGCGCGGCGCCTGATCGAGGAGAACCGCGACAAGATCGAGGCCATGACGCAGGCCCTGCTGGAATGGGAAACGCTCGACGCAGACCAGATCAACGACATCATGGCTGGCAAGCCGCCGCGCGAGCCGAAGCGCAGCTCGCCGCCAGCCGGCACGCCTGCGGACAACTCGCCAGGCGCAGCGCCCAACGCCGCTGCGCCGGCTTGAGCCGAGACTGAACGACCGATAGCCGGATCGGGCGACCGATCCAGCCACTGTTTCATGGCCCCTGAACTGCATTGCGGCAATTACCGCCTGTCCCTCGAGCGTCCGCTCATCATGGGCATCGTCAACGTCACGCCGGATTCGTTTTCCGACGGCGGGCGTCATTTCGATGCCGCGCAGGCCGTTGCCCATGCGCGGCAACTGGTCGAGGCGGGCGCCGACATACTTGATATCGGCGGCGAATCTTCGCGGCCTGGCGCGCAACCCGTTTCCGAAGAAGAAGAGTTGCGCCGGATTGTGCCGGTCGTCGAGGCTCTGGCCGAACTGAGGGTGCCACTTTCCATTGATACCGTGAAACCGCAGGTGATGCGCCGCACCATCGCTGCCGGCGCCTCGCTCATCAACGACATTGCCGCGCTGCAGGCGCCGGGGGCGCTGCGGGCCGTGGCCGATTCAGGCGCTGCCGTCTGCCTGATGCACATGCAGGGCGAGCCGCGCACCATGCAAGGCGACCCGCGCTACGGCGACGTGGTGGCGGAAGTGCATGACTTTCTCGCCCAGCGCGTTGCCGTGGCGCAGGCCGCCGGAATCGGGCGCGAGCGCATCGTCGTCGACCCCGGCTTCGGTTTTGGCAAGCGGCTCGAACACAACCTCGCCCTGCTGCGGGCGCTGGCGCGTTTCGGCGACCTGGGCGCCGGCGTGCTGGCCGGCCTGTCGCGCAAATCCATGCTGGGCGAGATTACCGGAAGAAAAGTCGGTCTGCGCGAGACGGCAAGCGCCACCGCGGCGCTGCTGGCAGCACGGAATGGGGCTAGAATCCTGCGCGTTCATGATGTGGCCGCCACCCGGGACGCCCTGGCCGTATGGGCGGCCGTCGAAGGAACGAGGTAAGCATGGGACGCAAGTATTTCGGCACGGACGGCGTGCGCGGCACGGTGGGCGAGGCGCCGATCACGCCCGATTTCGTCATGCGCCTGGGCTATGCCGCCGGCACCACCCTGGTGGCGCGCGAGCATCTGCGAGGTCACGCAAATGAGGGCGAGCATCCGGCGGTGCTGATCGGCAAGGACACGCGCATCTCCGGCTACCTGCTCGAGGCGGCGCTCGAAGCCGGCTTCGCCGCGGCGGGCGTCGATGTCATGCTGACCGGGCCGCTGCCGACCCCGGCCATCGCCTACCTGACCCGTGCCCTGCGCCTGCAGGCCGGCGTGGTCATTTCCGCCTCGCACAATCCCTATCCCGACAACGGCATCAAGTTTTTCTCTGCCGCCGGCACCAAGCTGCCCGACGCGGTGGAGGCGGAAATCGAATCGCGCCTGGAGCAGCCGATGGGCTGCGCCGCGCCGGCGCGGCTTGGCAAGGCGCGCCGCATCGACGATGCGGCCGGCCGTTACATCGAATTCTGCAAAAGCACTTTTCCCGCCGAACTCGACCTGCGCGGCATGAAGATCGTGGTCGACTGCGCCCACGGCGCGGCCTACCACATTGCGCCGAAGGTGTTCCACGAGCTTGGCGCCGAGGTACAGGCCATCGGCGCCGAGCCGAACGGATTGAACATCAACGACCAGGTCGGCGCGACCGCGCCGCAGGCCTTGCAGCAGGCGGTGCTGGCGCAGGGCGCCGATCTGGGGATTGCCCTGGACGGCGATGGCGACCGCGTCATGATGGTGGATGCCCGGGGCCGGCTCTACGACGGCGATCAGCTGCTCTACGTCATTGCCCGACAACGTCTTGCAAACGGCGGCCTGGCCGGCGTGGTCGGCACGCTGATGACCAATCTCGGCCTGGAGCACGCCCTGGCGAAGCTGGGTCTGCCCATCGTGCGCGCCAAGGTCGGCGACCGCTATGTGCTGGAGACGCTCATCGAGCGCGGCTGGAAGCTGGGCGGCGAGAACTCCGGCCACATCATCTGCCTCGACCGTCATACCACCGGCGACGGTATCGTGTCGGCGCTCCAGGTGCTGGCGGCGCTGCGGTTGCAGCACCTTGCCCTCGAACAGGCCTGCGCCGACCTGACACTCTATCCGCAGACCCTGATCAATGTCAGGCTGCCGAGCGACTTCGACTGGCAGAAGCGCCCCGAGATCGAGTCGGCGCGCCGTACCGCCGAACGGGAATTGGGCGGCAGCGGCCGCGTCCTGCTGCGCGCTTCCGGCACCGAGCCGCTGCTGCGCGTGATGGTCGAGGGCCGCGAGGCCCGGCAGGTGGCGGATCTGGCGCAGGACATCGCCGAAGTCGTGCAGCGCGCTGCATCGTGATTGATCGGCCTGCCGCCAGCACGGCCTTGGCGACAGGCTGGGCGGTATTTCATTTGACCGGAAGGTGCCCAGAAGCTAAAATCTTGCGCTTTTGACGTACCGGGAACAGCGGAAATCATGCGGCGCAAGCTGGTGGCGGGCAACTGGAAGATGCATGGCGGCTTGGCCCGCAATCGCGATCTTCTGCAAAGCCTCGTGCAGGAAGCTGGCAAAGGCGGCGGATCCGACTGCGCTGTCTGCGTCCCGTTTCCCTATTTGGCCCAGGCTCAGGAGCAGCTGAAAGACACGGCCATCGCGTGGGGCGGCCAGACCCTCTCGGAGCATGCCCAGGGCGCCTATACCGGCGAAGTCAGCGCGGCCATGCTGGTCGATTTCGGCTGCCGCTACGTCATCGTCGGTCATTCGGAACGGCGCAGCCTGTATGGCGAGAACAACGAGACCGTGGCGGCGAAATTCGTCGCGGCGGTGCAGGGCGGGCTGCAGCCGATCCTCTGCCTTGGCGAGACCCTCGATCAGCGCGAGGACAATGTTACCGAGCAGGTCATCGCCGCCCAGCTCGATGCCGTGCTGCAGGCGGCCGACATCAGCGGTTTTGCAAATGCGGTGATTGCCTACGAACCGGTGTGGGCCATCGGCACCGGCCGCACAGCCACTCCGCAGCAGGCACAGGAAGTGCATGCCTTCATTCGGCAACGGATGGCCGGCAGCGATGCCGCTCTGGCCCAGCGGTTGCAAATTCTCTATGGTGGCAGCGTCAAGCCGCAAAATGCCGCCGAACTGTTCGGTATGGCCGACATTGACGGCGGCCTGATCGGCGGCGCTTCCCTGGTGGCGCAGGACTTTCTGGCGATCTGCCGGGCGGCGGGCTAACTCGAAACGGACTGGCAATGGACGGCATTCTCTTTCCCCTGATCCTCACGGTGCATATCCTGGTGGGTGCGGCCGTGATCGGGCTGGTTCTGCTGCAGCACGGCAAGGGAGCCGACATGGGTGCGGCTTTCGGCAGCGGCGCTTCGGGCAGCCTGTTTGGCGCCTCGGGCTCGGCCAACTTCCTGAGTCGCATGACGGCAGCCCTGGCGACGGTTTTTTTCCTGACCAGCCTTGGTTTGAGCTACATGGCGACGAATCGCAGCCAGGCGCCGGCCAGCGTCATGGATCAGGTCAAGCCCCCGCCTGCCGCACCGGCGGAGCCGTCGCCGTCGCAACCGGCTGCGGCTGATTCGAAGGCGAAGGAAATTCCGAAGTAAGGGATGTTGCGACGCAAAAACAGGTATAATTTTGTTTTGCGTCGTCATAAGGAAAAAGTGGCGCTGCCAGAGGCAACGGCAAAACCGCGGATTGCATGCCGACGTGGTGAAATTGGTAGACACGCTATCTTGAGGGGGTAGTGGCGAAAGCCGTGTGAGTTCGAGTCTCACCGTCGGCACCAAAAAACCTCCGGGCCTGTGGCTGGCCCGATGTGCAGCAGGAACAAGGGCCCGGCGGACGGGTTGGCAAGTCCCTCCGCGCAGACTATGCTGGAAAACTATTTTCCTGTTTTCGTTTTCATACTCGTCGGCTTGGCCTTCGGGTGTGCACCCATCTTCCTCGGCTGGCTGATCGCCCCCAACCGGCCCGACAGTGAAAAGCTGTCCCCATTCGAATGCGGCTTCGAGGCCTTCGAGGATGCGCGCATGAAGTTCGACGTGCGCTTCTACCTGATCGCCATCATCTTCATCCTGTTCGACTTGGAAATTGCCTTCCTTTTCCCCTGGGCGGTGATCTTCAAGGACATCGTGTCGTCGGAAGCCATGCGGCTGTTCGGCTTCATCGAGATGATGATCTTCATCGGCATCCTGGTACTCGGTTATGTATATGCCTGGGCCAGGGGCGCGCTGGATTGGGAGTGAACGAGCCGTGAGCATCGAAGGCGTTTTCGAAAAAGGCTTCGTCACCACCACCCTCGACACCGTCATCAACTGGACGCGCACCGGCTCGATGTGGCCGATGACCTTCGGCCTGGCCTGCTGTGCCGTCGAAATGATCCAGGCCGGCTGCTCGCGCTACGATCTGGATCGCTTCGGCATCGTTTTCCGGCCCAGTCCGCGCCAGTCCGACGTGATGATTGTCGCCGGCACGCTGACGAACAAGATGGCGCCGGCCCTGCGCAAGGTGTACGACCAGATGCCCGAGCCGCGCTGGGTGGTGTCGATGGGCTCCTGCGCCAATGGCGGCGGCTATTACCACTATTCCTATTCCGTCGTGCGCGGCTGCGATCGCATCGTGCCGGTCGACATCTACGTGCCGGGCTGCCCGCCGACGGCGGAGGCCCTGCTCTACGGCCTGATCCAGTTGCAGAACAAGATCAGGCGCACCAGCACCATCGCACGCTGAATGAAGACGAGACCCCGATGAGCACCCGGCTAGAAACGCTAGGCCAGAATCTGCAAAATGTCCTCGGCGAGCGCATCGCCCGGCTTGGCACCGCCCTGGGGGAAGCGACCCTTGAGGTCGCTCCAGCAAACTATCTCGAGACTGCGCGCATCCTGCGCGACCACCCCGATCTGCGCTTCGAACAGCTGATCGACCTTACCGGCGTCGATTATTCGACCTGGGGCGACGGCGCCTGGAACGGCCGCCGCTTCGCCGTCGTCTCTCACCTGACTTCAGTATCGAAAAACTGGCGATTGCGCCTGCGCGTGTTTGCCGACGACGACGGCTATCCCGTGCTCCCCTCGCTGATCGGCATCTGGAACAGCGCCAACTGGTACGAGCGCGAGGCCTTCGACCTCTATGGCATCCTCTTCGAGGGCCACCCCGACCTGCGCCGCATCCTCACCGACTACGGCTTCGTCGGCCATCCCTTCCGCAAGGATTTTCCGATCTCCGGCCATGTCGAGATGCGCTACGATCCCGAGCAGCGCCGCGTCATCTACCAGCCGGTGACGATCGAGCCGCGCGAGAACACGCCGCGCATCATCCGCGAGGAGCACTACGGGGATGCCGGCCATGGCTGAGATTCGCAATTACACGATCAATTTCGGCCCGCAGCATCCGGCGGCGCACGGCGTGTTGCGTCTGGTGCTGGAACTCGACGGCGAGGTGATCGTTCGCGCCGATCCGCACATTGGCCTGCTGCATCGGGGCACCGAAAAACTTGCCGAAACCCGCACCTGGCTCCAGACGCTCCCCTACCTGGATCGGCTCGACTACGTTTCCATGATGTGCAACGAGCACGCCTACTGCCTGGCGGTGGAGCGTCTGCTCGGCGCCGAGGTGCCGCTGCGCGCCCAGTACATCCGCGTCATGATGGACGAGGTGACGCGCATCCTGAATCACCTTCTGAACATCGGCACCCACGCTCTCGACATCGGCGCCATGACCATGGTGCTTTACACCTTCCGCGAGCGCGAAGACTTGATGGACGTGTACGAGGCGGTCTCCGGCGCGCGCCTGCATGCCGCCTACTACCGGCCGGGCGGCGTCTATCGCGACCTGCCGGACCGCATGCCGCAGTACGTCCAGAACAAGTTCAAGAATGCCGAGACCGTAAAGCGGCTCAACGAGGCGCGCCAGGGCTCGCTGCTCGACTTCATCGAGGACTTCACCAACCGTTTTCCGGCCTATGTCGACGAGTACGAGACGCTGCTCACCGACAACCGCATCTGGAAGCAGCGCACCGTCGGCGTCGGCGTGGTCTCTCCGGAGCGGGCGCTGGCCCTCGGTTTCACCGGCCCGATGCTGCGCGGCTCCGGCGTCGAGTGGGATTTGCGCAAGAAACAGCCCTACGAAGTGTATGACCGCATGGAATTCGACGTGCCGGTCGGCGTCAACGGCGATTGCTACGACCGATACCTGGTGCGCATCGAGGAGATGCGCCAGGCCAACCGCATCGTCAAGCAGTGCATCGACTGGCTGCGCATGAACCCCGGTCCAGTGATCACCGACAACCACAAGGTGGCGCCGCCGCCGCGCGAGAAGATGAAGGCCGGCATGGAAGAGCTGATCCATCACTTCAAACTGTTCACCGAGGGCATGCACGTGCCGCCGGGCGAGGCCTATGCCGCCATCGAGCATCCGAAGGGCGAGTTCGGCGTGTATGCCATTTCCGACGGCGGCAACAAGCCCTATCGCATCAAGCTGCGCTCGCCCGGCTTCCCGCATCTGGCCGCCACCGACGAGATGGCGAAGGGCCACATGATCGCCGACGCCACGGCCATCATCGGCACCATCGACTTGGTGCTGGGCGACACCGATAGATAATCATGCTGAGCCAGGACGCAATTCAGAAAATAGACCGCGAAATCGCCAAATATCCGGCGGAGCAGAAACAATCCGCCGTGATGGCGGCGCTGGCCATCGCCCAGATGGAAAAGGGCTGGCTGTCTACCGAAACCATCGAGGCCGTGGCCGGCCATCTCGGCATGGCGCCGGTGGCGGTGTATGAAGTGGCGAGCTTCTACAACATGTACGACCTCGCCCCGGTCGGCAAGGTCAAGATCACCGTGTGCACCAACCTGCCCTGTGCGCTCTCAGGCGGCGTGCATGCCGCCGACTACCTCAAGCAGAAGCTCGGCATCGGCTTCAACGAGACCACTCCCGACGGCAGGTTCACGCTGAAGGAGGGTGAGTGCATGGGCGCCTGCGGCGACGCGCCGGTGCTGCTGGTGAACAACGTGCGCATGTGCAGCTTCATGCAGCCGGAGCAGATCGACCGGCTGCTCGGGGAGTGCCAGTAATGGGCGCACTCGGCTTCATCCTGAACGCGGAAGAGGGCGAGCGCAGCTGGCGCCTTGCCGAGTACGTCAAGCGCGGCGGCTACAGCGCGCTGAAGAAGATCATCGACGAGAACATCCCGCCCGAGAACATCGTCGCCGAGCTGAAGAAGTCCTCGCTGCGCGGCCGCGGCGGCGCCGGCTTCCCGACCGGCCTGAAGTGGAGCTTCATGCCGCGCCAGTTCCCCGGCGCCAAGTACGTTGTCTGCAACTCCGACGAGGGCGAGCCGGGCACCTTCAAGGACCGCGACATCCTGCGCTGGAACCCGCACATGGTGATCGAGGGCATGATCATTGCCGGCTATGCCATGGGCTGCGCGCGCGGCTACAACTACATCCACGGCGAGATCTGGGAAATCTACAAGCGCTTCGAGGAAGCCCTCGAGGAGGCACGCGCGGCGAAGCTGCTGGGGCCGAACATCCTCGGCTCCGACTTCAGCTTCGAACTGCAGGCCCACCACGGCTACGGCGCCTACATCTGCGGCGAGGAAACCGCGCTGCTCGAGTCGATCGAAGGCAAGAAGGGCCAGCCGCGCTTCAAGCCGCCCTTCCCGGCGAGCTTCGGCCTCTACGGCAAGCCGACCACCATCAACAACACCGAGACCTTCGCCAGCATTCCCTACATCATCCGCGAAGGCGGGCAGAAATTCCTCGAACTGGGCCGGCCGAACAACGGCGGCACCAAGCTGTTCTCCGTTTCGGGACACGTCAACAACCCCGGCAATTTCGAGGTGCCGCTCGGCACTCCATTCAAGAAGCTGCTGGAAATGGCAGGCGGGGTGCGCAACGGCCACAAGCTGAAGGCGGTGATCCCGGGCGGCTCATCCATGCCGGTGCTGCCGGGCGAGATCATGATGGAAACCGACATGGACTACGACTCCATCCAGAAGGCGGGTTCCTACCTGGGTAGCGGCGCGGTGATCGTGATGGACGAGACCACCTGCATGGTGCGCGCGCTGGAGCGCCTGTCCTATTTCTATTTCGAGGAGTCGTGCGGCCAGTGCACGCCGTGTCGCGAGGGCACCGGCTGGCTGTACCGCGTCGTGCACCGCATCGAGAAGGGCGAAGGACGCCAGGAAGACCTGGACCTGCTGCTCAGCGTGTGCGAAAACATCGCCGGCCGCACCATCTGCGCGCTGGGCGATGCAGCAGCCTGGCCGGTGCAAGGCATGCTCAAGCATTATCGCAGTGAGTTCGAATACCACATAGAACACAAACGTTGTCTGGTGTAGGGCGGATATGGCTAAGATTGAAATTGACGGCAAGCAGGTAGAGATCGAGAACGGGCGCACCGTGATCGAGGCGGCGCATCTGGCCGGAATTTATATTCCGCACTTCTGCTATCACAAGAAGCTGTCCATCGCCGCCAACTGCCGCATGTGTCTGGTGCAGGTCGAGAAGGCGCCCAAGCCGCTGCCTGCATGTGCCACGCCGGTGACTGACGGGATGAAGGTGTTTACCGCTTCCGAACAGGCCGTGAAAGCGCAGAAGGGCGTGATGGAATTCCTGCTCATCAACCATCCGCTGGATTGTCCGGTTTGCGACAAAGGCGGTGAATGCGAGCTGCAGGATCTGGCGGTCGGCTATGGCAGCAGCGCCTCGCGCTACCAGGAAGAAAAGCGCATGGTGGTGCCCAAGGAGGTCGGCCCACTGATCTCGACCAAGGAAATGAGCCGCTGCATCAACTGCACGCGTTGCGTGCGCTTCGGGCAGGAGATCGGCGGGATCATGGAGCTGGGACAGGCCTTCCGTGGCGAGCACGCGGAGATCATGAGCTTCGTGAGCAATTCCGTGGACTCGGAGCTGTCCGGCAACATGATCGACCTGTGCCCTGTAGGTGCGCTGACCAGCAAGCCGTTCCGCTTTACCGCGCGCGCCTGGGAATTGTCGCACCGCAGGTCGGTCAGCCCGCACGACAGCCTGGGTTCCAACCTCACAGTGCAGGTCAAGAACAACCGCGTGATGCGCGTGCTGCCGGCGGAAAACGAAGAGATCAACGAGTGCTGGCTGTCCGACAAGGATCGCTTCAGCTACGAAGGCCTGAATTCCGGCGAACGTTTGACCAAGCCGATGATCAAGCAGAACGGCGCGTGGCAGGAGGTAGAGTGGCAGGCGGCGCTGGAGTATGCGGCGAAAGGGCTGCGCCAGATTGCGGACGGGGCGGGCGCGGAACACATCGGCGCGCTGGCCACGCCGCATTCCACGCTGGAAGAACTGTATTTGTTGCAGAAACTGGTGCGCAGCGTGGGCAGCGACAACGTGGATTTCCGCTTGCGTCAGTCCGATTTCAGTGCGGACGGCAAACAGGCTGGCGCACCGTGGCTGGGTATGCCCATCGCGGAAATCAATACGCGCGACCGCATCCTGCTGGTGGGCAGCTTCCTGCGCAAGGACCACCCGCTGCTGGCGCACCGTGCGCGTGATGCGGTGAAGAAGGGCGCGCAGGCCAGCATCGTTCATTCCGCGGACGACGATTTGTTGATGAATGTGGCGAACAAGGCCATCGTTGCGCCGGACGCGATGGCGAATGTGCTGGCGCAAATCCTGAAAGCGCTGGCGGCAGAAAAACAGGCGGTCGTAGAAGCGTCGGTGCAAAGCGCGGAAGTTGGTAGCGCCGCTGCCGCGATTGCGAAGAGTTTAGCCAGCGGCGAACGCGTTGCCGTGCTGCTCGGCAACTTTGCGCAGCAGCACCCGCAGGCCGCGCAGTTGCAAGTGCTGGGGCAGCAAATCGCTGCGCTGTGCGGCGGCAAGTTCGGTTTTCTGGGCGAGGCGGCCAACAGTGTGGGCGGACACCTCGCCAAGGCACTGCCAAGAGCGAATGGTATGAACGCGGCCGCGATGCTGGCGGCTCCCCGCAAGGCGTACATCTTGCTGAATGTCGAAGCCGAACTGGATACGCACAATCCGCAACAGGCGCTGGTTGCGATGAAGGCCGCCGACCTGGTGGTGGCATTGAGCGCGTACAAACATCAAGCCACCGACTACGCCGACGTGTTGCTGCCGATTGCGCCGTTTAGCGAAACATCCGGCACTTTCGTCAACACCGAAGGCCGCGTGCAGAGCTTCAAGGGCGCAATCAAGCCGCTGGGCGAAGCGCGCCCGGGCTGGAAGGTACTGCGCGTGCTGGGCAATCTGCTGAACGAGACCGGGTTTGAGTACGACACCAGCGAAGCAGTGCGCGACGAAGCGCTGAGTGGAGTGGATGTCGCTGCCCAATTGAACAACGCCGTGCAAGGCGTGGCGCTGGAAACTGCGGGGGCCGGCAGCGGCAGCCTGCAGCGCGTCAGCGATGTGCCGATCTATTCCGCCGATGCCATCGTGCGCCGCGCTGCTTCGCTGCAAAACACGCGCGACGCCGAGGCGCCTTGCGCGCTGATGCATGGTGCTGAGTTGAGCAGGCTGGGTGTGCATGCGGGAGAGCAAGTCAAAGTCAGCCAGGGTGAGGGCAGCGCAATCCTGGTCGCAGCGGCAGATGACAGACTGCCCCAGGGCGTGGTGCGCGTGGCTGCCGGTCATGCTGCAACGGCAGGGCTGGGCGCGATGTTCGGAGCGGTTACGGTGGAACCGATCACTGGGGGGCGGGCATGATGGAATTGCTGCAAGCCATAGAACAGATGGGGCAAAGCCTGCTTGGCGTGGCGTGGGTGCCCGTGTGGACCCTGGTCAAGATCGTCGCCATCGTGGCGCCGCTGATGATAGGCATAGCCTACCTCACGCTGGCCGAGCGCAAGGTGATCGGCTACATGCAGGTGCGCATCGGTCCGAACCGGGTGGGCTACTATGGTCTGCTGCAGCCGCTTGCCGACGGCATCAAGCTGATGTTCAAGGAAATCATTATTCCCACCGGCTCGAACAGATTCCTGTTTGTGGTTGCGCCAGTGCTGGCGCTGATGCCCGCACTGGCGGCGTGGGCGGTGGTGCCGTTTGCCGACGGCATGGTGCTGGCGAATGTGAATGCCGGACTGCTGTATATTCTGGCGATGACTTCGCTCGGCGTGTACGGCATCATTATTGCCGGCTGGGCATCCAACTCGAAATATGCATTCCTCGGTGCGATGCGCTCGGCCGCGCAGATCGTGTCCTACGAAATCGCCATGGGCTTCGCGCTGGTGTGCGTGCTGATGGCCGCGCAGAGCATGAATCTGGGCGACATCGTGCATGGACAGCAAGGCAAGGCCGGCCTGTTTGGCTGGTATTTCATTCCGCTGTTTCCGATGTTCCTGGTGTACCTGATTGCCGGCGTGGCCGAAACCAACCGTGCGCCGTTCGACATGGCGGAAGGGGAGTCGGAAATCGTGGCGGGCTTCCACGTGGAATATTCCGGCATGGCATTCGCGCTGTTCTTCCTGGCCGAATACGCCAACATGATTCTTATTGCCGCGCTGACGTCCATCATGTTCCTGGGCGGCTGGCTGCCTCCGTTCGATGTGGCACCGTTCAATTGGCTGCCCGGCCTGTTCTGGATGCTGGCCAAGATGTCTTTCGTGCTGTTCCTGTTCCTGTGGTTCCGCGCCACCTTCCCGCGTTATCGCTATGACCAGCTGATGCGCCTGGGCTGGAAAGTGTTCATCCCCCTCACATTGATTTGGGTGGTAGTGGTCGGCGCATGGATGCAAACCCGGTTTTGGCTGTGGTAAACGGCCTAGGATAAGAAGATGGAAAAGATTACGAATTTCTTCAAGACATTCCTGCTGTTTGAGCTGGTCAAGGGCATGGCGCTGACTGGCCGGTATTTTTTCGCGCGCAAGATCACCGTGCAGTTTCCCGAAGAAAAAACGCCGCAGGGTTTCCGTTTTCGCGGGTTGCATGCGCAGCGCCGCTATGCCAGCGGCGAGGAGCGTTGTATCGGCTGCAAGCTGTGCGAGGCCGTTTGCCCGGCGCTGGCCATCAATATTGAAACCGAAGAACGCGAAGACGGTACGCGCCGCACCACGCGCTACGACATTGACCTGATGAAATGCATTTTCTGCGGTTTCTGCGAGGAATCCTGTCCGGTTGATGCCATCGTGGAAACACGCATTCTGGAATACCACGGTGAGAAACGCGGCGACCTGTACTACACCAAGCCGATGCTGCTGGCGGTGGGTGACAAATATGAAGAACAGATTGCCAAGGATAGGGCAGCGGACGCCAAGTACCGCTAGAGTCTCAAGGACACATTTATGAGTTTCGATACACTGGTTTTTTACCTGTTGGCTGCACTCACCGTGTTTGCCGCACTGCGCGTCATTACCGCGCGCAACCCGGTGCATGCTGCGCTGTTTCTGGTGCTGGCCTTTTTCAGCACGGCCGGCATCTGGATGCTGCTGGAAGCGGAGTTCCTGGCCATTACGCTGGTGCTGGTTTACGTCGGCGCGGTGATGGTGCTGTTCCTGTTTGTGGTGATGATGCTGGACATCAACCTGGTGCAGCTGCGCGAAGGCTTCTGGCGCTGGTTTCCGTTCGGAGTGGTGCTGGCGGCCATCATGGTGTTCGAGATGGTCTGGGTGCTGGGCAGCCGCCAAACAGTCGAGACGGGGGCCCAGGTGGCGAAGCATGCGGCCGATTACAGCAATACCAAGGAGCTGGGCCGGCTGATTTATACCGAATACGTTTATCCGTTTGAACTGGCGGCGGTGGTGTTGCTGGTGGCAATCGTGGCCGCCATTGCGCTGTCATTGCGCCACCGCCGCGATTCCAAATCGCAGGATGTTGCGAAGCAGGTGGCGGTCAGACGCGAAGATCGTGTCCGCATTGTGTCGGTGCCTTCCGGAAAAAAAGCAGGGCCGGGGATCGAGGATTGAGGATCGAGAAGGGAATAAGAATATGTTGAGTCTGAGCCTGTCACATTATCTGATATTGGGTGCGGTGCTGTTTGCCATCAGCGTGGTGGGAATTTTCCTGAACCGCAAAAACATCATCGTGCTGTTGATGGCCATCGAACTGATGCTGCTGGCGGTGAACACCAACTTCATCGCGTTCTCGCATTACCTGAACGATACCGCCGGGCAAATATTTGTATTTTTCATTCTCACGGTGGCGGCGGCTGAAGCCGCGATCGGGTTGGCGATCCTGGTGGTGCTGTTCCGCAATCTGCGTACCATCAATGTGGATGACATCGGCAGCTTGAAAGGGTGACAGTGCAAATGAGCAATATGCAAAATCTCTACCTGCTGGTTCCCATGGCCCCCCTGGTTGGCGCCATTGCCGCTGGACTGTTCGGCAACATGCTGGGTCGCACCTGGACGCATCGCATCACCATACTGATGGTGGCAGTGTCCTTTCTCGCCTCGCTGCGGATATTCCAGGACGTGCTGGACGGGCACACCTTCAACGGCACGGTGTACCAATGGATGACTTCCGGCGATACGCGCTTCGAGGTCGGTTTCCTGATCGACCGCCTGAGCGTGATGATGATGCTGGTTGTCACCTTTGTATCGCTGATGGTGCATATCTACACCATCGGCTACATGCGCGATGATCCCGGCTATCAGCGCTTCTTCAGCTACATCTCGCTGTTCACCTTTTCCATGCTGATGCTGGTAATGGCCAACAACTTCATGCAGCTGTTCTTCGGCTGGGAAGCGGTAGGCCTGGTCTCGTATCTGCTGATCGGTTTCTGGTACACGCGCGAAACGGCAATCTACGCCAACCTGAAGGCATTCCTGGTCAACCGTGTGGGCGACTTCGGCTTCCTGCTCGGCATCGGCCTGGTGCTGATGGTGTTCGGCACGCTGGATTACGCTGCGGTATTCGCCACTGCACAGAATCACGCCCATGACATGGCGCCGATCCCCGGCGTGTCGTGGAACCTGATGACGGCCATCTGCATCCTGCTGTTCATCGGAGCGATGGGCAAGTCGGCACAGTTTCCGCTGCACGTGTGGCTGCCCGACTCGATGGAGGGCCCGACCCCGATCTCCGCACTGATCCACGCCGCAACCATGGTGACTGCGGGTATTTTCATGGTGGCGCGCATGTCGCCGCTGTTCGAGCTGTCCGATACCGCGCTGTCCTTTGTCATGATCATCGGCGCGATCACCGCGCTGTTCATGGGCTTCCTGGGCATCATCCAGAATGACATCAAGCGCGTCGTTGCCTATTCCACCTTGTCGCAGCTTGGCTATATGACTGTCGCGCTGGGGGCATCTGCCTATTCGGTGGCGGTGTTCCACCTGATGACCCACGCGTTCTTCAAGGCGCTGCTGTTCCTGGCTGCAGGTTCCGTGATCATCGCCATGCACCACGACCAGGACATTCGCAATATGGGCGGGCTGAAGAAATACATGCCGATTACCTGGATCACTTCGCTGATCGGCTCGCTGGCACTGATCGGAACACCGTTCCTGTCCGGTTTCTACTCCAAGGACAGCATCATCGAGGCAGTGGGCCTGTCGCACCTGCCGGGATCGGGGTTCGCTTATTTCGCCGTAGTAGCGGGCGTGTTCGTCACAGCGTTCTATTCATTCCGCATGTACTTCCTGGTGTTCCATGGCGAGGAGCGCTTTGGCAAGGCGCATCATGCAGCGCATGACGCTCATGATGACGCACATGCGCAGCACGATGAGCATCACGGCCTGGCGCCCGGCCAGAAGCCGCACGAGACCCCATGGGTGGTATGGCTGCCGCTGGTGCTGCTGGCGATTCCTTCCGTGCTGATCGGTTATGTCACCATCGACCCGGTGCTGTTCGGCGGCTTTTTCCGCGATGCCATCTACGTCGCGGAGCATCATCAGGCGATGGCCGAATTAAAAGGAAAGTTCCACGGTGCGGCAGCGATGGCCTTGCATGGGCTTGCAACACTGCCTTTCTGGCTGGCGCTGGGCGGGGTGGCGACCGCATGGTTTTTCTATATGAAGCGCCCCGATATTCCTGCCGCAATCAAACAGCGCTTCAGTCTTGTTTACGCAATACTCGAACGCAAATACGGCTTCGATGAATTCAACGACTGGTTCTTTGCTGGCGGCGCACGCGACGCGAGCCGCTTCCTGTGGCAATTCTCCGATGTGAAGCTGATCGACGGCCTCATGGTGAACGGCAGCGCACGCCTGGTCGGCATGTTCTCCGGCGTGTTGCGCCGCCTGCAGTCCGGTTACATCTACCATTATGCGTTCGCCATGCTTATTGGCGTATTCGTGTTGCTGACGATACGAACCTGGTTTGAATAATGTATTTAGTCTCGAACAAGGGATTGCGCGAGAAATTGAAGGAATGACAGCATGATTTTTGGATTACCCGTGTTAAGTGTGGTCATTTGGCTGCCGATTATTTTCGGCATCCTGGTTCTGGCCACCGGCAATGACCGCAACGCGCCGCTGGCGCGCATCATCGCCCTGGTCGGCGCGCTTCTCGGTTTCCTGGTGGCCATTCCCCTCTACACCGGCTTCGACAAGATGACCAGCGCCATGCAGTTCGTCGAGATGCGCGACTGGATCACCCGCTACAACATTCATTACCACCTCGGTGTGGACGGTATTTCGATGCTGTTCATCCTGCTCAACAGTTTCTTTACTCCACTGGTTGTGATTGCGGGCTGGAAGGTGATCGAGAAGCGCGTGGCGCAATACATGGCCGCCTTCCTGATCATGTCCGGCCTGGTCAATGGCGTGTTTGCCTCGCTCGATGCGGTGCTGTTCTATGTGTTCTGGGAAGCCATGCTGATCCCGATGTTCATCATCATCGGCGTGTGGGGCGGTCCCAATCGCGTGTATGCGGCGGTCAAGTTCTTCCTGTATACGCTGCTTGGATCGTTGCTGATGCTGGTGGCCTTGCTGTACTTGTACTTTCAGTCCGGCGGCAGCTTCGAGATACTCGACTATCACCAGATGGCCATTCCGATGGCCGCGCAGATCCTGGTGTTCATCGCCTTCTTCGCGGCATTCTCGGTGAAGGTGCCGATGTTCCCGGTGCATACCTGGTTGCCGGACGCGCACGTGGAAGCGCCCACCGGCGGCTCCGTGGTGCTGGCGGCGATCATGCTGAAAGTCGGAGCGTATGGCTTTATCCGCTTCTCCCTGCCGATCACACCTGACGCCAGCCACAAACTTGCGGGTGTGATGATCGCGCTGTCGCTGATTGCGGTGGTATACATCGGACTGGTGGCGCTGGCCCAGTCCGACATGAAAAAGCTGGTGGCGTATTCCTCGATTTCGCACATGGGCTTTGTCACCCTGGGATTCTTCATCTTCAACGCGTACGGCATGGAAGGCGCGCTGCTGCAGATGATCTCGCACGGCTTTGTTTCCGGCGCGCTCTTCCTGTGCATCGGCGTGCTGTATGACCGCATGCATTCGCGCCAGATTTCCGACTACGGCGGCGTGGCCAATACCATGCCGGTATTTGCCGCGTTCTTCATGCTGTTTGCGATGGCCAACAGCGGCCTGCCGGGCACCAGCGGCTTCGTGGGAGAATTCATGGTGATCCTGGGCGCGGTCAAAGTGAACTTCTGGTACGCATTCCTGGCGGCCGCCACGCTGGTTTTCGGCGCAGCCTATACGCTGTGGATGTACAAGCGGGTGATCTTCGGCGCGGTGGCCAACCATCATGTCGCCAAGCTGACCGATATCACCTTGCGTGAAAAATTCGTATTCGTGATTCTGGCGTTGACTGTGCTGGGCATGGGTCTTTATCCGTTGCCGTTCAGCGAGATCATGCACGCATCGGTGAATGATTTGCTGGTGCATGTTGCACGCTCCAAGTTGTAGGCAACCGTCTCTATTGAGGAAGATATGAGTTTCTTGTCCACCCTGTTTCCCGCTTATGCAGAAATATTTCTGCTGGTGATGGTCAGTGCGATCCTGATAGTGGATCTGTTTCTGACCAACCCGAACAAGACGGTCACCTACGCGCTGGTGCAGCTGACCCTGCTCGGCTGCTCGATGATTACCGTGTCCACGCACCAGCATGGCGTGGTGTATCTGTTTCACAACATGTTCGTGGATGACCTGATGTCAGATGTGCTCAAGATGCTGAGCTATCTGTCCGTGTCCATGATGCTGGTCTATTCGCGCAATTACCTGATGGTGCGCGGCCTGTTCACCGGCGAGTTCATGGCGCTGACGCTGTTCGCACTGCTGGGCATGATGGTAATGATTTCCGCCAGCCATTTCCTCACCCTGTATCTGGGGCTGGAGCTGCTGTCGCTCAGCCTGTATGCGATGGTTGCGCTGCAGCGCGATTCCGCCATCGCCACCGAAGCCGCGATGAAATATTTCATCCTCGGCGCACTGGCTTCCGGCCTGTTGCTCTATGGCATGTCCATGTTCTATGGCGCTACCGGTACCCTGGAAGTCGCAGCTGTGTCCGATGCCATCACGCATGGCGTGCCGAACAAGGCGCTGCTGGTGTTCGGGCTGGTGTTCGTGGTGTCTGGCCTGGCCTTCAAACTCGGGGCGGTGCCGTTTCACATGTGGGTGCCCGACGTGTACCACGGCGCGCCAACTGCGATGACCATGCTGATCGGAACCGCACCGAAGCTTGCAGCCTTTGCCTTTGTCATGCGCATTCTGGTGGAAGGCTTGCAGCCCTTGATGGTGCACTGGTCCGGCATGCTGGTGATCCTTGCCGTGCTGTCCATCGCGGTGGGCAACATCACCGCGATCGCACAGACCAACCTCAAGCGCATGCTCGCCTACTCGACCATTTCGCACATGGGTTTCCTGCTGCTCGGCGTGCTCAGTGGCGGAATCGATGGCTACGGCGCGGCCATGTTCTATGCAGCAGTCTATGTACTGATGAGCCTGGGCGGTTTCGGCATGATCATGCTGCTGTCGCGCGAAGGATTCGAGGCCGACACGCTCAACGATTACAAGGGACTCAACCAGCGCAGCCCGTGGCTGGCGTTCGTCATGCTGCTGCTGATGTTCTCCATGGCTGGGGTGCCGCCCATGGTAGGCTTCTATGCGAAGTTCTCGGTGCTCAGCGCGGTGGTGAATGCCGGGCACATTCCGCTGGCCGTTATCGCCGTGTTGTTCTCGCTGATTGGCGCGTTCTATTACCTGCGCATCGTCAAGCTGATGTATTTCGATGCCCCCGAAAGCCATGTTCCGATTTCTATCCAGCCTGACAGCGGCCTGCTGATTTCCATGAACGGGCTGGCGGTGCTTGCTCTGGGCATCATGCCCGGCACATTCATGTCGGTGTGCGCCGTGGCGGTGCAGCAGTCGTTGTTGCTGCACTGAGCTTCACAGGCTGACTGATCGTGAGTGCTCCCGCCACGTGCGGGAGTTTTCGTTGTGGTTCTGCCTAGTGGCGCGATGCACGGCCGCGAACAACATCAGAGGTGCCCACCACCATGCCCAATCGCCTCGCTCAGGAAACCAGCCCTTATTTGCAGCAGCATGCCGACAACCTCGTGGACTGGTTTCCGTGGGGTGAGGAGGCGCTGCGGCGCGCACGCGAGCAGGGCAAGCCGATCCTGCTTTCCATAGGCTATTCCGCCTGCCACTGGTGCCATGTCATGGCGCACGAATCGTTCGAGGATGCCAGTGTCGCTGCGGTGATGAACCAGCACTTCATCAATATCAAGGTGGACCGCGAAGAGCGCCCGGACCTCGACCACATTTATCAGGCTGCTCATAACATGCTGACGCAGCGCAGCGGCGGCTGGCCGCTCACGCTGTTTCTGACGCCGGATCAGGTGCCGTTTTTCGGAGGCACGTATTTCCCCAAGCAGGCGCGCTATAACTTGCCCGGTTTCGTGCAACTGCTGGAGCACGTGGCCGGGGTTTACCGTACGCACCAGGATGATATTGCCAAACAGAATGCATCGCTGTTGCGCACCTTTGACACCACCTTGCCGCGTGCGAAGGATCAGGCCGACTTCAACAAAATACCGCTGGATGATGCATGCAGCGAATTGCGGCAATCGTTCGATCCCGTATACGGCGGCTTTGGCGGCGCACCAAAATTTCCGCGCCCGACAGAACTGGAATTCCTGCTGCGCCAGGCAACGCATGCAAACGATTCCGATGCACGCCGTATGGCGCTGCACACGCTGCGCAAAATGGCGGACGGCGGCATCCACGATCAATTGGGCGGCGGTTTTTGCCGTTACAGCGTGGATGATCGCTGGGCCATTCCGCATTTCGAAAAAATGCTGTACGACAACGGGCTGCTGCTGGCGCTGTACGCCGATGCCTGTGTGCTGACGGGCGAGGCAGCGTTAAGGCGTGTGGTGCAAGGCATCGCAGGCTGGGCCATGCGCGAGATGCAGTCGCCGCAAGGCGGTTTTTATTCCAGCCTGGATGCGGATTCCGAACACGAAGAGGGCAAGTATTACGTGTGGACGCGGGAACAGGCCGCAAGCCTGCTGAGCCCCGAGGAATATGCCGTTGCAGCCGCACGCTACGGCCTGGACCAGCCGCCCAACTTTGAAAACAGGCAGTGGAATCTGGTCGTCGCCCAAACTCCCGAAGCTATCGCAGGCGCACGTCATCTTCCGCTGGAGCAAGTCGCGCAACAACTTGCCAGCGCACAACAGAAATTGTTCGCCGCGCGTGCGAGCCGGGTGCGGCCGGGTCGCGACGAAAAAATCCTGGTCAGCTGGAACGCGCTGATGATCAGAGGCTTGGCGCGCGCCGGCAGGATGCTGGACGAGCCGGAGTGGGTAGCCTCGGCGCAGCGCGCAGCGGATTTCATCCGTGCCGAGCTGTGGCAAAACGGCCGCCTGCTTGCGACCTGCAAGGACGGCAGGGCGCATCTGAATGCCTATCTGGATGACTATGCATTCATGCTGGACGCCTTGCTGGAATTGCTGCAAGCGCAGTTTCGTCCGGCCGATCTGGAGTTTGCCCGCGCGCTCGCCGATGTGTTGCTGGAACAGTTCGAGGATCAGCAGCAGGGCGGGTTTTTCTTCACCAGCCACGATCACGAAAAGCTCATCCACCGCCCCAAGCCCGGCCATGACAATGCGATGCCGTCCGGCAATGGCGTCGCCGCGTTTGCCTTGCAACGCCTCGGCCACCTGTTGGGGGAGACGCGCTACCTCGAATCCGCCGGGCGCACGCTGGCACTGTATTACCCGGCGCTGGCGCAGCAACCGACTGGCTTCATGAGCCTGCTGATGGTGCTGCAGGAATATCTCACGCCGCCACGAATCGTTATTCTGCGAGGGGCGCCGGGGACGAGCGCAGCGTGGCGTCAGCAACTGTCGCAGCACTATTGGCCCAGCACGCTGGTCCTGGCATTGGAAGGCGAATTCGCCAGCTTGCCTGAGACGCTGGCGAAGCCTGGCACGCAAGGCGTCAGCGCATGGGTATGCCAGGGCGTAAAATGTTTGCCGGCCATCAACAATTGCCAAGAATTGATCGACGTTTGCCAATCCGGGGAGATGCGCTGATGGGGCGTTCCTCGGTACGCGTCACATTTGTTACGAAGATGAAGGAGCAACAATGGATTTGAAGGAAACCCGCCTCGATTCGGCTGTTGTTTATGACGGCAGCTTTATGCAGGTGCGCAAGGATCATGCGCGGCTGCCGGACGGTCAGGTGCATACACGCGAATACATCGTCCATCCCGGCGCGGTCGCCGTGCTTGCGCTGCTGGATAACGGCAGCCTGGTGATGGAGCGCCAGTATCGCTATGCACCGCAGCAGGAATTCATGGAAATTCCGGCAGGCAAGATAGATCACAACGAAGACATCCTCATCACGGCGCAGCGTGAATTGCTGGAAGAAACCGGTTACGTCGCGCGCGAATGGACACACCTCACCACCACTTGGCCATGTATCGGTTATTCCGATGAGCGCATTGAATACTTCCTGGCGCGCGGCCTGAGCCATCAGGGCAGCCAGCTAGACGATGGAGAATTTCTCGAGGTGTTTGAGCTACCCCTCAGCGAAGCGATAACGTGGGTGAAGGAGGGAAAGATCTCCGACAGTAAGACTATCGTCGGCCTGTTCTGGCTGGAGAAAGTGCTCGACGGCTGGCCGGTGTAGCCACTGCGCTTGCTCCGCTCGGCTGCGCCGATATGGGGCGCGATGCGCCACGCCGGCGCACCAAGTTGGTGAACACCTGACCAAGAGATAGCGGGGGTGTTTGGGAAAATGCATACAAATCAATGCGTCCATCTATTGGAACGGGATTTGCATGCAGTTTCTTATTCGCACTTCGAAGGGGCAGGGCATGGAAAACTTGGGCAACCTGAAAACGGGCAGCGACGCACTGTTCATTTTGCTCGGCGCCATCATGGTGCTGGCGATGCACGCGGGGTTCGCGTTTCTGGAGCTGGGAACGGTGCGCAAGAAGAACCAGGTGAACGCGCTGGTGAAAATCCTCACCGACTTTGCCATCTCTACGCTGGCGTATTTCTTCATCGGTTATGGCATCGCCTACGGCGTAAACTTTTTTAGCGGCGCAGAACACCTGGCGCAGAAAAACGGTTACGAACTGGTCAAGTTCTTCTTCCTGCTTACCTTTGCTGCCGCCATTCCCGCCATCGTTTCCGGCGGCGTGGCCGAACGCGCGCGATTCAATCCCATGCTGGCCGCCACTTTTGTGCTGGTCGGTTTCATCTACCCGTTCTTCGAAGGCATCGCATGGAACCATCGCTTCGGCATTCAAGACTGGATGAGCGCCACGTTCGGCGCCGAGTTCCACGACTTCGCCGGTTCCGTGGTGGTGCATGCGATGGGCGGCTGGATCGCGCTGGCAGCAGTGCTGCTGCTCGGCGCACGGCGCGGCCGCTACAACAAGCAGGGGCAGATATCCGCGCATCCGCCCTCCAGCATTCCTTTTCTCGCGCTGGGCGCATGGATACTCACCGTGGGCTGGTTCGGCTTCAATGTCATGTCCGCACAGGAGATCGGCAAGCTCAGCGGACTGGTGGCGGTCAATTCGCTGATGGCGATGGCGGGCGGCACGCTGGTCGCATTGTGGGTAGGCCGGAACGACCCGGGCTTCGTGCATAACGGGCCGCTTGCCGGTCTGGTGGCGATATGCGCCGGATCGGATGTCATGCATCCGCTTGGCGCCTTGCTGACCGGCGGCATTGCCGGCGGCCTGTTCGTGTGGATGTTTACTCTCACGCAGAACCGCTGGAAGATCGACGACGTGCTTGGCGTGTGGCCGTTGCACGGCCTATGCGGCGCATGGGGCGGCATTGCGGCGGGCATCTTCGGCGCAAAGGCGCTGGGAGGACTGGGCGCGGTCAGCTTCATGGCGCAGTTGACCGGCACGCTGCTGGGCATCGCCATCGCGTTTGGCGGCGGCTACGTGGTGTACGGCATCATGAAGAAGACGGTGGGCATCCGCCTCGATGCGGAAGAAGAATTCAATGGCGCAGACTTGAGCATCCACAAAATCAGCGCCACGCCGGAGCGGGAGTCGGGCTGGTAGTTCTGGATGTGTGAACCCGCCTGTTATTGTTACCAACGATAACAGCAGGGATGCGACAATATCCATTGCTCAATGATTTTTCAGCGTGCTGAATGTCGCTCAAAATAATGCCGCATAAACCGACCCGCTATTTTCTGCTCTGGTTTGCCTGGGCGTCATTGATCATTTACGGCAGCCTCATGCCGTTTGAATGGCGGCCCCACACCTTGGCTGAAGCCATCGACAGCTTCCGTCACATCCCTTACCTGAACCTCGGTGTTGTCTCACGCGCCGACTGGATCGCCAACATCCTGCTTTACATCCCGTTCGCTTATCTTGGCGTCATGTGGCTCAGTAAGTTGCGCTGGTTGCCCAAAAGCCTGGCTTTGATTATTGCAGCGGGGCTCGGCTTTGCGCTTGCTGCAGGGGTGGAATTCACGCAAATCTTTTTTGCACCAAGAACGGTTTCAATCAATGATTTGATCGCGGAAAGCATAGGCACGGTGCTCGGACTTGTGCTGTGGTCTGCTAGCCATACCCGGCTTGCCGCCCTTGCTTCGGCCATGATACGCCCCGGCCCTGCGGCACTCTCCGCAGGGTTGACGCTCTATGCGCTTGGCTATTTCGGGCTGGCGCTGTTTCCCTACGATTTTGTGATTTCGAAAGCGGATTTGCAGTGGAAGCTGCTCAACGGCAGCTATGGCTGGGGGGTGGATCGTTGCGGCTCAGTGATCCGCTGTGGCAGCCAATGGCTGGCGGAGGCAGTCGCGGCGCTGCCGGTGGGGCTGCTGCTGGCCCGCCTGCTGCATCAGGGGCGGCTGCACCCGGTACATGGTTTTCTGGTTGCGGCCGGGATAGGCGCAGGGGTGGAAGCCGCACAATTCCTGATCGCATCCGGTGTCAGCACCGTTACCGCTGCCTTATCCAAAGCTGCGGGTATCGCACTGGGGCTGTGGATGCGCGATCTGCCCTCGCCAAAACTGGCGCAGTATCATGCGCGCTGGCTGCGCCCGGCGCTGGTGCTGGTAGCCATCCCCTATCTAGTGGTTGCCGCGCTGCTCAACGGTTGGGCCAATGCCAACTGGAGCGACATGGAGATATTCCGCAGCAATCTTTACGCGCAACAGTATCTGCCCTTTTATTATCATTACTTCACCACCGAGACCGAGGCCGTGGCCAGCCTGATCGGGCAGGCCGCCATTTATTTGCCGATCGGTATTGCCTTCTGGCTCTGGCATGCCAGTGGCATGGCGCCGCTCTCGCGCCCGCCGCTGTTCGTGCTGTTGTTGGGGACTGCCGTGGCTGTTTTCGTGATCGAATCAGGCAAGCTGTTCATTGCCAACACTCATCCCGACTACACCAATGTCCTGATTGCGCTGGGAGCGGCCGGACTGGGTCAGCACCTGTGCCAATGGCTGGCGCAATGTGTGCGTGCGTCCACGAGAGTTACGGAGCGTGCACCCACAGTGGTTCATCTGCCGCGCAGGGCGCTGTTTGGAATTGTCCTGCTCATCCTGTTCTTGGGCGGGGTGGGCCTGGTGCTGATCCAGGGAACAGCCGGCTCAGAAGCAGTGGTCATGGCGCGCATCAAACATGAATACCCGGCGCCGGACGCTCTGCCTGTGGCCTCGTTGCCTAATTTCCGCCTTGCCCATCCACGCCTTCCCGCACCCTCGGCGCAGGACATCGTTCGCCTGAAATCAGAGAACCCGAGGTTTATCGAAACACAACGCGAGCAGGCGCAAGGCGGCCGGGGCAATCTCAATGCCGCCATCTTCATGGCTTATATTGAACCGGGCAGCCAGAATCTGGATGCGATGTTCAATCAATTGATCGCCATGCAACCGAGTTGGCGGGGGCACGAGCAAGGCAAGCTGTTTGCGCTCGCCTACGACTGGCTCTATGCGAGTTGGAGCGAAGCGCAGCACCGGCAATTGCGCGACAAGCTGTCGCATACCTGCAACTACCTCATCGAAGTCATTCGCAGCGGCCAGTTCTCACCCTATAACGCCACACTTTACACCGGCCCCATCCAGGCGCTGATGGCATGCAGCATTGCGCTCTACACGGACGATACGCGCGGCGAGCCGGTGATGGCGTTCACCAATGATCTATGGAAGAACCGCGCGCTGCCTGTGTGGCGGCAGGTCATGGGCAAAAACGGCGGATGGCATGAAGGCGCCGAGCATGTCGGCGAAGGCATCGGCCAGGCCATCTACCAGCTGCCTGCCATGTGGCGCAGCGCCACCGGCGAAGATTACTTCAAGAGCGAACCCGGCATTCGCGGCTTTCTCGATTTTCTGGTGTATCGCACGCGCCCGGATGGGGCTCAGATGCACATCGGTGACAGCAGCTTGTTCAATCGCGGCGTTCCTGATCGCCTTGCGCTGGCGCTCGAATATCGCCATGCACCAGCATACAGCCTGGATGCGCAGCCCGACACTGTGGCGCCCACGAGTTGGCCATGGGGGCCGTTGCCCGACAACAGTCTCTACGACCCCGATGCCGCCGCCCAGCTCCCGCTCACCAAATATTTTGACGGCACCGGGCTGGTCGTCATGCGCAGCGGCTGGGGGCCGGACGCTACCTATATCACCTTCAAGGCGGGTGACAACTACTCATCCTTCAGCCACCTCGATCAAGGCAGTTTCACGATCTACAAAGGCGGCGCGCTCGCGATAGACAGCGGCCTGTATGCGGGCTATGGTTCAGATCATCATTTGAACTACACCTACCAGACCATCGCGCATAACGTTGCGACTATCACCAATCCGGACGAAGCGGCCGCCGTATCCAACAACGAGTTCAACCGGGCGCCGCGCCAGATCGCCAATGACGGCGGCCAGCGCCGCATCGGCGGCGACATCGAAATCTACTCCAATCCACTGGACGTCAATGAGTGGAGTGCAAGGCGCGATATTTATCACACCGGCGACATCACTCATTTTTCGGAACAGAATGGCATCGTCACCGTCACTGCCGATATCACTGCCGCTTACACCAACCAGTTTTCCGGCGAAGGCACGCTGTCCAGCCGCACACTGCGCGTAAACCGCTATCTGCGCACCGTCGTTTACGACCCGATCAACGATCTGTTTCTGGTTTACGATTCCATCACCAAAGCCAATCCCTCATTCACCAGTCGCTGGCTCGTCCATTTTCAGGAGCAGCCATTGTTGACAGCTCCCAACGAATTTCTGGCCAGCCTGTTGCCGGATGACAATCTCAAACATGCGGGAGGGGTACTCGAAGGGAAGGTCCTGATCCCCCGCTCACCATTGATTACGGCGGTTGGAGGGCAAGGCAAGGAATTCTGGGTCGATGGCAGGAATTACGACAACAATGGCGAGATATACAAGGTGCTGGCGCGGGGCAACTACAAACAAGTCATCGAACCTGGTGCGTGGCGGATTGAGGTCAGGCACACAGAAGCAACACAAACCGATACTTTTCTCGTTGCGCTGACCGTAAAACAAAATCGGTCAGAACTCGCCCCCTCGATTCAATGTTCGCAAGGAAGCGGTCTGGCCGATTGCATTGTTCGCGGGAAGCGCGATATGAAATTAAGAATTACTGCGGACGGTGTTACTGCTGTTCAATAAGCTGCAACCATCAAGGGCAGCCAGTGCCCGTTCCCGGCGTCAAGGTCACATCCAACCCACCCGTGCCGCAGAAACTGTAGCTACCGTTACCGTTGTCCCATACGGTATATTGATAAGTTCCACCGGTGCCATAGTTGTAGGTCACCATGGTGTTGGCGCCAGTTCCTCCAATGCTCCATGTCCCAACCTGTGTTGTAGGATCGATCTTGTCAGTAGGGCCTTTCTTGTAATCCTTGAGCACGTTACCCGGATGATGCTCTTCCTGCCAACGATCACCACCCCGTACCCCGCACACCGTGTTGCCGCTCAGTAAGGTGGCAAGGTCAGGATTAGAGTTGTGTTTAATTTGTGTGGCAGGGTTAGAACAGGCTGCCATCGCCACATCGACGGCAAATGTTAATACGATCAAGCCAGCAATTCGTAGTAGTTTCATCATCATTCCCCGTTCTTGAGTAAACCGAATCATATAATACACCTTCTGGAAAAAATGGTGTTTTCTCCCCAGATGGATAATATTTGTACACGACCCATGCCTCTCTTTGCAGGAGATGCGTGAGAGCGTGATCATCCATTTGGGCCCAATAATGGATTTCTTGGATTCAATCTCTTCGGCTTCAATTCCCCGTTCCTTGGGGCGAAGGCTGGCCGAAAGTTGGCGGCTTGACGAGCGACGTTAATACCCCGCGGCTTGCCGCGGGGTGCTTTATTTCAAATATCAATAGGCTCACCTTGCCACAGGTACCGGCTTGATCTCCAGTTTTGGCATCCAACGCGGCTGTCCGCTGTCAGTTCCATATGCACCGGATATGTGGCCGTCATGTGTCCGGCCATCGAAATCAATATCCCAATCGGGATAGACGCTCAAGCGCTGCATATCAATCGCCTTCCGCTTCGCCTTGCCCGGAGCAGGCATTAAGTTGATCTTACCCAAGGCGGTGAATGGCTGGGCAAGATAGTCACGCGCTTCGTCATACGCGCCGGTCAGATTGGCGCCCACCGCAGCACCGTGCAGCGGCGGATTGGCAAACACGCTATTTGCCGTGACAAACTGCGGATAGGCCGGATCATGCTCGCGCCGGGCCAGCGTGATTCCAACTCCCTTGGCAACCACGGTGTTGTGAAATACCGCGACCCTGCGCGTCGTGTCGTTATGCGGTTGGATGTGCGCCGCATCGCCGGAATGGTTCACGAACAGGTTGTTGTACAGCGCAACATTGCCTTCGCCCTGAAACAGCGATTCGTGCGGGTTCTGGTAAAAGAAATTGCCGTAGATGAAATATTGATCGTTCCTCCCCGGCCCGTTGAGCGGCCAGTGCCCCACCAGCACGTTTGGTCTTGCCGTCTCTTTCGTCCCACCGTGCGCTTTGCTGAACACATTGTGGCGAATGATCGTCGCGCTCTTTTCAACCGGCATATCCGCTAATGCCGGGCGTGGCTGCTGATGTTTGATCTGCAAGTTATAACCGAGCGCATCAACGACCAGATTGTGCTCGATCAGCCCCGCAATAAATGGCGCCCGCCCATCCGAATTGCCGAGATACATGCCCGTGCCGGCGCCCTCGATGACATTCCGGCGGATAATCCAATTCCACGCCGGGCATTTAGTGGAAATGCCAACCGTCTGCTGATTGTTGCCATGCCCACGAATGCGCAAACCCTCCAGTGTAATGTGATGTGCCCAGTCGGCATGGCCTTCGCACTTAACCCCATCTACCGGCAAACCCCGGCCATCAATATCCATATTGCGCAGCACGACATGGCTCGAATTTACGATGCTCACCGTATTGTGCTCTGGGCGCGCAACCAGAACTGCGGGCGGGCCAATTGCCGGGCCCGAAATTACAATGGGTGCTTGCATCGTGCCGTTCAGATAGGCGATGGGCAGGCCTTGTCTATATTCGCCCGGGAGTAATTGCAGATAGTCGCCGGGAACCAGCTTTTTCAGGGTTGCAAGGTAATTGTCGGGGGTGGCGGAATGGGTTTCCGCCACGCATACAGGGCCCGTGCAAAATAGCACTGCCAATGACAGCGTTGCACATTGATGTTGAATTGAGCCTATCCGCAACACACTTTATTCTTTAAACTATCTGCCATGTCTAATTTGCTACACAGCAATCACTTGCCCCCAATAACAGGTTCTTTATTATGAAGGTGAACTCCAGGAAGACGTCAATTCTTTGTTTTTCGGCAAGAAGAAACGGCGTCCGGCAATGCAGGAATATTGACGTGGCGAGCCTTGGTGACATTATCCACGAAGCCATCCGGGAACTGAAGGCGGCATGCGCTCTGTTTAGCAGAGGGAGCGCCGAAAGGCGTTGCCAGCCTCAACATGATGGTACCACTGCCCCTGTTCGAAAGGAGCATGCTTGCGCACTATTGCCTTGCGTCACACCAAACCGCGACCGACCCGCGCCATCAACGCACTGAATTAAGCTAGCTCAAAATGTCGAACCTTCGCCAGAGCTTCATTGCCGGTGCCGCCTGGATGACAGCGCTGCGCTGGGCGGTCAAACTCTTGGGCCTGGCTAACACTGCTATTCTGGCGCGCCTGCTTGCGCCCGAGGATTTTGGACTCATCGCCATGGCGATGCTCGCAGTAGCCTTTGTGGAAGTCTGGTTCGGGTTTGGCGTTGAAACTGCCCTGATTCAGAATAAAAACGCAACAAAGGATGACTACGATACTGCCTGGACACTGCGTACCCTGCAGGGTGCCTGTGTAGGATTGGCTCTGGTTGCCACTGCCCCCCTTGCGGTCCAATACTTCCACGAACCGCGTCTTCCGCCTTTGCTTTGGCTGATGGCGGCTGCCATTACCGTAGCCGGGGCAGCCAACATTGGCACAGTAAATTTTCAGAAAGAACTCAATTTTAAGCAGGAATTTATCTTTTCCATCATCGGAAAATTGTTAGGCGTTATTGTCACGATTGCATTTGCTTACTGGCTACGAAATTTCTGGGCGCTCGCTTACGGCATTTTTTTCGGCTATTTCTTCAGATTTGCATTGAGCTACATCATGCATCCCTATCGCCCTCGGTTCTCGCTCAGGAAGTTTCGCTCATTGTGGGGCTTCTCGCAGTGGATGTTGCTAAGCAATATTGGTCTTTTTGCAAATAGTAAGGCAGATGAAGTGATTGTCGGCGGCATCGCGCCGGCCAGCACCTTGGGGCTATATAGCGTGTCTTTGGATATCGGGCAAATGGTGACGAATGAATTGGCGCATCCCATTAATCGCGTGCTGTATCCCTTGCTTTCCAAGCTTCAGGACGAAGCAGAGCGTATGCGCGCCACTTACCTGAAAATTACGGCCAGTGTGAATACGCTCACTCTGCCGGCAGGTGTGGGGCTGGCATTCAGCGCGCCCTATGTTGTTGTGGTGGTGCTGGGCGCAAAGTGGCAAGAGGCGGTACCCTATGTGCAAGTATTCGCCCTCTACGGCGCATTGCGTTTTACCTATTCTGGTGCAAACAGCGTACTGATGGCGTTGGGTAAAGTGCGTACAATATCAGCGCTGCAATGGGCGGAGGCTGCCATGCTGGTCGGTTTCTGCATCATCGGCGGAGTACTCGATGGGCTATTCGGGATTGCCATGGCGCGGCTGTTCGTCGCGTTGGCGATGGGTATAGTAACTGTATATTATTTAACTAAGTTCGCAGGCATTACCATCGTTCATCTCGTTTATGGCCTGTCGCGCCCTATGCTCAGCGTGATGGTGATGGCAGCGGCATTAGCAGTCATTCCCAAGGCGTTTTTCGCTTCATCTTTGCTTGCATTGGGGGGTTACATTACAGTAGGCGCTTCAGTATATTCCGCAACGCTGTTGTTGCTGTGGTGGAGGGCGGGAAAGCCTGATGGCATTGAACCAATAGCGCTGGCCGCATGCCAACGTATATATAGAAAAGTGACATGACCCGTCCATTTGTTCGAGGTAGCAAATGTTTCTTCTTTTGAATTTCGAGCGGGTCAAATCGCTCATTTGCGTTACAAACAATATCTCCTATGCATTCTGCACATTTCCTCAAGATTATCGATCCCGAAATCATCGGTAAGAACCTGCACGCACTGCGGCTTAAAGCCCGCGAGTCTTGGTGGAAACTTGCTCGGCCATCGATGCCTGACCCCGTGTTTGTCATCGGATGTTCGCGCTCAGGCACAACAGTTACCTTCGAAACGCTGGCAGCGACGCCGCAGTTTCGTTCCATCGGATACGAAATCCCTCAATTCTGGAATGGCCTGTGGGGGCCTCATCATAATGGATGGGATTCCGAAGCGGCCCGCGCCCAAGATGCGCGGCCAGAGCATCGCGACGCGGCATTGGCCCATTTTTATGCCCGTCTCGGTGCAGGGTTGGTGCTGGACAAGACCTGCATCAACGTGATGCGGGTGCCATATCTGTATGCCTTGTTTCCGAATGCGCGCTTTGTGTTCATCCAGCGCGACGGGCGTGACAACATCAGCTCCATGATAGACGGCTGGCGCAAAGACCGCCACTTCACGCTGAAGCAGTTTCTTGGCGCGCTTCCCGCCAAGGTTGCAATCGAGAACGGTGAATTCGATGATTGGGCGTTTTTCTTGCCACCGGGCTGGCGCGACTGGAATGCTGCGCCGCTGGCGGAGGTGTGCGCCTTCCAGTGGATGACTGCAAATCGCATGGCGCTTGAGGCAAAGGAAATCATCCCGCCCGGGCAATGGATACATATGCGTTACGAGGATATCTTTGACCAGCCGGTGGAGATGTTCCGCGACGCCTTTTCGCGGCTTGGTATTCCTTTTGACGCGATGATGGAAGAGCGTTGCGCCACACTGAACCGCCGTCCCACCAGCATCGTGGCGGGACCTCCGGAAAAAGAAAAATGGCGCAAGAGCCGCAATGCCGCAGACATCGAGCGCATCATGCCCATGATTCACCCTATAATGGTGAAACTTGGATATTTGACACCGGACGTTGGCGGATGACGTACAACCCTAGCCTTGATGGTTTTCGCGCAGTTGCCGTCTCTATTGTAGTTTTTGCACATCTGTTTCCACCCGAGATATACCCATATACCGCCTTTCACTACGGTCGCTTGGGCGTGATTGCCTTTTTTGTGCTTTCTGGATTTTTGATCACACACATCCTGCGAGGCTATCGCTCGCAGATCGAAACGGGCGCTTTGAGCCTTGGCGGCGCGTGGAAGAAATTTCTTGTGCGTCGCACACTCCGCATTTTTCCGCTGTACTTCGGAGTCTTGCTCGTCTTTGGGTTTATGCTGGGTTACGAAAAACTACGAGAAGATTTCTGGTGGCACGCGGCCTATGCGTCAAATTTCGGCCAAGCCATACAAGAAAAAAACTTTGGGGTAGCAAACCATTTTTGGTCTCTCTGTGTAGAAGAGCAGTTCTACCTGGTATGGCCCGCGATTCTCCTCTTGGTGCCAGTGCGGCGCAGCCACGTCCTTGTTGCGGTCGCCCTTGCAGTCTCGCTCTTTGCCGGATGTTTGTGGGTAGTGCTTGATACAACCGCCAAATTCGCAGGGTATGTGCCTATGGGGGGGGCATCTTTTGCGCTATCTACTGGAGCTTGGCTTGCATGCAAGACGAGTGGGGGTGTCGACCTCGCGAGACCAATACAGCATGCCTTGATTGTCGCCGGAGTTGGACTCCTGGCCGTTGCGATAGCGAACATCCATACCTGGTCGCATACCATGCTTCAGCTAGTTACGGATGTGTCATGGACGCTGGTTTCTGTATGGATTATTCTGCAATTGCACGACCATCAAGGGCGCTTTCTCACTTCCAAGCCTATTGTATGGCTTGGGAAAATCAGCTACGGGATCTACATTTATCATCTCCTGCTTTCCATCTATTTTGTCCAGCTTACATCTCGGTTACGCATAGACAGAGCAGATTTCCCCTTATTAACGTTTTTTGTAGAAGTTTGCTTCGTGATATTTGTATCGGCAATCAGTTATCATTTCTTTGAAGAAAAATTCCTGCGGCTAAAGTCGCGGCTTGGCGGCTAGTTACACTCATGGCGGTCCTACATCTTACTCGGACTTATAGACTCACACTTCAATGACAAAGACGCAGACACGTGTTTCCGTGATCATTCCCGCCTATAACGCCGCATGGTGCGTTCGCCGTGCAATAGATAGCGTGCTTGCGCAAAGCTTTCGCGATTTCGAATTGATCGTCGTGGATGACGGCAGCACGGATGATACTTCGGAGATACTGCGCAGCTACGGTACTTTGATACGCATCGTATCGAAGCCGAATGGCGGGCTCTCCAGTGCGCGTAATGCGGGCATTGCGGCGGCGCATGGCGAGTACGTGGCATTTCTTGACGCGGATGATGGCTGGTTACCCGAAAAACTTTCGCGCCAGGTAGCGCTGCTCGACGCATACCCGGAGATTGGGTTTTGCTCCTGCGCGACGATGGTGCACACGCCAGCCGGCGAGACTCTCTCCATCTGGGAATGTCCAGCTGTCGAGGGTGGCGTTCTGGAAACGATATTCAGGACTAACGGTGCGGTTGCGGGCAGCGGCTCGGCGGTAATGGCGCGGTGCACGCTGTTTGCGCAGGTTGGCGGTTTCGATGAGACACTGCGCTCACTGGAAGATATCGATATGTGGATGAGGCTGGGCGCAGTCTCTGGCTATGCCTGCATACCGGAAAAGCTGGTCTTTATTCTCAAACACCCGGAAAGTATGAGCCGAAATCTGGCAGTCATGCGCGCGTCGGCGCTGACAGTGATGCAAAAGAACCGCTCACTGCTGCCACCGGCAAGGCGCGGAAGTTTCTGGCGAGCGGCCTATGCTTCGACGCTGGCCGATTACGCAAAGTGGGGTTACCGTACGGGGCAGCGCAACCAGGCCCTGCGCGACGTGCTGTGGGGGTTGGCGTTATCCCCTTTGCGCACTGGGCGCCTGATGCTTGGGCTCTTACGCGATATGGTTTTTGGGCGCACGCTATGATCACAGACTTCTGGAACACCCTCTTTGTTCTTCCGCGCATCGCCGGCTTGATGGGGGCAATTTTTTCGGTCGCGCTCCTCTCTTTCTCCTTGCTGCATTACAGCCGAACCGGACCTCAGGTTCGTGATGAGGTACAAAAACATTACAAGGGCTATCTCGCCTACACATTGCTTCGCCTGACCTTCTGGGTAGCTCTCATCGCAGCTTGGCTGGCTTTGTGGGGTCAAGTTGTTTATTGGTGCATGGCCATCGTGTTTGAGTTGAATACTTCACCATGGGCGCTGACTTTTGCCGCGTTCATGGGGATTGGCTTTGGCGCTGCGGCGCGTTTTCTGCAATTGCTGTTTTATTCCCCGGCCACCCTTGTCGCATCGTTCAACTACCGTTACAGTCATTTGTATCGATTCTGGCGCCTGTTGAATCCGTTTCGCCTCCGCTTGTTCAGGTGGGGGGCGTTAGTGGCAGGCGTGTTGCTGTTGCTCGCAGCGGAGGCACGCCTGCTTGTCGCCCAATCGCTAGCAGAAGCAGCGGTACTACTAGCTTTGGTCGCGATGCTGGCAACACCGATTCTCTGGGTGCGCGCGGGTACGCCACCTAAGCCGGCACGCAAGGCGCGCCACAATGACAGACCTAATTTCTTGTTAATTGGCGCCGACACCTGGCGTGCAGACCGCCTGGGTGTGGCTGGGCATGAGAGGGATTTGACGCCTTTCCTGGATAGCATTGCGCAGAAGGGGGTCAACTTCTCCAGTTGCTATGTGCCCTGTGCACGTACCGCGCCAAGCCTGGTGTCGTTGCTGACCGGAACTTGGCCGCACCATCATGGCATTCGCGACAATTTTGTCTCGGATGAGGAAGCACAGCTTACCGTACCCGCCCTTCCCGCATTGTTGCGTGAACAAGGCTATCACACGGCCGCCGTGTCTGATTGGTGCGGCGCCGATATGGGCAAGTTCCCGTTTGGTTTCGAGCTGTGCGATGTGCCAAGCGATCAATGGAACATGAAATTCTTTCTGCGGCAGGGGCCGAAGGACATGCGGCTATTTCTGTCCCTGTTCTGCCATAACCGTTTTGGAAAGCAGTTTATTCCAGAGGTGCATTTCCTCGCTGGTGTTCCGCTTAACCAGCAAGTGAGCAATGACGCGCAGCGTGCGCTGCATCAATTGGCACAGGGCGAGAAGCCGTTTCTTTTGAACGTATTCATGGCGACCACGCATCCGCCATTCGGTGTGGAGCACCCGTATTACACGCTTTACGGCGACCCGAAATATGAAGGTGAATCCAAGTTCGTCATGGCTCGGTTGACCGATCCGTGGGAAGTGCTGCGCCGTCAGGCTGATCCGAAGGAAGCTTTTGATCTCGATCAGGTCATTGACTTGTACGAGGGCTGCGTGCGTGCCTTTGACGACCGTGTCCGCGAGATCATCGAATATGCCGATCAGTGTGGCGTGCTGGAAAATACCGTAGTCGTGATATACAGTGACCATGGCTTCGAGTTTTTTGAGCATGACACCTGGGGGCAGGGCAACTCCGCGATCAGCGACGTGAGTGCGCGTGTACCATTGATCATAAGCGGCCCCGGCCTCGCAAAAAATCGCCAAGTGGATCAGATCGTGCGTAGCGTCGATATCGCGCCCACCTTGCTCGAGCTGGCAGGCATTGCGGCACCGCAAGCCATGGACGGCGTTTCTCTGCGACCGTGCCTCGATCCGGTAAACAATGTCCCCGCAATGAATCTGGCTGCCTATAACGAGACTGGCATGTGGCTGGCACGGTTGCCCGGAATCGCAGAGAAGCACCTGTTCTACCCCAACCTTATGGAGCTCCTGGAAGTGGCAGACAAGCAGACCGGCACGTTAGGAATTCGCCCCGAGTATCGCGGCGTCATCGTGCGTGCCAAGGATCGCATGGTCCGGGAAGGGCGTTGGAAGCTTACCTATCAACCAATGGAAGACGGGCCGCTATATCGCTTGTTTGACATGGAAAAAGATGCTGAATGCCGTCATGACGTATTCGCTGAACAGCCTGAGATTGCGCGTACCCTTCAGGAAAAACTGCACAGCCTGATGCTCGATGACCAGGCCGATCAGTCGGTGCAGAAGCGGCAATAGGGGTTTTTCGGGGAGCCTATGGTAGGTTCCTCAGGTTTTGTTGTTGCATCGACATCCTGGTCTATCTGTGGAGCCGTTTCCGTCCCAGGTGCTACAGGGGCAATGCGGGATTCCGCTTCTCTGATTTCACTCGGCACTTCTTTGACCAACGGCGCCGGGTAAGGTGGCGTGCCGCCATATTCATCGTAGGCGCGCTTCAATGCCTTCGAGTTCTGGACGACCTGCAAGCCTTGCGTGACCGTTGCCAGCGCCGCTTCCTTTTGACCCAATTTTGCCTGCAAGGCGCCAAGGCGTATGTAGGCCCTGGGGTAAGTGGGGTCGGATTCAATGGCCTGCCGATAGGCGAGCAAGGCAAGCGGGGACTGGTTTAGCTGTTCCAGGGCATCCCCCTTGACGGTTGCCATCTCGGCGCGAAACACGAAAGTGGGCGACACTGCGCGCTCCACATAGGCGATCTCGGACAATGCCTTTTGTAACATTCCATCGCGGATCTTCCTGTCACTCAGGCTCAGCGAAGCTTTTTTTTGCAGTAGCAGTGCTGTGCAATAGTGATGCATATGAATCCAGTCGGGGCCGAACATGCCAGCCCACCGGGATACTTCCGGGTGGTCATTCTGATTGCCATAGGGTTGGGCGCGCGGCGCGCAATACGCGGGCAATAGCATCAGCTCGGCCTTTGTCGGCTTGAAGTCGCCTATGCCGAATGCGTTGCCGGAACAGAAGGCAAGTGCATGCAAGGCAAGCGCTGACAGCAGCAGTTTCATATGACGCATTTTCATTCCCCTGTCTGGTGCAATTTTCGTGTTTGCTCGGCCACGGCCTGCCAGCTGAACAAGGCGATTGCCCGGTCATACGCAGCCTGCGCCATGCGAGTCGCGAATCCCTCATCGGAAAGAATCCGCGCAAGCGCTCCGGCTACAGTCTTGACCTGCGTGCCATCCACGCGCAGCCCGGTTTCCCCATCCAGTATGGCCGACCCCGTGCCGCCGGCGGCGCCTGCAATGGCTGGTTTTCTGCACGCGGCTGCCTCCAGAAACACCATTCCAAAGCCTTCGGTATCGCCGTTGATCTCACGGTTCGGCATCACGAAGACATCGCATGCATTGCACCAACGGGGAAGATCGTCTGGCGAAACGTGGCCAAGCATATGCACCTGATCAGCCACCTTCATGTCATTGGCCAATTCAGCAAGATATTCCTGGTCCTCTCCGATCCCGATCAGGGCGTACTGGTATTCTATTCCACGCTCCTGCAGCAATGGTAATGCACGGATCACCATGTCAAATCCCTTTCGCCTGCTGAGCCGCCCAACGGAAAGAATGAGCTTTTGACCCGGCCGCAAGCCGATTTGTGCTTTGAGATCCTCGCACGGCAAGTCAGGGCGAAAACGCTCCACGTCTACGCCGGGATAAATCAGGCGGATGCGATTTTCGGCCACGCCTAATTTGAGTAATTCGCTGCGTGTAAATTCGCTATTTGCAACCAGAATATCTGCACGGCGATAGACAAATCGCAACACTTTGGCTTTTTTCGGATTCCGCCAAGAGGTTATTTCCTCACCATGGGCATAAATCACCAACGGCACACCCACCAGTCGCGCCACGATCCACCCGACGAGGCCTTCGGGTAGCACGCGCCCGGCATGGACTGCATCGATACGATTGCTCAACGCTACATTGGCAGATCGCCACAACAGCTTCGCGTACATGGCCAGCGATTCCGGCCTCAGCCACCAGTGGCGCTCGAGGCGAACGCGATGTACCGTATTGGGATGATTAAGGTCATGCTCCGCCGCGCCCGGGACGTCAGCAGTGACAACATGTATTTCCTTGTCGCCAAGCCTGCGGTACACCTCGTCAAACCATACCGCAGTCCCACCCTTGGTTGGCAAATACAATTCGGTGATGACTAGCAGGCGCATTATGTTGAGGTTGATCGGCTGAATAAAAATATGGCAGCGCAACTGGCTGGCGCAACAGTTTACAGGATAAAACTCCGTACGCAATAAGCCTGAGCCGATGTGCAGCGATCGTGGTGCTATCCGCCCAATGCCTTGCCCAGAAGCCACAAAGATGCGGCAAGCCCACTCAATCTGGATAGCTTGGAGAATCCGCGCAGCTGCTCAATGCGCCGTAGCCAGATTCTTATGCGTGGGGCCGGCTTTGACTCTATTATTTCCGGCATTCTTGTTCGCATTGCATCTGCCAGTTCGAGGCTGGTCAGGAAGCGCATGTCCGGAAGTGCACGCTGCAACTGTTCCAGAGCTGCCTTCAAGGTGCGAAAATTCAGCGCACATTTTTCTGGTGGGCCAATAAAGTTGAAACGATGCATTTCCACCAGGCATGGCCGCCCCAGGTGCGAGCATCGTTGTGCATCGTGCACCAACCGTTCCGGCAGGTGCCCCAGAGATGGCTCGAAATAAACGTCGCGCACCAGATAAAGTTGTCCGCTGTTGCTCAATTCACCGTTGACCATGCGCTTATCCACGCCGCCGGGTTTGCCTGTTGCTTCGCGGCAAGTGTTTCGTGCACCCGGCGTGATAACAACATCGATCCCTTCGCTGGCCCATGCGGTTTCGATTTCTTCCGTCCAGACGAAAGTGGTCGCCACCGCGACGCGCGGCCGCGCATTGAAGCACGTGGCGAACAGATTTGCCTCATCGGAAATGGCGGAGCGCAGAGCCTCCTTGTCGAGGGCGCGTGAAGGCAATACGCTCGCATCTGTCCAGCGTGATTGAAGCGGCGAGGGTAATGATTCCGTACTCGGGATGCCGTTGCTCTGTAACCAGTCACGAATATTCGTGTCCTTTGCTGCGGCCTGCATCAGCGCTTGCGGCCAGTAATGCTCCATGCCATGGAGATGCAGAGCAAATACGCCTTGCCGGCCTCCCGCATGAATCACCTCGCGCAATGGGTCATAAACCCGCTCCAGCAAGCTGGCCGAATAATATTCGGCGCCGCCGCCATCCCTGATGCGTTTAGTATCGGCAATGGCCAGAATGATACCGAGGGTAATGACCGGTGAGCGTCCCGTCCTGTCTTTGCAGCTTGCCAATATTGCGCGCAAATTTTCCAGAGCGGCTGCTTGATCGAGCGGCCCAGCGCCCCAGTCATCGCTTTCGAAGATCACGACCGGAAAGCGCAATACCGGCTCACGCCAGCAACGGCGCAAATCTCTGGCGTAAAAACCGAGCAGACTGCTCCAAGCCAGAATTATAAGAAGCGTGAGGTAGCCGAGCATGTTGATGTTGTACTGATCTTTACAAGATTCACATCAGGGCGCATCAAAAAATACATTCTTGTCGCTCCTGCGAAGGCGGGAGCCCAGTAAAATCCACAAACTGGATTCCCGCCTTCGCGGGAATAAAAAATTTTTCGAAGTGTCCATCAGATAATTATTGGCGGCTGGCATATTGCGTAAGCGAAAGCGGCGCGGCTCTGTAATAGCGGGATGATTTGGCCTGATTATACATTGCCGCTACTTTCCATCCCTCGCCCGGAATTTCATTCTTCAATGGTAGCGTTGACTTATTGATGTTTCCATAATTAGTTGGCGACCGCTTTTTCTCATCCCAACCCTTGCTTCTCCCGCCGGGGGACAGTCGAGGGAGGGGGAGGCTCTCTGTTTGCAGCCACGCTGTCATGTATTTTGGCAAACTCAATAATTTGAGAAAACGCTAAACAAGTATAGTTTTGCCGTCGCTGAAACATATTAAGGAAGTTCCTTATTGTGTTTCGGGAAACCGCTTTGTAATGTTGCACCCGTAATATATTGTTACTTGCCGCGTACCTAACAGCCTGGCCACGCGTCAATCTTCCAATCTTGCTGCCCAAAACATGATTTTCTTTCCGAAACCTCCTGAACGGCCTCATCAGTACCTTGATATTTTGCAAGATTTAGTAGTCGCCAAAGTGTTTTTTCATTGTCTGCTGGCTCAAGCGAGTGAGAAAGGGGGGCAGATGCACGATTTATCGCTTGGACTCAGCCGTGTATGAGAAAATGCTAAATCTGGTATCTTGATTGAATAATATGAAAAAAATATCCGCGCCTATCATCGCGCTCTACAGCATCCCCCTCATCATCAGCCTTTGTTATGGCTTTCAGTACTTGTTCGTCAAAGCTGGTTTGGATAGCTATTTTCGTGTCTGGTCCTTGTTATTTCTGCTGCCGCTGGCAGGGCTAACTTATTTTGCATATACATCGCGCGACACGGTCAGCGAATCTGTTCCCGCCTGGTTGGGCGTTGCGCTCTCCAATCTTACTCTGGCCATGACGGCTTACTTTTTTCTGAGCAAGGTCGTCAGCACCCCTGTTTGGCTGGGCTATGTTGCCATTTCAATGTTGTTATCCTTCGGGTTGGCCCGGTGGAATGCGCGCGCGGGAATCTACTTCATCTGTGCATCGGGCCTTGTCCTCAATCTTATTCTTATATCAAAGATTCCCCACACGGACGGCGCCAATATGCTGGAAATCATTGAGGCTGCGGCGCGGGATTTTATCGGCGGGAATAACCCTTACCATATGTTTGCAGGGATATCCGAGACTCCCTTCGGCTATCCTCCCGGACTCTGGCTACCCTACGCCCTATTGGTTTTCATGGACATAGACACGCGTGTGTTCAATGTCATTGCTGTTGTGTTGATCGCATTGCTGTTCGAGTGCGGCTTAAAGATTGCCCCGGAAAAGCGTGCTGTAATCCTTGGAGCAACGCTCTACCCCTTCCTGCTTTCTCCGCCGGTATCAGTAATGCTGGTGCATGGCCATGTCTGGCCCTACTGGTTGCTGCTTTCAATCATGGTGGTTTTGCTGGTGAAGGAACGTTATGTTGCTGCAGGGATCGTGTTCGGCCTGGCGCTTGCTACCCGCCAGCCGGCCTTATGGATAGTCCCGCCTCTGTGTGGCTACTTGGCAGCGCATCTGGGCTGGATGGCGACACTGCGCCTTGCGCTAATCGCCTTGGCCGCTTATGCAGCCTTGGTTCTGCCGTTTGCTTTTGGCAAGGGAGCGGAATTCTGGAAAGTCATGTATCTCGGGATTGCCGACATGAACACCATTCAGCCGCATATCAGCGCGTCCATCTGGTTGTCATCTGCCGGGCTGGGTTTCCTGCTCAAACCCGTTCAAGCTGCAACGCTCTTGGCCGCCATGTTCTGGCTGTACCGCCGCAAGCCAGATCTCCCTGCGTTTCTCTTGGTTACTGGAATAGCCTACATCTGGGCTGTGTACTTCAACAACTATGCTGTGCGTTATGTGTACTTCCCCGGTCTATTCTTGATGATGGCGGGAATGGTGATGCGTTTGGGGGTGCATGATGCAAGCAAAGCCTGATAACGTGATCCTCTCAGTCGTCATTCCTGTCTATCGCTCTGCACGGGTGCTGCCTGAGCTCCATCGCAGGCTGACGGAAGTGTTGACGCAATTGAATGAAGATTATGAGATTCTGCTGGTGGAAGATTGTGGAGGAGATAACTCCTGGGAGGTCATTGAGGCAATCGCTCAACATGATACCCATGTGCGCGGAATCAAGCTGTCACGCAATTTTGGTCAGCACGCGGCAACGATTTGCGGAATCTCAAAAGCGCAGGGTAAGCACATCATCACGCTGGATGATGATCTGGAGCATCCGCCCGAGGTCATTCTCCAGTTAATCGGGAAGGCGCGCGAAGGCTATGCCCTGGTCTACGGCGTATTCAGGAACCGCACTCATTCTACGTGGCGTAACCTCACTTCGGGATTGGCAAGGTATGCCTTTAACAAGGCTATTCCCACCCTTAATCACGAGTACACCTCGTTCCGCGTCATCGAATCGGGCATTGCGAAAGCGCTGGCTGAGTTCGATTCGCCGTTTCCTTTTGTGGACGGCTATCTGTCCTGGCTGACTAATAACTATGCCACGGTGGAAGTGCCGCATTCCCAGCGTGCCGACGGCAAGAGTAACTATAACTTTCGCAAGCTGATCATCCACACCATCAATATTTTTGTCACCTTCTCCGATCTGCCGCTCAGAATTGCGACTTGGATTGGGCTCACCGCCTTCATTATTGGTATGGGATGGCTGGCGGTCATCGTTGGCAGGTACTTTATTGGCGGTATCTCAGTATCTGGCTACTCTTCCATCATGGCAGGCATCCTATTGTTTGGAGGGGTGCAACTGCTGGTACTGGGCATTTTTGGCGAGTATCTGGGGCGGATGAACTTCAAGTCATCCAAGAAGCCGCTGTTCGTGGTGGGACGTACCACAGGTACGTCATCCAAAGGATAGGGCTCCATGCGCCTGCTAATTTATGGCTCAAAGGAATTTGCAGCGACGGTAGCAGAACTTGCCCGTCACTGCGGGCATGAAGTGGTCGGCATGGTTGACGACTACAACAGCGGCCCCGGTATCCTCGGTAATCTCGATTCTGTTACCCAATCTCATCCGCCGCCGGAGTATGGTGTTGCCGTAGCGATTGGCTACTCAAATATTCCTGCGCGCTGGGCAGCATGGCAAAAGATTCGGTCGGCGGGGTATCGCGCTCCTGCGCTCATCCACCCCCGCGCCTATGTGGCGGACACTGCCCGCGTAGGTGAGGGTGCCATGGTCATGGCTGGTGCCATTGTGGATGTTCGCGCGGACATCGGTGACCTCACGGTGCTATGGCCAAACACGTGCATCAATCACGACTCAAAGATCGGTGTTAATACATTCGTGTCGCCCAGCGCCACTATTTGTGGTTTCGTGGACATTGGACCACACAGTTTCATTGGTGCGGGTGCCGTCATTGTCGATCACTGCCAGGTTCCCGAAAAGAGCTTCATAAAGATGCTTGCACGCTATGCAGGGCAGACGCAATGAGAACCGTTGTCATCCTCCAGTCCAATTACATACCGTGGAAAGGCTACTTCGACCTTGTACACGATGCCGATCTGTTCATCTTTTATGACGATCTTCAGTTCACCAAAAATGACTGGCGTAACCGCAACAAAATCAAGATCCCGAAGGGGGCCGAATGGATCACGATTCCGGTGGGTGCCGATGCCCATCGCCTGATCTGTGAGGTGGAAATCAAGGATTCCTTCTGGCAGACGAAACACTGGAAGACGATACAGCACTACTACGGCAAGTGCCCGCACTTTGCCCGTTACCAGGCGTTCTTTGAGGAAGTGTACCTGGGGCGGCAGTGGGGCAATCTTTCCGAGCTGAATCATTATCTGATCCGCTCAATCTCGAAAGAGCTTCTGAATCTCAAGACGGTGTTTCGTGACTCGCGCGAATATGGACTCAGTGGGCAGAAACTTGATCGGCTGATGGAGTTGGTGACCAAGGCCGAGACGGATCGATATATTTCCGGACCGGCAGCGAAAGATTACATCGAGCCAGCACGTTTCACCGAGGCGGGGATCGAACTGGCATGGAAAGATTATTCGGGCTACCCCGAATACCCGCAGCGCTTCCCGCCTTTTGAACACGGGGTTTCAATCCTCGATTTGCTTTTCAACGTTGGTCCCGATGCGCCTTGGTATATCTGGGGCTGGCGTGAAGGGTCGCTTGCGCCATGACAAAAGCTGGGGGACAGTTGATGCGCTATGCGACCGTTGGCCTTGTCTCCAACGCAATTGGATTTCTCCTTTATCTCATCCTTACCTATGCTGGCATGGGGCATAAGCTGGCGATGACGCTTCTCTACGTCATGGGTGTGGCACAGACTTTTCTTTTTAATAAGCGCTGGACGTTTTCCCATGATGGAGCATTTTACGGTCCATTTGTCCGCTACGTGTCGTCGTACGCGTTCGGTTACCTGCTGAATCTTGCCGCGCTGCTAATTTTTGTAGATTGGGCGCAGTGGCCCCACCAGATCGTGCAGGGCGTGATGATTTTCATTCTGGCGGGCATGCTGTTCTTGCTACAAAAGTATTGGGTGTTTGCGAAAGATGGCGTGCCGCGTCAGGTATGAAAAGCGAGAGCCCCAACAATACCGTTTGTTCCATTCAAGCTATGCGCGCTGTGGCGGCATGGCTCGTTGTCGCGCACCATTTTATTCAGCTCATTCCAGGTGCGAGAGCGGCTTATGGCGAGGGCGTGGGGTGGTATTTTGCGCACCGCGGGAATTTTGGGGTGGATATTTTTTTCGTCATTAGTGGTTTTATTATGATGGCATCCACCTCTCACGGCGCCATCAAGCCTGTCACTTTCTTTCTTCGCCGCGTCTTTCGCATTGTGCCTGCTTACTGGTTTTTCACGCTCGCGCTTGCGAGCCTCGCGCTCCTGCAGCTCACAGCTTTTTCAAGCGTGAGTCCAGCTGGTGATCACGTGCTTCAGTCTCTGTTTTTTATTCCGCATCCAAACCCGAATGGCATGGATCACCACTTTCCGTTGCTTACAGTGGGATGGACGCTCTTCTTTGAATTTGCCTTTTACCTGATTTTTGCGCTGGCCCTGTTTTTTCCGGCAAGGGTGAGGCTTGCCGCCTTGTTGTTTGCGCTGATCGCATGTACTTATATTTATCCGTGGCATTGGCCGGGCAGTAGCTGGCTACGCGATCCGGTCATGCTGGAATTTGGCCTTGGCGCACTGATTGCGTCATGCCGCAAACATTTACCTGCGGCCAATGCCAGCAAGGTGCTGCCTCTCATTTCGGCCATGATGGTGATCTTCGCACTGGCAATCTTGATATCCTATTACAATGCTTATGTTCGGATCATTGCGGCAGGTATGATCGTCGTGGCGGGCCTGCTGATGGAGCCGTGGTTCGCCAGGCAGAAGGCACTGAATCATCTCGGGAATATTTCCTACTCGACCTACTTGTCACATACGATAATTATTCTGGCGCTCGTTCCGTTCTATCCTGCATTGCCAAACGCGTTCGCCGGACCGCTTTCCATGCTGATAGCAGGCATGGCGATCATCTGGATATCGCACTTGAGCTATCGTTATATTGAACAGCCGGGTAATGCGCTCTGCAGGGCGCTCGAAAGGCGCGTCTTCTATCGGTTCGCATAAAATAGACTTGGGCGGCGGCCCAGTCATTTCAAGAGGAGCAATCGTGGTCATTCCCTTCAATAAGCCATTCATGACCGGCAAAGAGTTGTGGTACATCGCCCAGGCGCACGCCAATGGCCACCTTGCGGGCGACGGAAGCTTTACCAAGCAGTGCCATGCCTGGCTGGAAGCGCGCACCGGTGCGCAGAAAGCGCTTCTTACCCACTCCTGCACTGCGGCACTGGAGATGTCGGCACTACTGGCCGACATCCAGCCGGGCGACGAAGTGATCATGCCGTCTTATACTTTCGTTTCCACCGCCAACGCCTTCGTGCTGCGCGGAGCCGTGCCGGTATTCGTGGACATTCGGCCTGACACACTCAATATTGATGAGACAAAGATAGAGGCGGCCGTTACCGAACGCACCAGGGCCATCGTGCCGGTGCACTATGCCGGAGTGGGCTGCGAGATGGATGCGATCATGGCGATCGCCAAGAAACACAATCTGCTGGTCATCGAAGATGCCGCCCAAGGTATCATGGCGACTTACAAGGGGCGCCCGCTGGGCTCCATTGGCCAGTTTTCAGCACTCTCATTTCACGAGACCAAGAACGTGATCTCGGGCGAAGGCGGTGCACTTCTGGTAAATGATGAGGCAATCATGCAGCGCGCGGAGATCATTCGGGAGAAGGGTACAAATCGCAGCCAGTTCTTCCGTGGCCAAGTGGACAAATACACCTGGGTCGATTTGGGGTCATCTTACCTGCCGGGCGAATTGATCGCAGCGTTTCTCTGGGCGCAAATGGAGGAAGCCGACGCCATTACTAAACGCCGACTCGCGATTTGGAATATTTATCACCAATGGTTCGAGTCTTTGGAGGCAGAAGGCAAGCTGCGCCGCCCTATCATACCCAAGGAATGCGCGCATAACGCACACATGTATTACATCCTGCTGCCGGATCTGGCGACACGCACACAGTTGATCGGTCACCTCAAGAAGCATGATATCCACTCGGTGTTCCACTATGTGCCGCTGCACAACGCACCTGCCGGGGAACGCTATGGGCGCGCTGCGGATGGCTTGGCGGTGACTCTGGAAATGTCGGACAGGTTGCTGCGCTTGCCGCTCTGGCTGGGGCTTGAGGAACACCAGGCGCGCGTGATTCAGCACGTGACCCTGGGCTTGATGCATGCGTGAAGCACGCTGGCGCCTATGGCTCGCCAGCTCTCAGATGAGGCGGCCTTCAATAACCGTATGCCTGCCAACCTCATGCACGTGGACTTTGAAACCATTGCGAGTCAGCAGTTTCTCCATCGCTGATGTGTCCTGCCAGCTTTCATAGCGGCCAGTTATGAATGGAAGCACAAAGCCAAAATACTTTAGCAGGTATCCATTGATCAGTATGTAGATCACGTGAATCAGCTGTTTAATATTCCGCGAGCTGATTGCTTCTTTGAGATACTTGTCCGCCATGCTTTTTCCGTGCAAGGTCATCCAGACTCTCCCGTTGCCGCGCAATACACGCCGGATTTCTCTTATCACTTGAGGGATGTTGGTGTATGGCAGGGATACGCGACTGTATACGAGATTAAACGTTTTCGAAGGTAATGGTATGTGGGCAGCATCGGAGAGAATGAACTGGATTTTGCTCCCATAGTTTTCGATTCCATATCTTATGGCATCTTCGTCGATGTCAATTCCAATACAGGTTCTGTCTGTGCAATTGAGTGCGACGAACGACTGACCGATGCCACAGCCGATGTCCAGGATCATCTGGTCTGAATCAAGAATATCTGGCAGAACTCGCCTGCTGTCATTTCTGTCTAGCGATATCTCCAATTCGTTCAGGTGATAGTCAATCGTTCTCATGCAACTCCCTTGTTGTTGATTGCTCCGGCACATAAACAGCAGCACCGTCATGCCGGAGAAGGCCGGGTTCCGGTGGCGTGCAAGGGGCGCCGATATTGATTATTGCTGGATGGCTGCACGCTCGAAACTTCGCTTCGCTTGTTTTCGGGGTCAAGCCCGGAATGACAAAGTTCATAGTATTTGTATGCCGGATCAATAGCAAGAGTAGGCTGAAGCAGACGGCAAGAGCTCTGTATATTCGGTACCTGTTTGCAGCATAAGCTGGAATAGTGCGTCTTCTCCCCCTGATTGGCGGTGTTGCGCAAAACATAGCACGGCAAGAAGTTATTTGAAACACGGCAAACTGCTGCAAGGTCATCTCTATGTGGGAACGATTTGCGAGCAGACTGAACGCAAAGATTCTTAACTCAAATCAGTACACAGAATATATCTGACTCTGCCTGGAATTACGCTTGCGCGTATTTTTCGCCAGACTTGAACTGGCTAACTATTCTCATGATTTGTTCGATATCCAATTGTGTCAGTTCCTTCTTCCATTTCCAGGCTGAAGCCTTAGGATCCTTGAAGACGCTGTAGTACTCAGTGTTCTCGTGAGACGTGCTGTTTGCAATGAAGCGTTCGGTGTTCGGACTCCAGGATAATCCGCAGTGTTGGAACACTTTCATTGTCTCGGTTATTGGGTTTTCGCAAAAATCTTCGTAGCGCACGGATAGCACATTTTTCATGCCATCGGTTTCGGCTAATGCATGCTCATAATAGAGGGCCCATTTTAGCGCAAGCCTCTCTACGGGTGTCATGGACTGCACGGTTTGCAATTCCAGGCCTTTTTCCCTTGCAACCGCCAGCTCCAGCAACATCTCATATTCACCCCAGTCCTCGCTCGAGGGCGTGCTCGTTTCAAATTTATGCTTGGTTTCACCGCGCAATACCGAGGCGACATAGCCGCAAGGGTGGCGAAAAATGATCACGCATCGGGCACTTGAATAGATATGGGATAACACTCCAAGGCGTCCGAGGGATTCAATCGATTTCCACACCACGCGAGCTTGCGGGTGCCGGGAGATATTTACCAAGTCATAGACAGGCAATGATCCCAAGAAACGCGAAGCAGCCTTCGTGCCGAATACCAGCATTTTGCGCAACGCAAGTTGGTATGGAGCATAGTAGCTCTTGGCAAAAATGGGCAAAGACGCCGAGATTTTCTCGTCCCGGATGGATGGCAGGTGTTTCGCATACGTTTCGAGAAAAGCACGGTAGCGTTCTGAATCTCTGACGGAGACGAATAGCGGCAGCGTGTTGAGTGTCCCGTGGCTGTCCGGTTCGTGCCGATAAAGCGTGTCGGGGTGACTGTCGAATATCTTGCCTAACCAGGTCGTTCCGCTACGGGGCATGCCGAACAGGAGAATGAGGGGCTGAGTCATGGGTTCAGGTTTTCGTCGGGTGAATTGTGGGCCATGGCACGGGCGGACGAGGGCGGTGGGCATGTCGTCTTATGTTGGTGAATACACCTATAATAGCGCACTTGCCGTTGGGCGGAACCAGTCTTGGGAATGACGGTTTTTTGGATGAGATCATAAGGTAACATGCTGGAAAAATTAAGTAGCAAGGAGATCGGATGAAAGGGATGTGGGGTTGGTGCAGTAGCGTCAAGGATTCCGGCGATATCAGGAGAATTTCCGATGCCATGATGGGGGCCATGGCAGATCGCCAGCAAAATTCCATAATACATGCACTCCACGGTTCTCATGACGGAGTCGCGGCCTGGTCGGCAATCGATCCGGCAAGCTGCCATGAAGAGGGCTCGCTCAAGGTCGCGATTGTCGGGAATGTGTATTGGGGGAATGATGAGCTGAATGGGCTGGCGCGGGAATGCTCTCCAGCCTGTGCAGTAGCGAGGGCCTACCTCAAATCAGGCAAGGAATTCCTTGAGGATATGCACGGCGCATTCTGCGTTGCCGTTATCGATGCACAGGCTGGTACAGCGCTGATTGCGATAGACAGGCTGGGTATTTATCCTCTGTGCCATGCTGTATCAGATGGACATTTCATTTTTGCCACGCGCACCGATGGGGTCGTGGCTCATCCCGCCATGGACAGGGTGATCGACCCACAATCGATATTCAATTACATATATTTCCATGAAGTGCCCTCGCCGGGAAGCATCTATAAGAACGTTTACAAGTTGCAGCCCGGGCAATATGCGTTATTCCATAACGCAAAGGTCGAAGTGGATTTCTACTGGAATCTTAAGTATGCGGATTCGGGGCCGAGCCAGTTTGCGGAGCGCAAGGCGCGTTTGCGCGAATTGCTGCGAGCAGCCGTGAGCAGGGCAGTGACGGACGATCAGGTCGGCGCCTTCCTGAGCGGCGGCACGGACAGTTCTACGGTTGCAGGCGTGCTCACCGAAGTGTTGAACAGGCCGGCCGATACCTTTTCCATGGGGTTTGCGGCCGAGGGCTATGACGAGATGGAATTTGCGCGGACCACAAGCAGGCATTTTGGCACGCGGGCCCACGAATACTATGTGACTGCGCAGGATGTCGTCGATGCAATTCCGCAGATTGCGCGAGCTTATGATGAGCCTTTTGGCAACGCGTCCGCAGTGCCGGCTTACTGTTGTGCCAAGCTGGCCAGGGAGAAAGGGATCCGGCTGATGCTGGCGGGAGATGGCGGAGACGAGATTTTTGGGGGAAACCCACCCTATGCCAAACAGAAAATATTTGAGGCTTATTTTCTTGTGCCTGCATTGTTGCGCCAAGGTGTGCTGGAGCCGGCCTTCCTGACGGTGCCTGGAATGGAGCGCATCCCTTTGCTGAGCAAGCTCAGGAGCTATATTCAGCAGGCACGAGTGCCGTTGCCGGACCGGCTGGAAACCTACAATTTCCTGCACCGTACTGCGTTGGGCGAAATGTTTACTTCAAGCTTTTTGGGGCAGATAAATCATCGACAGCCTGATGAACTTCTGCGTGTTGAATATGGACGCACCGACGCCACTTCTGCGACTAATCGCATGCTGCATCTTGACCTGAAATTCGTTCTGGCCGATAACGATCTGCGCAAGGTCAACCGCATGTGCGAGCTGGCGGGTGTGGCAGTTCATTATCCGCTGCTGGATGAGGATATCGTTGCGTTTGCGGCGCAGCTTCCCCCGTCGCTCAAAGTGAAGGGCCTGAAGCTTCGGTATTTTTTCAAGGAAGCGCTGCGTGATTTTCTGCCACATGAGACGATTACCAAGACCAAGCAGGGCTTCGGCCTGCCTTTCGGGGTATGGATGCAAACTCATCCGGCACTGCAAGAGCTGGCGTACGACAGCTTGAAGTCACTGCGTGGGCGCGGTTATATCAAACCCGAATATCTCGATGGATTGATAGAGCAGCACCGCACGGGCCATGCGGCATACTACGGTGTGATGATCTGGGTTCTGATGATGCTGGAGCAGTGGTTGCAGCAGCACGAGCGTTGAGCCGGATCGCTGGGAATGGAAAGTGCCGGCCAGTTTGTCGTCGCGGCACAGGCGGAGCGGCTGAGCGGATTATCTGAGCAGGACCAGCAACCAGACTGCCAGCAGGTTGAGAATGCAGATGAAAACGGCCGCGCTGCCAATATCCTTTGCGCGCTTTGAGAGAGGATGGTTTTCAAGGGAGATGCGATCAACTACGGCTTCAATCGCCGAGTTTACCAACTCGACAATGAGCAATAGCAGCACGCTGCCTATCAGCAGGGCACGTTCGATCGCATCCGACGTAAGCCAGAAGGCCAGCGGCAGCAGGATGGCGGCTAACAGTACTTCCTGGCGGAATGCGTCCTCATTCCGGTAGGCTTCCTTAATGCCTGAACAGGAATAAGCGAATGCATTTAACAGGCGTCTAAGGCCAGTCTTGCCTTTATGCGGGTTCTCCATGGCTCAGCAATGGCCTCACATTGTTATTGGGTTGATCTGAGAAGACGCCGTCGTTTCCCGTAGTATGCATGATAAGACACCAGCATATATGTCGTGATCAATCAGTCTTCTATTTTCCACTATGTATTGGAGCGGTTTCGGCGCAAGAGGTCCGAGAAGCCACTTAATGCAGCCTCGAATTCCAGTGAGTGAATGTTCTCACCGTCCAGGAAGCGCCGCAGCGCATGCCGAGGGGTTTTGCCAGAATTCAGCCCAGGGATGCAGGTGGTAGAGCTCTTTACACTTAATGCATCCAGCCACTGCCATTGACTTTCGTCCCAGAGCCCGCTGGGATAGCAGAAGTGGCTAGCTTCCCTGCCCAGGAGCCGTTGGATGGCGGCCCGGTTGTCAACGATTTCCCGCTGGGCCGTTTCCTGGCCATTGATGGGGAACACATGCCGATGTGTATGCAATTCGACATCGATCTTTGCGCTAGCCAAGCTCTGCAATTCTTCCGGGGTCATCAGGTGGAGGATTCTTGACCGAACAATATCCTCATAGGAGACATCGAGCAGTGTGCCCAGTTGCAGACCGAGTGCGCAGCGCATGTCTTCCGTGCACTGGCTCTCTCCGTGCCGGATGCAATCTGACATGGCCTTCTCCTTCTGTGCCGGGACAGAAAGGTCGATCAGGCCATCCGGCGCCCAGGGAACACTCTTCAGTTCAAGCGTCCTCCTGGCGGTCTTCCAGAACATGTACTGGACTACCAGTCTGAATATCGGATTGGGGTGCTCGACGTAATAAGTGGTGAGATATACCGTTGCAGGAAAACCGTGTTGCTTTAGACGCGGCACTGCCAGCCGATGTACGGAATGAAAGCCATCATCTATTGTGATGACTAACGAGTTATCCTGCAGCGTGCCTGAATAGAGGCGCTCAACCGCCTCGCCGAGTGGCAACACCCGAAAGCCGCAGCGGCGGATCGTTGCGAGCCGCTCTTCGAATCGTTCCGGCTTGATGAACAGCTTGGGGCGGAACGCTGTCTCGTCGTTCAGGGCGAAACCGTGGTAGCAGAGAATCTTCAGACGATCGCTTGTTATCCATCTGGCGAGGCGGAATAGCCCCAGTGTCCTGCAAAAGAAGAATAGCAGAAGCTTAACCTTACGCACGATTCATCTCCGGCTGTAGCAGAAGGGCGCTCAGCCATTTCTCCGCTCCACCGAAGCGGAGCCGCCAAGAGGAATATGCTGGATGCGCGAAACGGATGGCTTCGATCCGGATATGCAAATTGTGCTGATATGACAAGAACAACAGTCTCTCCAATAATCGATGTGATGGGCAGTTGCGAACCATATAGTAACTGTGATGCGCGCCGTTTATGAGCGATTAACGATACCGCCGGTATGCGCTGCGGGAGTCTTCATGATGGATTGGTGCGTTGGGAGGAGCAGGTTCACCCTGCTCCAGCGTGCCCCATTTGTTCTTGATTGCGATCTGGTATGTCAGTACCAGAATAATCACCAGATGATAGTAGTAGTCAAAATATGCGAGGCCCAGGAATGCCCCACCCGTGGCATACCCGATCATGCTTACCTGTGTCATGGCGGCCAGATCGGCGGCCCATTTTCGGCTGGGATCTTTGCGGCATTCACCGATGACCTTTCGTCCTGTCCGCCACGCCATCAAACCAATAAGCACGAACAAGCCAAAGCCAATAAAGCCGTGTTCGCCCATCACTTCGAAATAAATGCTGTGGACGTCGTGTACCTTATTGGGTTCCGGGGCGTACTGGTGAAAAGTCGGGGTACGAAAGGTTTCAAATCCGCCGCCGGTGATGCGATCCTTGGCCACGTTAAAGGCGACATGCCAGGCATTGATACGGCCCATCGCCGAGTTGTCCTGCTCGTAGTTCTTGATGGTATCAATGCGATCCCAATATTCCTGCGGCATGATCGCGGTGACTAGGCCGACCGCGGCAAGGATATAGATCCCAGTGGCGATCTTGTTGCGGCTTTTTATCCAAAGGAAGCTTCCCATGGCGATTGCCGCCAATAGCGCTCCCCTTGATTGAGACCCGATTGCCGCCAATCCGGTCAATACCATGGCAGCCGCCAGGCCTAACCGAATGAGCCTGTTCTGTGCCTGAAGGTGCAGGTAGCGAAGCAGCGGGATCGTCATGATCAGCGCCAAGCCCAACTCATTATTGCCGGCAATAAACGTCCCGTCCGGCCCCTGCACGCGATAGATGCCGCCACGCGTGATGGTAAAGATTCCGCCTTTGACACCATAGAATGCAAGAGAAAGTGCGATAGCCCACACCAGGCCCTCGAGGCGTTTTTTGTTCGTTATCAGCATTGCGGTCACCAGCGTCATGATCTGAATCTTCATGACCTTGTTCCACTGTTCCCATGCCACATCGGGATAAAAGGCAAAGAAAGTCGTGAACGTCATCCAGCCGAGGAAGATGAGCAACAGGACAGTCTCCGCAGTCCACGGCATGCGTTTGGGTTCTTTCGAGAGCAGGTATACCGTTAATGTGACTACTGCGGTCATGAACGCAAATGGAAGGCTTGTCGCGAACCCCCACGCCAGTTTGTGTGGGTTCATGTAGCTCAGCCAGGACCACAGATAGATTCCGTAGTGAGGATGCCTGAACGTCATCAGCAGGGCACCAAATACCGCAACTGTCACAAAGATATCTCTCATGCCATTGCCCCTGTAGTTGCCCCTGCAACCTTGCTCACGATATAGCGAAACTTACCCGAAGCTTCTTTCGGAATGGCGGCTACGTGTTCGATTTGAATATCGACGCCTGCCCCAAGGCGCCGCCTGAAACCCGCAATGATCACTTGCTCACTTTCTGGCTGAAAAGCCGCATCAGTCACCAAAGATACCCGCGTGAGATTCAGACTTTCCTGAACGATCTTGAACTCCTTTACTCCCGGTAAATCACGCACTACATAGACCAATGCCAAACCGTGCATCACTGTGCCATCCTGCGCCACGACAAAATCCGTGGTGCGACCCTGGATTTCCCTGAGCAGTGGCAGGCCGCGCCCGCATGCGCAAAGTTCTTCATCCAGCACGCCTACGTCGCCGGTGCGGTAGCGGATGAATGGAAAATCCCGCGTGGCGAGATGGGTGACCACGATTTCGCCGCTTTGCCCCGGTGCTAACACTTCATCATCCGGGCCGATGATTTCGACGATGATGTCTTCCGCGGTGATGTGCATACCGCCTGACGGGCACTGATGCGCGATGAACCCGGCATCGCGTCCGCCATACCCGTTTGCAACAGGGCAACCGAATGTTTTTTCGATCTGCGCCCGCTGGTGGTCATATAGCCGTTCCGAAGTGACAAAGGCCACCTTCACGCCCAAGTCGTTCATCGCAATACCGCGCATCTCGGCATGACGCGCGATATGTGCAATTGCCGATGGGTAACCGAACAGCATTTTAGGCCGCATCGCACGTATGTCGGCAACAAACCCGTCCAGATTAGCGGCAGACATCTCGAATGCCGGCAGCAGCTTGGTGCGCATCAGCTTGTCGCGCATTTGGCGCGCACGATCCTGGGAGCCAAGTTCGATGGGCGATCCCCACACGACGATCTCCGGATCACCGATATCCACTCCCCACCAGCGTGTTGTGCGCCATTTCGCGGCGACGTCATGCGAGACACGTTCGTTGCCGATATAGAAGATCAGCGGTTCACCGCTGGATCCGCCGGTGTTGAAACGGGTCAAGCCTCGCGCATTGTCTGCCTTGAGCGCTTCGGTCTGTGCGCGGATGACTTCTTTCGTGAGGAACGGCAGGCGCGAAAGTGCGGCGAGATCAGACACATCGCGCGGATCGAAGCCAGTGCGCGCGAAGAGGTCGCGGTAATAGGGGACATGTTCCCGCACGTCACACAAGAAAGCACGCAGGCGATCGATCTGCAGTTGTCGAATCTGGTCTGTGGGCCACCATTCGCTGCGTTCCATCTCGCGCCGTATGGCGACGGTGTTGTGATGCTTAAGTTGTTCCTGCAAAGGAAACAGCACCGACGAAACTACACGCGTGTAAATTCTGCTCATTGCGTCTCCACTGCGGGCAGTCGTGTGCCACCGTTTGGTGCATCGTGATAAACCTCAAACAACCTGCTGCGTACCTGGCTCCAGGCGAACTCATGCACCAACTCCTGTCCGGCTGCGATCAACTGCTGAGTGAATTGCGTATCAGAGAGGATGCGCAGGCAGGCACCGGCCATTGCGTCGGCATCTGCCGGCGGCACAAGCAGTGCGGTCTTCTCGTGCTTCACCAGAAACGGCACACCACCAACATCGGTGCTCACCACCGGCACTCCACTCGCCAGGGCTTCAAGTATCGAAATCGGCATGTTGTCGGCGAGGCTGGGGTTCAAGGCAATGTGCACTGTCTGGTAAAGCGCAGGCATTTCTGCGTTCTCGACACGCCCGGCAAATGTTACCGCATCGGCGATGTTCAGCGAACATGCCAACTGTTCGAGCGCTGCCCGTTCAGGCCCCGAACCGGCGATGGTCAGGCGCGCGTCCGGATGATGTTGCCGGATGCGCGCAAAAGCGTGCAAGGCGGTCGTGTTGTCGTAGAGCGGTTCCAGATTACGCGCAACCAGCATATGCGGCGCTGCGGGTTTTTCCGCCGGATCGATGGCGGCGAAGCGTTCCAGATTAACGATGTTGGGTACGATGTGCGTGGCGAAGCCGCGCTTGCCAAAAATTTCTGCGAGGAACCCGGAAGGCACGATAATCGCATCGGCCCGCTTCAGGCTCGGTTTGACCCAAGCGAAGGCGCGTGCAAAAAATTCCTCCGCTTCGCCGCCGCGATAATTTATCACTACTACCTTGCCGCGCAGCTTGGCGATCCAGATGGCGGGGGCTGCATAGAGATGCCAAGACCAGCCCGAATTTGCCATGATGTGGAACAGGTCATTGCGGCCAGCCGCTGCCCACAGGCGTGCAAGATATGGCAGCAGGCGGAATAACGCGCGCACCCCGCGCACGGGCTCCAGCCATGCGGGGCGGTAGGGCGCGTTGACCCGGACCACCTCGACCCCCACGCCCTCGCTGCGTAACAGTTCGGCAAGCTGGCGCGTCTGGTTGGCCATGCCACCAAAAGGCGGGGGCAGCGGTCCGACCAGGGCAATGCGGATGGATGGGGCATTCATCATCCGTTTGCTCCTTGCACTAAGCCGCTGTATACATCTTGATAGCGCGAAACGGAGGCCTTCCAGTTGCGCTCGGTTTCCACAAATTTGCGCCCGGCGGCTTTCATTGCAGGCCAGCGATCCTGATTGTTCAGCATGGATAACACGCCCTCGGTGAGTGCTTCCACATCATCTGACTTGAACAGCCATCCCGTTTTGCCATGACGCACCAGTTCTTTGTGGCCGCCCACGTCAGAGGCGACGAACAACTGGCCCTGGGCCATCGCTTCCAGCGGTTTTAATGGTGTAACCAGTTCGGTGAGGCGCATGGAATGGCGTGCATAGACCAGCATATCCACCAGGTCGTAATATCGGTTCACTTCGCTGTGCGGCACACGGCCGGCGAACACAACTTTGTCGGCAACTCCCAAATCTATTGCCTGTTGTCTGAGATTGGCCTCCTGCGGACCTCCGCCCACGAGCAGCACGCGCACATCTGGCGCCTGCACCAGGATTTGCGGCAGCGCTCGGAGCAGGAGGTCCAGCCCCTCGTAAGCGTAGAACGAGCCGATGAAACCCAGCACGCGCGCACCGGCCAGCCCGAGGCTGGCCTTGAGCGTTTCGTCCGGGGGGCTGCCGAGGGGAAATTTTTCGATATCCACCGCGTTCGGGATCACGGTGACTTTGTTCGCAGGTATGCCGCGCGCTACGATGTCCTGGCGCAGGCCTTCGCAAATGCAGGTCACGGCGTCAGCATGCTTGAAGGCGTAGGTTTCCATCGCACGTGTAAGCCGATAGCGTGCACTGCCCTCAGTCGTGGTGCCGTGGTCCACTGCGGCATCTTCCCAGAACGCACGCACTTCATACACCACCGGAATGTTTCTGCGTCGGCCCACGCGCAGCGCGGGGATGGCATCCAGTACCGGCGAATGCGCGTGCAGAATATCCGGCTTCACCTGCTCCACCACCTCATCCAGGCGCTGCGTCAGCGCGTCGATAGACGCTATCTGGTTGAGCAGCGGAAGTTTGCTCATGGCGCTGGTGGGTTTGGGCGTACGGTAGAAATGCAACCCGTCCACGTCTTCTTCGAGTACATCGCACTTGATTTGCTTTGGACTGGTCAGATGAAATGTCTCCCAGCCCAGCGCGCGCTGCTCGCGCAGAATCGCGAGCGTGCGGAACGTGTAGCCGCTGTGCAGCGGGATGGAATGGTCGAGGACGTGGAGGATGCGGTAATTCATTATTTTTGCTTTAGCTTGTCTGCTGGTTGCGCAAAAACGATTCGAACATCAGCAGCGTCCACAGTGGTGTGCTGTAGTCGCGCAAACCGGATTGATGCTGATCGACCAGTTCGCGCAGATAGTCGGCATTGAAGTAGCCGGTCTGGGCCAGCACCGGACCCAGGACGGCACTTCGCACTTTTTCTTTTAGCGGGCCGCGGAACCAGCTTGCCAGCGGTATCGCGAAGCCCATTTTCTTGCGGTACAAAATATCGTTCGGCAAGTAGGGTTCCATCGCTTTCTTGAATACATACTTGCCTTCTCCGCCCTGAAGTTTGAGCGACGCAGGCAGGCGCGAGGCCCATTCCACCAGCTTGTGGTCGAGCAGCGGCTCGCGCACTTCGAGGGCGTGCGCCATGCTGGCGCGATCGACCTTGGTGAGGATATCGCCGACCAGATAGGTCTTGATGTCGAGGTATTGCACGCGGGCGAGCGGTTCGCGCGTGGGCGAGCGTGCATCGTGCCGCTGCATGACTTCCACTGCACGATAGCCTTGCAGCGCGTTCCTGAAGCTTGGACTGAACAGGCGAGCGCGCATGGCGTCGCTCATCAGCGAGATGCTGTGGAAATAGCCTTCCACCGAATCGCGCGCCATGCCTTCGAGCGTAGCCTTGGCGCGGAAAATTTTTGGCGCCCAGTCTGCTTTTGGGTAAATCCTGCCCAGCAGGCCGAACACTGGGCGGCGCAGGGCGGAGGGAATCATGCTGCGCATGTGCTCTTCGTTCATGTGCCAGCGATAACGCCGGTAGCCGGCGAAGCTCTCGTCGCCGCCATCGCCGGAGAGCGCAACGGTGACATTCTTTTTCGCCAGTTCGCACACGCGGTAGGTGGGGAGGGCAGAGCTGTCGGCGTAGGGTTCATCGTAGAGTGCGGCTAGCTTGTCGATGAGATCGAAATCGTCAGGATCGACTTGTTCCACACGGTGATTGGTATGGTAGCGCGCCGCAACCTGCGCGGCGTATTCGGATTCGTTGTATGCAGGGTCGCCGAAGGAAATCGAGCAGGTGTTCACCGGCTCGGTCGACAGGCTGGCCATCATCGCGACGACGGCGCTGGAGTCCACCCCGCCGGAAAGAAAGGCGCCCAGCGGCACTTCGGATACCAGCCGGATTTTTACCGATTCGCGCAGCAGGGCGACAAGTTCTTCCTGTGCTTCGTCTTGCGTCATGGCTGCAAGCGGCTCGAACGGAACATCCCAGTATTCACGCGGCAGCGGCAGAGGCTGGCCGCGCGTTACGGTCAGGGTATGCGCGGGTGGCAGCTTGAGGGCTTGCCGGTAAATGGTGCGCGGCTCGGGTATGTAGCCGTAGGCGAAATATTCCTCGATCGCGAGCGGATCAATGTCGCGCCGCAATGCCGGATGCGCGGTCAGAACCTTGAGCTCGGAGCCGAAAATGAGCTGGCCGTCGTCAAGCAGCGCATAGAAAAGTGGTTTCACGCCGAGGCGGTCGCGCGCGAGGAACAGCGTCTCCTTATTGCGATCCCACAGCGCGAAGGCAAACATGCCGCGGAAGCGCTCGACGCAGGCTTCGCCCCATTGCTCCCATGCATGCACGATGACTTCGGTGTCGCAGCGCGTGCGGAAGACATGGCCAAGCGCCTGCAGCTCGGGGATCAGATCGACGAAGTTGTATATCTCGCCGTTGAACACCACCACGACGCTGCCATCTTCGTTGAACAAAGGCTGATGCCCGGAAGACAGATCAATGATAGACAGCCGCTTATGCGCCAGCCCCACTCCCCGCTCAGCGTGCAATCCGGTTTCGTCCGGGCCGCGATGGTGTTGAGTCTGGTTCATGCGCGCGAGCAACGCCTGGTCGATGGCGCGTCTCGCTTGCATGTCGAAGATGCCTGCTATGCCACACATGATTGAATATTCGTGTTCATTGGTTGTGTTTTGAGTTCTTGTTATTACCTGGCCAGCACCGCGTCATATACACCCATGTACCCGCGCACCATCGCTTCCATCGAAAATTGCGCCTCGATTTTTTCTCGGCCTGCTGTCCCATGCTTGCGCGCCAGGGCATTATCCTCAAAATACGTGAGCAATGCTTGTGCCATTGCCTCCGGTGCGGCTGGTGGCACCAGTGTGCCGGTGATGCCATCTACCACCAGTTCGGTGTTGCCGCCGACGGAAGTGGCGATTACCGGCAAGCCGCATGCCATCGCTTCCAGGATGGTGTTCGATATTCCTTCGCCCAGCGACGAGAGGGTGAATACGTCGAACTGGCGCATCAGGTCCGCGATGTCATCGCGGCTGCCCGGCAGCCAGGCAAGCTGTTCGGCATTGGCTTGCTTGAGCAAGGCCAGACACTCCGCGCGCGCCGTGCCTTCACCCAGGATAACCAGGCGGGCGCGACTGCGTGCCTCGGGGCTCAACTCCAGCAGGCGCAGGAAGGCACGCACCAGGTTGGGGTAGTCTTTCACTTCCGCCATGCGGCCGACGCTGCCGATCAGCAGTTCATTGCCGCTCATGAAGCCGGCCGGGCCGATCGGTTTGCGCTGTTCCCCGCGTGGATGGAATCGCACGCTGTCCACTCCGTTGTAGATTTGGGCAATGCGCTTCGCATCGACACCGACCGTGTGTTCCAGCCAGGTCGCCAAATCTCTGCTCAGGGCAATGTAGTGGCCCACCAGCGGCCGCGCCATTTTGCGCAGCAGGTTGTATTTGGCGTTCTTGCCATGCAGGTCGAACACGTCGCGCCCGTGCTCGCCGTGCACGCGCGCCCGCACGCCTGCGGCCGCCGCAACGAACTGGCCTTCCAGCGTCGACAGGTTGCGGGTGTGCAACAAATCCGGGTGCAGCTCGCGCAACAGCCGGAACAGCCTGCCATACAGTCCAGGGTCTTTGCCCGGCTGTTTGTGCAGAGCAAAAAACTGCACATCGTTGCGCCGCAGACGATGGCGAAAATCGGTGTATCCGTCCAGGCAGACGACCGCGTGGCGGTAGCGGTCTGCCGGCATGTGGTTGAGCAAATTGACTACGCCGTTTTCCAGTCCGCCCATGCCGAAATGCTGCACCACGTGGGCGATGAGTGGAGGGCGCATGCTCACGACCTGTCTGCAGCCTGTTTCAGGCTTGTTTCGATGGCCGGCAGCATGTCGCCGATGAATTCCTGCAGCACGGTGGCAGAGGATTCCAGGTCTCCATCGTAGGGTGAAGACAGGATGATGGCCGCCGCATCGTCACGCTGCCCCAGCAATCTTGCCTTGGCTTCCAGCACTTTGGCAAAATGCGCACTGACGGTATAAGTGTCGCCGATGCGGTTCCAGTTCCACACCAGCAGCCGCTGGCCAGGGGAGCGCAGCTTGGTTTGCACGATCTGAAGCGGCTCGCTGTTCGCCGTGATGGCGCGTTTTGACTCGCCAACGTTGTTCCAGACGGGGTGTTTCTGGCGCACGATAACGTTCGTCGATGTAACGAGTAGGGCACCCTCGCGCTGATGGAGGTAGTAGCCAAGGTAGAGGCTGACTGCTTTGGAGCCTTTGCGATAGGTCTGCATCAGGCTGGCGTCGCCACCCTTGTAATCGGGCTGCCAGTCAGACAGTTGTGCCGGGTCTGCCTGCCAGCCATTGATGGAGGCGGGCGCTTCAAGCTTGATCGGTGCGGGTAGCGGAACCTGGCTTTTCAGATATGCGGCATACGCCGGCCACACGGCGGCTATGCCTACGGCAGCAAGGGTGGCCAAGGCGATGCTGCGAACCGGTATCGGTGCCGCGTTGACTGGCGGTGCAACGGCAGGTTTGTCGCCTTCGGCATGCGGCAGGTCTTCGCGCCAGAATGAGCCAATCCAGAACAGCAGCAGCATCACCAGACCGAAAAATACCCAGCCATAGATGTAGTGATCGACTCCCAGCGCCAGCTTCATGTCGGAGAGGTGCGCGATCATCACGATCATGTAGGCGCGCAGGCCGTTGGCGATGACCGGGACGATCAGCGACAGGACCGTGAAAATGATGCGCCGCTTCGTGCTGCGGTATGTGAGGTAGGCGTACAAACAGCCCAGGGTGAGCGAGGCGATCAGGTAGCGCAGGCCGCTGCATCCTTCCACGACCGACCATTGCCCGCTGGAAATGGTAAAGAAGAGGCCCTCGCGGTAGACCGGGATGCCGGTGAGTGTCAGCGCGGCAACCGTGAAATCGGCGGTGAATTCCATCATGTAGGGAATGAGAAACTCACCCACCGGTACCGCAAAAAACAGAAACCCCAGCGGGAACATGAGGGCGCGGGTGACGCGCAGACCAAGGATGATCCACACCAGCACCGGTATCATCGCCACAAGCGCGTATTGCTGCACCACCTGTACCCGTGCCAGGTAGGCCAGCAGCCAGCCGAATCCGAACAGCAGCAGAATGGGAAGGCCACGCAGGTCTGGCTGGGGCGTGAGCAACGCGATTTCCTTGCGCTGGCTCCAGATCAGATACGCAGAGATGGGGAAAATCAGGAAGCCGTGTGCAAACGTTTCCGAACGGTTCCAGATTGCCACCGTGGACAAGGAAGTCTGATAGAACAGCAGCAGCAACGTTGTCACCGCAGTGACGGTGAACAGCGTGGCGGCGCTCCAGTTGGGAGCGTGGCGCGAAATAACAGTGCTGTCAGAATGGATGGCAGGTTTACTCATGCATTGCTCCGGCGGTTGTAAGCGTAACGGGTGGTGATGCGGTGGCGGTGCTGCGCAATGTCACCTCCGGTGCAAGTAACTCGTCCACGCGTTCCAGGTTGTGTTCCCAAGTGTAGTCCGCCACAACGCGCGCCCGTGCGGCATGGCCAATGTTGTCCTGGGGATATTGCAGTAGGGAAGTAACAGCGGTGATAAATTCGTTGCTGTCCCGTGCGAGCAGCGCTTCTTCTCCGATATTTGCGGCAATGCCTTCCAGCGCCTGGGCGGATGCGACCACCGGCTTGGCCATGGCCATCGCCTCCAGCACCTTGTTCTGAATGCCGCGCGCGATGCGCAACGGGGCCACGGCAATCCTTGAATGCGCGAGATAGGGACGAATGTCGGGCACCGCGCCGGTCACGCGCACACCAGCCAGCGACGCGAGGGCCTGCACCTGAGGCGTAGGCCGGGAGCCGACAATATAAAAGCGCGCATCGGGATTCCTTGCCAGTACGCGAGGCAGTATTTCTTGCGCAAACCATTGCACTGCATCGATATTGGGCCAGTAGTCCATCGCGCCGGTGAATACGATAGCCGCTTCATCTGCGGAGTAAGGATTGGGATATTCATGGGCAGGAGAAAAATATTCCGTATCTACGCCGTTGTTGAAGAAGCCGATCCTTGTCGTGCTTTCCGGCGCCAGTTGCTTGAACAGATCGGCCTCGGCTTGCGACACGAACAGCGATGCGTCGAATTCGTGCGCGACCTTCCGCTCATAGCTTAGCAGCGTGCGGCTTTCACGCCGGTAGAGCCAGCTCATCGGCCAGGATTTTTTCTCGGCATACTGCCGCCATTTGTCAGAATCGATGTCGACGAAGTCGATGATGCGTCGCGCTTGCCGGGCCTCCATCACAAATTGGGCCATGGCGGAAGAGAATACCAGCACGCGCTCGATGGCTTGTTCCCGCATCACCTTGCCTACCCACTGCTGCAAATCGCCATTGCGATAATAGTCCAGCGTCAGCGGCCGCTTGCCAGCCAATGCACCCAGGCTGCGCAGTCGCGCGCTGCGCGGATGCAAGGCTGCGAAATGGGTTTCTCCGCACAATACCTTTACTTTATCCACGTGTTGCCAGTCATGCGGGTCATCGACAAAGGTGCCCAGATGTACCCGATAACGCTGCGCCAGGTGCTTCAGCAGATGCCAGGAGCGGATCTTGTCACCCTTGTTGGGCGGGTAGGGAATGCGGTGTGTGAGGTACAGAATGTCTTGCATCGCACTAGCCCAGGTTCTTGACGATGTGCGGGCCGATTGCATTGGCCACAGACAGCGGCAAATGCTGCCACAGCTTGATGAACAGCCGGTACTTGGGGTTCAAGGGATTGGTGTCGGGCACGGCCTGTGCGCGGTGCAACTGATATTCATAATGCAGCGGCTGCGGTTCGAAGCCCCAGTTTTTCTTGAAGTCGAATGGCCCGGTGCCGCGCTTGCTGCGGCCATAATCGAACACCTTGATGCCGCGCTCGCAGGCGCGCCGCATCAGCTCCCAGTACTTGAAATCGTTGGCAGCAACATCGCGCGCCGCCAGCGTGTCACCGGCGTAGTAGGGCAACACCTCGTCACGGAAATAAAAGCTCAGCACGCTGCTCAGGGCCTGCCCGTCCTTGACCACAGTCAGCACTTCGCAATCGCTGCCGAATATTTCCATCAGCAGCGCGAAATAGCGCTTGGGCAGCGCGGGTGTGCCATGACGGTGGACATTGTCTGCGAACACGGAAAAGAACCGCTCCACGCTGTGGTCGATCTCGCTGACGAGTCCCGCCTTGATGCCCTTGCGCACCATCGCGCGCTGCTTGCGCGGGATGGCAAGCATGTTGGCTTCCACTTCCGGGTCGATGGCCTTGCGAAAGGTGACGTACAGATCCTTGCCCGGCCAGTCGGTGTGGAAAGGCGCGGTGTTGCGGTATTCCAGGAAATCCACGTTGAGGCTCGCGGCCAGCTTCTGCGCCGCCGCATCCAGCGCCTGGCGTGCCGGCTCGGTGCTGGCGATGATGCCGCCGTAAACACAAAACGGCAGCGAGGAAAGTGAATGCCCGAACAGTCTGCTATTGATTTCAGCCAGCGGCAGCACGCCCTGAATGGTGCCGTTTTCTTCAGCCAGCAGGAAGTGGGTGCGGTGGCTAAAGGCGCGCTCTATCACTTCTTTCCAGCCGGCGCGGTGGAAAAATGTGGCTGCGGGGCAGGCGAAAACGAATTGATCCCAGCGTGCGATATCGCCCGGTGTCATTGCACGCACTTTCAATGCGGTTGGGATTGGTGCGCGTCCGTTCATGTTCCTGCTTTCATGAACACGCGATCCATGCGGTCCCAGTGAAAATCCCGCAGCAGTGCACGAATGCGCGACTCCATGCGTGTCAGATTGACGTAATGGCGGAAACGCGTTTTCGACGAGATGCCCTGCTGACGAGGCTGGTCTGGATCCAGCTCCCATGGGTGAAAATAAAAGATACAGGGCTTGCCTTCTTGGCGGTTGACGCGGTGTATGAGCCAGCGCGACGCCTGATAGGGCAGCAGTCTGAAATAGCCCCCGCCTGCCGCTGGCAGGTTGCGGCCCAGCATCGCCACCGTGGTAGGCGGGAGTTCGAGTACGCTGCCTTCGCCGCGCGGGTAGTGGGCAAAGCGCGGTGCATCGGGCATGCCGTAATGGTCGTGCCGGATCGGATAGACGCTGGAGCTGTATTGATAGCCCGCTTCCAGTAGCACGTCATGTGCCCACAAGTTCTCTGCGCCGATGGAAAAACTCGGGGCGCGATAGCCGATCACCGGGCTGCCGGAAATGTCCTCCAGCAGTTTCTTGGCGTGTGTGATGTCTTTGCCGAAGTCGTGCCGGTCTTGCTCGCTCACGCGATGATGGCCATAGCCGTGGCTGGCGAGTTCATGGCCGTTGTCCACGATGCGCCGCACCACGGCAGGGTAGCGCTCGGCGATCCAGCCCAGCGTGAAGAAGGTGGCATGCGCGCGGCCTTCATTCAGCAAGGCCAGCGCGACGTCGATGTTGCGCTCCACGCGGCACGGCAGGCTGTCCCAATGCTCGCGCAGGATGTGGGGCGCAAAGGCCGAGACCTGGAAATAATCTTCCACGTCTATGGTCATCGCATTGCGTATCGGCGCGGTTGTCATAAAATATTTTCTGCCAGAGGCTGCATGACTGTCAGCTCCGCAATCCGTTTTCCAGCCATGCGTGAATTGCCGCTGCAATTCGGACCGACGCCTGCCCATCCCAGTACTCGGGGATCCTGCCCGCCTTGCCGCCGCTGCGCATGATCTCATCGAAGGCTGCAAGGATTTTTACCGGATCCTGGCCGGCAATGGTGTTGGTTCCCTCATCCACCGTAATCGGTCTTTCGGTGTTGTTTCGGAGTGTGATGCACGGTACGCCGAGCGCTGTTGTTTCTTCCTGGATTCCACCCGAATCGGTCAGCACGACCCGCGCATCCTTCATAAGCCCGAGCATTTCCAGATACCCCATGGGCGGCAGCTGCACTAGCCCAGGGACATTCAGCATTTCACTCAGTCCGAATTTTTCGGTCATGGCGCGGGTGCGCGGATGCATCGGAAAAATTACCGGCAGCCGGGTGCTGATCTTGAGAATAGTCTCGAGCAACGTACGCAGGATGTTCGGGTCGTCCACATTGGAAGGGCGGTGCAGGGTGAGGACGGCGTAATCATGGCCGTTCACTGACATTTTCTTGCCTGCATCTTTCAGGATTTTATTTACCGGGACGGCTCGTTCGAGATTGCGGCGCAGGGTGTCGATCATGACATTGCCGACAAACCGGATGCGTGAGTCGGCTATCCCTTCGCGCAACAGGTTTTCGCGGCCGCTGCGCTCGGTGATGAAAAGCAGGTCGGAAATTTGGTCGGTCAATATCCGGTTGATCTCCTCTGGCATGGCGCGGTCGAAGCTGCGCAGGCCTGCCTCGACGTGAATCACGGGTATCCCTTTTTTTGCCGCCACCAGCGCGCAGGCCAGGGTGGAGTTCACGTCGCCGACGACGAGCACAGCGGAAGGCTGCGTCACGTCCAGCGCAGGTTCAAAGCGGCGCATCACGTCGGCGGTTTGTACGGCGTGGCTTCCTGAGCCGACCTCCAGATTGATGTCCGGCTGCGGGATGCCAAGCGCTTCAAAATACTGATGGTTCATGGTCACGTCATAATGCTGGCCGGTATGAACCAGGCTGACCTTCAGTGCGGGCTCAAGATTGTCCAGGGCCGCCATGATCGGCGCCATTTTCATGAAGTTCGGGCGTGCCCCTACAACACAGAGGATGCTGTGCGGGTGATGTGGGGCTGGCGTAGAAATGTGCATCAGGTAACCTCTGAATATTTGTCATTCCCGCCCTGCGGCAGTTTCAATATGCTGGCCTTCTGGCAGGCGGGGACGTGTTGTGGATCAGGCTGGGTTTATGTCTTCGCCGTATCGACAAAGACGAAATTCTCAGGGACTCCCATTAACTGTTTTCTTTTGAGGAATCCTTGACCTTGGTGAGCGTTTGTCTGACCAAATCGAGAACAAAGATGAATGACCGCTCGATTCTGGAAATTCTTTCCTCCATGTTTTCCATGTTGCTGAGCGTATTCTCAATCTCAGCCTGGGGAATGCCGGATGTATTTTCCGCGCCTGCCTCCGAGGCAGGAAGATCAAATTCCTGCTGGATGTCGGCAATGACTTCATTTACCTCTGAATCGCCGAAGTCGTGGATTTCTTCAAGATATCCCATCAGAAACAAACGGTCGCACAGCGTATTGATTTTTCGCGGGATGCCGCCTGAGTAATCGTAGATGGCAGCGAATGCGTCCTCACTCAGCGATGGGTCGCCGCGCCAGCCAACGGTATGCAGCCGGTGCTCAATATATGCCCGGGTTTCCGTCGCATCCATTGGGCCCAAGTGATAGGTGGCAATCACCCGTTGCCGCAATTGTTGCATGTTGCGGCTATGCAGGGTTTTCCTGAATTCGGGCTGGCCCAGCAGGAAGGTTTGCAGCAAGGACTTCTCAGCGGTCTGGAAATTGGAAAGCATCCTCAATTCTTCCACTGTATGCGGGCTGAGGTTCTGCGCTTCATCCACAACCAGCAGGGCCCGTTTTCCTTTCTGCTCGCACTGCCGCAGAAATTGTTCGAGTCGCGTGAGGAGATCGGCTTTACTGGTGTCCTCGTGGGGGAGTCCGAAAGCTGCGGCCACCATTCTCAATGTGTTGTCAGCGTCGAGATGGGTGTTGACGATCTGCGCCGCATGGATTTTTTCCGATTCCAGCCTCTGGAATAGATTGCGTACCAGCGTGGTTTTGCCCGCGCCGACTTCGCCGGTGATGACGATGAAACCCTCGCCCTGGGACAGGCCGTATTCCAGGTAGGCCATCGCACGCTTGTGGCCCTTGCTGCCGAAGAAGAAGTGCGGGTCAGGTTTAAGTTGAAACGGTTTGGCGCTGAGGCCGTAGAATGATTCGTACATCCAAGTCTGCCGCCGCTAGAAAGTCATGTGCAGAGTGGCAAAGATCGAATTTTCGCGATAATTGCCGGCGCTCTGGGTAGTGTCACGCTCGTTATGCCGCAAATTGACTGCGCCGTTGAGCTTGGGCCGGAATTGCCTGGTCATGCCAAGTCCCGCCGTCCTGTTGATGTCCGTTATACCGGTGGAGATGGAGCGGGATCTCGTGTATCCGGTATTGATATTGAAGTTTGTGCGCGGAGAGAATCGCCAGTTCCACACGGCGTTGCCGCCAATCACTTTTGTGTGATCATTTAACGCCAGATTGCTGCTTCCATACAGAAGGCTGTCCATTCCTTGTGCTGTCTGCGCTTCGCGCTCGGTTCTGACTGCACTGAATATGACCGTGCTTTTTGCACTGTTGATTGCTACCGATGCCTGTAATCGCTTCTGCAGAAAAAATCGATTAGTGAAGTAGTTGAGACTGTCCAAAAGAAGAGAGCTTGGCAGTCCATTTTCGCGCATCAGTCTGTCAAGGAATTGTTGGCGTATTACCGGGTCGGGGATACTGGGGGTCCAGAACTGGTCCAGATAGTCTCCTAGCGGCACGGGAATTTGAAACTGGGAGCGAGTGGTGTTGATATCTTCACTGTAATTTGCGCTCCAGATTGTGTTGCGGCTGCGATGGCTGGCTGTGAGCGACTGTGTCCTGCCAAAAAACCTGTGCCCGGTGCTGGCCGCAAGGCTGGTTCTTGCACTGGGTGTCCAGGAAAATTCCGCTGTCCAGAAGTCTCCTTCCGGCTTCGCACCTATCGAGAGATAATCGTTTTTTTCGTAACCCTTGGTGGCTGTCAGGCTGAATTTTGGCGTAATCATAAAGCGAAGGCTGCCTGAATAGGACTCCGTATTAACACTCGGGAAACTGCTGTAGTCGGTTCTATGTTTGCTGTAGTGCAGACCCCATCCCAGCTTGCTGAATTCAGGACCGCTGCTCAAGTTGAATAGAACGCTGTCGCCTTTGCTGTTCGACAGCCCGCCGACGCGCGTTCTGACTTCATCATGGGTGTAGCGCAGCTCGGACGTTGCGATGGAACCAAAGCGGTTGCGCAGGTAGGGGCTGATGCTGTAGGTGGCGACATTGGCGCGGTTGCCCGTGAGATAAGTGTTGTCGGTTGTCTGCGGGCCAAACAAGGAGATGTTTTGCTGGCTGAGTCCGGCTTTTCCATCCAGAAAAAAAAGATCTTCCATCAATTCTGCATTTCCATTGGCATTCAGTTGATGACTGGTCATGATTTGGCTGTCCTCGCGCGCATGGGCAGTATTTTGCATTGCATATCTCATGTTTACCTTCAAGCGCGAGCCGATTCCAGCGACAGAAACTCCCGGTGAAACCTGAGTGATGAAGTCGCTTTTGTTATTTCCCGCCGAGGCCAGCCTTACGTTGTCGGTATAGGTCTCTCTCAGATCTAGGCTGGGTGTGATTTTCCAGTCAGCAGCGTGAGAGATGGGGGATAGTGATAGCGTTAAAGCGGTAACTGTCCAAGCGAGCGGAATGTGAAGTTTGCGGAATTCCTGGTTCATTGGCCTTTTTATTCTAGTAGTAACCATAATAATTGCCGCCTGGAAATGCTTTGGCTTTGTTATAGACTAAATTGATGTTAGCACACGTTTCAATTTGACGGAGTGCGTCTTTGACCGCATGCTGGGTTGTCGTTTCGGCTTCCACCACCATGATGATCTGGCCCATGTGGCTGGCCAGAACGCTTGCCTCGGTTGTCAGCAGCAAGGGAGGAGAATCGAATATGACAATGCGGTCAGGGTAGCGATTCGCAATTTCATCCAGCAGGCTGCTCATGATTTGGCTTGCCAGCAGCTCGGTTGCATGTTTGTGACTTTTCCCCGCAGGCAGGATGCTGAGCGTCTCGACGTTGGTTTTGAGCATGACATCTGCCAGGTCAAGTTTGTCGTCGAGAAGGATGTCCATCAAGCCGGTTTCCGACTTCAATCCCAAGGTACGGAGAACAGAGGGCCGGGCCACGTCTGCATCGACCAGCAGAACAGTATGATCCATTTCCATTGCGATGCTCATGGCCAGATTTATGGCGCAGAAGGTTTTCCCTTCTTTGGGCAGGGAGCTGGTCACCATGATCAGATTTCCATGCTTGATCGGCCCAGCACCCTGGTTAAATGCGTTCTTGATCAATGGACGCTTGATTAACCTGAATTCCTCGGCGACCAGAGTTTTTCCCTGGTCAGGTGTGACCATGCCCAAGTGGTGTAATTGGGTGAGGTTGATTTCTACCCTTTTTTGAATTTGCCGGTCAGGAGTGCGTGCACCGAGTGCGTCATGTGCCTTGGATATAGGGTTGTTCAGGCTTTTGGCCTTTATTTCGGGTAAAGGCGTTACCTCTACCTTTTTCTGGCCAAGTTTGCCTGCTGCCTTTTCAATAATGCTCACGCTGCCTCCAAAAGGAATTCAGTTCTGTTCGTTTCTCGGCTCAGGTGTGCCATGCAACACCTTTGCTCTTAGATATGTTTTGTTTAATCGATGGGTTGATCTTGGCACTGTTATTTAAGCATCATTCTTGCCATGATCCCGCCATACAGGGAGAACAAAAGGAAGAAGGAGAGTCCAAAGGCATAAAGGCTTTTTTTTCGTTTTGCCTTTTCGCGATCGGTCCAATTCATTGATACCGTACCCAATATTGGCAGCCCAGTTGCCACCCTCAGGTCGCTCTGACTCAAAAAGGTAGGGCGTATCTGGCTTATCAACAGTGCAATCCCGATTCCGGCTGCTAACGCAGCAAGAAATACCAAGGAAAACAGCCTCAGGCGGTTCGGTCCTGCTGGTGTAAATGGGACCGTTGGCGGGTCAATTACCCTGAATGTCATCATCTCGGTTGTGTTGCTCAACTCTCCTGACAGTTTTGCGGCTTCCCGGCGTGAGACGAGCTGATCATAATTCGATTTGTTAATCTGATAGTCGCGGTTGAGCCGGGTAAACTGGGCTTCAACTTCGGGTATTGCATTGCTGAGGGCTCTCAGGCGATTACTGCGGGCAGAATACTCTTCCACGCGGGCCTTCATAGCGGCAACCCTGGCTTCTGCTTCGGATAGGGCGACATTCAGCTGCTGTAGCATCGGGCTATAATTCATGCCGCGGTCAGCGCTGGGTTTTTTCAGCTTGGCTTCCGCCAATTTGCGCGCTTCGAGTTGTGCGATCAGGCGTTTGGTTGCAATGATATCCGGATGCCGTTCTGTAAACTGCATGCGGAGGGAATCGAGATTTTTCTGTAATCCTTGAATGCGACCATCGATTTCCGGATTGGCGATGACTGATGGATCCGGTTCTGCATTTTGATCTTCGGCAGGCTCATCATTGGCAATCTGATTCTTGATGGCGTTGCGTGCCTGCTCTGCTTCCCTTAACTCCAACTTCGCCTGGTTCAGGCTGTCTTCAATCGCTGACAACTGTGATCCGTAATCACTGCCCTGCCGGGGCAACAGTCCGCTGTTCTTAAGTTTGAAATCCTTAAGTGCATTTTCTGCGATGATTAATTTCTCCTCGTAACTCTTGATCTGGGCATCGATAAACTGGACGGCAGTGGCGGAGTCTTGCTTCTTGTCCCCAAAGCTTCCCTCGACAAAGATAGTCAGTAATGATTGGACGACATCTTTTGCAAGCTTGGGATTTTCGTTGTTGTAAGAAATGGTATAGAGATCGTCGCGGCCTGTCCCCGAGATGCTGATCTGTGATGCTAGTTCGTTGACGAGCTGCTCATGGTCTTTTGCCGTTTTAGCCTTGACGTCCAGATCGACCATGCGCAATACTCGTTCGAGGTTTGGGCGGCTAAGCAGAGTGCGGCTCATGATGGAGACTTGCTGTTCCACATTGGGAATGGTCGTCATTCCAGACAACAATGGTTTCAATATGCTCTGGGTGTCCACATAGACTCTTGCTGAAGCCTGATAATCGTCAGGCAGGCTATACACCTTTATTCCCCCAGCCAAGACAATAATCCAAGCGATAACCGCCGAATACCAGCGGTATTTCCATACTCCCTTCATGAGGGAAAGCAATCGGGTTATCAATTCCTCCATCTTGTCAAACTCTCCATAGTGGTGTGGGTAACCAGTGTTCTGTAGGGCAATCGTTAATCACCCGTTGAAAACAATGGCGCAGCCATCAAGTATCGTGTGTATTTGTTAAAGACGACGGTTCTTTTATGCGCTTACCAAATGCATCGGGTTTATGGCAAATTACCCGTATACCCATCTCCCGAAACAAGGGAAACAAGTCATTAATTTAAAAAACCGAAAAATTTTCAAAGAGAGCAAAATGCAAATCAAAAGAAGCTTTCGGGTATAACCAGAATATCTCCTGGATACATCGGAGTGTTGGCAGATATGTCACCTTCATTGATCAGGTCGTCCAGTCGGACCGCAAGCTTTTGCTGCTTTTCGCCCACGCCACGAATAATGCTGGCCTTGTTTCCCGAAGCAAATTCTGTGATGCCGCCGACCGCAATCAACACATCCATTAGCGACATGCCCTCACGGTATGGGAGGGCCTGAGGTTTTGCGGCCTGGCCAATGACACGGATCTGCTCGCTATAGGGTCCAACAAATCCAGTCACAATAACTGTTACGACCGGATCCTGAATATATTTGGCCAAAGCTTTTTCGATGTCGCGGGCCAATTGTGATGACGTCTTCCCGCTAGCGGGAAGATCGTCCACCAACGGAGTGGTAATTTTGCCATCTGGCCGAACCGGGACTGACATTGAGACTTCCGGATTGCGCCACACAATGATGTTTACGCTGTCACCCGGACCAATCAGGTAGTTATGCATTGTGGGTTGCGCTTCTTCGGCTGCAGGAGGCGGAAGGGGATTGCCACTACTCTCGCCCACGGTAAAAACTAAAAGTGCCATAGCAAAAAAATAGACCAGTTTTCTTGGGGTATTTATATGGAGAGTGTTCACTTGGATTTCCTCTTTAAACGAATTTATGAAAATTGAAGTAACGGTGCGGTACGCTAGGAACTCGATAAATAGGCTCAAATTTAATGAGGCGGAAAGGGTCTAGGAGATGGTTCAAGATCAGTATTGTTGTGTTGGCGCCCAAACGGAACACCAATATTTTTTATATAATATACATTTAACCATGAGTTCGCCATCTAATTGTAATAAAATAAGAAATCTTCTTATCTCAAGGGGTTGCTTTCCTGAATTATAAGAAGGATACTTGAAATCCTTGGGCAGGTTTAGTGTACTAAAGTCCAGTTGTTTTTATTTCCGAAGCCGATAAGATTTGGATGCAAAATGGAAATACGAGCAATTTCTGAACTTGCCTCGAGGTACGGAGGTCGCAACTAGTCGCGGTCGAATGTCGGGATTTTTTACGCTTGGCACAAAACAGTCCGGTGACGCAAAAAATTCTCAACGCCCAATTATGTAACGGCCCAATTAATATCATATAATTACGCGGCATTAATTGGGTGGAATGAATTTTGCATGCTTGATAGTCAATCTCTCGTCACTTAATGCTATAACTACAACAATTGATAATGTATTCGAAGAGTCGCATGAAATACAGAAGCAGCATTTAAGGAGTTTATATGGCTGTCCAGGAACACCAGAACGGCGAAGAAAAGCAACAGGCATTTCAAGAAATTGCCGGACCAACGAAATTGGTTGATAAGTCGCGCAGAAGCTTCACCAAGTCAGGCTTGGTCGCGTCTGGTGTATTGCTTACTCTTGCCAGTCGGCCCGTACTCGGCGACTGGGCGTGCCACACACCGTCTGGTTTTGTTTCGGGCAATGTCAGTTCCCATGGTACGCCTCCAGTGTGCAGTGGCCAGAACCCGCTCTATTATCGAGACCATCCGGAGGCATGGCCGGATCCTCCATACTCGCCTGGCAAATGCAAGAACAACACGTCATGCACACAGGTAGATGATTGGATTCAGGGAACCACATTTGACAAGGTGGTTAGCTGCAACGGTTATGGAGCGAAATACAAGAATTACAGCATGATGCAGGTGATTTTCCTCGACCACACCCAGTTAGGCGCTTACATCGTCGCTGCAATAGTTAATGCCAGAAAGGCATTGACTCCAGTGTTAACCGAAGCGCAGGTCATAAATATATTCAACGAATGGGATCTGAATAGTTATTTTGAACCTACTGCGGGTGTCAAGTGGTACGAGGCAGATATTGTCAACTACTTGAAAACTACGATGACGTTGTAGCAGTTGTTTGCGTGCACTCAATAATTTAATTCTCGCCGTAATGTCATGATGGACTCAAACATGAAGTGGAGATTGATGTCAGATCAAGCTCTTCGGCTTCGTTCCTGGGACGACGAGTTCGTTGTCTATAACAATCTTTCAGGGGACACTCATCTGCTGGGTTCTGCCGCCGCCCAGGTCTTGCTAAAACTACAGCAGGCGCCATCAGATGCAATCACGTTGGCTGAATCTCTCGCATCCTTGTTGCGAGTTGAAATGATGGATGAATCCCTCGCACCTCAAATTGAAAACCTTCTCGCTGATCTCAATGCGCTTGCGCTGATAGAACAGACCAGATTTTGAATGTTTCCGCGTTAACGTCCTCAGAGCTTCGGCATCGTCTAAATAAGTCCGGGATACGGCTCAGGACGGGCTCCTTCATTACCCACCTGCAAACTTCGATTTCCAGCGTGGCTGAGGGTATTGGATTGCTATACGCCGATTACCCTTTGGCGGAACAGGACGGTTTCGCAGATTTCCATGTCAGCCTCGCCCCTCCGCGTGACCTGAGGAGATGGTTCAGGCCGCAGGTTCAATTTCGGTTTGATGGCTACTCTCCATTCAAGCCCTTGCCACTCGATCAGGCGTTCCCCATGTTCGAGTGGGGGCTCAACTGGTGCGTATCGAACCATGCGAACCGTTATCTGATTATCCATGCGGCAGTGGTTGAAAAGGGTGGCTATGCCGCCATTTTGCCCGCCCCTCCCGGCTCGGGGAAAAGCACACTGTGTGCTGCCCTGGTGAATCGCGGCTGGCGTCTTCTTTCCGATGAACTCGCATTGATACGCATCAGCGACGGGAAACTTGTTCCAATCCCCCGGCCTGTCAGCCTGAAAAATGCATCCATCGATATCATCCGGAACTACGAACCTAGTGCGGTTTTGGGCCGCATGGTGGCCGATACAATGAAGGGTACCGTCGCTCATATGAAAGCGCCCGCTAACAGTGTCGCACGCGCTTCGGAAGCTGTGCGGGCGGCCTGGGTGATTTTCCCGAAATACAAGGCGAATGCTGCTGCATGTTTGGAAGCACTGCCTCAATCGCGCGCTTTCATGCGGGTTGCAGAGAACGCGTTTAATTACAGTCTTCTCGGAGTCAAGGGCTTTGAGGCCTTGGCGGGTCTGATTGATGTGTCGCTGTGCTATGATTTCACCTATAGCAAGCTGGATGAAGCCATTGAAACATTTGCCGCATTAAAACCGCCTACCCCTTGATGTGATCCCAAGTCCAGTGATATTACAAGCGTTTCGTCAGCCCGATGCGCTGGCTTCCCTGAGCCTTGCGGACTGGGACATGCTCTTGCGTCAGGCACGGCACTCCAACCTGCTGTCAAGCATTCGCGCATTGCTGGATGAGCGCGGCCTGATTGATCAGGTGCCGCCTCAACCCCGTGAACACCTTGAATGGTCGCGCGTCCTGTCTGAACGACATGCACAAGCCGTTCATCGGGAAATAGTCCTGATCAGGAAGGCATTGGAGAAGGAGGGAGTGCCGATCATCCTTCTCAAGGGGGCTGCCTATGTCATGGCAAAGCTGCCTTTTGCGCAGGGGCGTCTTTTTTCCGATATCGATATCATGGTGCCCAAGACCAACATCAATGCGGTGGAGGCTGCCTTGATGCTTCATGGCTGGGCCACAACGGGTATCGATGCCTATGACCAGCGCTATTATCGTACCTGGATGCATGAGTTGCCTCCCATGCAACACATCAAACGATTGACTGTGATTGATGTGCATCATGCGATCTTGCCGGAAACGGCTTGCGTTCACCCCGACCCGGAAAAGCTTCGTGCAGCGGCGCATACTTTGGATGGATATAGCGGCCTGAAGGTTTTCGCCCCAGCTGATATGGTTCTGCACAGTGCTGTCCATCTATTCCATGAGGGTGAACTGCATAATGGGCTCCGGGACCTGGTTGATATTGACAGCTTGCTGCGCCACTTTAGCACTCTCCCATCATTCTGGCCAAGACTGGTCGAGCGCGCAAAGGAGCTTGAGTTGACGCGTTCGCTTTATTACGCGTTGCGCTATACAGCCCAGATCCTGCACACGCCTATCCCCTCAGAGGCAATGGAAGCCGCCCGGATCGGCCGCCCGGGCCGGCTAACCCTGGCTCTCATGGATGCACTATTCTCACGCGCGCTCATGCCGGATCACCCAAGCTGTTCCGACTGGCTGACGGGTACCGCGCGGTGGATGCTTTATATCCGCGCAAACTGGCTCCGCATGCCCCCCTTATTGCTTGCGCGCCATCTGCTTCACAAAGCCTTCATTTCACCCAAGCACAAATGATGATGGCCCAGTCAAACAGCTATACTGCAACAACAATCGACTGACCAATGAAGGAGCAATGTCATGGGTGAAATGGAAAATCCTCTGATCAAGCTTCAGGATCTATCCAGGCTCCTGGAGAAAGGCAGCCTTGACGACAATCTCCAGCAACTTGCGGCAGTGACGGCAAAAATCCTCGGCGCAGAAAATTGTTCCATCATGCTGCTGAATGATGGCGAATCAGAAAATATGCGCATGAGTGTTTACGCTTGCTACGGTCCGTTGCCAGCTGCGGCTTACAAGGAGTCGATCGGGCAGGGCGATGGCATTGCCGGGCATGTGATTGCAACCGGCCGATCCTTATTGATCGAAGATATTGATCAATCCGGTTTTGCCAAGTGGGCCCGGCGTGCCCATGACCCACGCAAGAGTCTGCTGTCCTCACCTATTACCATCAGTGGGCGGATTGTTGGAGTGGTCAACGTGAGCGGCCATGCGCATGGAAACGCTTTCAATCTGACAGATCTGAATTTGCTTGATGTAGTTGCCCTGTTTATCGGCAAATCAATCCAGGTGTTTCAGCTTCAGAGCATCCTGAATTCCCGCTTCGCCCAGTTGGCAATGGTGCAGGAAGCAAATAAAGATATGGAGGGCTCCTTGGGGATTGCCTTTCAGAATCCTGACCAAGTGGCCAAAATTCTGGCAAAATCTTTCTTCAGGGAAATGACCCGGGCTGGCCTCGGATCAAAACAGATCGTCAATGCCGCCTCGGAAATCATTCACCAGTTGAGCAGCAACTTGCAGCGGCACAGCAAGCGGATGGTGCGAGAAAGTGCTGAGCACGCGGACAAAGCGCCTACTTCGCAAAGAGCCTCTCCCATGGAAAAACACTAGGGGCCTGCCGCCTGTACCAAAGTCCAATTGTTCTTGTTGCCGTAGCCGATATGATGCAACGCACCCTCTGATTTGGTTTGCGAATTTACGCTTATGAGGGTAATCACAAGCAAGGTGGTAATCGTAATGTCTTTTCACTTAAATTCATTTATGGCGCTGGTTGTGCTGGCATTGTCCGTTGGCAATGAAGCAGCTGCCGACAATCTGGCTGTAGCCTTGCAGGGTTTACACAAGCAAGGGGAATCTGAAAATCCAGATAACCCCAAGTCGCTGTTGGAACTGGCGGTCAAATACGAACATGCCGAAGGTGTGCCGCGCGATTACGCCATGGCCATTGCGCTGTATTGCCGCGCAGCAAGGTTGGGCTACGCGGATGCACAATACGCTCTCGGATGGATGTATGCCAACGGGCGCGGCATTCCCAAGGATGATGGTGTGGCCGCACAGCTATTCGCGCTGGCAGCCGAACAGGGGCATGACCATGCGCGGAAAATGACAGGCTACACACAGTCATCCACGTCAAACCCGCTTCCTTCCTGCCTGTTGCCCGAGCCAGAAGCTGAGCCTGTAAAGCAAGCCGAAGCTGAAGAGAAGGCGGAGGCTGAAAAAGTGGCTGAGAATGCAGATGAAGGATCGAAAACGGATGAGCCCGTTTACCTGAATGGTCCTATCTTCAAGCTGGTGCACCAACTGGCGCCACGCTACGAGGTGGACCCCAAGCTGGCGATGGCGGTCATTTCAGTCGAATCCGGATTCAATGTCCGCGCACAATCCCCGAAAAATGCACAAGGTCTGATGCAGCTCATTCCCGAAACTGCTCAACGCTTCCGCGTCAAAGATGCTTTTGATGCGAAGGAAAATATCAAGGGTGGTCTGGCCTATCTGCAATGGCTGCTGGCGGTTTTCAAGGGCAGCGTACCGTTGGTGGCTGCAGCCTATAACGCGGGAGAGAAGGCAGTTGAAAAATACCGTGGAATTCCGCCCTATCCTGAGACGCAGGATTATGTGCGAAAAATTGCCAGGCTCTATAGGAAAACAGAACATCCTTACCAGCGCAACGTAGTGGAATCAGCTTCGGCAATAGTCACACCAGTTGGCGATGCGAAATAGTACTAATCTGTAAATATCTGGCAGTAGGCCAAATTAGGCTTGTCGGGTTTTTTTACAAAATTTCTAAAATTTACTTGGAAGGTAATCAAGATAGTTTTTAACTATATGTATTGTAGGTGTTTAATTATGTTGGCATGGTCGTTGCTAGTCTACTGACGAGCAGTAGAATTTTCTAGATGCTAAATACTTTACGATAGGGGAGCAGCGAACATGAAAACAATTCCAAAACTCGTGTTAACGGGTTTATTCGCCATAGCTAGCTCGGCAGCTAGCGCAGTAACAGTGGGTATTCAGGATGCGTGGCGGCTAGATACAACGGCTGCCGGGATTGCTTCGGTAACGACAAACATTGGTCATCTCAACTTAAGTGGTGGTGTCGGTTACGTTAACCAGAACTTTGGTGGCAATGGCGTACTGGACCCGGGTGATCCATTTACTGAGTTTGGGTCAATTTTCTCAATTAGTGTTACAAACGAAAGCTGTGTTGGGGCGTGTGACGCTGGTTTCCCCGCTGGCTTCGCCTCTCCGTTAAATGGCCTGCAATTAGTATATACTGGTCTTGCTGGAGTTCTGACGTCGGTTGCCCCATCAGGAGCGGTAACCTATGCGTTCACTTCAGGAGTGGGTAATATCGCCATTCAGGGGACCACTGATGGCGGAGTCACTTACACCACCTTGACCGATCTTACCCCCGTTAACCCGTCAGGTGGTTCATTGGGCGCCTTCTTGGGCGGGCTTCTCCCAAATGGAACAACCGACATGCTCACTCGAGTTAACTCGGCGGGTTACACCAGTAATCTGTTCCGTGATTCTACCGGTGCTTCGTATGATCCTTTTGTTAACGCACTGCCGCTGGGAACCTTGTTTGCAGCAATTCACACCCAAAACACATTGGGTCAGGCGGCCGCCTGTAATGTTGTTGCAGGACAGATCATCGACTGTGATCTGGTTGTCAACAGCGATGGTAGCTTGAACCTGACAGTTCCTGAGCCTGGCAGCGTTGCGCTGATTGGAGCTGGACTGTTGGCCTTGGTGGGTTTCAGCCGTCGTCGTTCGATGAAGTTCTAAATTAAGGAAATCTTGACCAAACAAAACCCCGCAATGCGGGGTTTTGTATTTGGCGCTCTCATATCACTGCGTAAAGTATACTAGCGATCACGAGTTGAGCCATGTGTATACGATGACTTGATAATACCTACAGCTTTAGAGTTGAAAGAGGCTTTCGCAAGGAACGAGCCGAGGGGGGGGGCGCCGCACCGATTCTTCCCATAAAAACGGAGCGGGAGGTTGTTCCTTCTCCGATCAGCTGACTGAGTTGGCGGGAAAGCTGATGCGCGCGTTCCTGCATGCCCCTACCTCTTGAGAACTGTATCCCGTTTTCCACGTAACGCGAAAAAATAAGAGGCGTCATTTCTGGTTGCATGAAGAGCCCCAGTTGCGTCAGGGTTAGCCAGAACCGCTGGACGGCTCTGCCAGCATTGACATAGTCGTCAATAGTCCGCGGGGTTTCATTAGCCTGAATCACGAAATGGGCAGCGCAAGCAAGTCCGGGGACCAAGTCCATCTGAATGCGAGGTGCCAGAGTACCACCGAGGAAGGTGTTAAAAAAGTCGACACGTCCCCAGCTTCCCATTACCCAACGCATAATTTTCAGTGTAAGGGAGTCAAGCCCGAGTGCCTGGTCGGGCACCTTGTCCGCGCTGTACCGAGCATTCCACTGAATGATGTCACGATGCACTTGGTACGCTTCGGGCATGGTTAAGCGTAGCTTGGAATTGTTGAACATCAGTCGGGCGGCTGCCGCCCGCTTGGCTGCCCCTTCAAGCCACAGGATGGTGTACCTCTCGCCTGCCGCAGCCTCTAATGCGCTTTTTTCTGCTCGACTTAGGGGGCGGGTTCGCATGGCCCGGCGTTGCACACTGCGGGAAGGAATATAGGGGATGAGGAGGTCAGGCTTAAGGCTCTTGTCTGGCACGAAATGCACATCAAAGGTAGGCTCGGTTTCGGGCATTTCCATACGGCGAGAGATTCTTGCAAGTAAGCCGTGCGCTGTTGCTGCGATGGAAATTGTCTCGAGCAACGTGCCTAATGCAATCTGGCTTGGATGGCCATCCAGATCATAGACGCAGTGGTCGCGGGTATCAAATCCGTGCACTACCACATGATGGTCGTCAATAATCTCAAAACGCCAGGGCTGCGTGTTGTCTCCACTGGGCGCCCAACGCGCAAGGTCGAGAATTTGTTCAATGGTAGATGGGGGATGCGCTTTCTCTGCGGCTATGGGTGTGGAGTGGGGAGTCGTATCGCGGGACACAGTGGGTGCGATTTGGGCGGCTGCCGAGCCGGTTCCGCTGTTAAGTCGCTTTCTCGCAATGGAAAGTCCCAGCCGCTGAATTGGGTTGCCGTTTCCGCCGGGACGCCACGTATGGACGAGTTTGTTGCGATAGGCGTCGAAATGAATGCCGTGCGGTGCAGCAAGTACTCTGCCCCGGCTAAGTAATATCTTCAGCGCCTCTGTCGCGGCTGCGCCGGCACACAATTGGCATCCCATGATGGTGGACGGTCCACGGCGTTCCTTCAGGTTGATAGCGGACGGGTCGACGAGGTAGGATGCGTGCAGTCCAGCAGGGGCCAAGCCGAGGAGGAAGCGAAGTGCTTTTTCCTCTTCGGGCAGATCGCCCCACTGGAAATACTGTTCAAAGGTCATCCCTCCCGGCAGGAAATTTAGTAACGCGGTTCCCATCCCTAGAGGGGCAGCTGTGATCGCAGGAATGCCCAGTCTAGCACAGGCGGCGAATGTCGCCTGCCTGGCAGAAAATGCAAAAAAATCAAGGCCGTCTACATATAGATCTATGTTTGTAAAGAAATCCGACAAATTATTCTGGTTCACCCCGTCTGGGAAAATTCGGATATCCAGCTCGGGATTAATATCTTTGGCCATACTTGCCAAAACATCCGCCTTTGGCTGGCCGAGGGTGGATACGGTAGCGCCGATTTGGCGGTTGAAGTTGACTATATCGAAGACGTCGAAGTCGGCGATGTGAAAGGCACCGATTCCTAATCGCGCGAGTGTCAGCAGGTGGACGCCGCCCACACCGCCCATGCCTGCAATGGCAACCCGCTTGTTGCGCAGAATTTCCTGCTCTTGGGGAGTGACCCAGCCGACGTTGCGTGAGAAGGCTTGATGGTAGGAAAAGGCTTCAGTCATTTATGTGTTGGTGCGAAGCGTCGCCATGCTTAAAAAATACTATAAGCATGCATGAAACAGAACCGAATTGCTAGATTATCGCGGTACTCATGTTCTCCCGGTTATAAGCCTGTCGGTGATGCCTGGTTCATCCCATCTTGGGAAAAAGTAGGGGTAGAATGATTTCTCTTTGCCGTGCTGCTCCATCAATCCGCCAAATTTCTGGATTTGCTCTGTCATATGTTCAAGCTCCAGCCTGAGCAGTACGGCAGGCGCATTGACGCGTGTGCAAATTCT
>JAUQWW010000035.1 GCA_030834965.1 Gallionellaceae bacterium | reverse complement strand
TCTCCGGCCAGACATTTGCTTATTTCCGGCCGCGATCCAGCCTGGAGGCGCTTGCGCTGCATGTATTTTATCAGCACACCAACATTGTCGAAGCGCACGGACAACTGGCTGCAGAAAACCAGCAGACAGGCGATATCGACGGTGCACTGCGGGAATACCGCGCCATGATAGAAATCTTTCCCTACGATATTAAAATCTATCGCAGCGCTGCCTGGCTGGCGTTGAACAATAATAGGCTGGACGATGCGCTGCCCGTTTTGTTGCGGGTAATCCGTATCCGGCCCATTGCAGAGGCCAGTAAATGGATCGGACAAATCTACCTGCAGCGCAACAATCTGCCGCTGGCAGTCCATTATCTCGAGCAGGCTAGAGCATGGGACAAGGAAAACGACACGCAATTGCAGTCACTATTAAAGGGCATCTATATGCAGACGGGGCAATATGAAAAGATCCGCAGCCTTGGCGGCATTTCATCCACATCTTCCGCGCCAAATGTGGCCAATGATCCAAACACCAGACCGCAAGTTACCTCGACCCTGTCTCCAAGTGAAAGATAGACAATTTGCTCTCGGCACACCTTTGAATATGTATTGACCAACAATATGGATACTGAAACACTAAGCGCCAGTTTGATCGAGAAGCCAGTGCATTTCGTCTGCAATGGTTTTTTTAAATATTGTGAAGATTATTCCAGCACCATGAACCTACTTTACCATTGCCTTCTGCTTCTTCTCGCCCTTGCTGCGCCACTGGCTGCGCAAGCCGACACATCAATGCTGCTCGTAAGTTGTGAAGGGGAAGGCAACGGGGCTGATATATCGGTAAACGGCAAGCTCCAGGGACAATGCCCCCCCGATATTAAGGTTGATGCGGGCACTTTGAATTTGCGCGCGGAAGCGGATGCAGAACAAATTCGCAAGCGCACAGAAAACGAAACAGTACAGCGTATATTGTTCGCCCAGAAAGAGCAGGGGTTGGAGCCTGGCAAGTCATTCAAGGACTGTCCGGACTGCCCGGAGATGGTCGTGGTTCCGCCGGGGAGTTTTATGATGGGCGATCCGGGCTGGCAAAAAACATTCATCAGCCAAGCATATGCCGTTGGTAAATTTGAGGTGACCTTTGCCGACTGGGATGCCTGCGTGGCAGCGGATGGCTGCGGAGGCTATCGTCCAAATGATCAAGGCTGGGGACGTGGCAAGCAACCCGTAATAAACGTCAGCTGGAATGACGCGAAACAGTATGTGCAATGGTTATCCCAGAAGACCGGCAAGACCTACCGCCTGTTAACCGAAGCGGAATGGGAATATGCAGCACGCGCAGGCACGACGACAGCATATTCATGGGGCGACGCCATTGGCACAGGAAACGCCAACTGCGTTGGCTGCGGCAGCCAATGGGACAATAAACAGACAGCACCGGTTGGTAGCTTTCAACCCAATGCTTTTGGGCTCCATGACATGCACGGCAACGTATGGGAGTGGGTAGAAGATTGCTACAAGGAAAATTGCATGGTGCGCACGCTTCGCGGCGGATCGTGGTACTTTGAACCTCAATTTGCCCACGCAGGCAAACGTTTAAGTCTCTGGCCAGAGGCGCGCTATTTCAGTCTCGGATTTCGCGTGGCCAGGGTGCTGCCGTAAATCGTCAATGACTATCAGCCTGCTGGATGTCCTGTGACGTGGCACTGAAAACCAACGACAAGAATCACATCAAGCCGATAATCAGGTAATTTGCGGCACGATCCAGGGATGCGTGCCTAGTGGCTGATACGTGCGACGACAGTGCGGCTAACATTAAACGTCGCGTGCGCTTCGAGATTACCTGCTGATTACCTGGGGCGCGAGCATAATCAGCCATCGTAGAAAAGGCACTTTGCCAACCCAAACTATCTACGCATTGCACAAACAAACTCCGCGATCGGTACGTTGTGATGTCGATTCGGCGATATGATTCCGCCAGCTTGCGCTATGCGCACTGAAAAGGATGAGGATTGAGCGTAATTTGGTGGCGCGAGTGTGGCAATTGGAGCGGAGCGAATATTCACCTGGCCCCTGCATAATCAGAGAAATGTATAATTAACTCGAAAAACGGAGGCTTTGCAATGCATTTTCACATCATCCACTTACAAGACTGCTTAGAATGATTCGGACCGGTAGCTGGGGGAAATTTATATGATCTGGCAATGGATTAGCAAGCTTGCTTCCCTGAAATTCACCTTGGTCGTCTTGGTGTTGGTGGGAACCGGCGTCATCATTTCCTACCGCAGCGAAGGTACCACGACGTGGGCGCTGGCACTGCCGTTGTTTTTATTCTCGTTGAACCTTTTTGCCGCGATCCTGACCAATCCTGTGTTTCGCCGTCAGATGCCGCTACTCATGTTTCATCTGGCGCTGATTGCCATTGTGCTGCTCGTGGCGGTAGGGCGGCTTAGTTACCTGAAAGGCAGGATCGAGCTCGCCGAAGGCGAAGAATTCTCCGCCCGGCTTGCAGAAGTTGAAAAAGGACCATGGCACTGGGGACAGCTAGATCAGGTTTCGTTCAGCAACGAAGGTTTTACCATTGAATACGCACCAGGGGTCCAGCGTGGAAAAACAGTCAATTCAGTGCGTTGGCGCGATGAGCAGGGGACGGAAAAACGCGGTGTCATAGGCGATATGGTTGCCTTGTCGGTCCATGGCTACAACTTTTATACCAGCCACAACAAGGGATTTGCGCCGATATTTACCTGGCATCCCGATGCGGGTGGGCCGTCTGTGGCGGGGGCAGTGCATTTACCAGCTTATCCCAGACATGAATACAGTCAGGCGCAGACATGGACACCGCCGGGCAGTAAATCCAACGTGTGGGTGATGCTCCAGTTCGATGAAGTTATCCTCGATCCGGAGAAGGCTTCCGAATTCCGTGTGCCTACTGAACACAAGCTTGTGGTGCGTGCGGGAGAAGAGCGTCGTGAGCTCGGGCCGGGCGAGTCCATACGCCTGCCAGATGGGGTTCTGGAGTACAATGGACTGCGCAGCTGGATGGGCTATACGATTTTTTACGATTTCACGCTGCCTTGGCTGCTTGCTTCCGGTGTGTTGGCCGTGGGATGCATGGCTTGGTACTTTTGGCGCAAATTTTCGGTTCGACCATGGAATTAGGTGAATATGACAGCAGGTTATGAGCTTCAAGCGTTGTGGGCAGCGTTGGTGTTGTATGTTATAGCCGGTTCCGTGGCGATTTTTGGTGTGGTTTTGCGACGCAAACCCGAGCGCGCAGTACTGGCGCTGCTATTCCTGGGTTTGGCGCTGCATACTGCCTCCATTGCAATGCGCTGGGAGCGCATAGGGCACGGTCCGTATATCACGATGTTCGAGATTCTCTCGAGCAACATCTGGAGCCTGCTGCTCGTCTACACGCTGGCCTATTGGCGCATCCCTGCAATTCGTCCGACTGCGGCAGCGGTGATGCCGATCATGTTCGTAATGATGGGCTGGATGCTGATGAGCAATCCGTATGATGGACACGCGCCATCGACTTATCACACCATCTGGCTGTTCATCCATATCGGTTTTGCCAAAGTGTTTATGGGCACGGTGCTGGTGGCAGTGGGAATTTCAGCGATCATATTGCTGCGGCAAAGCCGTTATCATGGTGGGCGATTTACGCGCCTGCCGGATGACAAGCGCCTCGATGAATTGTCATTCCGCTTCATGGCAATCGGCCTGATTTTTGAGTCACTCATGCTGATTGCCGGCGCCATCTGGGCGCAAGATGCCTGGGGGCGCTACTGGAATTGGGACCCGCTTGAAACATGGTCTTTCCTGACCTGGCTGTTCCTGATTTTTTCGCTGCATTTGCGGGTTGCCTACAAGACCACTCCACGCACCAGCGCACTCCTGGTCATGGCAGTTTTCATTCTGGCCTTCCTGACCTTTTTTGGCGTCCCATTCATTTCCGAATCACCGCACAAAGGAGCAGTCTGACATGGAGGCTACCCTTCAGGAAAATCCGGGCGCACGCCGCCTGGTCGCTGGCTGGTTGAAATTTGCGCTGGGCGCGCTGGCCTTGTCGACCGTTTTTGCGATGCTGGTGGTGGGGACACGCACGCCGCTGCTCAGCGGCTTTGCCTTTGCCAAGGAATTCTTCCGCAGCGCGCTGGTGCTGCATGTATCCTTTGCTTTGACAGTCTGGTTTTTTGTGTGCGCTGCCGCGATGTGGACGCTGGCAGCGGGCGGCGCCGGGCCCGCGCGTCGCGCGGCACTGGCGCTCGCCTACGCAGGCGCGGCGGCCATGACCGTTGCACCGTTTGTGGGTACGCCGCTGCCGGTGTTGTCCAACTATGTGCCGGTGCTGGATAGCCGGATTTTCCTGTTCGGACTCGTCGGGTTCGTGGCCGGAGTCGCACTGTGCGGCGCTGCAGCAACAGGCGACATCGTGCGCCGCCTGAAGGCTGACCCGCACGATGTCTGGCGATTCGGTGTGCTCCTGTCCATTGCCGCCATGGCCATGGCGCTCGTTTCATTGGCTGCATCAATGAAGACGACCGGCGTGCCGGCCGAGCAGAGTGGTTTTGAATTGCTGTTCTGGGGGCCCGGCCATCTGCTCCAGTTCGTTCATACCCTGTTGATGATGACGGCCTGGATCGTGCTCGGTGAACGCGTCCTGGGCGGCGCCGTTGCATCGCAGCGCTGGCTGTATGGATTGCTGCTGCTTGCGGCACTTCCCATTCTGGCAGCACCCATCATTCATATTCTGTATCCGGTGGAGGGGCCGGAATTTCGCCGAGCCTTCACATCCATCATGACCTGGGGTTCCTGGCCGGCAGCCGTGCTGCTCGCCACACGCATCTTGCTGCAGATGGTGCGTGCCGGGCGTGCAGCATGGTCCAAGCCGGAGGCGCTGCCGCTGGGATTGTCCATCCTGCTGCTCTTCATCGGCTGCATCATCGGCGCATCCATCCGGGGCGAAACCACCATGGTGACGGCGCACTATCACGGCACGGTCGGCGCTGTAACCTTGGCCTATATGGGCCTCGGCTACTACCTGCTGCCGGCATTCGGCTTCTCCACCAGCGGCGGCCGGCTGGCGCGCTGGCAGTTGTCACTCTATGGCACAGGCCTGCTGCTGCTGGCGTTTTCGCTGGCCTGGCTGGGCTCGATGGGTGCGCTGCGCAAGACGCCGCATTCGGAACTGGCGGCACAATCCACCATGGCTTTTTCTGCGATGCAACTGGGCGGACTGCTATCCCTCGTCGGCGACATACTGTTGGTTGTCTGCATTATGCGCAGCACCAGGCAGCGTGGCGATTCGGGCGCTGAGAAAAAACAGCCGCAATCGCGTTCCCGCGATGTGCGTCTGCGGGCGTTAGCGCTCACTTCCTCGCTGGTCGTCATGATTGGCCTGACAGTCATGTATTTGCCAACGTGGCTGAACGCTTCCCCCGAGGTGAAACGCAGCGAAGACGCACGCGTCGCCCATGTGCAGGAAAAAACCGATGCCGAAATCAGGCTGCGCTTCGAGCAAGGCGTGGCCATGCTGAATGCCAAGGAATACGAACATGCGCTCACGGCTTTTCACCGCGTGCTCCAGTTGTCCCCCAGCCTGCCCGAGGCACACGTCAACACCGGCTTCGCACTGATCGGACTGGAACGCTATGCGATCGCGCGTGATTTCTTCGAGAGCGCCATCGAGTTGCGCAAGGATCAGCTCAATGCCTACTACGGACTTGCTATGGCGCTGGAAGGTTTGAAGGACATTCCGGGCGCCCTCGGCGCCATGCGCACTTACGTGCACCTGGCACCTGCCGAAGATGCTTACCGGATCCGCGCCGAAGCGGCAGTGTGGGAGTGGGAAGCCAAATTGACCGAAGAACGCGACAAAACCCTGGCGGTGAAAAAAGCCGGAACAGCGGTACGCTGACCGGGGAACGATTTTCACGGCATGTTGCCTTATTCATGCATGCCGTCTGGCTAACACCAGACAATCCGGGGCACGCTCCGGATTCATTTCGTGTTGGACAAGGCTCACCCAAGCCAAGTAAAATGGGCAGTTGCAATTTACCCAAATCAGATAAGGAAATCTTCATGCGATCCCTCACCGCCCTGCTTGCATTAACCGCCTTTTCCGCCTCAGCAATCGCTGCGCCTGCCGCACCTGCCCCATCCGGGCATCCTGTGACCCAGGGTGCGGCGGGCGCTCCTGCCGCCAACAAGCCCCTGCCGAACAAAGGCAAGGTGGTCAGCACGATCGACACCGGCATGTATACCTACATTGAAGTATCCCGCGGCAAGGAGAATGTGTGGATCGCTGTGACTTCGATGCCTGTGAAAAAGGGTGACACGGTCGCCTATGATGAAGGCGCAGTCATGACCAATTTCTACAGCAAGACTCTGAATCGCACTTTCCCGCAAGTCATCTTTGTAGGCAGGGCGTCTGTCGTCAAGTAACAAGTACGACATAATCGTAATCCAGCAGGATACTCACTGAACGCCGGTACTGTTACCGGCGTTTGGTTTGATACAGCCCGCCAATAGCTGCAACCGACTGGCTAATACGCTCACTGCCGCAGACAGTAAGGGTCGCCGCACGGCTTTCTCGCTTCGGTTTTTTGCTCTCGGGTTTTCAAATGATGGTTACTCAATTTCTTTCGCAGCCCTGGTTGTTGCGACTTGCAGGGGCATTCTTTGCCGGCACGTTGTCCGTTGCCATGGCAGAGCCACCGACGGCAGATTACAGACAGGGCAGCACCGTTACCCTGGAAGCGCCCGGCCTGCCGCCTGGAGCGCAGCTTGCACTGATTCCCGGCGACCCTTACCTTAAAACCAGCACCGCACTGAAGACCCCGGCGCTGGCGCTGGCTGTCGACGGCAATCATGCTTATGCCGCTGCCGGAGACAGCGGCTTGCTGGTATTTGACCTCGCTCCCAACGCGCCGCCGCGCCTGCTTGCACACATGCAAGGGCAGGGCAGAATCACTCGCGTTGCCTTGCACGACGGTTATGCCTATCTTGCCGACGGCGCCGGGGCATTGCTGATTGTGGCTGTGCGCGATCCGCAACACCCGCAGCAGATTGCGCGCTATCCGTTTGCATCACAGCTCGACGCCTTGAACGTGGCGCAAGGCCGCGCCTATCTGGTGAGCGGCCGGAATCTGACCATCCTCGATGTCACCCGCCCGCAGGCGCCGCAGCAACTTGCCAGTTTCACCCTTCCCTCGGCAGCGACTGCAGTGCAAGTCCTCGACGGCCACGCTTACCTCGCGCTGCCAAAATCGGGCATGAGCATACTCGATGTGCGCGACCCGGCAAGCATCCGCGAAGTGGGGCGTTTCCGCGGCGACGTGTCGGATCTGGCAGTGGCGCAAGGACACGCCTATCTCGCCAATGGCGCAACCGGCCTCACCGTGTTGGATGTAAGCGAGCCGAACCAGCCGCGCTGGCTGGGCAGCATCAACCGGCCCGGAACTGCTCGCGCACTGCACTACAACGATGGCTATATTGCGTTGCGCAATGATCGTTCTGAAATTGCGCTGATCGATGTGCGCAATCCAAAATTTCCAAAGATGGTTGCCGTGCAGCGCATGGCACACCCCTTCAACGCCATCGCAGTTGCACAGAAACACGTGCTGGCTGGAACCGATACCGCTCTTGAAACTCTGGATTTTTCAGCACCCGTGCCGGACGTGGTGAATATAGGCGCAAATTTTGGCGGCAGCCGTCGTGCGGTAATCCGCGACCAGATTCTTTATGTCGCCGACTGGTTTTCCGGGCTGCACCTGTATGACATCAGTGAGCCGGGCGCGCTGCGCCATCTCTCCTCCTATCACACGAAGGGCTCGCCCAAGGGTGTGCTGGTGCACGGCGATCATGCATTTGTCGCGGACGATGACCACGGCGTGCAAGTCCTGGATATTTCCGATCCCAGGAAGCCGCGCAAGATTTCCGAGGTCGCCACCCCGGGCCTGGCCTATACCATGAAACTGGTGGGTGACTTTCTGTACCTGGCCGACCATCGCGGCGGCTTTCATATCATCAATGTGGCCGACATTGCGCATCCGTTTATCGTTGGCAGCGCATCCACTGCAGACAAGGCGTGGGCTGTGGAGGTGGTGGGCAATCTGGCGTATGTCGCCGCCGACACGGCCGGCTTGCTGGTGTTCGATGTCAGCGACCCGAAGCAGCCGAAACAGATCAGCGCACACGAAATCGGCGGCGCCGCGGAAGATGTGGTGATCCGCAACAACCTCGCCTATGTCGCCAGCTTCGATAACGGCTTCCATGTTCTCAATATCAGCGACCCCTTACAAATAGACGAGGTTGGCCACATCGCCACGCCTGCCAATGCACGCAGCATCGAGTTGGTGAACAACATCGCCTATGTGGCGGATTGGGTTTCCGGTATTCAAGTAATAGATGTTACCGATCCGGCGCAGCCCGCTTTGCTGGGTGCCTACGATACCGCCGGGTGGTCGTGGGGCGTTCTGGTGAAAAGCCACTACGCATACGTGCTCGACTGGTGGGGCGGCCTGACCGTGCTCGATGTGGCCGATCCTGCGGCACCCACATGGGCTGGCGCCTATCACATGCGCGGCCTGACGCGTGATGTGGTCGTCAAGGATAGCTACGCTTATGTTGCAGATGGCAAGAATGGCATACAGATTTTTGACATCAAGACCCCGCTGTACCCGATCTGGATCGCCGGCGTAGATATGCCGGGCGACGCACAAAGCGTGTGGCTGGAGGGCAACACGGCCTATCTTGCCTGTGGTGCAGATGGCTTGGCTGCGGTGGACGTCAGCAATCCGTTCGAGCCGCACCTGCGCAAGCAATTCCCGTTACGTGCTGACTGGGTGCGCGCACAGGGCAATCTGGTGTATGCAGCAGAGCGGCAGCGCGGCGTAGCCATCATCGATGCGGCGAACGGTCGGCAAACAGCCTGGCATGCCGCCGCAGTTACGGACACTTGGCCGGGTGCAAATGGCCGGCTCCTGTTGGCGACACCGGGAGGCGTCGAGATCCTGGATGTTGCAGACCCCGCTCACCCGCGCCTGATCAAGCGCATGCCGCAACGCGCAAGCTTATTGCGTGTGCAGGACAAATTGCTGGCGCTTTATGACAAGGCCTCGGGCATCGCGCTGTACGATTACGCCACGCTGAAGCTGCTGAGCCGCTTCAACCCCGGAGAAGAGATTTTTGACATGAAGATTTCGGGAGGTCGCCTCTACGCCAGCGGCAACCTGTCGGGATTGCTGGCACTCGACATTTCAAATCCGCAGCGCCCTGTGCTCAAGGCCGCCTATCCCGCCGCGAGTCGCGTCGCCAACTTGAGCATATTCTCTGGTGCTGCGTTCCTCGCAGGCAATGAAACGCTGACCAGCGTACGCTTGCTGCCCGATGTCGCGGTTACTTCCGGCAAGAAAGGCAGCATCACAGTGAGCACGCCACCGCAGCTGCCGCTGGGCAGCTACCATCTGCTCGCCCTCGATGCCAAGACTGGCAAGCGCAGCGTGCGTTACGATGCGCTGCGTGTGGTCATGCCGAAGCCGAAGACGCCGCGCTACAACATGCAGGATTTCGAGCGCGCCATGCGCGAGCGCAGCCTGGCGCCAGCACCGGAGTCCGGCGGCAAACAGTAACGCTAAAAGTTGAAGTAGTTGCTCTGCCATTCCTGCAACAGCAGGAATGGCAAATCGGGAATCAGCCAGCCAGCTTGCGCTTCAGTATCTCGTTCATCTGCGCCGGATTGGCCTTGCCCTTGCTGGCCTTCATCGCCAGCCCCACGAAGAAGCCGAACACTTTTTCCTTGCCGCCGCGATACTCGGCCACCTGCGCAGGATTGGCGGCAATGATTTCGTCCACGATTTTTTCCAGCGCGCCCGCATCGGAAACCTGCTTCAAACCCTTGGCTTCGATGATGGCATCCGCGTCACCGCCTTCTGCCCACATGGTGCGGAACACATCCTTGGCACCCGCATTGGAGATCGTGCTGTCCGCAATACGCTTCAGCATACCGCCCAGTTGCTGCGCGGTGATCGGGCACTGCGCCATTTCCAGGCCGTCGCGATTCAGTTGCGCGCTGACCTCGCCTATCAGCCAGTTAGCACATAACTTCGCATCCTTAGGCACTACACGCTGGGTAGCCTCAAAAAAATCCGCCATCTCGCGCGAGGCCGTCAGAATGCCCGCATCGTAAGCAGACAGGCCAAGTTCGTTCACATAGCGCGCCTGCTTGGCCTGCGGTAGTTCAGGCAGCGTTGTGCGCACTTCCTCGATCCATTGCGGCGAAATTTCCAGCGGCAGCAAATCAGGATCGGGGAAATAGCGGTAGTCGTGCGCCTCTTCCTTGGTGCGCATCATGCGCGTCTCGCCCTTGTCCGGATCAAACAGCACGGTCGCCTGCTGTATCGTGCCGCCGTTCTCCAGCGTCTCGATCTGCCAGTGCGCCTCGTAATTGATCGCCTGCTCCAGGAAGCGGAACGAGTTGAGGTTCTTGATCTCGCGTCGCGTGCCGAACGGTGTGCCGGGCTTGTGCACCGAGACGTTGGCATCGCAACGGAACGAGCCCTCCTGCATGTTGCCGTCGCAAATGCCGATCCAGCGCACCAGCGTGTGCAGGGCTTTTGCATACGCGACCGCTTCGGCTGCATTGCGTATATCCGGCTCGGAAACGATCTCCAGCAGCGGCGTGCCGGCACGGTTCAGGTCGATGCCGGTCATGCCGTGAAAGTCTTCGTGCAGCGATTTGCCCGCATCTTCTTCGAGATGGGCGCGCGTAATACGCACCACTTTCTCATGTGCTTCCGTCTTGCCCGACGCAGGCACATGAATCGTGAGTTGACCGTTGCCCACCACCGGCAGGTCAAACTGGCTGATCTGGTAGCCCTTGGGCAGATCGGGGTAGAAATAATTCTTGCGTGCAAACACTGAGCGCGGCGCAATGGCGGAACCTGTGGCAAGGCCGAACTTGATCGCGCGCTCCACCGCACCCTTGTTCAACACCGGCAGCACACCGGGCAGCGCCAGGTCGACCGCACATGCCTGCGTGTTGGGCTCCGCACCAAAAGCAGTCGAAGCGCCACTGAAAATTTTGGAATGGGTCGAAAGCTGTGTATGCACTTCCAGACCGATGACGATTTCCCAAGTCATAAGCTAAAACCTTTTCACCACAGATGCACAGAGACACCGAGGACGCACAGAGAAATTCTCTGTGAGCTCTGTGTCTCTGTGGTTAATGTCTTCTTCATATCCCGCTCGGAGTCCGCACATGCCAGTCTGTCGCCAGTTGATATCGATGTGCCACATTCAGCATGCGCGCTTCATCGAAATAATTGCCGATGATCTGCAAACCAACCGGCATGTTGTTATTACCAAAGCCGCATGGAATGGACATGCCGGGCAGGCCGGCGAGGTTCACGGCGATGGTGTAGATGTCAGACAGATACATCTGCACCGGGTCATCGCCTTTCTCGCCCAGATTGAAGGCAGTGGTGGGGCTGGTCGGCCCCATGATGACGTCGCATTGCTGGAACGCCTCGGTGAAATCCTGCGCGATCAGGCGACGGATTTTCTGCGCCTGCAAATAATAGGCGTCGTAGTAACCGTGGCTCAGCACATAAGTGCCGATCATGATGCGCCGCTTCACCTCCGCACCGAAACCCTGGGAGCGGCTCTTTTCGTACATGTCGGCAAGATCGCCATATTCCGGAGCGCGGTAGCCGTAACGCACGCCGTCGAAGCGCGACAGGTTGCTGGAGGCCTCCGCCGGAGCCAGCACGTAATACACCGGCACCGACAGCCTGGAATTCGGCAGGCTGATGTCTACCACCGACGCGCCGAGTTTTTTGTATTCGGTGATGGCTGCATCAACCGCCTGCGCCACATCCGCGCTCAGGCCAGTGGCAAAAAATTCTCTGGGCAGGCCGATGCGCAGGCCGTTCAGCGGCTTGTTCAATTCGCGCGCGTAGTCTTCCTTTTCGCGTTGCAGACTGGTCGAATCGCGCTCGTCAAAACCGGCCATCGCGTTCAGCAGCAGCGCCATGTCTTCCGCGCTGCGTGCCATCGGCCCGGCCTGGTCGAGGCTGGAAGCGAAGGCGATCATGCCGTAGCGCGACACCACACCGTAGGTTGGCTTCAGGCCGGAGATGCCGCACAGCGCAGCGGGCTGGCGAATGGAGCCGCCGGTATCAGTGCCGGTAGCCGCCGCACACAGGCGCGCCGCTACCGCCGCGGCTGTTCCGCCGGAGCTGCCGCCGGGCACAGCGTCGCGGTTCCACGGGTTTTTCACCGCGCCAAAGTGCGAGGTCTCGTTCGATGAGCCCATCGCGAATTCGTCCATGTTGGTCTTGCCCAGATTCACCGCCCCGGCGCTGTTGAACTGGGAGACGACATGCGCATCGTAAGGCGAGACAAAGTTGTGCAGCATCCTGGAACCGCAGGTGGTGCGCCAGCCCTGGGCGCAGAAAATGTCTTTCTGGGCAATGGGTATTCCTGCCAGCGGTGAGGCATCGCCCTGCGTGATGCGTTCGTCAGCGGTGCGCGCCTGTGCCAGGCTCATGTCCGGGTTTACCGTGATATAGGCGTTAAGTTCGGGGTTGAGCGTGGCGATACGATCGAGATACAACTGCGTCAACTCGACGCTGGAAATTTTCCTGGCGCGTAATGCCGCGCCGAGCTGTAGCAAACTGGAATTAAGCATGGTGTCGGAGCGGCGTAATTATTCGATGACTTGTGGCACGAGATACAGTCCGGCCTGGACTTGCGGGGCTATGGCTTGGAACTTTTCGCGCTGGTTGCCTTCCGTGACCTTGTCCTCGCGCAGGCGCTGGGTGACATCCTGGGCGTGCGACATTGGTGCGATGCCGGAGGTATCCACCGCCTGCATTTCTTCAATCAAGCCGAAGATGTTGGCCAACTGTGCATGCGCGGCCTGCGCTTCCTGCTCAGTCATCGCCAGCCGGGCCAGCCGGGCCACTTTTTTAACGTCTTCCAGGGTCAGTGACATAGTCTCAAAGGCTTTATTCAAACGAGCTTAATAGGGTATCATAAACACCTTTAGAGGCACACGCCTTACCATTCTGTGGGTACTGATATGTTCGGATTCCTAAACGGCTATTTTTCCAATGACCTGGCGATCGACCTGGGCACCGCAAACACCCTGATATGGGCGCGCGGTCAGGGCATTGTGCTGGACGAACCCTCGGTCGTGGCCATCCGCCAGGAAGGTGGCCCCAACGGCAAGAAAGTGATTCAGCAGGTCGGTCTGGCCGCCAAGCAGATGCTCGGGCGTACCCCGGGCAACATCACCGCCATCCGCCCGATGAAGGACGGCGTGATTGCCGATTTCACCGTAACTGAGCAGATGCTCAAGCAATTCATCCGCAAGGTGCACAAGTCAGGCATCTTCACCCCCAGCCCGCGCATCGTGATCTGCGTGCCGTGCGGCTCCACCCAGGTTGAGCGCCGCGCCATCCGCGAATCCGCTTTTGGTGCGGGCGCACGCCGCGTGGAGCTGATCGAGGAACCGATGGCGGCCGCAATCGGAGCCGACCTGCCGGTGGAAGAAGCAACCGGCTCGATGGTGGTGGACATCGGAGGCGGCACGACCGAGGTGGGCGTAATCTCGCTCGGTGGCGCAGTGTATTCGGGCTCGGTGCGCGTCGGTGGCGACAAATTCGACGAAGCGATCATCAACTACATCCGCCGCAACTACGGCATGCTGATCGGCGAAACCACCGCCGAGATGATCAAGAAGGAAATCGGCTCGGCCTTCCCGGGCAGCGAAGTGCGCGAAATGGAAGTGAAGGGACGCAACCTGGCTGAAGGCGTGCCGCGCAGCTTCACCATTTCCAGCAACGAAATTCTGGAAGCGCTCACCGACCCGCTCAACAGCATCGTCAGCGCGGTGAAGACCGCGCTGGAACAAACCCCGCCGGAACTCGGCGCGGACATTGCCAGCAAGGGGATGGTGCTGACCGGCGGCGGCGCACTGCTGCGCGACATCGACCGTCTGCTGATGGAAGAAACCGGCTTGCCCGTGCTGATTGCGGACGATCCGCTGACCTGCGTGGTGCGCGGCTCCGGCAGGGCGCTCGACCGCATGGACAAGTTCAGCAGCATCTTCACCAGCGACTAAACCAGGATAAGCAATCAATGGTCGTGAGTCAGATATAGCATGAAGCACCGGGCTTGTTCCTGAACATTTGACTACTGTATGGAACATACCCAGTCTTTCCAGTTCTTCAATCGCGGCCCCACCCCAGCCGTCCGGCTGATCTTCTTCTCGATACTGTCACTGTTGCTGCTGTTTGTGGACGCGCGCTTTCAGTATCTGGAAACTGCACGCAGCGCGCTTTCCGTGGTGGTTTACCCCTTGCAGCGCCTGGTCACCGCGCCGGCCATGCTATGGCACGAGGCCGATACCTATTTCGTTACCCATAACACCCTGATCCGCGATAACAACCAATTGCGCCTGCAACACAGCACCGATGCCGCCCAGTTGCAGCAATTTCAGGCCATGCAGGCAGAGAACAAACACCTGCGCGAACTGCTTGCCATACAACAGCAAGCCAGCTACCCCATGCAGTTGGCCGAGATCGTATATACCGAGCGCGACATCTTCAAACGCAAGCTGTTCCTGAACAAGGGCAGCCTGGCGAACGTGCTGGCAGGACAGGTGGTAATGGATAACATTGGCATCGTGGGCCAGATCACGCGCGTCTATCCATGGTTGAGCGAAGTCACGCTGGTTACCGACAAGGATCATGCCGTGCCGGTGCAGGTGCTGCGCAGCGGCCTGCGCGCCGTCGTATTCGGCTCCGGCGACACCAGTGAACTGGCGCTGCGCTACATGCCTGTCAGCTCCGATATCAAGGAGGGTGACATGCTGGTTACATCCGGCATCGACGGCACCTATCCGCCCGGCTTGCCGGTAGCCAAGGTGATCCGCATCGAGCGCGACCCTGCCTATCCGTTTGCACGCATCTTGTGCGCCCCGGTTGCAGGGGTCGACAAGCAGCGCCAGTTATTGATTCTGTCCGGGCTGCCGAAATTGCCCGAACACCCGGAAGCGGCAACTGAACCAAGCGGCGGAAAATCCAAAGCGGGCGTGCAAAAAAAACCATGAGCGCATCAATCACCAAAGATCAGGAATTCCTGTTACCGGCCAGCAACACGTTTCTCGTGTTAAGCCTGGTGGGCGCGCTGCTGCTCAACTGGCTGCCATGGCACGGAATCTGGCTGGCCCTGCGCCCTGACTTCGTGGCGCTGGTACTGCTCTACTGGTGCATGCACAAGCCGTACCGCGTCGGCATTGGTGTGTCCTGGGTGATAGGCATACTTGCCGACGTGGCCGATGCCAGCCTGTTCGGGCAGCATGCGCTGGCTTACTCGGTGCTGGCGTTCGGCGGCATCGTGCTGCACCGCCGCATGCAGATGTTCGACCTGCGCCAGCAGACCCTGCAAATCTTCCCGCTGTTATTGCTGACTTATGCGGTGTATGCCGCGGTGCACTGGCAAATGCGCGGCTATGTCTCATGGGAATATTTTCTCGGCTGCCTGGTGTCCGCCCTGCTGTGGGCGCCGCTGACCATACTGTTACAGTCCCTGCGCCGTCCACGCACCGATTCCGATTCGTTATGACCCTCGGCTGTCCATGAAGCGTCGCGTCGAACTCAAGAATACCCAGCGCGAAATCTATTACTTCCGGCTGCGCCTGGCGCTGTGCCTGGGTTTCGTGTTGCTGCTGCTGTTCATCCTGCTGGCGCGCTTCGTTTACTTGCAGGTGATCAAACACGACCACTATCAAACCCTGGCGGAAAGCAACCGCATTTCCATTGTGCCCATTGTGCCCAATCGCGGGCTGATACTCGACCGCAACGGCGTCGTGCTGGCGCACAACTATTCCGGCTACACGCTCGAAATCACCCCGAGCAAGGTGGACAAACTGGATGCCACGATCGACCAGCTGGCCGAACTGGTCGATATCCAGCCCAAGGACCGCAAGCGTTTCAAAAAACTGCTGGCAGAAAGCCGGAATTTCGAGAGCCTGCCGATACGCAACCGCCTGAGCGACGAGGAGGTGGCGCGCTTCGCCGCGCAACGCTACCGTTTTCCCGGCGTGGAAATCAAGGCGCGTCTGTTCCGTGAATATCCTTACCGTGAACGGACTTCGCACCTGATCGGTTACATCGGGCGCATCAACACAAACGACATGAAAAAGCTCGAAGACGAAGAGGAGGCAGCCAACTATCGCGGCTCCGACCACATCGGCAAAACCGGCATCGAGCAAAGCTACGAAAGAGAATTGCACGGCACCACGGGCTTCGAGCAGGTGGAGGTGGATGCAGGCGGGCGCGGCGTGCGCGTGCTGTCGCGCACGCCGCCGGTGTCGGGCAACAACCTGGTGCTGTCGCTGGATGCCAAACTGCAGGAAGTCGCCGAACAGGCTTTCGGCAACTACCGCGGCGCGCTGGTCGCGATCGACCCGAACAACGGTGAAGTGCTGGCCTTTGTCAGCAGGCCGGGCTACGACCCCAACCTGTTCATTGACGGCATTGATGAGCAAAACTGGAACGAACTGAACAACTCGCCCGATGTGCCGCTCAACAATCGCGCGCTGCGCGGCCAGTATCCGCTCGGCTCCACCATCAAGCCGTTCATGGCGCTGGCAGGGCTTCATTACAAGAAGCGCTCCCCCAGCTACACCATCAGCGACCCGGGATATTTCACCCTGCCGGGCAGCAGCCACCAGTTCCGCGACTGGAAAAAGGGCGGGCACGGCAGCGTGGACATGTTCAAGTCCATCGTGGTGTCGTGCGACACCTACTATTACGGACTGGCCGTGGAACTGGGCATCGACAACATGTTCAACTTCCTGTCGCAATTTGGCTTCGGCAAAAAAACCGGCGTCGACATGGAAGGTGAAACTCAGGGACTGATGCCGTCACAGGAATGGAAACAGAAGCGTTACAAGCAGAAATGGTATGTGGGCGACACGGTATCGGCGGGCATAGGCCAGGGCTATGATCTGGCCACGCCGATGCAACTGGCTTACGCCACGGCGATACTGGCCAACAACGGTGTGGGCTACCGCCCGCACCTGGTGCGCCAAGTGCAGCGTAGCGGCAGCAATGCAACCCCCGTGCCGCAAGTGCAGCCGGAGGTGAACATGAACCTTAACCCGGAGCATCTCGCGCTGGTGAAGAACGCCATGGTGGCCGTGATGCAGCCTGGGGGCACGGCCGCACAGGCAGGTTCAGGCGCGCCCTACGCCTTTGCGGGCAAGACAGGTACGGCACAGGTGGTCGGCATGAAGCAAGGCGAAAAATATGACGAAAGCAGGCTACAGGAGCGCCACCGTGACCACGCCTTGTTCATCGGTTTTGCACCTGCCGACCAGCCTAGAATCGCGCTGGCAGTGCTGGCGGAAAATGGCGGCCATGGCGGTTCGACCGCTGCACCCATCGCGCGCAAGGTGCTGGACTATTACCTGCTCGGCAAAGTGCCGCAGCCCTTGCCTACTGTAAGTGATACCGAGGAAGAACATGATTAAGCAGCCTCTGTGGCCGCGCTTGCGCAAGCGTTTCGTCCTGCACCTCGACCCGGTGCTGCTGGCTGCGATCGGCCTGCTGATGCTGACCAGCCTGGTGATACTATTCAGCGCCAGCGACGGTGACTGGGGACGCGTGCTGAAGCAGGGCGGGAACATGCTGGTGGCACTCGTCATTCTGTGGCTGATGGCCAACATGCCGCTGCATTACCTGATGCGCACCGCCCTGCCCCTCTATCTTCTCGGCATGTTGCTGCTGATCGGCGTGGCGCTGTTCGGAGAGATCAGCCATGGCGCGCGGCGTTGGCTGAACATCGGCGTGACCACCATACAGCCCTCCGAGCTAATGAAGATTGCGGTGCCGCTGATGATGGCCTGGTATTTCGAAAAAAATGAAGCCACGCTGACACTGAAGAATTATTTCGTGGCGGCCTTGTTGCTGCTGCTGCCGGTGGCACTGATCGCGCGCCAGCCTGACCTCGGCACCGCGGTGCTGATCTCGGCCAGCGGTTTTTATGTATTGTTCCTCGCCGGATTGAGCTGGCGCGTGATGCTGGCAATGCTGGTAGCCGGCCTCGGCAGCTTGCCGGTGCTGTGGTCCATGCTGCACGACTACCAGCGCCACCGCGTCATGATGCTGCTCGACCCGGAACAGGATGCGCTGGGCAAGGGCTACCACACCATTCAGGGCATGATTGCAGTCGGCTCCGGCGGCGTGCTGGGCAAGGGCTACATGTACGGCACGCAGGCCCACCTCGATTTCCTGCCGGAGCGCACCACCGACTTCATCTTCGCGGTGTATTCGGAAGAATTCGGACTGCTCGGCAACCTGCTGCTGCTGGCCATGTACCTGTTCGTCATTGGGCGCGGCTTCGTCATCACCGCCAATGCGTCCACTTACTTCACGCGCCTGATGGCGGGCAGCATCACACTGACCTTTTTCACCTATGCCTTCGTCAACATGGGCATGGTGAGCGGCATCCTGCCGGTGGTGGGCGTGCCGCTGCCGCTGGTCAGCTACGGCGGCACGTCCATGGTCACGTTGCTGCTGGGTTTTGGTATGCTGATGAGCATTCATACGCACAAAAAACTGGTGCAAACCTAACCCCTCCCGGCCTCCCCAACCCACCCCGGCCCTCCCTTGTCAGGGAGGGAGCAGGGGAGGAGATGATGCAGCTCCCTCCCCTGACAAGGTGAGGGTTGGGAAGGGGTTCAGGGGTTTAACAAATTCAAGGGAAACAAAATGAAATTTGCAGAATCCGGATTGCTGATTTGCACAACCATCACTCTCGCCGCCTGCAGCACCACGCCGAAACACAAGGCCGAAGAGCGCAGCACGCCTGCACCGGTCGTCGAAGCGCAATCCGTCCGGCCTGAGTCAGGCGCCCCGCCAACTGCACCCACGGTTCCGCAAGCTACAGCGGGCGTGTCGCAACCCGCAAGCAGTGTTCCACAGCCGGGGCGCGGCGCTTATCTGGAGGGTGACGGCCCCGGCGAAAATGCACCCGCCAACCTCGACGCCATACCCGACGCCGTGCCGCGTGCCGAACCGCTGCACCGCTATGCCAACCGCCCGTACAGTGCCCTCGGCAAAAACTTCACCCCGCTGACCGCAATAGGCAACTACAAGAAACGCGGCACGGCCTCCTGGTACGGCAAGAAATTCCACGGCTGGGGCACCTCCAGTGGCGAGACATACAACATGTACGCCATGACCGCCGCGCATCCAACCTTGCCGATCCCCAGCTACGCGCGCGTCACCCATGTCGCCACCCAAAAGTCGGTGGTGGTGCGCATAAACGACCGCGGCCCCTTCCTGCACGACCGCATCATCGACCTTTCCTATACCGCCGCACACAAGCTCGGCATTGTCACCAGCGGCAGCAGCGAAGTGGAAGTGGAAAGCCTGGTGCCGGATGGCACTGTGGCGGCACCGAAAATTGCCGAACCGATCAACGTCGAACCTCTGGAGCCTGTGTCCGTGGCAAGCACCCCCGCTACCGCCGGAAACGTGTATTTGCAGATTGGCGCCTTCAAATCGCAACAAGGCGCGGAGGGCTTCCTGGCGCGCATGCGCGTCGAATTCGAAGGCAGCGGCAAGGAGGTCATGCTGTACCCCAAGGATGATCTGGTGCGCGTGCACGTCGGCCCGTATGCGAATCAGGATGCGGCGCGCACCGCCGCGGAGAAATTACAGGTGCGGCTGGGCTTCAAGCCCATCGTGAGCCTGCACTGATCGTGCAGCCAAGGTGGTGCAATTGCGTATCATAATGAAGCAGAATTGGAATGAGATTATCCAGACTGGCCAGGTGTGAATTACGCTTTGAATAGCTTATTCTTCATCATCACCTCAAACTCCTCCGGCGGCATCGGCCTGGCAAACAGATAGCCCTGGGCATAATCGCACCCGGCGTCGGCCAGCAGCCTGCGCTGCCCCTCCGTTTCCACCCCTTCCGCGATCACCTTGAGCCCGAGCTTGTGCGCCATCACGATGATGGCCTCGGACAAGGCCATGTCATCCGGGTCCGTTTCCAGGTTGCGTACGAATGACTGGTCGATCTTCAGGTAGTCGATGTCGAATTTCTTCAGGTAGGACAGCGACGAGTAGCCGGTTCCGAAATCGTCGATCGCCACCTGGATGCCCGCGTCGCGGAACACCAGCAGCTTGTCGATGATGTCCGGGTCCGCATTCAGCAGCAGCCCCTCGGTGATCTCGACGGCAATGTTTTTACCGGAAATGCCCAGCTCCTGCAGGTGGCGCAGCCATTGCACCGCGAAGACGCGGCCCTCGGCGCGGAACTGCACGGGGGACATGTTGACGCTGACCTTGAACTCTTCCGCGAACTGATGGCTCCAGCGTTTGGCCCAGCCGGCCGCTTCCCTGAACACCCAGTCGCCGATTTCGTGGATGAGTCCGGTTTCTTCGGTGAGCGGGATGAAGTCCTGTGGGCTGACCAGGCCGCGCGTGGCATGCTGCCAGCGGATGAGGGCTTCGGCCTTGTGGATGCGCCCGGTGGCCAGTTCGACGATGGGCTGGAAACAGACGCTGAATTCCCTGGCCGCCAGCGCGCCGCGCAGATCTTTGGACAGGCGCAGCCGGGTCTGCGCCGCTTCCTGCAATTGCGGGGTGAAGTAGCTGAAGCGGTTGCGGCCTTTGTTCTTGGCGACGTACATGGCCTGGTCGACGTTTTTCATCAGGGCGTCGATGTCGGCGGCGTCGCTGGGGTAGAGGGTGATGCCGATGCTGGCGGATATGTAGGCGATTTCGTCGCCCAGGTGGAAGGGTTCGGCCAGCTTGCCGATTATTTTCTGGGCGATGTCTTCGACGTGGCGGGCGTCGTCGGGCAGTTCGGAGAGGATGACGGTGAATTCGTCGCCGCCCAGGCGCGCCACCGTGTCGGATTCGCGCACGCAGCCATGAATGCGCCGGGCGGCTTGCTGCAGCAGGATGTCGCCCATGTCGTGCCCGAGCGTGTCGTTGACTTCCTTGAACTGGTCGAGGTCGATCAGCAGCAGGGCCAGCGGCAGGCCGGCGCGGTCGGATTTCTTCGCTTCCTGTTCCAGGCGGTCGAGGAACATGCGGCGGTTGGGCAGTTCGGTCAGCGCATCGAAGTTGGCCTGTTTCCAGATCAGTTCTTCGGAGAGTTTTTTCTCGGTGATGTCGGAGAACAGGGCGACGTAGCGCTGCACCTGGCCTTGTTCGTTGCGGATGGTGTTGATGGTCAGCCAGTTGGCATGGATTTCGCCGCTCTTGCGCCGGTCCCAGATTTCGCCCTGCCAGTGGCCGGTGGTGCTGATTTCGTGCCACATGGCCTTGAAGAAGGCCGCATCATGGCGCCCGGAACTGAACATCCTCGGGTTCTTGCCCTTCACGTCTGCGAAGTTGTAGCCCGTGATCGCCGAGAAGGCCGGGTTGACCGCAATGATGCGGTTGTCGGCGTCGGTGACCAGCATGCCTTCGCTGCTGGTTTGATACACCAGGGAGGAAAGCCGCAATTCTTCCTCGACTTTCTTGCGCTCGGTGATGTCGCGGAACGTGGCCACCACACCAACCAGTGCGCCATCCCGCAACATCGGTGTGCAGATGCATTCTACCGAAAAAGACGTGCCATCCTTGCGCCACAATACTGCATCCTTGACTTCATGGGTCTGCCCATCGATCAAGGTTGCGCACAGCGGGCACTTGTCGCGCGGATAAGGCATGCCATCCGGGCTACTGTGGCGCGCCAGGCTGTGCATGGCCTGACCAAGCAGCTCGTCAGGCTCATATCCCAGCATCCTGCATGCGATCGGGTTGATGAAGGTGGCGTTCCCCTGCTGGTCCAGCCCGTAGATTCCGTCGCCTGCCGAATCGAGTATGAGACGATTCTGCACCTCGCTCTCCGCCACCCTGTCCATGGCTTGCCTGACTTCCTGCTCCAATCGCGCGGTGGCATGCTGCTGGCTGTCTGCGAATGCATTGATCGTTGCATACAGGGTGCGGAATTCGTCCTTGACCGATGCCTCATCAACGCGAATCGTCATGTTGCCGCCCTGCATCAGCGAAGCCGCATCGGCCAGCCGCACGATGGGTGAAACAATTTTTCGCGAAACAAACCAGAGGATGATTAAAGCCGCGAGAATGCCGATTATCCCAACGGCAGCCAGCATGGCATTGAGGAACGCATCGATTTCTCCAAACACCAGCTCATCCGGGATGTTAAGGGCGAGAAGCCAGTAACGGCTGTGATTTTCCGGATCAAAATAAATCTTCTTGAATCCGTCCATTTCCTTGTGCTCGGGATGGTGCCTGATGAAGGTATCCTGCTTTTGCGCGATCTGAACTAGATCCGGCTCTTCATCACGCAGCCTGTAGTCAAAACCGAGATCGAAACCGAAGGTCTTGGAAGGATCGGGATGCTTGATGAAATATCCCTTCTCGTCGGAAATCTTGCGTTGTGCCCCGCCCGCTTCGGACACGACTGCACGGAAAAGAAAATCGGTGCTGATGGTGGTTTCTACCATGCCGCGCACCACATTTTTTTCAGAGTACACGGGTGTGGCAAGCATGAGGGCCGGCATGTGCGGCACTGCCATTTGACCGTGCTCCTGCTGCAAATGGACATCTGAAGTGCGAATATGGCCCACAGGCAGTCTGAGCGTTTCGGCCACATAAGGATGATCCGCCTCATTATGCAGTTCATCCGCGGGCGCATTTTGCACTGATGCGCCCTTGCGCTGCACCCTGACCAGCTCCTCACCCCGCTCATCGATATACCTCATTTGCAGGTATTGCGGATGGTTGGCCATGAAGGATTGGAAGGTTGTTCCCAGCTTCCGGCTCAATACTTCGAGGCCTTTTCCGGATACAGGGTCTATTCCGCCGGCATCACCGGCGCGGACGATTTCCAGTACGGAGTTGACACCCCGCATACTCAGCAGGTCTTCCCGGTCGCTGGTCAGGGCCGCATCAATCGTATGGCTCATCAGCTCGAACTTGCTCTGCTCAAGTTCGAACACCCGCTTTTCCGCGAAATTGCGGGCTTGCCAGTAGCCCGCGATGTCCATGATGGCACTGATGGCTAGGATCAACGCCCCCAGCCCGATGGCAGTTTTACCTCGGAGGCCCAACCTGGAAAAAACGCGATGAACCATCAACCCATTCCTTATCCGGCAATATCAGAATTGCTTGGTATTCTCAGCAAATTGCACCCTGAATGCAGGCGCTCAATCTAACAGCAAATATTTTCCTGCACCACCGACGGCTAGTCGCCTATGCGCAGCAGCAAGCCCTTGAGGTACGCGCCTTCCGGAAAACTCAGCAGCACGGGGTGATCCGGTGCGGCATGCAGCTTGTGCACGATGTGCGCTGTAACGTTGGCATCCAGTGCGGCGCCAGCAATGATTTTCTGAAACAGGTCATCGCTGATGCCGCCGGAGCATGAATAGGTGGCGAGCATCCCGCCCGGCCTGAGCAACTTGAAGCCGAGCAGATTGATGTCCTTGTAACCACGCGCGGCTTTCTCGGCAAAGGCGGCGGTGGGCGCAAACTTGGGCGGATCGAGAATGATGAGGTCGAACTTGCGGTTCTGGTCGCGCAGTTTGCGCAGCGCTGCGAACACGTCGGCGCATTGCCATTCGGCCCTCGATGCATCGATCCCGTTCAGTTCCACATTGTGCCGCGCAAGTTGCAGCGCCTCTTCCGACGCATCAATCGACAGCACCGATTTTGCGCCGCCGCGCAGCGCATACAGCGAGAAGCCGCCGCTGTAGCAGAAACAATTGAGCATGTCCTTGCCCTGGGCCAGGCTGCCGGTCAGCGCACGGTTGTCACGCTGATCGAGATAGAAGCCGGTCTTCTGCCCGTGTGCCACGTCCACCGCAAAGCGCAGGCCATGTTCCTCTATGACCAGTGATTCCGGCAGGTTGCCGCGCAATACGCCATTGCGTTCAGCCAGCCCTTCCAGCGCGCGCGAATCGGCATCGGAGCGCTCATAGATACACAGCGGATTGGACAATTCCTGCAGGATATCGGCACAGGTATCGCGCCAGCGTTCCGCTCCCGCGCTGCCGATCTGCATCACCAGCACCTCGCCGTATTGGTCCACGATCAGCCCCGGCAGGCCGTCCGATTCGCTGTGCACCAGGCGCATGCTGTTGCTGCTTTGCGCAATATGCAGCGCCTTGCGCGCGGCCAGTGCACGGCTGATCCGGGCGCGGAAAAATTCCGCGTCGATTTTGTCGGATTCTATCCATGACCAGGCGCGCGCGCTGATCTGCGACTGTGCGCTGTATCCGGCCCAGGCCAGGAAGCCTCCTGCCGCGTTACATACCTGCACGGTGTCGCCATCTGCGGGCGCACCGTCCACGTGCGCGATCGCGCCGGAAAATATCCAGGGGTGGCGGCGCAGCAGGGATTTTTCCCGGCCCGCCTTGAGCGTGATCTTTTTCATGGGATCTTCTTCATGGGGATTTTTTCTTGGCGCGCGGATGCGCCGCATCGTAGATTTTGCTGAGGTACTGAAAATCGAGATGCGTATACACCTGCGTGGTGGAAATGCTGGCATGGCCGAGCATCTCCTGCACTGCGCGCAGGTCGCCGCTGGATTGCAGCACATGCGATGCAAACGAGTGGCGCAACAGATGCGGATGAACGCTGCTGGCAATGCCTTGCTTGATGCCCCATTCCTTCATGCGCAGCTGCACCGCGCGTGGGCTGATGCGGCGGCCATTGCGGCTGACGAACAGCGCTGTTTCATCCGCCTTGATCAATTGCCCGCGCAGCGCCAGCCACGTTTGTAGTGCCGCGATGGCGTGGCTGCCCAGCGGCACGATGCGCGTCTTGCTGCCCTTGCCGGTGACGCGCACCGCGGCATCGGCAAAATCCAGCGCGGAGAGATCGAGGCCGACCAGTTCCGCCAGGCGCAAGCCTGAGGAATAGAACAGCTCGAACATCGCCTTGTCGCGCACTGCCAGAGAATCGCCGTCGGTGGTCAGTTCCACCATGCGCACCGCTTCGTCCGGAGACAGCGCGTGCGGCAGGCTGCGCGCCGATTTCGGCGCGCGCAGCCCGGTGCAGGGGTTGTCCTTGTATTCGTGGTCGCGCATCAGGTAGGCATAGAAGCCGCGCCACGCCGACAGCATGCGCGCCAGTGTTTTCCCGCCAAGACCGTTGCCATGCAGCTGTGCAACAAAACGGCGAATCTGGTGGCCCTTCAGCTCGTCCAGCGGCGTGGTTCCGGCCAGCTCGAACAAGCGGCGGATGTCGCGGGCATAATTTTCCACGGTGAGCGCGGAGTAGCGCCGCTCGTTGCGCAGGTGCGCGAGAAAGCCGTGCAGGATGTTCAGCTGGGGTGTATCAACCTGCACGTTATCCGGCATGGATCAGTTGAAGGGACGCAAAGCGCTGCTCACGATTTCCGCAATGCGCTGCAGAAACACCGTCCCCATCTCGGGATAGAAGCGCTGGGCGTCTTCGCTGGCGAGTATCAGCAGGCCGATGGATTGATCGCCGGCACACAGCGGCAAATAGGCAAACGAGCGCAGGTGCCCCGCGCTCTCGCCGAACCAGGTCTGCGTATCATGTACCGCATGGTGGGTGCATACCGGGTGCGGTTGCTGATCGGCAAACGCCAGCACTTCGGCGCAGGGCGGCAGACCCTTCCAGACATGCAGCGCAACATGCGGCACGGAAAAGATTTCGCGCAGGCTGCGCGTGATGACATCCTGCAGGGTCAGCAGGTCGGGTGCGCCGAACAAGGCCAGCGTGAACTGGTGCACCTTGTGCTGCAACGCGTCATTCTCCTTGGCAAATTCCACCAACTCATGCAGCTTCTTTTCCAGCTCCTTGTTCTTCTCGCGCAGGGCCAGCAGCTGCCGCTCGCTCAGCGAAACGGTGCGGCCGCCATGAGGGTGGGGGAGGACAATTTCCGCCAGCATATCGGCATGTTCCTCAAAAAAATTCGGATTGCTCTGCAAATATTGTGCGACGTCATCTGCTTTCATCTGGAAACCTTCGTGTCGTTTATTAATAGGGGGCTCGCAGGCGAGCCATTGCCCCTCTCTCCCTCCGGGAGAGAGCTGGAGAGAGGGAAACGGGCATGGCACATTTCATAATCAGAAGCAGCATCTTTAGCCATGCCCGTTATAAATTAATTTCGCCTTCGAATACGCTGATGGCCGGCCCGGTCATCAGCACCGGGCCTTCCCCGGCCCATGCGATATTCAGTACACCGCCGCGCGTGGCAACCTGTACGCGCTCGTTCAACAGGCCGCGGCAGATGCCCGCCACCACTGCGGCACAGGCGCCAGTGCCGCACGAAAGTGTCTCGCCGCTGCCGCGCTCGTATACGCGCAGCCTGATATGGCCGCGATCCACCACCTGCATGAAGCCGGCATTCACCCGGTTCGGAAAGCGCGGGTGGTGCTCGATCAGCGCGCCCTGCGTGGCGACAGGCGCCCGCTCCACATCCGCCACAACCTGCACCGCATGCGGATTGCCCATGGACAGCACGGTGACCTGCACCGTCTCGCCACCCACTTCCAGCGGCTGGATGATAGCGGCGCTGTCGGTGCTGAACGGCACGCGCGCTGCGTCGAAAACCGGCGCGCCCATGTTCACCGTGACCCGGCCATCCGCCTCCAGGCGCGGCGTGATCAGGCCACTCTTGGTTTCCACCACAATTTCGCGTTTGTGCGTCAGCTTCTGGTCATGCACGAAGCGCACGAAACAGCGCGCGCCGTTGCCGCACTGTTCCACTTCACCGCCATCGGCATTGAAGATGCGATAACGGAAATCTGCATCGGGGTGCTGGGGAGATTGCACCAGCAGAATCTGGTCGCAACCCACGCCGAAATGGCGGTCGGCCAGAAAGCGCAGTTGCTCCGGCGCAAGATGGATGCGCTGGCGCACGCCGTCGAGTACCACGAAATCGTTGCCTGCACCGTGCATCTTGGTGAATTTCAATATCATCGCCTGCCTAATCTGTTCTTTGGAGTTCCGAATATCTGAAGCAATCCGTCGTGTGGTCATTCACCATTCCGATCGCCTGCATGTACGCATAGCAGATGGTGGAACCGACGAACTTGAAGCCGCGCCGCACCAGCTCCCGGCTCATCGCATCCGACTCGGCGGTTTTCACCGGCACCTGGGCCAGGCTGCGCCAGCGGTTCTGCCTGGGCGTGCCGTCCACGAAACGCCAGATGAAAGCATCGAAACTGCCGAACTCCTGCTGCACGGCCAGAAACTTTTGCGCATTGGTCACGGCAGCCTGCACCTTCAGCCGGTTGCGCACAATGCCGGCATCCTGCAGCAGAGATTCTATTTTATCCGCGCCATAGCAGGCAATGCGCGCCGCGTCGAAATCGTAAAAAGCCGCGCGATAGGCGGCGCGCTTCTTCAGGATGGTAATCCAGCTCAGGCCCGCCTGCGCGCCTTCCAGGATCAGGAATTCGAACAGCGCCCGGTCATCGTGCAGCGGCACGCCCCATTCTTCATCGTGGTAGGCGCGATACAGCGTGTTGTCGCCTGCCCAGGCACAACGCGTATTGCTCATGCGCCTCCGCACAGGGTGGAGTAGTCGCGCCACACGCAGCGGTTCATCACCACCGTCATGCCCGCCGCCTGCGCGCTCAGCGCCGCCTCTTCGTGGACTACGCCATCCTGCAGCCACAGGCGGGGAATGCCGAGCGCAATGCAGCTTTCCACGATGGCGGGGACATGTTCGGCAGAGCGGAATACATCCACGAGATCAACCTTGAACGGCAAACTTTCCAGGTCAGCATAGGCCGGCTCCCCCAGAACCTCATGCACCATGGGCCGCACCGGCACGATGCGGTAGCCATGGCTCTGCATGGCGCGCGCCACACGAAAACTGGGACGCTCGGAATTGGGCGACAGACCGACCACGGCAATGGTGCGGATGTTACGCAACATCCGGCAAATTTCATCCGGGCTGGGATTGACGAAGGGCATGGCACGCGGCGCGAATTGCTCGGTGTGCACGATAGCACTTTTTATGCTGTGCGTGGCGCAGTGCGTTATACTGTGCGCCCATTCAAAGCGCTCGTAGCTCAGCTGGATAGAGTATTGGTTTCCGAAGCCAAGGGTCGTGGGTTCGACTCCCGCCGAGCGCGCCATACACCAGGATAAGGGCCGGCAAATCATGAAGATCGGCCCTTTTTTGCTTTCTATTGAACTGTTGGCCCTCAGATGCACGCATATGCTGTTGTGCTATTCTTTCCACAGTGAATTCCAGCACGTTTCCCGTGACACTTCTACTGTACAAATTTTTGCAAAACTGCGGTAAACAGGTCAAAACGCGATACTGTCGCCTGAATGCGCGGCTGGCCAGGGTATTGCTGTGTGGCCTGCTGTCGCTTCCTGCACTTGTGTTCGCTGATCAGGATGCGGATTTTCTCGCTGCACGAGACGCATTCCGCACCGGCAATGCTGAGCGGCTGGAGCAGATTGCCGCGCGCTTCAAGCAATCCCCGCTGGAGCCCTACCTTGCGTATTACCAGTTGCGCATGCGCCTTGAAACGGCAGACACCGCCAGCATCCAGGCTTTTCTGGCGCGTTCCGACGAAACTCCCGTTATCGATAACCTGCGCGCGGAATGGCTGAAACTGCTCGGCAAAAATAAGCAATGGGAAACCTTCCTGGCGGAACATCCGCGCCTGCTGAACGAGGACACGGAGCTGACCTGTTATGCGCTGCAGGCGCGCCGCTATTTCAAGGGAGAGGATGTGCTGCAAGAAGCGCGCAAACTCTGGCTGTCCAGCGGCAAGGAATTGCCGGAAAGCTGTACGCCATTGTTCGATGTAGCGATCATCAGCGGTATCATCAGCGAAGCGGATGTATGGCAGCGCGTGCGGCTGGCGCTGGAGGCAGGCAACGTGTCGCTGGCAAGACTTTTATCTGCAAAACTGCCGGCGGAGCGTGCGCTTGGTGCAGCTGACCTGAAGAGCGCGTCTGAGGATCCGGAACGCTATCTCAGCAGGGCCAGGCTGGACGACGCCTCTTACACGCAACGCATGGTGGCGCTGTTTGCGCTGCAGCGCCTCGCCAAGCAACTGCCGCAACTGGCACATGCGCAATGGGTCAAAATCGCCGCATATTTCCCTGAGAGCGAACAACGCTATTTTTACGGCTGGCTCGGTTACGAAGCGGCGCGCAAGCAGGACGCGCGTGCGCTGGAATGGTTCAGGGCGGCGGGCGGAGCGCCGCTGACCGAGCCGCAGCTGGCATGGCGCACCCGTGCCGCATTGCGCGCAGAGGACTGGAGCGCAGTATGGAACAGTGTGCAAAAAATGACGCCGCAACAGCAACGTGAGGGCGTCTGGCGCTACTGGAAAGCGCGGGCGCTGAAAAATATCGGGCAGATGGAGGAAGCAGAAAAACTGTTTCGCGAATTGAGCGGCGAATATAATTTCTACGGCCAGCTTGCCGCCGAAGAGCTCGGTGCGGCGCCCGGTTCAAGCATGCTGTCAGCCGGCTATCAGCCGAGCAAGGAAGAGTTGAGCGCCATGCTGGCCAAGCCCGCCATCCAGCGCACGCTGGCGTTGTATCGCATGGATTTGCGCACCGATGCGGCCAGGGAATGGGCGCTGGCAGTGCGCAATCTTGATGACAAGCAATTGCTGGTGGCGGCTGAAATTGCGCGCCGCGCCGAAATGTACGACCGCGCCATCAGCGCCGCCGACCGGACGGTGCAGATGCATGATTTCAACCTGCGTTATCTTTCGCCCTACCGAGGTGAATTGAAGGGCCACATTCGCCAGAATGAGCTGGATGAAGCATGGGTATACGGCCTGATGCGCCAGGAAAGCCGTTTTGTGACCATGGCAAAGTCAAACGTAGGTGCTGCGGGGTTAATGCAGATCATGCCTGCAACGGCGCGCTGGATAGCGCACAAGCTGGGCATGAAGGATTATAGAAAGTCATTGATCCACCAGATGGAAACCAATCTCAAGCTGGGCACCTACTACATGAAGATGGTGTTGTCATCGTTCGACAACAACCCGGTGCTGGCTTCCGCCGCTTACAACGCCGGGCCTTCGCGGGCGCGCCGCTGGCGTGGCGACACGCCGCTGGAAGGCGCGATCTACGCCGAAACCATCCCATTCGACGAGACGCGCGATTATGTCAAGAAGGTGATGAGCAACACCGTGTATTACGCCAAGCTGTTCGGTCAGCCGCCCCGCGCGCTCAAGCAGCGCCTGGGTGTGATCGCTGCCAGGGATGCGGTTAACCAGCAAGCTGTTGCCGATGAACAATAACAATAATCCCCTGAAAGCTTTCGCATGAAAATCTATTGCGTCGGCGGCGCGGTACGCGACGGCTTGCTCGGCCTGCCCGTGCAGGATCGCGATTGGGTGGTGGTGGGCGCGACCCCTGAAGATATGGTGGCACGCGGCTACCGGCCGGTCGGCAAGGATTTCCCGGTGTTTCTGCATCCCGAGACGCAGGAGGAATACGCACTGGCGCGCACCGAGCGCAAGACCGCCCACGGCTACAAAGGATTCAAGATTTATGCCACGCCTGACGTGACGCTGGAGCAGGATCTGCTGCGGCGTGATTTCACCGTCAACGCGATGGCCCTGGATGAGGACGGCACCCTGATCGACCCCTATGGCGGCGAAGCCGATCTGCGCGCAGGCACCTTGCGCCATGTCAGCCCGGCGTTCGGCGAGGATCCGGTGCGCATCTTGCGCGCGGCGCGCTTTGCTGCCCGCTTTGGTTTCAGCATCACGCCGGAAACCCTGACGCTGATGCGCGAGATGGTCAGCAACGGCGAGGTGGATGCGCTGGTGCCGGAACGGGTATGGCAGGAGCTGGCGCGCGGTTTGCAGGAAAAGACTCCTTCGCGTTTTTTTACCACCTTGCGCGAGTGCAATGCGCTGGCGAAAATTCTGCCGGAAGTGGATGCGCTGTTCGGCGTGCCGCAACCGCCGCATTATCATCCCGAAATTGATTGTGGCGTGCACACCATGCTGGTACTGGATGATGCGGCAAAGCATGATTATGCGCTGGAGGTGCGCTTTGCCGCGCTGACCCACGACCTCGGCAAGGGCAATACGCCGCAGGATATTTTGCCGCGCCATGTCGGTCACGAGAAGCGCGGCGTGGACTTGCTGCACACGCTGTGCGAACGCCTGCGCGTGCCCGGCGAATGCCGCGATCTTGCGCTGCTGGTGGCGCGCTATCACGGCGACGTGCATCGCGCGCGTGAACTGCGCCCCGACACCATCGTGCACCTGTTGCACCACTGCGATGCATGGCGCAGGCCGGAGCGTTTCGCGCAGCTGTTGCAGGCATGCGCCTCGGATGCGCGCGGGCGCACCGGACACGAGAACGATGCCTACCCGCAGGCGGATTATCTGCTGCGTGCATTACGCGCGACACAGGCGGTGAACGCTGGTGAGATTGCGCAGCAATGCGCTGACAAAGCTACAATACCGGAGCAGATACGGCAGGCGCGCGTAGCGGCAGTCGCCGGTGCAATAAACAGTGATAAATAAGAACCAAACACAACGGAGAGAGATGGGCATGAAGAAACAGGCTTGGCTGACAATGGCAGTACTGCTGTGCTGTGTGGGATGCACCCCAAAGGAATCAAAGGAAAAGGAACACAAGGACAAACCTGTTGTGCAGGATAATTCCGTTGCGGAAGATTTTCGCCGCCTTGATGCCGACAATGACGGCAGCCTGATCAAGGATGAGGCCGAGCAAAATGGCACCCCGGCATTACAAGCAAATTTCGACAAGTTCGACGCCAACAAGGATGGCAAGCTGTCGCTGCAGGAAGTGACCGCTTTCGTGCTGGCGCAGCATGAAGAAGATACACGCCGCAAAAATGAAGCCTTTCGCCGCATTGACGCAAACCATGACGGAGGCATTTCCAAAGAGGAGGCAGAAAAGGAAAAGGATCCTTTCCTGATTATGAACTTCGATGCGATAGATGCCGACAAGGACGGAAAGATGTCATTGCAGGAATTGAATACATTTACCGCAGCACCGCCTGAAAAGACTGCTCAACCGGAACAACCTGCACAACAACCTCAACCCGCGCAGCCTAGGTCGCATGCTCAGACTGTAAAGCCTGGCCCCCTCTTTATAGCTGCGGACAAAGACCACAACGGCACGTTATCGAAAGATGAGCTGAAGGACAAGCCCGAGCTCTATCAGAATTTCGACAATATAGATGCCGACCATGACGGGAAGGTTACAACAAATGAAATTGTGAGCTATGTGAATGCTCATCCCAGCTTGGCACAGGGTCAAGAAAAGACCGTCAAGTAACGGCATGCGGCACGGCTCATACCCTGACACCGTGCCGCGCTTTCATTCTATAAAAATCGCGACTTGTCGCCCGATGCAAAACCACGCAGCGGTGCGTCCATTCCTTTGCCCAAAGCGATTACCTTGAACAGCTCACCCATTTCCGCCGGGCTGGTGAGCTTTTGCAGCTGTGCGGAAAGGGGCTGATAGTCGCGCAGATTTTCCGGAGACGTTGCACTCAGCAGCTCGGTGATGCCGCAGTTGATCAGGAAATGCGCCTGCGAGGTGTAGCCCAGCAAGTGTGCGCCGCTGTCCATCGCACGCTCGGCGACGGCGGTAAAATCGACATGCGCGGTGATGTCCTGCAGCCCCGGCAGGAAGAAGGGGTCATCGTGCGCATAGTGGCGGTAGTGACACATCAGGGTGCCTTGCGAGCGCTGCGGATGGTAATACTCGCGCGCGCCGAAGCCATAATCGATGAACAGCAGTACGCCCTGTTGCAGGCGCTCACTCAGGCTGCCGGCCAGTCCAGGTGAGGCGAGGGAAATTTCGCTCAGGTAATCATCCGGCACGCTGACCGCTTCGACAAGCTCAGGACGGGCCTGTTGCGCGGCTTGCAGCAGCGCTGGTGTTTCCGGCAGGCGCTCCTGCCAGACGAACATCTCCCCATCGCTCGCCACGCCGCGTTCCACGATGCGCGTATCCGTCCAGCGCACCAGATGCACCGGCAGGGCATCCAGCACTTCGTTGGCGACAAGTGCGCCGGAAATATACTCCGGCAACGCATCCAGCCAGTGCACGCGGCTGGCCAGATGCGGCAGGCGGTCCTGCACCAGCGCGCGCTGGCGGTCGCGCAAGTCAGCACTGACTTCGAGGATGGCGTATCGCTCGGGCAGGCAGTCCATCCGTTCCAGCTCGCCCAGCATATCGACCGCAAGCTTGCCGCTGCCCGCACCCAGCTCCATCACCTGCGGTGCGCTTTGCGCCATGATGTCGGCGACCTGCCGCGCCAGCGTCCGGCCAAACAGCGGCGAGAGTTCCGGCGCGGTCACGAAATCCCCGGCAGCACCAAATTTGCGCGCGCCCGCGCTGTAGTAGCCCAGCGCCGGCGCGTACAGCGCCAGCTCCATGAAGCGGGAAAACGGAATCCACCCGCCCTGTGCAGCGATATCCCGGTGGATCAGGTCGCGTAACCGGTCGCTGTGCGCCTGTGCTTCGGGAGTGGGTTGCGGCAGCGCGGACATACGGTTCCCAATGGCGATGTGGTAAATTGTGAAGTAACAGAGTTTAGTGGAGAGCAGCGTGCAAGGCAAAGTCGTGCTGGTGACAGGAGGAGCGAAGCGCGTGGGCGCTGCGATCTGCCGCAGGCTGCACGCGGCGGGTGCGAATATCGCGCTGCATTACCGCTCCTCTAAGGACGAAGCACAGGCGCTGGCCTCCGAGCTGAACCACCTGCGCCCTCATTCCGTAATGACGGTGCGCGCCGACCTGCTGCACCTGCACGACCTGGCCGGGATGGTGCAGCAATGCGTGCAGCATTTCGGACGGCTGGACGCTTTGGTCAACAACGCCTCGAGTTTTTTTCCCGTGCCGTTGAGCGAAATCACCGAAGCCGAGTGGAACGACCTGGTCGGCACCAACCTCAAGGCACCGTTGTTCCTGGCGCAAGCGGCAGCCGACGATCTGCGCCACAGCCACGGCGCCATCGTCAACATCGTGGATATTCACGCCGAACGCCCGATGCACGGCCACTTGCTATACAGCGTGGCCAAGGCCGGACTGGCCGGCCTGACGCGCGCATTGGCGCAGGAACTGGCCCCGCAGATACGCGTGAATGCCGTATCGCCCGGCGTCATCATCTGGCCGGAAAGCGCGGATTGGGCCGATGAAGAGCGGCGGCGCAAGATCATTGCCCACACGCTGCTCAAGCGCGAAGGCGAACCGGACGACATTGCCAAGGCCGTACAATTCCTGCTGAATGATGCGCCCTACATCACCGGGCAGATTATTTCGGTGGATGGCGGGCGGAGTATCAACCTTTGAGTACTTTACCTGAACCCAATTTCCAGAACTGACTATGAACGACATTACCCAACCCGCCCATCTCGAACAGCATTCCGCCAACTTCAACCGCCTGCGCGGCCGCCTGGAACACCTGGTCGGCAGCGCCATCGCCGATTTCAACATGATCGAGGAAGGCGACACCGTCATGGTGTGCATGTCCGGCGGCAAGGATTCCTACACGCTTCTGGAAATTCTTCGTGCGCTGCAAAGACGCGCGCCAATCAATTTCCGCATCATTGCCATGAACCTGGACCAGCGCCAGCCGGGCTTCCCCGAGCATGTGCTGCCGGAGTATTTCAAATCAATAGGCGTGGAATACCGCATCGAGGCGCAGGACACCTACTCCATCGTCAAGGAAAAAATTCCCGAGGGCAAGACCACATGCTCGCTGTGCTCACGCCTGCGCCGCGGCATCATCTACCGCGTGGCGAATGAACTGGGCGCGAACAAGATCGCGCTGGGACACCACCGCGACGACATGATCGAGACACTGTTCCTGAACATGTTCTTCGGCGGCAAGCTCAAGGCCATGCCACCGAAGCTGATCACCGACAAGGGTGACCACATCGTCATCCGCCCGCTGGCCTACTGCCCCGAAAAAGACATCGCGCGTTTTGCGCGCGGCATGGAATTCCCCATCATTCCTTGCAACTTGTGCGGCTCGCAGGAAAACATGCAGCGCAAAAACATCAAGGCAATGCTCGCCGCATGGGAGTTACAATATCCGGGCCGCAGCCAGACTATCTTCACCGCCATGCAGAACGTTGCGCCTTCTCACCTGCTGGATGGCAGTCTGTTCGACTTCAAGAGTTTGAAGCTGGGCGATGTAGTAGCGGAAGGGGATGTGGCGTTTGACGAGTAGTGCAGCAATGTAACGAATCAGAACATCAGATCACCCATTCTGGGCGTGAAAGGGAGCAATGCACAAATCGTATCTTGCTATATCGTGTGTATTTTTCGTTGTTCTGCTGTCTGGTTGCGGAACATTACATAAAGCGGAACATGAACAAATTGTCACGGTATCCAAGCCCATCAAGAGCGTTCCGATCACCGTCAGCTATCAGGGCGGCGTGTTCTATCGCGTGCAGATAAACAATACCCTGCCAACCGCAATCACGCTGGCGTGGGATGAAAGTGTCTATGTCACGACCGCAGGGGAATCGGTGCGGATTCTTCACTTGCGCAACAAGTACAACCTTCCTGAGCGTGCACCCGCGCAACAAGCTTCCTCACCCATCGCCCCTAATTCACAATTTCAGGCCGACTTTATCGGGGATGATTGGCTTGATTGTGCGCGAAGAAGCTGCACACCCCAGCCCAAGGACGGCTTCAAGAACGCAAGGATATACCTGGCATTCAACATCAAGGGCAAGCGGGTCACTTGGCAGGGCGAAGTGGCTTTTGTTCCGCCGAAGCAGCCTTGAGCCTCATAAAATGTTGTTCAGGTGTTTCCCGGCAACGTTGGTGCCACCGCAATCTTGAAAATCACCTTGCGAATCTGCCCCTCGCTCACCAGCGGCGCGTGCGCATCCTCCGGAAAAAAAATGCAGAAAGCCCCGGGCGGCGTGGCAATCCAGCTTGACGGGGCATCGTGGAAGAAGCGGATGTCCTTCTCCACACTGTAATCGCTTACCGGATCGTGGCAGTCCGCTAACGGCTTCCAGCCCATCTCGTCCACGCCTTCCAGCACCAGCTGAATGTCGATGTATTTGCGGTGGCATTCCAGCTGCGCATCTTCGCGACTGCGCCCCGGCACATTCTCCACAATCGCGAACAAGTCATCGCCCATGATGGAATGCCGCCCCGGCGGGAGCGCGAGCATGTCGGTGTTGCGGATGAATTCGAACGCGCGCGGGAAAAGAGGATGTAGCGCGGCGTAGCGGTCGGATTGTGTGAGGGTGGAAAAAATCATGACTTGGCTAATGCTTCCCGAATTATATTTAAAAGCGAATCACTCGCTTCACGATGGGTGGATGCCTATCCGTCCCACGTTCGCGCGGCTTAAAGACTTTACAGGAACCTCGCCACCATCCCCTTAGACAGCTCACCCTGCAACGGTATCCGCACGCGATGCCCGCTGCCCGGCGCAACTTTCAGCGCCTCTCCTTCGAGGTTGCGCATCTCGCTGAGTGCGATGATGTGGTTGCCGGAGGGATGGATGATTTCGAGTTTGTCGCCCACCTGAAATTTATTCTTCACGTCAATTTCTGCCATGCCGTTCGCGCAGGCCACGATGTCGCCAACGTATTGCTGGCGCGTACTCTCTGAGTGACCGCGCATGTAATTTTGATGTTCGTGGGTGTGGTGGCGTTCATAGAAACCGTCGGTATAGCCACGGCTAGCCAGCGCATCCAGCGCGCCAAGCAGGCTCAGGTTGAAAGGTCTGCCTGCGACCGCATCGTTGATAGCCTGCCGATACACCTGCGCGGTGCGCGCGACGTAGTAGATAGATTTGGTGCGGCCTTCCACCTTGAGCGAATCGATGCCGATTTTCACCAGCCGCTCGACGTGCTCGACCGCACGCAAATCCTTGGAGTTCATGATGTAGGTGCCGTGCTCGTCTTCCAGCACCGGCATCAGTTCGTCCGGATGGTCGGCGCGCGAAATCAGGTAGGGCTGATCCGCCAGAGGATGGCGCGGTTGTGAGCCACAACTGGACAGTGCGCTTTCGCTCAGCGCCTTGTCGAAATCAAAATCGATCTTTTGAATGTCGCCGGTGCCATCCTCGATCGCGCTGTCCACCTTGTAGTCCCAGCGGCAGGAGTTGGTGCAGGTACCCTGGTTGGCGTCGCGATGGTTGAAGTAGCCGGAGAGCAGGCAGCGCCCGGAATAGGCCATGCACAGCGCGCCGTGGATGAATACTTCCAGCTCCATGTCCGGGCATTGCTGGCGGATTTCTTCGATCTCGTCCAGCGACAGTTCGCGCGACAGGATGACGCGCGTGAGCCCCAGCGATTGCCAGAATTTCACCGCCGCATAGTTGACCGTGTTGGCCTGCACCGAGAGATGAACTTCTGTCTGCGGCCAGCGCTCGCGCACCATTGCGATCAGTCCGGGGTCGGCCATGATCAGCGCGTCCGGCTGCATCGCAATGACCGGCTCCATGTCGGCCATGTAGGTTTTTACCTTGGCGTTGTGCGGCATCAGGTTGCTTGCGACGTAGAATTTCTTGCCCAGCGCGTGTGCTTCCTGAATGCCGGTTTGCAACTCCTCCAGCCGGAATTCGTTGTTGCGCGCGCGCAGGCTGTAGCGCGGCTGCCCGGCATACACCGCGTCCGCACCGAAGGCGTAGGCGGTGCGCATTTTTTCCAGCGTTCCCGCGGGAAGTAGTAACTCGGGAACGCGCATCACAACCCCAGCCGCTTCCAGATTTCCAGCGACGGTCCCGCGTGGTTGAGGGTGTAGAAGTGCAGCCCCGGCGCGCCGCCCGCGAGCAGGCGCTCGCACAGTTGCGTCACGACATCGAGTCCGAATGCCTGCACCGACGCATTGTCATCGCCATAGCTTTCCAGGGTCTTGCGCATCCAGCGCGGGATTTCCGCGCCGCAGGCGTCGGAGAAGCGCGCCAGCTGCGAGAATTTCACGATGGGCATGATGCCGGGCACGATGGGTGCGGTGATGCCCATCTTGCGGCACTCTTCGACAAAGCGGAAGTAAGAATCGGCATTGTAGAAATACTGAGTAAGCGCGGAATTCGCGCCGGCCATCATCTTGCGCTTGAAGTTGACCATGTCCTCGCGCGGCGACCTGACCTGCGGATGAAACTCGGGATAGGCCGCCACTTCGATGTGGAAGTGCTCGCCGGTCTGGGCGCGGATGAACGATACCAGTTCGTTGGCATACTGGAATTCACCGATGCTGCCCATGCCGGAAGGCAGATCACCACGCAGCGCGACGATGCGCTTGATGCCCATATCCTTGTAGGCAAACAGCAGCGCGCGGATGTTCTCGCGCGTGGAGCCGACACAGGATAAATGCGGCGCGGCGTTGTAGCCCTCGGCATGAATCTGCCGTATGGTTTCCAGCGTGCGGTCTTGCGTGGAGCCGCCCGCACCGAAGGTGACGGAGAAAAATTCCGGCTTGAGCATCGCCAGTTGCTGGCGCGTGGCGCTCAGTTTTTCTGCACCTTCCGGCGTTTGTGGCGGAAAAAATTCAAAGCTGAATGATTTGGAGTTTGTCATCATCAATTGTACGGTTCACTGTTGCGTCGGTGTCCGAACCGGAATCAACAGCGTAAAAACATAAGAAAGAATACTGTAGAGCAACGCCCCCATCACACCCACCCAGAAGCCGCTGACTTCAAACCCGCGCAGCACAGAGCCGGCAAACCAGAACAGCAGGCCGTTGATGACGAAAATGAACAGCCCCAGCGTCAGCACGGTGACCGGCAGGGTGAGCAGAATCAGCAGCGGACGAATAAGCGCATTGATGAGGCCCAACAGCAGGGCGGCGATCAACGCGGAACCAAAGCCTCCCACGTGTACGCCCGGCAGCAGGTAGGCCACCGCCAGCAACGCCAGTGCATTGCATATCCAGATCAGTATGAGTCGCATAGGGTCACCGCCATTCGTATGTGTCGCTAAGGCAAGAAGGGCGGGAATGCCCGCCCTCCGTTACGCCGACATCAAAACTGAGACGTTTAGTAGCGATAATGGTTCGACTTGTACGGACCTTCCTTGGGCACGCCGATGTAAGCGGCCTGCTGGTCGGTCAGTTCGCTCAGTTGCGCGTTCAGCGTGGTCAGTTGCAGGCGCGCGACCTTTTCGTCCAGATGCTTGGGCAGAGTGTACACGCCGATCGGGTATTCCTTGGTGCGCGTGAACAGTTCGATCTGGGCAATGGTCTGGTTGGCAAACGAGGAAGACATCACATACGACGGATGGCCGGTACCGCAACCCAGGTTCACCAGGCGGCCTTCGGCCAGCAGCAGAATACGTTTGCCGTCAGGGAAGATCACGTGATCGACTTGCGGCTTGATGTTTTCCCACTTGTATTGCTTGAGCGAGGCGACATCGATTTCGTTGTCGAAGTGGCCGATGTTGCACACGATGGCCTGGTTCTTCATCTTCTTCATGTGATCGTGGGTGATCACATGGTAGTTGCCGGTGGTGGTAACGAAAATGTCGCCATGTTCACAGGCATAATCCATCGTGACCACGCGATAACCTTCCATTGCTGCCTGCAACGCGCAGATCGGGTCGATCTCGGTCACCCACACTTGTGCGGACAGCGCACGCATGGCTTGCGCAGAGCCTTTGCCCACGTCCCCGTAACCGGCGATCACGGCGATCTTGCCGGCGATCATCACGTCGGTCGCGCGCTTGATGCCGTCTACCAGCGATTCACGGCAGCCGTATAGGTTGTCGAACTTGGACTTGGTGACGGAATCGTTCACGTTGATGGCCGGGAATTTCAGTTCGCCGCGCTCATGCATCTGGTACAGGCGATGCACGCCGGTGGTGGTTTCCTCGGTGACGCCCTTGATTGCGGCGAGACGCGTGGAATACCATTTATTATCTGTTGCCAGCTTGGCCTTGATCGATGCGAACAAACAGGTCTCTTCTTCGGAGCCGGGATTATTCAACAGGGATGCGTCCTTCTCCGCACGTGCGCCCAGATGCAGCAACAGGGTGGCATCGCCGCCATCGTCCAGGATCATGTTGGAATAGCCACCGTCCGCCCATTCAAAAATGCGGTGCGTGTAGTCCCAGTATTCGGTCAGCGTTTCGCCCTTGTAAGCGAACACCGGCGTGCCGGTCGCAGCAATGGC
>JAUQWW010000034.1 GCA_030834965.1 Gallionellaceae bacterium | reverse complement strand
CTTGATCACCGTGACCGAGTCTCCGTCGACCAGCACGTTGCCAAACGCATCTTTATACACGCGTTGCTGCCCCACGCTCTCGACGGGCGCCTCCTTGGACCACTCATGCGCGCACTCGGGGCAGACGTACATACTGCCGTCCTCGTAGGTGTATTCGGAATTGCACTTAGGGCATTTGGGTAAAGTGCTCATGGTATTTCTATCGATTAAGTAATTTTGTATGTAGCTGGCTTCTATCCAAAGAAATCGTTTGAAGCATCTTGAGATTCTTGATCCAGTTTTCGCCCAGACTGAGCGAGTCGCCAACGCTCTTTTATTAAAGACCAAAACCAAGTTGGATGTTTGCGCAATTGGGTATTCAAGAACAACTTTGGGGTAATGCAAGTTACACTAGTTTTCTGAGTTGTTTGGCTAGCAAGGGTACGAATTAGTTTGTTATCCAGCGTAAGAAAATAATTTGCGCCGGCAGACTCTGCACAAAGCAAATGAAACGCATCTATTAATTGATTTCTATGTCGCGGGCGATCATGGCCCTGGAATGCACCACAAACACGCTGCAATTCTAGAAACCGGGGATGCTTAAGTTTAGTTAAGAACTCTAACTGGTAATCACGCCCGGTGAAATCAACGAGGGTGCGCTCATATTGAATGGGGCCCTTAATTATATGGATCGGTGCTCCATAAAAGCGAGGCCCTCTTCCGTTGGCGCGGGGTAGTCCCATGAGCTCCCAAGTAACTTCAGGATGGCTAAGCAGGGTAATTTTTTGTTCTTTAGCCAAAGCCGCGACATAACGTAGCGAAAGTGTATCTTCAAATCTCCCGTGATTACCTTGCTTAAGAAACTTTACGTTTTGGTTCACGTACATGGGGCGGTGAATATTGACTTTAATTTCACGATCCCACCAGAAAATTTTTTGAGGTTCTGCTCGGAATACTAACCGTGTATCGGCTGACGCTTTGAGAGCTGAAGTATCAAGAAAAACTTTTACGGTAGGCGGCATGAGAACATAACTTGAGTCACAGCTTATACCCCCGATGCACCGCCACCACGCCGCCGGTCATGTTGAAATATTCCACGCGCTCCAACCCGGCCTCTTCCATCATTTTCTTCAGCTCTTCCTGCCCGGGATGCATGCGAATGGATTCGGCGAGGTAGCGGTAGCTGTCGGCGTCCTTGGCGACGATCTCGCCGATCTTGGGCAGCAGCTTGAATGAATAGGCGTCGTAAATCGGCTCCAGCGGTTTCCATATCTTGGAAAATTCCAGCACGATGACGCGCCCGCCCGGCTTGAGCACGCGGTGCATCTCGCGCAGCGCAGCATCCTTGTGGGTGACGTTGCGCAGGCCGAAGGCGATGCTGACGCAATCGAAATAGTTGCTGGGGAAAGGCAGGTGTTCGGCGTCGCACTGCGCGACGGGAGTGGTGATGCCCTCGTCGAGCAGGCGGTCGCGCCCGACACGCAGCATGGCGTTGTTGATGTCGGTGAGCACGACCTGGCCGCTGCTGCCGGTCTGCTTGAGGAACAGCCGCGACAAATCTGCCGAGCCGCCCGCCACGTCCAGCACGCGCTGCCCTGCGCGCACGCCGCTGACGCCGACGGCAAAACGTTTCCACAGACGGTGCAGGCCGACCGACATCAGGTCGTTCATGATGTCGTATTTGCTGGCGACGGAATCAAACACGCCGGCGACGCGCTTGGCTTTTTCTTCTTCCGCGACTGTCTGGAAACCGAAATGGGTGGTTTTGCTCATGGCTGATCCCTTTGCTTAAAGGCGGGGGTTTAGTGGCAGGGGGCTCAATGCCCGCATCCTCCCGACCCGCAGCCGCCTGATTTTTGCGTTTGTATTTGCGGGCCGGGTTCGCGCGATGCGCCCGCCTCTTCCATGCGGCTCAGGTACTCATGCCACATGGCATCCTGGTATTTCCCCAATTCATACAGGTAATCCCAGGTGTAAAGACCGGTATCGTGGCCATCGTCGAAAGCCAGCTTGAGCGCGTAGCTGCCTACCGGCTCTGCTTCAGTAATGCTGACGCCCTGCTTGCCAACTTGCAGCACCTCCTGCCCCGGACCGTGCCCGCGCACTTCCGCCGAAGGTGAATACACGCGCAGGAATTCGTAGGGCAGGTTGTAGCGCGAGCCGTCATCAAAGGCGATTTCCAGGGTTTTCGATTGTTGATGCAAGACGATATCTGTTGGATTGGGCATGGTTGTCAGTGTTTGCGTATTTTGTTGATCAATGCGGTTGTCGAGCGCTCGTGCAGGAAGGGGATGCTGTGCACCGTGCCGCCCCAGCCTTGCACTTCGTGCGCGCCCACGATTGCGTCTGGCTTCCAGTCGCCGCCCTTTACCAGAACGTCCGGACGGCAGGCGAGGATGAGTTCCAGTGGCGTGTCCTCGTCAAACACCACCACCAGGTCCACCGCCTGCAGCGCGGCAAGCACCGCCATGCGGTCATCCTGCGAATTCACCGGGCGGTCATCGCCTTTTTCCAGGCGCTTTACCGAGGCATCGCTGTTCACGCCCACCACCAGTGCTGCGCCCAAGGCGCGGGCCTGTGCCAGGTACGTGACATGGCCGCGGTGCAGCACGTCGAAACAGCCGTTGGTAAATACCAGCGGGCGCGGCAGCGCGGCGGCGCGCGCCACGAAATCGGCGCGCGTGCAGATCTTCCGCTCAAAATCTTGTAAAACAGCCATGCAAGACTTAGTCGAGGTACTCAAACACCTTCACGACGCGCTGCACACCCTTGGTGGTGCTGGCGATCTCGGTGGCGGCGGCGGCTTCCTTGCGATAGACCATGCCCATCAGGTACACGACGCCGTTTTCGGTGACCACTTTGATGTTGTGTGCCTGGAAGTCCTTGTTATTGAGGAAGCGCAGCTTCACGTCGCCGGTGATGACCGTATCGCTGCTGCGCGAAGCCATGCCACTGAGGCCGGATACGGCCAACTCATTATGGATGAGTTTTACATTCGGGATGGCCGCAACAATTTTTTCCACCTCGCTTTTTGCCGCATCATTCGGCACCTCGCCGGTGAGCAACACATGGCGATTGAAGCTGGTGACGTTCACATGCGCGGTGTCCTTGTATTTGGTGCTGATCTGGCCAAATGCCTTGGTTTCGATGCTTTCGTCCTCGATATAGGCACCACTGGTGCGGCGGTCAGACGCCATCAGCGCACCCGCGCCGACGCCTGCGGCTACCACCGGGAAGCAGCCTTGCAGTGCGCCGAGCATGGCTGCGAGCAAAAGATAATTCAGATAACGCATTATTCACCTCCCAAAAGTAAGTAGTCTATGGCATCGCACAGGCAGTGCAACGTGAGCAGGTGCACCTCCTGAATGCGTGCCGTATTTTGCACGTTCACACAAATATGAATGTCGTTTGCACCGAGTATTTCCTTCATCGTGCCGCCGTCGCGTCCGGTGAGCGCGATCACGCGCATGTCGCGCTCGTGCGCGGCATGCATGGCCTCAACCACGTTGATCGAATTGCCGCTGGTGGAAATGGCGAGCAGCACATCCCCCGGCATGCCCAGCCCGCGGACCTGCCGCGAAAACACCTGGCTGTAATCATAATCGTTGGCAATCGAGGTCAGCACCGAGCTGTCGGTGGTCAGTGCGATGGCCGCCAGCGCAGGGCGCTCGATTTCAAAGCGGTTGATCAGTTCGGCCGCAAAATGCTGCGCGTCGGCAGCGGAGCCGCCATTGCCGCAGCTCAGGATTTTGCCATCGTTCATCAGGCATGCAACCAGCGCATGGGCGGCGTCGGCGATCGGCCGCGCCAGCGCGTCCTTAGCCTTAAGCTTGGTCTGTATGCTATCGTCGAAATGATTGCTGATTCTGTCGGTCAAGTCCATGTTGCGCAGGGCCCTGCTCCAAGATTGGGATAAGTGCGGATATTACCCGAAATCAGAGGGTAAAAGCATTCCTGACCCACTCCACGCCCGTGTCCTCCAGTGTGTCGAGCAACACGGCATCGAAGCGGCAGGGCGGTGTGCGGGCCAGAGTGGCAAGATAATGCTGCGCGGTGTGTATCAGCCTGCCCTGCTTCGCCGCAGTGATGCTGGCTGCAGCGCCGCCGAAATCGGCACGCGAGCGCAGGCGCACTTCGGCGAACACCAGCGTGTCGCCGTCTTGCAGGATCAGGTCGATCTCGCCATGGCGGCAACGGTAGTTTTGCTGCAGCAGTTTGAGCCCACGGCGCTGCAGGAATTGCGCCGCCAGCCGTTCGGCCTGTGCGCCCGGGGTGTTCGGCTGAGCGGTTGTGCTCATGGCTGAGTGGTGTCGGTGGCGGGAACGCCGCTGGCTGAAGGCAAGGGTGCATCGAGTATGGCCGCTTCTTCCGGCGTGAGGCCCAGTCCCTGCTTGAACAGTCCCGGAATGGCGGCACGCAGGAATTGCCGGCTATCGTTCAATTTGATGTGCCCGGTCACGCCGTCCAGCGGCAGGCCGGCGCCATAACTGTCATTGAGCATGATCTGCACCAGGCGGAACGCGTCGATACCGAGCGCGTAAAGGCGTTCCATGTCCGGCTCCAGCGGGGGGCTGGCGCGCGGGTAGATCATTACGGCGGGGTGGTCGGGCTGCAATAGCCACGGCATGTCCACAAAACGGATGTCATTGAGGTCAAAGTTGGTCAGCGGGTCCGTATTGCCATTGAATATTTGCGAGGTACTGTAAACAGGCAGTGCAGGACTCAGGTAGGGGCGGATCATCCGAGCGGCTTCCGCATTGGCGGCAAGGAATATCATGTTGCCGTCCCCTACGGGAAGATCGGCAAGCGTGGCGGGATTGGTGCTGTACAGAATTTCCGTGGCGAGGCTGCGGCCCAGGGTTTTCCATTCTTCGGAAAAGGCCTGTGCCAGCCGACTGGACAGAGGTGTGCCGCTGTTGATGACCGTTGCATTGTGCAAGTTTGCGGCAGCGGCAAAACGTGCAATCTGGCGTGCCTCCACCTCTGCTGTCAGGCCGAAGAAATACAGCTTGTCCGTACCCCGTGCCTCGGCGATGTTAAGTGCCAGGGTCGGCACGCTGATTTCGGGATACGCGGTCAGTGTTGCCACGCCATTGCGCGTCAATGGTCCCACCACGGCGCGCGCGCCGCTGCTGACAGCATGCTGGTAAAGCGCGACGATATCCTTGCTCTCGTCAAATGAGCCGTACACCCGTACCGGGATGGAATTTGGCTGAGTCTTTGCCGCCGCCAGAAAGCCTTGCTGCACCGCTTCCGCAGCACGTCCGAATACCGCCGACTTGAGTGGCAGCACCAGCGCGATATGCGGCGTGGGTTTTTCGTCTGGCGCCGGTTCTTCCGGGGTGGCGTGTGTCGGGCCGGTGACGTATAGTGCCGCGACCAGAAGTATCCAAGAGGAAATGCGGTGCATAGCGGGCAAAAACAGAAGTTGGAATGCGCATTATATGTAGTTGCCACCCCAATTGGGAATTTGCGTGATATCAGTTTGCGCGCGCTGGATGTACTGACGTACGCCACCGTGATTGCCGCCGAAGACACGCGCAATACCTCTCACCTGCTCACGCACTATGGTATTGCCGCAAACCGCCTGATGGCGCTGCATCAGCACAACGAACGCGGGGCAGCGGAGAAGATCATCACCCGGCTCGCCCAGGGCGAGCCGGTGGCGCTGGTGTCCGACGCGGGCACGCCGGCGGTGAGCGATCCCGGCGCGTTGCTGGTGGAAGCGGTGCGTGCCGCCGGTTATCGCGTGATCCCCGTGCCCGGCGCCAACGCGGCATTGGCGGCGCTATCCGCCGCCGGGCTGCCTGCGCCGCATTTCCTGTTTTACGGGTTTTTGCCGAGCAAGCCCGCGGCGCGTTGTCACGCGCTGCAAGAATTGGTGGCGCTGCCCTACACGCTGGTGTTTTACGAAGCGCCGCATCGCATCCTCGAATGTGTTGCCGATCTGCAAGCGGTTTTTGGTGGCGAACGGCAAATCATACTGGCGCGCGAAATCACCAAGATGTTCGAAAGCATCCACCGTTGCGCGCTGGCGGAAGCGATGGACTGGCTGAATGGCGATCCCAACCGCCAGCGCGGCGAATTTGTGCTGCTGGTGTCCGGCGCGGTAACGAGGGAGGCAGGCTTGAGCGCGGAGGCCGAGCAGACCCTGGGTGTGCTGCTGAAGGAGCTGCCGCTCAAGCAGGCGGTGCAGCTGGCCGTGCAGATAACCGGGGCGGGCCGCAACGAACTGTATCAACGCGCGCTGCAACTCAAAGAGCAGGAATAACCCAGCTCATTTAAAATGGCGGGCATGGAAATCAAACTCACCCGACCTGACGACTGGCACCTGCACCTGCGCGATGGCGCGCTGATGCACTCCGTGCTGCCCGACACGGCGCGCCAATTCGCGCGCGCCATCATCATGCCCAACCTGCGCCCGCCGGTGACCACTGCCGAGCAGGCGCTGGCCTATCGCGCGCGCATCGTGGCCGCGCTTCCTGCGGGCATGAATTTCGAACCGTTGATGACGCTGTATCTGACCGACAACACACGTCCGGAAGAGATTCGCACCGCCAAAAACAGCGGCGCGGTGCATGCGGTGAAGCTTTATCCGGCGGGCGCGACGACCAACTCCGATGCAGGCGTCACCGATATACGCAAGACTTATTCCGCGCTGGAGGAAATGCAGCGCTGCGGCATGCCGTTGCTGGTCCATGGGGAGGTGACCGACCCGGCGGTAGACGTGTTCGACCGCGAGGCGGTGTTTATCGAGCGTGTACTGCAACCACTGTTGCGCGACCTGCCCGGACTGCGCGTCGTGTTCGAGCACATCACCACGCGCGATGCCGTGCAGTTCGTGACGGACGCGCCAGACAACGTCGCTGCCACCCTCACCGCACATCACCTGCTGTACAACCGCAATGCCATGCTGGTCGGCGGCATTCATCCGCATTACTACTGCTTGCCGGTGCTCAAGCGCGAAACGCACCGCACGGCGTTGATTGCGGCAGCCAGCAGCGGCAACAGGAAATTCTTTCTCGGCACCGACAGCGCTCCGCATGCACAGCACACCAAGGAAAATGCGTGCGGGTGCGCCGGCTGCTACACCGCCCATGCCGCCATCGAGTTGTATGCCGAAGTTTTTGAGCAGGCAGGCGCACTGGATAAACTGGAAGGATTTGCCAGTTTCTACGGTGCGGATTATTACGGCTTGCCGCGCAACACGGATTCCATCACGTTGCGCCGAGAAGAGTGGAAAGTGCCTGCGTCTGTCGAGTTCGGCGACCACCGCTTGGTGCCACTAAAGGCCGGGGAGATGATGAAGTGGAAGCTGGTGCTTGAGCAGGGGCTGCCATGAAATCGTGGGTGGAAATAACACCCGGCCAAGTACTACGACAATAGGCTAGAAACCGTCTATTCCACTGCTGCGCTGGCAATCAATATTTGCGATATACCGCATACCCCGAAGATACCAGCAGGTCATTAATGTTTTGCCACTTGCCCTTTTCATCGACCAGCCAAATCTCCGCAAGATAACGTCCGTATTTTTCCCGGCTATCCTTAATGGTTTCAATGATGATGGATTTGCCGTCGATTTGTTCGCGTAGAAAGTCGCGGGAGGAGAGGCCACGTTTCCGGGTGGTACCGCGCAATTCCGGAGCGTCGATGCGGTTCAGCCGCAACTTCTCACCGTGCAGCCAAGTGGACAAGCCGAGATCGATATCCACGGTGCAGGTGTCGCCGTCGTAGATGTCGCGAACAATGGCGGAATAGTAGTAACGCTTGTCTTCCATATCTTCATTCTTGGCCATGAATGCTCCTTGCTGTTGGTAAACCAATGAGGCAGTGCGCTGTGACACCCTTTTGCTCTTTGAGCAGATCAGGCATTTTTATTTTAGTTATTATGCTCCAGCTCTGCCAATGACGCAGGTTAAGTTGATGTCCTTAATCACTGATCCAACCCGCACATCTGGCGTTTCTGCCAGGCGCCGATTTGAGGTAGCATACGCCGTTCTGCCGGCCTGTCGTAGCATCTGCATGAAGGCGGCTCCTCTGCGTTTTCTGTCGCTTGATTAAGGTCTTAGATTTGTATAAAAGGAAGCTTGAAGCGTGACTATTCCAAACCATCAGGAAATCCTGCGCGCCAAGGTGAATCTGGAAACTTCGCGCATTGCCTGGAAGGAACTGCAGCGCTTCTTCGCTAGTGGCGCAGCCATTTCAGTGAGCAGTGAGCTCGATCTGGTCGAAGTGGCATTGCAGATTTCCGAGGACAACAAGGTGCAAGTCGAGCAGTGGCTTGTCTCGGGGCAGATTGGCAAGGTGAGTGATGAACAGGCCAAGGCCTGGTATGAAGCGGATGCCGACGTATGGGCTGTGGTGGTCAGCCCCTATGTGCTGGTGCAGGCGGCTGACTGACTATTGCGCTTTACCCTGCAGCAACTCTTCCCACGTAAATGCGCTATAGGTGATCCGGGGCAATGGCGAGGCGCAGGGAGGTCTGGATATCTCCCTCGCTTTCGCGGCGGCTGAGCCACCAAACCGCCCCCTTCCGGATGCTCCAGCATTCCGGTTTCCCGGTCATGAGCAAGGCAGCCGCCTCACCCAGTGCGGGTTGATGACCGACAATCAATGTGCAATCCTCGCCATCAGGCCAGCCTGCTGCCTTGAGCAGTGCCTGTGGCAAAGCGCCAGGCGCGATGCCTGGTTCAGTAATGAAATCATGGGTAAGTGCTTGTGCGGTTTGCTGTGCGCGCCTTGCAGGGCTGACCAGTATGCGCGTGTTGTGCGGGAGGCGGGTGCGGAGGAAGGCGGACATTTTATCGGCCTGCTTTCTCCCTTTTGCGGTGAGTGGCCGTGCATTGTCTGGGAATCCATCCTCGGCTTCGGCGTGACGCCACAGTATCAGCTCCATGATTTTTCCCGCGAAATGGTTTAATTTTCAGGATATCCCCTGCTGCGCTCAAAAACAAAGCGCAACATTTTGGAGAAAATGTTGCGCTTCGTATTTGTATCCGCCTTGGGAATCAGGTGCTGTGTCTGGTGAAATGCCCGGGCGGCCTATTTATCGGGTGCAGATCAAATTTACTTAATGTGGCAGGTCAAGCACAGCGTGCTGCCAGAATTGGTGACTCGCATAAAAGTGGGGTTGTTAACACTACCTTGGCCGCCCGAGGGTACGCCGTGAGGATCATGGCAAGACGCGCATTCAACCGCAAAGCCGTTGCCGGAGTCGTACACCCGAATATTGTTTGGATCGGCGCGACCGTTGCCATCAGTATCGAAAAATGCGATCGAGCCATTAGTCCTGTTGGGTTGATTGAAGTCCGCTAGATTCGGTCCAGAGCTGGCGAACCGGACGCCGACCGGGTGATCGTTGGTGAGGTCGGTACCGAGGAAAGCAACACCCCAGTTCGGAATGCTTGGCTCAGAGTTCGGAATGTTATGGCATAGCAGACAGTTTGTTGAACCTGAATTCATGCCTGAATGTATCGGTGCAGGGCCTCCATTCGACGTCCAGGTGTTAAGGAAAGAATCGCTTTGGGTGGTCGCTTGCGCCGCGTTGTATTTGCCGGAGCCGGGCATGTTGATGATGGAGTCGATGGCCACTGTGCCGTCGTGACAAGAAAGGCAGGAGAGCGAATTTGGCCCTGGCTGATTCACAGGCTGGGTCAGGTTGGTGTTCAGCGTGTCATAGGTCTTGTAAGTGGTCGCTTTTATGGTGCGGTTCCACAGCGGCAAGGCCACATTGCTGTTGGCGCCGTGCGGCGTGTGGCAATAGACGCAAACCTCGCCGTAATCATTGCGGAAGCTATTCATGATCGCCGCCCCAGCGCCGAGATAGCTCATGGCCAAATTGTGTCGGGTGTTGCTAATACCGCCGATGTTGCTGGCTTTTGTGGATTGGCCGTAAGCGACGACGCCCCACGATATCAACGCGATTAATACGGCGGCTTTGGTGACTGGAAATTTCATGGGAAATACCCCCTCTCGAACATTTTATATTATGGTTTTTATTATTATTATATTTATGGTTGTCCACTAATATTAATCATATGTAAGCATTACTGCAACATCAATAGGTAAAATACCTAAAATCCAAGCTTTGACTGGGGCAGATAAGAGGCAGATAAATATGTCTTTTCCATTCAATACGGCCTTCGGCCAACAGATTGCTCAAAGTTCCGATTTGAGTGGCAAACTGGCAAGAAGTTGCAATAATGCCGACTGTGCGCATTTCAATGGGGCGCGACGCGTGGCTTTCTTGCGGTAATGCCCGTCCATGTCCATGTCCCATGCCTGGCAGTTGTCATGCAGGTATATGCCCAGGCCTTCGTCGATCACGCGCTTTCTCAGTTTCTTGTCGAGTATCGGGAAGCAGACCTCGATGCGGCGGAAGAAGTTGCGGTCCATCCAGTCGGCGCTGGAAAGATACACGTCATGCGCCAGGTTATTGCGGAAATAGAAGATGCGCGTGTGCTCCAGAAAGCGGCCGATCACCGAGCGCACGCGGATGTTCTCGGACAGTCCCGGTACGCCGGGGCGCAGCGCACATACGCCACGCACGATGAGATCGACTTTCACACCCGCCTGCGAGGCTGCGTACAGCGCCATGATGGTTTCCGGTTCCAGCAGTGCGTTCATCTTGGCGATGATGTGACCGCGCTTGCCTGCTTGGGCGAGTTTGGTCTCATTCTGGATCGCGCGCAGAATCTGGCTGTGCAGCGAGAACGGTGATTGCCACAAGTGGCGCAGCTTGCTTGCTGTGCCCAGGCTGGTGAGTTGCACGAACACCTCGTTTACGTCTGCGCAGATTTCCTCGTTGCTGGTGAACAGGCCAAAGTCGGTGTAATAGCGCGCCGTGCGCGGATGGTAGTTGCCGGTGCCCAGATGCACGTAGCGGCGCAATTTCCCCTCCTCGCGCCGCACGACCATCAGCATTTTTGCATGGGTCTTGTGCCCGACCACGCCGTAAACCACGTGTGCGCCCACCTCCTCCAGCCTGCTGGCCCAGTTGATGTTGGCCTCCTCGTCGAAGCGGGCGAGCAGCTCTACCACCACCGTCACCTCCTTGCCGAGGCGTGTGGCGGAAATCAGCGCTTCCATCAGCTCTGAATTAACGCCGGTGCGATACACCGTCTGCTTGATGGCGACCACATGTGGATCGGCGGCAGCCTGCTGGATGAAGTCGATGATAGGCTTGAACGACTGGAAGGGATGGTGCAGCAACACATCGCTCTTGCGGATGACCTTGAACATATCCGCGCCCTTCTTCTGCAATACGGCCGGTACGCCGGGCGAAAACGGCGGGAATTTCAGGTCGTCACGCGCAACCTGGTCGGGAATGCCCATCAGCCGCACCAGATTGACCGGCCCGTTCACGCGGTACAGTTCTTCCGGCCCAAGCTCGAATTGTTGCAGCAGGAACTCGGCTACCTGCGGTGAACAGTTGTCGGTCACCTCCAGGCGCACCGCGTCGCCGAAGTGGCGCTGCGGCAGTTCACCCTGCAGGCTGATGCGCAGGTTCTTTACTTCCTCTTCATCCACGAACAGTGTGCTGTTGCGCGTGACGCGGAACTGGTGACAGCTCAGCACTTCCATGCCGCCGAACAGCTCACCGACATGCGCATGCAGGATGGAAGAGAGGAATACGAAGTCGTGGGCGCAGTCGCTGATCTCCGGTGGCAGCGGGATGGTGCGCGGCAATACACGCGGCGCCTGCACGATGGCCTTCGCGGAGTTGCGCCCAAAGGCATCCTTGCCATGCAGTTCCACGGCGAAATTCAGGCTTTTGTTGAGTACGCGCGGAAAAGGATGCGACGGGTCGAGCCCGATCGGGGTCAGCACCGGCATGACTTCGTTGAAGAAAAATTCCCGCACCCAGGCGCGCTGCGCATCGTTCCAGTGGGTGCGGCGCAGAAAGCGGATGCCTTGCTGATCAAGCGTGGGAAACAGGTCATCGTTGAGCACCTGGTATTGCCGTTCGATGAGCTGATGCGCCTGTTCGCGCACCAGCTTCAGCGTCTGGCGCGCATCCATGCCATCCGGCCCGGATGGAATGCCGGACAATTTGACCTGTTCCTTCAGCCCGGCTACGCGAATCTCGAAAAATTCATCCAGATTGCTACTGACGATGCACAGATATTTCAAACGCTCCAGCAGGGGAACGCTGGCATTTTCCGCCTGTGCCAGGACGCGCCGGTTGAATTCCAGCTGCCCCAGTTCACGGTTGAGAAAATGTTGCGTGGGAAATTTCTTGGCCACTGTGCGGATTGCGCTAATTATTTTGGCGGCACATAGCCGGGCGGCATCTGCACGTCGCCGCCGAAGAAATAATTTTCCATCTGGCCGGCCAGGTATTTGCGCGCGCTCGCATCGGCAAGGTTAAGGCGGTTCTCGTTGACCAGCATGGTCTGGTACTTGATCCAGCCCTGCCATGCCTCCTTGGAAACATTCTCGAAAATGCGCTGGCCGAGTGCGCCGGGATAAGGAATGCGATCCAGACCTTCCGCCTGACGCCCAAGCTTTACACATTGCACCATTCTTGCCATGCTCAGATTCTCCAATCAGATTGTTACAGAAATTATTGCGTTCCCGGATTTTACCGCGAACGCCTTGTATTGCGGCTGCCCGGATTACTTCAGGCTCTTCAGGAATATTTTGGAGCGACGCTGGTAGTTGTACAGATTTTTTTTCTGCGCCGGCAGTTGCCCGATATCGGCTTCCTTGAAGCCGCGCTCAACGAACCAATGTGCGGTACGCGTGGTCAGCACAAACAGCTTGCGCAAACCTTGTGCCTGCGCCTGGGCCGTGATGTGCCTGAGCAGTGCTTCGCCATAGCCATGCCGGCGGTAGCCCGGCTGCACCGCGAGGCAGGCCAGCTCCGCAGATTTCTCGTCGCTAAACGGATATAGCGCGGCGCAGCCGATGATGCGATGGTCGTGCTCCAGCACCACGAAGCGTTCGATTTCGCGCTCCAGCAGCTCGCGCCCGCGCCGCACCAGGATGCCTTCCTCTTCCAGCGGCTGCAGCAGTTGCAGGATGCCGCCGACATCGTCGATGGTGGCGTCGCGCAGGATGTTGAGCGTGGTTTCTACCAGCATGGTACCGATGCCGATGTCGGAAAACAGTTCCTGCAACAATGCGCCATCCACATGGCGGCTGATCAGATGCGTGCGTGCTACGCCTGCTTCGCAGGCGCGCACCGCGCAAGGCAGAAACAGGCTGACATCGTCCGGCAGTTTGCGCTTGCTGGCCAGGATGGCATTCGCATCGGCCACGGTCAGTTCGCGCAGCAATTCACCTTTCTTGTCCTGTACTCCCTCGGTGTCCATCAGAAAAATCAGCTTGTCGGCATCCAGCGCAATGGCGGTTTGGGTCGCGACATCTTCCAGCGTGAGATTGAAGACTTCGCCGGTGGGCGAATAACCCAGCGGCGAGAGCAGCACCACCTCGCCGAATTCCATGCGGTCGTTCAGCGCCGCAACATCCACCTTGCGCACGCTGCCGGTGTGCAGCAAATCCACGCCGTTGACCACGCCTGTCGGCTGTGCCGTGATGAAATTGCCTCCAGCCACACGGATGTCGGCATTAGCCATTGGCGAATTTGCCAGACCCATCGACAGCAGCGCTTCAATTTCCACGCGGACGCGGCCCACGGCTTCCTTCACGCATTGCATGGTTTCCGTATCGGTCAGGCGGATGCCATGATGGTAGCGATCCTCGATATTGTTGTGCGACAGGTGTTGCTCGATCTGCGGACGCGCGCCGTGCACCAGCACCAGGCGCACGCCCAGGCTGGCGAGCAGGTTGAAGTCATGGGTCAGGCCAACAAATTTTCCATCCGCCACCACCTCACCGCCGAAGGCGACCACAAAGGTACGCCCCCGAAACGCATTGATGTAAGGCGCGACCGAACGGAACCAGTCAACGAAGCCGGGGGCGTCAAATTCGGCAGCGGGCGCGGAACTATGGGGCATATTGTTGTCTACTCGTTAGCGGGTTGATAAATAAATGGCGTAAACCGGCCATGCCGGTAAATGATGCCATGAACCTGGCCCGATTGTGTACTATTGTGGCATCGTTTATAGTGGTTCGGCATCAGGTTATATGGCTTTAGCCCGGTGTGTCCCATTAACCCAGAGGTTTCTCGCAGATGAAACTGGCGCAACGCAAAATCAAATGGCTGGCCCGGCTGATGCTGGGGATAATGCTGTTCGCGCAAGGAATGGGCGCCGCGAATGCATGCATTACGCCTGACGCCAGCCCGGTGCAGGCTTATGCCGTCGAACACGATGACGAAGCCAAGCCGTGTCACGAAGAAGAAGTTTCCAATGCCAATGCCTGCCTGAATCACTGCACGCAACCCGACCAGATCAGCGTGGATCAGCACAGCGTGCCGCTCGCCGCGCCAGTCAGCGTGATGGCCTGGGTAAGCAACCTGCCGCAGCAGCAGCCTGCGCGCACTAACCTTGCCGCCGAACAGGTGGCGCTGAATACCGGTCCGCCCCTCTCCATCCGTTTCTGCTCCTTCCTGAATTAGCCGTTCCCTGCGCATGACCTGTTCCGCCTTGTGCGGGGCATTCGCCATGCGCTGATGTTCTTACCTGTTGCCGCCGGGAGGTGGCGCGTATTGGAGAATCATCATGGGAAAATGGATCAGAATCATTCTTTGCATATCGTGGCTGGGCATGTCTTGGCTGGCCGCATATCCGGCATGGGGAGAGGAATCCGCGCAGCCGCCGGGGGCCGGGGTTGAAGAACTCCTCGATTTGGCGCAAAAGCAGAACCCCGAGCTGGTGACGATGCGCCTGGAGGCAGCCGCTGCGGCTGAGCGAATTTATTCCGCCAGCGCCCTGCCGGACCCGGTGCTGCGCACCGAGTTGATGGACATCACAAACCGCGGCATGGACAAGGGCGCCAGCCTGCTCCCATCACAGGTGGGCAGCACGCGCTACACCTTGATGCAAAGCGTGCCGTGGATGGGCAAGCGTGACTTGAAGCGTGAGGCTGCCGAGGCTGGCGCAAATCAGGCGCGGGGACGAACCGCAGCGACCTGGGCGGAATTGTCGGCGCAAATCAAATCCGCTTATGCGCAGTATTACTACGTTACCGGCAGTCAAAAGATCACCCGTGACCTGCTCGATCTGGTGGTGCAGATGGAGAAGGTTGCGCAGGCTCGTTACGCCAACGGTCTTGCAGCGCAGCAGGATGCGGTGCGCGCGCAAGTTGAACAAACGGCCATGAAAACCGGACTGGTCGCGCTGGACAATACCCAACGCCAAATTGAGGCACGGCTGAATGCCTTGTTGTCGCGTCCGGCGATCGCACCGCTTGCTTCTCCGCAACGCTTGCGCAGCATTCCCGCAGCGGCCAGTCTGGAAAACTATAAGGCACTGGAAAATCGCATTCGTGAACACAACCCGGATTTGTTTGCGGACGAGGCTGGGATCAGCGCGGCTGAAAAAACCCGTGATCTTGCGTACAAAAATCGTTACCCGGATTTTGTGCTGGGTGTTTTTCCGACCCAGTTCGGCACTGCGATACGCGAGTGGGGCATGATGGTCGAACTCAACATTCCGTTGCAGCAGGAGACACGCCGTTCGCAGGAGCGAGAATCAGAGGCAATGCTCGCGGCAGCCAAGGCGCGCAAGGAAGCAACCGCCAATCGCATCTTGTCTGTTCTAACCGAAAATCTGGCCGGTCTTGATGCAGCGCAGCGCACCGAGTCGCTGAGTTCCAGCAGCCTGTTGCCGCAAGCAAATGTCACTTTTGAATCCGCATTGTCCGGCTATCAGAACGGCAGGGTTGATTTTGCGACGCTGCTGGATGCGGCGCGGCAAATCCTGAATGCCAAGCTGGAAGTGCTGAAAGCCCAGACGGACGCACAGATGCGTTTAGCCGAAATTGAACGACTGTTGGGAGAAGAATTATGAAACCGATTGCCGGAATAATCATAGGCGCGGTGATTTTGCTGGGCGTAGGCGCGGGCGGCTATTGGCTGGGCACGCGCACACCGCACGTGCCGACTGAAGCGGCTCCTGCAGTTGCTGCCAAGAAGGAACCAAAAATACTTTATTACCGCAATCCGATGGGATTGGCGGACACATCGCCGGTGCCGAAAAAAGACTCGATGGGCATGGACTATGTACCGGTGTACGAAGGAGGGGATGAGGCGGGCAGCGGGAGTCAGGCCGCTTCGTCAAGCTCAGGACAGGCCTCGATAGGCTCAGCACAAGTCAGAGTCAGCGTCGCAAAGGTGCAAAAACTGGGGATAAGATCCGAGCCGGCAACGATGCGCATGCTGGACAAAACGTTGCGCGCCGCTGGCAGGGTGGAAGTTAATGAGCGGAATATCCACAACATTGCTCCCAAGTTTGAGGGATGGATAGAAAAGTTGCATGTGAAAACAACTGGAGAGCCGGTAAAAAAAGGGCAGGCACTGTTTGATGTGTATAGCCCGGAATTGGTATCGGCGCAGCGTGAGTACGCGATTGCTGTGCAAGGTGTCGCGGCATTGAAAGACGCGGACGGCGATACCCGGCAGAGCATGCAGAAGCTCGCCGAGGCCAGCTTGCAGCGCCTCAGGAACTGGGATATTTCCGAGCAACAGGTGAAGGAACTGGCACTATCCGGGACGACCAGGCGCAGCCTGACCTTTAATGCCTTTCATACCCCAGTGAATGGCATTGTGCTGGAGAAGAAAGCCTTGGAGGGCATGCGCTTCATGCCCGGTGAAATGCTGTACCAGATTGCCGATCTTTCCTCGGTATGGGTGATCGCCGATGTCTTTGAACAGGACATTGCTTTGGTAAAAACCGGAGCCAAGGCCAAGGTGAAAATCAATGCTTATCCGGACAAGGTGTTCGAGGGTGCCATCACCTACGTTTATCCGACACTGAATCCCGCGACCCGTACCATTCCGGTGCGTCTGGAGATTGCCAACCCGCACGGATTGCTCAAGCCTGCCATGTTTGCACAGGTGGAAATTTCGGCCATTGGCGAAGGCAAGGTCTTAACCGTGCCGGTTTCTGCGGTGATCGACAGCGGCACTCGCCAGATTGCGCTGGTGCAGCTGGCAGAAGGACTCTTTGAGCCGCGTGAAATCAGCCTGGGCAGGCGCAGCGACAATTATGTGGAAGTGTTGCATGGCATTGCCGAAGGAGAACGAGTGGTCGTGGCAGCCAACTTCCTGATTGATGCCGAAAGCAACCTCAAGGCAGCACTCGGCGGGATCGGGCACGCTCACCCCGGTGGGACGCTGGAAGCGCAAGGATCCGTCCAGCCAGCCGGGGAACATGCGGGGCATGGTGCTCAGGATGCGGCAGAGCAGGCTAAGCCGGCTGCGGTGGGATATCAGGCAGACGGCACGCTGAATGCCCTGAATGCAGATGGTACGGTCAGCGTCACGCACGGCCAGATCAAGATGCTGGGCTGGCCGGGAATGACCATGGATCTCGCTTTGGCAAATCCATCGCTGGTGACAGGCATTCAACCCGGCACTGCCATCACGTTTGAAATCGTCGAACGCAAGCCGGGCGAATGGGTGATCACCAGGCTGCACGCCAAACCGGTTGCTCCTTCTGGCAACCCACACGCGGGGCACTGACATGTTAAACACCATCATCGACTGGTCGGCGCGCAACCGATTCCTGGTGATTCTCGCCACCCTGGTTATCACGCTGGCGGGCATTTATGCGGTGGTCAAAACCCCGCTGGATGCGTTGCCGGATTTATCGGATGTGCAGGTGATCGTCTTTACCGAATACCCCGGCCAGGCGCCGCAAGTGGTGGAAGATCAGGTCACCTACCCGTTGACCACTTCCATGATTTCGGTGCCGAAATCCAAGGTCGTGCGCGGCTTCTCGGTTTTCGGCGCTTCCTTCGTGTATGTTATTTTCGAGGATGGCACCGATCTTTATTGGGCGCGCTCGCGGGTGCTGGAGTACCTTAATTTCGCTTCCGGCAAACTGCCCAAGGGCGTTACGCCGCAGATCGGCCCGGATGCGACCGGTGTCGGCTGGGTGTATCAGTACGCGGTGATCGGCGTGAACAAGACGCTGGCCGAACTGCGCACCATACAGGACTGGTTCTTGCGTTATCAGCTTACCAAGGCGCACGGGGTATCGGAAGTGGCTTCCGTCGGCGGCTTCGTGCAGCAGTATCAGGTGACGGTGGATCCGGTGAAGCTGCGCGCTTATGGCATCCCACTGATGAAGGTTGTGCAGGTGATCCGCGACTCCAATCGCGATGTGGGCGGCCGTGTGGTGGAGATGGCCGAGACCGAGTACATGGTGCGCGGCAAGGGATACCTGCGCGGCACGAACGACATCAAGAATCTGGTGGTGAAATCCGAGCGTGGCACACCGGTGCTGATACGCGACATCGCGCGTGTCGAGATCGGTCCCGACGAGCGGCGCGGCCTCACCGAGTTGAATGGGGAAGGCGAAGTGGTGTCAGGCATCGTCATGGCGCGCTATGGCCAGAACGCGCTGGAGGTGATCGAGAACATCAAAAACAAAATCGCCGAGGTGTCCTCGGGTCTTCCAAGCGGCGTGACTATCCAGGCCGTGTATGACCGCTCCGAGCTGATTCATCGCGCCATCGAAACTCTGAAGCGCACCCTGCTTGAGGAAAGCATCATCGTCGCGCTGGTGTGCATGGTGTTTCTGATGCATGTGCGCAGCGCGCTGGTCGCCATTGTGATGCTGCCCGTCGGCGTGCTGATCGCCATCATCGCCATGCGTGCGCTGGGCATGAATTCCAACATCATGAGCCTGGGCGGAATTGCGATTGCCATCGGCGCGATGGTGGATGCCGCGATCGTGATGATCGAGAACGCGCACAAACATCTGGAGCGGTTGGAAAGCAACCCCTCCCCATCCCTCCCCTTGTCAGGGGAGGGTGTAGCGTCTCCTCCCCTGACAAGGGGAGGTTGGGAGGGGTTAGGAGGCCGGGAGGGGTTAAATGCGCGCGCCAACGCCATCCTTGCCGCCTGCAAAGAAGTCGGCCCGGCGTTATTTTTCTCGCTGCTGATCATTACGGTTTCGTTCCTGCCGGTGTTCACGCTGGAGGGACAGGAAGGACGGCTGTTCTCCCCGCTCGCATTTACCAAGACGTTCTCCATGGCGGGCGCAGCGTTGCTGTCCGTCACGCTGGTTCCGGTGCTGATGATGCTGTTCATTCGCGGCAAAATCATGCCGGAGGCGAAGAACCCGCTGAACCGTTTTCTGATCTGGGTTTATCGACCGGTCATCGCGGCGGTGATGCGCTGGAAGAAAATGACGATCGTCGCCGCTTTGGTGGTGATGGGTGTTTCCATCTATCCGGCGACAAGGCTGGGCTCCGAGTTCATGCCGACCCTGAACGAGGGCACGCTGCTCTACATGCCCGCCTCGCTGCCTGCCATGTCCATCACCAAAGCGGCGGAACTGTTGCAGACGCAGGACAAGATCATCAAGAGTTTCCCCGAAGTGGCATCCGTATATGGCAAGGCGGGACGCGCGCAGACGGCTACCGATCCGGCACCGCCGGAGATGTTCGAGACCGTAATCAATCTCAAGCCTGAGTCTGAGTGGCGAGCGGGTATGAACATCGACAAGCTGATCGCGGAAATGGATAAGTCATTGCAGTTTCCGGGTATGGCCAACTCGTGGACCATGCCGATCAAGGCGCGTCTCGATATGCTCGCGACCGGTATTCGCACGCCGATCGGCATCAAAGTGTATGGCAAAGATCTGGAAGGGATAGAGCGTGTTGCCAAGGATATCGAAGCAGTGGTCAAGAAAGTTCCGGGCACCACCAGTGCCTTTGCCGAGCGCATTACCGGGGGTTTCTACCTTGATATCGAGCCGGACCGGGAAGCGCTTGCGCGCTATGGAATGCCAATAGGCGACTTGCTGGATGTCATTTCTACCGCACTCGGTGGCGAAATGGTGACCACGATGGTGGAGGGGCGGGAACGCTTCGGCGTCATCGTCCGCTACCCGCGCGAGTTGCGCAGCAGTCCTCAGCAGATTGCGCACGAAGTGCTGGTGCCGATCCCGATGCAGGGCAATGGGGACGGCGCGATGATCCCGCTCGGGCAGCTCGCCAAGGTGACAGTGGTCAAGGGATCGCCAGCCATCCGCACCGAGAATGCGCTGCTGTCTGCCTATGTTTTTGTGGACATCCGCGACCGCGACATCGGTTCGTATGTGGCCGATGCCCGTCGTGCGGTGGCGGAAAATGTGAAATTCCCGCCCGGTTACTACGCAACATGGAGCGGGCAGTTTGAATACATGGAACGCGCCGCTGCCAAGATGAAAATCGTCATACCGATTACCCTGCTGATCATCTTTTTGCTGCTGTATCTCAACTTCAGGCGCGTGACGGAAGCATTGATCGTGATGCTGTCTGTGCCGTTCGCGCTGGTCGGTGGGGTGTGGCTGCTATGGTTGCTCGGATACAACCTGTCCGTTGCTGTTGCGGTGGGCTTCATTGCGCTGGCCGGAGTCGCTGCAGAAACAGGAGTGGTGATGCTGATCTATCTGGAAAACGCCTGGGAACGGATTAAGGCGGAACGCTCGGCTGAAGGACAAGATCCAACCATAGGCGATCTTTACGCAGCGGTCATGGAAGGTGCGGTAGATCGGGTGCGGCCGAAGATGATGACGGTGGTCGCAATCATGGCGGGCCTGTTGCCCATCATGTGGGGAACCGGTACCGGTTCCGAGGTCATGCGCCGCATAGCGGCGCCGATGGTGGGCGGCATGATTTCCTCGACGATACTGACGCTGATCGTGATTCCCGCGCTGTATGCCTTGTTCAAGGCGCGTGAGATTAAATATTTATCATCTGGAAAGAGTAAAAAATGATTAAAAGTTTTGCATGATGGCGCGGGTAAGACTTTCGATCATGCTGTCGTCAGCACCTTTGAATCTGCTGCACTTCCCATATATGGCGAGTGGGCTATCTGAAAAAAACATAAAGCCTATTTTCTGGTGGCACTGAACACGATAGTCAGCAAGTACTTTTAGATGCGGCGATACGTATAAGGAACGCGATGGAAAACCCACACGGAGATAGGTGCAGTTGCCAGATATTGAGCATGGCCGTGACGGGGATACATGGTGCCTGCCACTATGACTATTGCAGAAATGTCCTGCAACGTCGTTGGGATATGCACTGCAACCATGGTCAGTTATCACCTTCGTCAGAGCTACCTGTTTATGATCGAGTAGTGATGCATGAGGATAATACGTTGGAATTGTTAAAGAAGGCGTTGAAGTAACGGCGCCGACTTTGAAGTGCTGCGCATTATCGCCGCGCCGATGGTCGGCGGTATGATTTCCTCGACGATATTGACGCTGATCGTGATCCCTGCGCTGTATGCCCTGTTCAAGGCGCACGAAATTAAAGTGAAAAAATATGATTGAGATTATTCCAAACTGGCACCCGATATTCGTCCACTTCACGGTGGCCCTGTTGACGATCGCCGCAATAATCCACCTGCTGTCCCGCTTCTTGCACAACGGTAAGCTGGCTAATCAGTTGACGATAGTCGCGCGCTGGAACCTGTGGATCGGCATGGGGTTCACTCTGCTCACCGTCGCGGCGGGCTGGTATGCCTATAACACGGTCGAGCATGACGCCCCCTCGCACAGCGCTATGACCGAACACCGCAACTGGGCGATGGCCACATTCGCACTGTTTATTGGCATCGCAGGCTGGGAGTATTACTTGTCGCGCCGGCGTAAAGACAAGGGCTGGCTGTTCACCGGCTTGCTGGTAATCGCAGCGGGCCTGTTGCTGTCCACCGCATGGCATGGCGGCGAGCTCGTTTACCGCTATGGCTTGGGCGTGATGTCCATGCCCAAACCGGAGGGGTCGGGCCATGCACATGCTCACGGCGAAGGTCATGGCGCCATGCCCGTGCAAAGAAAAGATACACCTCATGCACCTCATGAGGATGAACATATCCATAGCCACGATGATGCGGCGCATGGCGAACATGATGCGGAACCTCACACAACCCCCGCTACCGAGGGCGCAGCCTCAGCGCCTACGAAGGCCGGTCATACCCATGCACCGGGAACGCAGCCGCACAAGGATTGATGAAACAACTAGCCATCCCACTAAGGCAGCAAGCTGCCAAGTGATTGGTTATGTGTTTGGGGTCATAAGTGTGTTTGGGGTCAGGTCTAGCTTCATAGCACCTTGCACACGGTCGAGGCGAAGTCTTTTACAGACAGCAGCACGCCAAATCGAATCATGGAAAAGCGACCGGGTTAATCTTCTCAAACGAAGAATTGTAGAAAATAAAAAAGGCCTGCATCTCTGCAGGCCTTAATAATATTGGTGGCTCGGGGCGGAATCGAACCACCGACACAAGGATTTTCAGTCCTCTGCTCTACCGACTGAGCTACCGAGCCGTGCTGCTTTTAGTTTTGGGATGCCTCTCGGCTTCCGCGAAGGGGCGCATTATAGCGGCAATACCCTACAAAAGACAAACCCCGCAGAGCGGGGTTGTCAGTTACGACAGCGAACGGGTCGCGGATTACATCATGCCGCCCATACCACCCATGCCGCCCATACCACCCATGTCGCCGCCGCCCATGCCACCGGCAGGCTTGTCTTCCGGCAACTCGGCCACCATGCATGCAGTGGTGAGCATCAGGCCGGCGATGGAGGCTGCATTTTGCAATGCAACGCGCGTCACCTTGGTTGGATCAACCACGCCCATCGCCAACATGTCGCCATATTCGCTGGTTGCAGCGTTGTAACCGTAGCTGCCCTTGCCTTCCAGCACCTTGTTGACCACAACGGATGGCTCGTCACCGGCGTTATGCACGATGGCGCGCAGCGGTGCTTCCATGGCGCGCAACACGATGGTGATGCCCGCGTCCTGGTCATGGTTGTCGCCCTTGATGCCAGACACGGCCACTTTGGCGCGCAGCAGTGCTACGCCTCCGCCGGGAACAATGCCTTCTTCCCATGCAGCACGGGTAGCATGCAGTGCGTCTTCGATGCGGGCTTTCTTCTCTTTCATTTCAACTTCGGTTGCAGCACCGACCTTGATCACTGCCACGCCGCCAGCCAGCTTGGCTTTACGCTCTTGCAGTTTTTCCTTGTCGTAGTCGCTGGTGGATTCTTCGGCTTGCCTGTTGATCTGGGTGATACGACCCTTGATCGCATCTTCCTTGCCTGCGCCGTCGATGATGATGGTGTCTTCCTTGCCCACTTCGATGCGCTTGGCTTGGCCCAGTTCGGCCAGTGTGGCCTTCTCCAGTGACAGGCCAACTTCTTCGGCGATCACGGTGCCGCCGGTCAGGATGGCGATGTCTTCCAGCATGGCCTTGCGGCGGTCGCCGAAGCCAGGAGCCTTGACGGCAACGGTCTTCAGGATGCCGCGAATGTTGTTCACAACCAGTGTGGCCAGCGCTTCACCGTCCACGTCCTCGGCGATGATCAGCAGGGGGCGGCCGGACTTGGCGATTTGTTCCAGTACGGGCAGTAGGTCGCGGATGTTGGAGATTTTCTTGTCGTGCAGCAGGATGAAGGGGTTGTCCATCACCGCAATTTGCTTGTCAGGATTGTTGATGAAGTAGGGAGACAGGTAACCGCGGTCAAACTGCATGCCTTCTACCACTTCGAGTTCGTTGTCGAGGGACTTGCCGTCTTCAACGGTGATGACGCCTTCCTTGCCGACCTTGTCCATCGCGTCGGCAATGATCTTGCCGATGTTGGCGTCAGAGTTGGCGGAAATGGAACCTACCTGGGCGATTTCCTTGCTGGTGGTGCAGGGCTTGGACAGTTTCTTCAGTTCTTCCACGGTGGCGGTTACAGCCTTGTCGATGCCGCGCTTCAGGTCCATCGGGTTCATGCCGGCGGCAACGAACTTCATGCCTTCCTGCACAATGGATTGCGCCAGTACGGTCGCAGTGGTGGTGCCGTCACCGGCTACATCGGAGGTCTTGGAAGCCACTTCCTTCACCATTTGTGCGCCCATGTTTTCGAACTTGTCCTTCAGTTCGATTTCCTTGGCGACGGACACGCCGTCCTTGGTGATGGTAGGAGCGCCATAAGAGCGATCCAGCACGACATTGCGGCCTTTCGGGCCCAGCGTAACCTTGACCGCATCGGCCAGAATGTTGACACCGACAACCATCTTGCTGCGTGCGGCATCATGAAATTTTACATCTTTTGCTGCCATGTTTATTCTCCTGAAATTGTGAGTTTCCGTTTTCCGGACTTTACCCGGAATGCGGCGGTTTATTAACTGGATTCCTGCCTTTGCAGGAATGACAATCTGGAATTAGGCTTCGACTACGCCGATGACGTCATCTTCGCGCATGGTCATGTATTCCTGTCCATCCATCTTGAAAGTCTGGCCGGCGTACTTGCCAAACAATACCTTATCGCCAACTTTCACGGTCATTGGAACTAGCTTGCCATCATCACCAATCTTGCCTTTGCCCACGGCGATGATTTCGCCTTGATCGGGCTTTTCGGTCGCGGCATCAGGAATCACGATTCCAGAGGCAGTCTTGCGTTCTTCTTCCAGGCGTTTGACGATAACGCGGTCGTTTAATGGGCGTACTTTCATACTTTAATCTCCTAAAACAGTTGGTTAAGTTAAAAGCGGCGCTGCTGATTAGCACTCGCCGTTAACGAGTGCTAATAATAGGGGCAGCGTGCTTCGATTTCAAGGGCGCAAATAAAATTTATCTGTGAGAATCAGGTATTAAATTGCCGATCGCCTGCTGCCAACATAAAATCGCAGAAGATCTTAACCTGACTTGCCCATGCCTAACTCAGATTTGCTTGCGCGTTCTCTCGCGGCCGTGTGGCATCCCTGCACCCAGATGAAACGGCACGAAACCCTGCCGCTGGTGCCGATCCAGCGAGGCGAGAGCGTGTGGCTGTATGATTTCGACGGCAGGCGCTATCTGGATGCGGTGAGCTCGTGGTGGGTGAACCTGTTCGGGCATTGCAATCCGCGCATCAACGCGGCCATCACCGATCAGCTGGGGCGGCTGGAACATGTGATGCTGGCGGGTTTTACCCACGAGCCGGTGGTGCAGCTTTCCGAACGGCTGGCGCAACTTGCCCCTGCCGGGCTGGGGCATTGCTTCTATGCTTCAGACGGAGCATCGGCCACCGAGATCGCGCTAAAAATGAGCGCTCACTATTGGCGCAATAACGGCAGACCGCAGAAATCCACCTTCGTCAGCCTGGAAAACAGCTATCACGGAGAAACCTTGGGCGCGCTGTCGGTGACCGATGTGGCCTTGTTCAAGGACGCCTACAGCGTGCTGGTAAAACAGAACGCGACCGTGCCCAGCCCCGACTGGCGCAAAGCGGAAGCGGGCGAAAGTGCGGAAAATTTTGCACTGCGTTGCGCATCACAACTGGAAGCGTATTTACAGCAGCATCACCATACGATCGCCGCCCTGATTGTCGAGCCGCTGGTGCAGGGTGCCGCCGGCATGGCCATGTACCACCCGGCATATCTGCAACGGGCGCGCGAACTGTGCAACCAATATGAAGTCCATCTGATTGCCGATGAAATTGCGGTGGGGATGGGGCGGACGGGGACGATGTTTGCGTGCGAACAGGCAGGTATCGCGCCGGATTTTCTGTTGTTATCCAAGGGCATCAGCGGAGGCTATCTGCCGCTGTCGGTGGTAATGACAACGGACAATGTTTATCAGGCGTTCTATGCCGATGAGGTGTCGCGCGGCTTCCTGCATTCACATTCCTATACCGGCAACCCGCTCGCCTGCCGTGCCGCGCTGGCGACACTGGATATTTTCGCCGAGGATGATGTGCTGGCTTCTAACCGCAGCAAATCAGCCTATTTCAACCGCATTGCCACGCCATTGCGCGATCACCCCAAGGTGCGGAACTTTCGCAACACGGGAATGATCTGGGCATTTGAAGTGGATACCTCGCATCCTGATTTTGCGCAGCGCTGTTTCACGCTTGCGCTGGAGCAGGAATTACTGCTGCGCCCGATGGGGAATACGATATATTTCATGCCGCCCTACATTATCAGCGAGGCGGAAATGGACATGCTGCTTGCGCGTACGCTGGCTATCGTCCAGCAGCTCACCTGATTTATCCGGAACGGACGACGTGAAATTTCTCCTTACCCTCTTTTGCGCGGTTGGCATGATGGCCAGCGCGCAAGCCGCTTCGCTCCCGCCACCCGTGAGAGCAGCGCTGCAACAGGCGCATATTCCCCTAGACAGTGTCGGCATTGTGGTCAGCGAAGTCAGTGCACGCAAACCCCGCATCAGCATCAATGCCAGCCAGGCAATGAACCCTGCTTCCACCATGAAGCTGCTCACCACCTACGCCGGACTGGACATGCTTGGCCCCACCTACACCTGGAAGACCGAGGCCTGGCTGGACGGCAAACTGGAAAACGGCGTTCTGCAGGGCGACCTGATCCTTAAAGGCTACGGCGACCCGAAATTCACGCTCGAACAATTCTGGTTGTGGCTGCGCGAACTGCGTGCGCGCGGTCTGCGCGAGATACGCGGCGACCTGGTGCTGGATCGCAGCTTTTTTGATTTGCCCGCACACGACCCAGCCGCCTTCGACAATGATCCCGTACGCGCTTACAACGTGGGCCCGGACGCGCTGCTGCTGAATTTCAACACGCTGCGCCTGCGCTATCTGCCGAATGGGAGCGGCATGAAAATCATCAGCGAACCTCCTCTGGATGGCATGAAGCTGGATAACCAGCTCGCACCGCAGCCCGCACCCAACTGCGACAACTGGGACGACACAATCCGCGTGCAACCGCGCGGCGACAGCGTCATCCTGCAAGGCGGATACCCCAGCGAATGCGGCGAACGCGAACATCACCTCAGCGTGATGCCGCACACGCGCTATGTGGAAGCCGTGTTCCGCTCACTGTGGCAGGAACTTGGCGGCTCACTGCAGGGAAAATCACGTGAAGGCGTGAAGGGCGGCAGCGCGCAGCTGTTTTCGACGCACTACTCCACTCCACTCTCCGAAGTCATCCGCGACATCAACAAATTCAGCAACAACGTCATGGCGCGGCAATTGTTCCTGACGCTGGGCGCAGCCATAACCACTCCCTCTCCCGGCAAGAGCGAGGGGGGCAGCCCGGCTCCCGCCAGCCTCGCGCGCAGCACCCAGGCCGTGCACGACTGGCTGCAAAAACAGCGGCTCGATTTTCCTGAACTGATATTGGAGAACGGCGCCGGGCTATCCCGGAGTGAACGCATCAGCGCGCTGCACCTCGCCCAGCTGCTGCAAAGCGCCGCCGCTCATCCATTCAGCGCTGAACTGCAAGCATCACTGCCGATCCTTGGAGTTGATGGCTCCATGAAAAAGCGCCTCAAGGAAAGCGCAGCCGCCAGCCACGCCCACCTCAAGTCCGGTACGCTGGAGGGGGTGAAGACCGTTGCCGGCTATGTGAAATCCCGCAGCGGCAAGGAATGGGTCGTGGTATTTTTCATCAACCATTCCAATGCATCAGCAGGGAATAGTGCGCAGGATGCGCTGATTGAATGGGTGCAGCAGCGGAAGTAGAAGTATTAACCCGGTCTAGATTCATAGCATGCTACGTTGTCTGTTATCACTTCCGTTGGTAGAACCCGGAATCCGTACATCTTATCTAGACATGCCCTTGTATTTCGCCCCGGTTGTTGGCTCGCCGAATCGGACAAATCTGGGCACTGGCAAACCGTCATTTATTTTATTACCCGGACTATCGGGTTTCGGGCAGGCAGTTTGCAACTCTGACCTGCCGTTCACGACCCATACCTACCTTGCTGGCATGCTGATAGCGTGTCCGTATCGCCTCAAGATAGACGCATCGCTTAATACAGTTGATGATTTCCTAAGTTGGTGCTATAGTGCCATCATAATTCTGACGACCGATACTCATTACTTAAATACACACTACACACTACACACTACACACTACACACACACATACACATACATAGCAATACAACCGATGGCGAAGTGCGGTAACGCATGCTCAACGCCGGGAGATAACCTAAATGAATACAATTGAAACTAAAACTAGCGTGAAAGTTATCGGTGCAAACGGTCAGATTTCACTTGGAAAAGAGTTTGCTGGGCGTCAGGTGCTCGTTGAAGAGCGCGCACCTGGTGTTTGGATGGTTCGTACAGCCTTAGTCATCCCTGAAAATGAGATGTGGCTGCATCAGCCTCAAGTGAATCAGGATTTAAAACGTGCTTTAGCCTATGCACAAAGCAATCCACCGAAGGTAGTTGATGACTTAGACGCTTTCTTTGGAAAAATTTGCCATGAAAAACAAGAAAGTACAACTAGATCTAAACAATCCAGAATTTCAGGAAAGTTGGCTAAAGCTTGATAAAACAGAGCGCAATCGAGTAACTGATGCGCTTAAAAAGCTGAAACAACTAACTTGGGATCAGTTATATAGAGATCAGGGTTTAAAGTGGGAAAAAATTGTCAGCATAAAACCACCCGTTGGTATAGAGGCAATTTATTCGCTCCGAATTACTCAGTCTCAACGAGTAGTCGCATATAGAAAAGGCGAAATAATGAGCTTATTAATTATTGCGCCGGATCATGATGCAACCTATGGGAAAAAGTGACAAATAAGCCAGAGAAATCTGGCTTATTTGTTATGCATGAATTAGAAACTCAAGAATGATAGCCACAGTGTTGTAAAATTATTCGAGGTCAGAATTACCCGAAAAACCAAAAACCATACCTACGACAAACGCAAACCAATGTATCTCTCTATCCAAATTCAGAATTAACACCACAAGTGCAATGAATAATAGAAATGCTACACCTTCCCTTTTTCTCAGTGCCGGCTCTCCTGAGCTTGCTTGGTTGATAAATGGGCGTATCAGAGATCGTCCATAAAACAGGAAATAGAAAAAGCTACAGCCAAATATGATTATTCCCATTGTCTGATTCTCCACTGATTAGAAAATTTGTGCATTAATCCAGAAAAGCAGAAAGTTGCACCAACTCTCCCGTCCAAGTAACACGGGGGCTACGAATACATGAAGCAGCAATCTATCAGGAAAGACCATATTCTGCTAATGGAGAAGTTCTTTGGTTCGAGTCCAGATCGGGGAGCCAATCAGAATTTGATGCTGACTATTTCCTTTTGGTACATTCCTGCCTTGCACCAATTCACTTAAAGCGAAAAAGCTGCCTTTTGGCAGCAAATTCGAAACTTTTCTACGCTCGATATTCGTCCTGCGAATCACAACGCCAAATCGTTCCACATCGCATCCACCTTCGCCTTCACAGCCGCATCCATAACGATAGGCGTACCCCATTCGCGCTGTGTTTCACCCGGCCATTTGTTCGTGGCATCCAGTCCCATCTTGCTGCCGAGGCCTGAAACCGGGCTGGCGAAATCCAGATAGTCTATTGGCGTGTTTTCCACCAGCAGCGTGTCGCGTGCGGGATCGACGCGTGTGGTCATCGCCCAGATGACTTCCTGCCAGTTGCGGATATCGATATCGTCGTCCACCACGATGATGAACTTGGTGTACATGAACTGGCGCAGATAGGACCAGATGCCGAACATCACGCGCTTGGCATGGCCCGGATACTGCTTCTTGATGGACACCACGGCCATGCGGTAGGAACAGCCTTCCGGCGGCAGGTAGAAATCGGTGATCTCGGGAAATTGTTTTTGCAGCAGCGGCACGAACACTTCATTCAGCGCCACACCCAGCATCGCGGGCTCGTCCGGCGGCTTGCCGGTATAAGTGGAGTGATAAATCGCATCGCGCCGCAGCGTGATGCGCTCTATGGTGAACACCGGGAATTTTTCCTGCTCGTTGTAATAGCCGGTGTGGTCGCCGTAAGGCCCTTCCAGCGCGGTTTCGTGCGGGTGGATCACGCCTTCCAGCACGATCTCGGCGCTGGCCGGTACCTGCAGGTCGCTGCCGATACATTTCACCAGTTCGGTTTTTGCGCCGCGCAGCAATCCGGCGAACTGATATTCGGATAGCGAATCGGGAACAGGCGTGACCGCGCCCAGTATCGTGGCCGGGTCGGCGCCGATCACCACCGCAATCGGGAACGGTTCATTCGGATGCTGCTCGCACCACTCGCGGTAATCCAGCGCCCCGCCGCGATGCGCGAGCCAGCGCATGATGACCTTGTTCGGCGCGATGACCTGCTGGCGGTAAATGCCGAGATTCTGGCGCGGCTTGTTCGGACCGCGCGTCACCACCAAGCCCCAAGTGATTAGCGGCGCAACATCTCCTGGCCAGCAGTGCTGGATCGGCAGCTTGGCTAAATCCACGTCACTGCCTTCCCAGACGATTTCCTGGCACGGTGCGGAAGAGACCACCTTGGGCGACATGCTCAGCACCTGTTTGAGCACCGGCCACTTTTCCCACGCATCCTTCAAACCCTTGGGCGGCTCGGGTTCTTTCAGGTAGGCGAGCAGCTTGCCTACTTCGCGCAATGCCGCGATGCTCTCCTCGCCCATGCCCAGCGCCACACGGCGCGGCGTGCCAAACAGGTTGGCCAGCACCGGCATGGAATGGCCGGCCGGATTCTCGAACAGCACCGCCGGGCCTTGCGCACGCAATACTCGGTCACAGATTTCCGTCATCTCGAGATGCGGCGATACCGGCGCAGTAACACGCTTCAGCTCGCCCAGCTTTTCCAGTTGTGCGATGAAATCGCGCAGGTCTTTATATTTCATGATTACCCTTTGCTCACAACCCCTCTCCCTAGCCCTCTCCCCCAAGGGGCGAGGGAACCGCTCCCCTCTCACGCTAGCGGGAGAGGGGCAGGGGGAGAGGGGTTTTTAATAAAACCTCTCCTCGCCTTCCGGACGAGTCTTGAATCGCTTGTGCAGCCAGAAATACTGTTCCGGTATTTCGCGCACGCGCTGCTCGATGAATTCGTTCACGCGGCGCGTATCTGCCACTAGGTCACCGCTCGGGTAATTTTCCCAGGCCGGATAGAAATGCAGCGCATAACCCTTTCCGTGCGGCAGCATGCGCGTGACGCACGGCACGACTTTTGCGCCCGTCATTTCAGCCAGGCGGGACACGGTCGTCAGCGTGGCGGCAGGCACACCGAAAAAAGGAATGAACAGCGCGTCCTTGATGGCCAGATCCTGATCGGGCAGATAATAGAATGGCCGCCCTTCGCGCAAGGCTCTCACTACCGGGCGCAGCCCTTGTTGCCGCGACAGCAGCAGCTGCTTGCCGAAGCGCATGCGCCCCTGCAGCATCTTCTCATGGAAGTACGGATCTTTCTGGTTGGAGTAAACGCTGAACATGTTTCCATACTGGGAAAGCCAGGAGCCGCCGACATCCAGCGCGACAAAATGCGGGGCCAGCAGGATGACCGGGCCGTGTTCCACTGCCTGAAAGTGCTCGAGACCTTCAACCTGTACCAGCCGCTGAATGCGCTGTGCGCTGCTCCACCACAAAATGCCGCGTTCGATTACGCTGCGCGCAAACGCCCGGAAATGCCGGCGCACCAAGCGTTCCCGTTCCGTATCGCTCATTTGGGGGAAGCACAGGCGCAGATTGATGCGCGCCACCCTGCGCCGCTCGCTGGCTAGCGCGTACAGCAGCACACCCACTGCATTACCGAACCAAGCCTGCACCGGCAGCGGCAGAAAATGCAGCAGCCACATCAGGAATGCAGTGAAGCGCGACATCATGCTTTCCCCCCTCGGGCAAAGGGGGGCGAGGGGGGATTTGCGGGCGGCTCGATGCCGGCCGGGGTTTTGTAGCGGTTGTAGCTCCACAGGTATTGCGCAGGGCAGGCGCGCACAATCTCTTCCAGCGCGGCATTGATCTGCTGCGTGATGGGTAAATCGGGAACGAATTCCAGCGGTTTGAAATGGATGGCATAGCCCGCACCCTGCGGCAGACGCTCGACATAGGCCATCAGCACCGACGCGCCGCTGGACTCAGCCAGGCGACCCACCAGGGTCATGGTGTAAGCCGGTCGCCCGAAAAAATCCGCCCACTCGCCTTCACCCTTGCCCGGCACCTGGTCCGGCAACAGACCGATCGCCTCGCCGCGCTTGAGCGCCTTGTACAGCAAGCGCACGCCTCCGACATCGGTGCGCGCCAGCCGCATCTGCCCGCGCTCGCGCCCGCTGCGCATCACCTGCTCCAGCCACACCAGCTTGGGGGGGCGGTACAGCACGGTGATGGGCATCAATTGGGCCACATAGGTGGCAGACACTTCAAAACATCCCAGATGCGGCGTCAGAAAAATGATTCCCTTGCCGCGCGCGCGCGCGGCCTCGACATGTTCCCAGCCGTCACATGTCCTGACGCTGGCCGTCACCTCTGCCAGTGGCCGGCACCACAGCCAGGGCAATTCAGCCACCCCCTTGCCCGCTTCCGCCACGCTGGCGCTGAGCACCTTGCGAAACTCCGCGGCGGAACGATCTGCCAGTCCGTAGCCAAGATTTTCGCGCAAGCGCTCCGCATATTTTCCGGAAAATTGATATGTCGCCCAGCCCAGCACCGCTCCAACGCGGTGCAATGCGCCCAGAGGCAGGCGGGAGGCCAAATCGAACAGCCAGGCAACAAAGGATGAACTCATGGGTGGAAACAACCGGGGTTTTGTTATAATGCGCGCCCTGAATCAACTTAACCAGATTGACGGAGAGCCATGAGCGAGTATTTTTTTACTTCAGAATCGGTATCAGAGGGACATCCTGACAAGGTTGCCGACCAGATTTCCGATTCCATTCTTGACGCTATTCTAGCGCAAGACCCCTATGCGCGTGTAGCGGCAGAAACGCTGGTCAATACTGGCCTCGTGGTACTCGCTGGCGAAATCACGACCACCGCCAATGTGGATTACATACACGTGGCGCGTGATTGCATCAAGCGCATCGGCTATGACAATACCGAATACGGCATCGACTACAAGGGCTGCGCCGTACTGGTGGCCTATGACAAGCAAAGCCCGGACATCGCCCAGGGCGTGGATCGCGCTTCCGACGACTACCTGAACCAGGGCGCGGGCGACCAGGGCTTGATGTTCGGTTATGCCTGCGATGAAACCGACACGCTGATGCCGCTGCCAATTTATCTGGCGCACCGTGTGGTCGAACGCCAGTCGCAATTGCGCCGCGATGGCCGCCTGAACTGGCTGCGCCCGGATGCGAAATCGCAAGTCACCGTGCGCTATGTGGAAGGCAAGCCGCACTCCATCGACACGGTGGTGCTGTCCACCCAGCATGCGCCGGAAATATCCCTGGAGACCATACGCGAAGCGGTGATTGAAGACATCATCAAGCCGATGCTGCCCAAGGAACTGATCAAGGGCGAGATCAAATATCTGGTCAATCCCACCGGGCGTTTCGTCGTCGGCGGCCCACAGGGCGACTGCGGCCTGACCGGGCGCAAGATCATCGTCGACACCTATGGTGGTGCTGCGCCGCACGGCGGCGGCGCATTCTCCGGCAAGGATCCGTCCAAGGTGGATCGTTCTGCTGCCTACGCAGGACGCTATGTCGCCAAAAATATTGTGGCGGCTGGGTTGGCCAGCAAGTGCCTGATCCAGATTTCCTATGCCATCGGCGTGGCCAAACCCACCAGCGTGTGGGTCACCACTTATGGCACCGGCAGGATTTCCGATGAAAGGATTGCGGAGCTGATCACCAGGCACTTCGATCTGCGCCCGAAAGGCATCGTGCAGATGCTCGATCTGCTGCGCCCGATTTACGCAAATACCGCCGCTTACGGCCACTTCGGCCGCGAGGAACCGGGGTTCACCTGGGAAGCGACCGACAAGGCAGCAGTGTTGCGCGCAGACGCAGGGCTGTAATTAATTACCACTGTCTCGAGGGGCGCTGCAGCAGCCGTAGAGGCTGTCAGGCTTGGGACAGTGGAAGCAAAGTAGCAACGGCGCCCATTCATTAACTTGAATGGAGAGAAGCATGAACGCTGTTGCAAACGGATTCACCGACTACAAAGTTGCCGACTTGTCCCTGGCTGCATGGGGACGCAAAGAACTCGCCATCGCCGAAATCGAGATGCCCGGCCTGATGGCAATCCGCAAGGAATTCGCCCAGACTCAGCCGCTGAAAGGCGCGCGCATCACCGGCTCGCTGCACATGACCATCCAGACCGGCGTGTTGATTGAGACACTAAAGGCCTTGGGTGCAGAAGTGCGCTGGGCGTCCTGCAACATCTATTCCACCCAGGATCACGCTGCTGCGGCCATTGCTGCGACCGGCACGCCGGTGTTCGCTTACAAGGGCGAAACGCTGACCGAATACTGGGACTACACGCACCGCATTTTTGAATGGGCGGACGGTGGCTATTCCAACATGATCCTGGACGATGGCGGCGATGCCACC
>JAUQWW010000033.1 GCA_030834965.1 Gallionellaceae bacterium | reverse complement strand
TCGAATAGCGGGCGCTCGCCCGCATAGTGCCCAAGCCGGCTTGCTGCGCTGGAGATGTAGTCATGCGCAAAAGCGGCCATGCGCTGATAGGTTTCACGAGAATCCACCAGAATGCGATCCGTCTCTTCATTGACGAAGTCGCGCAGTACCCGCAGGCTGATGTCGAGCTCTTGGTATAGCAGCGACGGGGCCGAAGAAATCTTCGCCTGCTCCTGCAATTTGCACCATAGCTTATCGAGATACTCGATGTCTGCCAGAAATTCGTTATCCGACGCAGTCTCAGCCATGGTTCGGATGATGTAGCCACCGCTGTGCGTCTCCGGCAGCAGTTGTTGCAGCTTGGTGCGCAACATCTCGCGCTCTTCCTCGTTTTCGATGCGCTGCGACACACCGATGTGCGATTCCTGCGGCAAGTACACCAGCAGCCGGCCAGCGATGCTGAGCTGTGTGGACAGCCGGGCACCCTTGCTGCCGATCGGCTCCTTGATGACCTGCACCAGCAGTTGCTGCCCTTCGTACAGCACTTTTTCGATGGGCTTGGCTGCATCGCCGTTATGGCGGTTTTCCCAGATGTCGGCCACGTGCAGGAAGGCAGAACGCTCCAGGCCAATGTCGATGAAGGCGGATTGCATGCCAGGCAGCACACGTTTCACACGCCCGACATATACATTGCTGACGATGCCGAGATGGGTGCCGCGCTCGATATGCAGTTCTTGTACGACTCCCTGTTGCATCACCGCCACGCGCGTTTCCTGCGGCGTGACATTGATCAGGATTTCATCGTTCACAATACGGGATATCCGAATGCCTGAAGCAGTTCGGCCGTCTCGAACAGAGGCAAACCCATGACTCCGGAATAGCTGCCTTCTATGTGCGGAATGAATGCGGCGGCATACCCCTGTATGGAATACGCGCCGGCCTTGTCCAGATGTTCGTGAGTGAGAAGGTAGCGCCGGATGCGCTCTTCGCTCAGTGTGGCAAAGGTAACCTTGCTCACGGATAAACGTGTCTCCACGCGATCACCCAGCGCAACCGACACGGCGCTGAATACCTGGTGCTGCCGGCCGGAAAGCTGGCGCAGCATGGCGGCCGCATCGGCTTGGTCGCGCGGTTTGCCGAGGATATCGCCATCCACCGTCACCGTGGTGTCGGCAGCCAAGACTGGATGAGCGGGCAGGTTGCGGAATTCCAGGGAATCGCCCGCGGCTCGCACCTTGTCTTCACAGACGCGCTGCACATAGGTCTCGGGCGACTCGGCAGTGTGCGGGGTTTCGTCTACATCCATCCGGCGGCGCGGGTCAGAGCGCAACAGCAGCATTTCGAAATTGACCCCGATCTGCTTCAGCAGCTCGCGTCGGCGGGGGCTTTGCGAGGAGAGGTAAATGCGCGGGTGGATGGTCATGGTGTCGGTAAGCCTCTGTTCAGATAGGTTGAATCATTCACGGTGATAGGGGTGATTGTGCAACAAGCTGTGGGCGCGATACAACTGTTCAGCCAATAAAATGCGTACCAGACCGTGCGGCAGCGTCATCGCCGACAGCGCCAGCAACTGCTGCGCGCTGCTTTTTACCGACTCGTGCAACCCATCCGCGCCGCCGATGATGAACGCCACATCGCGGCCGCCGCGCAACCAGTCCTGCATCTGCTGTGACATCTGCCGGGTGGTAAGATGCGTGCCGCGCTCATCCAGCGCGATGCGCAGCGCATCCTGCGGCAGGGTAGCGAGTATGCGCTGTGCTTCCGCTTCCATGATCTGTGCCACATTCTTGCCGGTCGTGCGCGGCTCGGGCTTGATTTCCACCAGTTCGATTCTGGCTTCGCGCGGCATGCGCTTGGCATATTCGTTGAAGCCTGTGGTGATCCAGTCCGGCATCTTGTGTCCGACCGTCACCAGCCACAGTTTCATTTTGGATCATGTGCAGCATTGCGCGGCAGATGCTTGATGTTCCATAACTCTTCCAGATTGTAATAGGCGCGCACCGCAGGCTGCATGATGTGCACCACCACTTCGCCGAGATCGACCAGCACCCATTCGCCGCTGTCTTCACCCTCTGTGCTGAGCACGGGTATGTCGCGCAGCTTGAGTTGCTTGACCACATTGTCGGCCAGCGCGCGGGTCTGGCGCGGCGAATTGGCGCTGGCGATCACCATGCGATCGAACAGCGAGCTGAGCTTGCTGGTGTCGAGCACGGTGATGTTGGTGGCCTTGATGTCTTCCAGTGCGGCCACAACAACCTGGGTTTTTTCGTCAATGGTTGGCATGTTGGGTATAGAGGTGATGTGAATAAATGTAATCGGCTACCGCGTCGGGCAGCAGGTAGTGGATATCCTTGCCTGCCGCGCAGCGCGCGCGGATATCGGTGGCGGAAATTTGCAGCGCGGGCATATCTCTCACCAGAACCGCTCCCGCAGGTGCGGTGCGCAATGCATCTGTCGAACCCTGTACGTGCTGATGGTAACGGGAACGCAAGCCGGGATGAGCATCGGCCATTTGCATGTCCACGTTGCGGCCGGGCCGCTGCATCACCACGATGTGCGCCAGCTCAAACAGGCGCTCCCATTCATGCCAGGTATGCAGCAGCAGGAAGGCATCACCCCCCATCAGCAGGCACAGCGGCTGCTGCGTTCCCAGTTCCGCACGCAGTTCGGTGAGTGTATCCACCGTGTAGCATGGACCGCTGCGATGAATTTCGCGCTCATCCAGTGCGAATGCGGGGTTGCCTTGCAGCGCCAGTCTTGTCATGGCTAATCGCTGCTGCGCGCCGGCGTATGGCGCATTACGGTGCGGCGGCGTGCCGCTCGGAATGAAGTGCACGCTAGCAAGTTTGCACTGCTCCAGCGCCTCCTGCGCGAGGCGCAGATGCCCATGGTGAATCGGGTCGAAGGTGCCGCCGAGTATGCCCACAGGTTTGACGGATTCCCCTCTCCCTTTGGGGGAGGGGCTGGGGAGCGGGCTGTTTGTGTGGTCAGTAGCCAGAGTCACTACAGCGCCAGACGGCGGATATCCGACAGTACCTGGCCAAGGTAAGTCGTGAAGCGCGCCGCAGCCGCGCCATCGATCACGCGGTGGTCATACGACAGCGATAGCGGCAGCATCAGGCGCGGCACGAATTCCCCATCCTTGTACACAGGCTTCATGCTCGCCTTGGACACGCCGAGTATGGCCACCTCGGGTGCATTGATGATGGGCGTGAAGGCGGTGCCGCCGATGCCGCCCAGGCTGGAAATGGTGAAACAGCCGCCCTGCATGTCGGCAGCGGAGAGCTTCTGCTCGCGCGCCCTGGCGCTGATTTCAGCCAGTTCCTTCGCCAGCTGCACGATGCCTTTGCGATCCACATCGCGCAACACCGGTACCATCAGGCCGTCTGGCGTGTCCACTGCCACACCAATATGGAAATATTTCTTCAGCACCAGGCTCTCGCCACCGGCATCCAGCGAGGCGTTGAAATCAGGAAATTGCTGCAAAGCCGCGACCACTCCCTTGAGCAGGAAAGCGAGTGGAGTGATTTTTATACCCTGCTTGGCATATTCCTCGCCGAGCTGCTTGCGGAAGGCTTCCATCTCGCTGATGTCGGCCTCGTCGTGCTGCGTGATATGCGGGATGCTGACCCAGTTGCGGTGCAGGAAGGCGCCGGAAAGCTTCTTGATGCGCGACAACGGCTTGGTTTCCACCGCGCCGAACTTGGCGAAATCCACCACCGGCATGGCCGCCAGCTGCAAGCCGCCGCCTG
>JAUQWW010000032.1 GCA_030834965.1 Gallionellaceae bacterium | reverse complement strand
ATTCGCGGTGTATCCTGCCCCGGGCCGATCGTCGAAGCCAAGAAGCTGCTCAACGGCATGAAGGCGGGAGAAATATTGAAGCTCGTCAGCAACTGCCCCGGAATTCAAACGGACATTACCGGCTGGATCGCGGCTACCGGATTCACTTTGCTGGATACCGTCAAGGTCGGCGCTGAAGAATATGAGTTCTACATCCAGAAAGTGTGATCCGGATCGCTCGGCATCACGGTTTCGGAAGCTGTGCTGATGCGTGTAAAGAGCCGCTGGTTCAAGGGTGGAAGGGAGAAGACGCCGCAGGAAATTGCCGGCGCACTGGCGTTCATCATCTGGCGCATCAGCGAGAATGCACTCAGGAATGTGCGCAAGGCCGACTTCGATATTGCCATCGGCAACCAGTATTTTGCCTTCCTCGCCGAATTCCTGATCTTCCTGGTGCAGGTCGCAGACCGGATTGTCTACCCGCAGCTCGATGCGGAAACGCGCCTGGCGTTCACGACGGCGCTGGCGACCCGCGTTGCCGAGATCCAGGCCGAGAATCAGGGTGAATGGCTGGGCAACCCTGTTGGCGAGTACAAGCGCATTTTCATCGACCGCCTCAACCAGCGTGCGGGCGAATATGCCGAATTTGAGTACAAGGGTGTGGAGGCGTCATTCAGCTTCATTCGCTACCTGGGGGCATGCATGCTCGATGTCGTCGATGAAAAGGATAAGAGCTGGGTGATCGACCAGGTCATGGCGATCGAGGTGCCTGAAGCGGTGGAGACACTGGAAAAGGCCATGCTGAACTTGTTTGATTCTGAAAAAGAGCACGCTCATACGCATGCACCCGGGTGATCGCCGTACTGTTATCTTTGCAACGGCTGGATGTACCGATAACCATGTCATCCCCATTCGATCTCACGAACGAAAGCGCGTATCAGCAGTGGCGTGAGCAGAAGCTGGCGCAGGCGCCGCGCGCCATTGAAGAACTGATCGTCGACGTGCGCGACCCGCGCGCCTTGAGCGAAGCCGAGCATGGGGCACTGATGCAGCGCATCCGGCGCTGCAACATGGCCATCTACGCCAGTGCCGCGCACGAGGAAGATTCATCCATTCCGCGCTTGCTGGGAAGGCAGTTCGGCCTCGATCATCTCGACGCGAACTGGCTGGCTGACGAGGACGGCGTTTCAGAGATCCAGGTCAGCGGCGGCACGCGCAGTGGATTCATTCCCTATACCGATCGTCCGATCAAATGGCACACCGACGGCTACTACAACCCTCCCAGGCGCATGATTCGCGCCATGGTCCTGCATTGTGTACGCAGCGCGGCGACAGGCGGAGAAAACCGGCTCATGGATCACGAGATGATCTATCTGTTGCTGCGCGACGCCGAGCCGGACTTCATTCGCGCGCTGTCGGCAGAGGATGCGATGATCATCCCCGAGCGCACCGATGAGGATGGCGTGGCACGTGCCGCCCAGAGCGGCCCGGTGTTCTCCCTCGATGAAAAGGGCGCGCTGCACATGCGATACACCGCCAGAACGCGCAGCATCGAATGGAAGCAGGATGAACCGACGCTGGCGGCAGTCGCCTTTCTGGATGAGTTGCTGGCTACGGATTCGCCCTGCATTTTCCGTGCGCGGCTGGAGCCTGGCATGGGGCTGCTGTGCAACAACGTCTTGCATGATCGCGCGGGATTCAGCGATGATCCAGGTCATCCCCGCCTGCTGTACCGGGCGCGCTATTACGACCGCATTGCAGGGATGTAGGCCGTTTTGCTCCCCTCGCCCGCTTGCGGGAGAGGGGGATGTTCCGGTTGCAAATTATTTTGGACTGCTTCTGAGCAGAGCAATACTCACTTGAGGAGCGATACGATGCAATCCGGTCCACGCGAAATTGTTACGCCTTACAGGGCCATCCCTCTGGAAGTGCCGGAGGGGATGAAACACAACGAGTTTTTCAACAGCACGGAAAATCTTAACGATCTGGTCAGCAACAACGGCTTGCTGGTGAATGCAGAAAACCTGTTGCTGTACCGCAAGGCATTGGGGCACAGCACCGAGTTTGATTGTTCCATCATCTACAACACTTCCAAAGTCATTCTCAACCCCTTGGGGCGACCCGTGCGGCGCACGCAGGTTGCGGACAATGTGAAACATGTGTGGAACCGGATGAACCAGATCATCATCGATTACATGCTGGAACAGTATCCCGATCCGGATGAGGCGCTGGTGCTGGCGGGTGAGGCGAGCCTGGACGCGACCTGGCCGCTGACTTCCCCCGGGGTGCCCAGTATCCGCATGCTGCACAACCACTTCATTGTTTTTCCCATGGAAGAATTGCGTAACGCCAGGTTGGCCGAGCCTAACAATCCGAACCTTACCGATGGCGGCCAGCACAGTCTGTTTCAGGCATACATGCGCGATGTTTATCACGAGTTTTTCGACAAGGCGCTGAATCTGAAAATTCTGAAATATGCGAGTGAATCCGATGCGCGCATCGAACTGACCGGGTACCCGCAAGGATTGCCGAGCTGGGAGATCAGCGGGGGGGCTGCCTCACTCAAGGATGTGCATTTCTGGAAAGAATACGACGAAGTGCTGAAAGGCTTTATCGATTTCTACCGCACGTTCTTTACCCAGGTCTCCACGCGCAACGCGCCCATGCCGGATGACGTGTACTACCCGGAAGAAGTGGAAAGCGTGCTGCTGTTCAACAATGATTTTCTGAAGACAGCGAAGAAGGTGCGGGACCACTGCATCGTGGATGCAAAATACGCGAATGCAATACGCTGGCAGCCTGCATTCAAGCAGCTCATCTACCGCAATGACGCGGGCAAGCTGATCGTCACCATCAGCCAGAATTCCATCGGTAATGCGATCACCGAACTGCTCGGTGTCGTCGTGAACCGCACCCCGGATGC
>JAUQWW010000031.1 GCA_030834965.1 Gallionellaceae bacterium | reverse complement strand
AACCGTACTTCCGGTATAAAAACTGCCATCTGCACACTCCAGAATGTACATGTACCCATAGGCATCTTTTATCTCGGGTTCGGCAAGCTCACCCACCGATCTAGATGTCCCGGTTGCTGAGCCTGTCGAAGCAAAGGTCTGGAATATCGTGAAGAACACGCTGCCGTTCTTCGGCACTCTGCCCTTCTTGCGAATATCATCCGGCGCGATGCGCACCAGCGCATCTTCGGGGAAAGCGGAGAACGAGTTGTATGCCTGATCCGCGAGAATGTTGCGGTCGGCGAGGAACAGGATGCGCGGCCTGCGATTTACCACAGGCCGTTCGCCCTGAGCTTGTCGAAGGGCAGGTTCGTGAGCGCCGTCCGTTCCTTCGACAGGCTCAGGACGACCGGGAATAGAGTTCCGATATGTTTGGTTCCAGCGCGCATGAAACAACTTCCACGCCAGTTGAAACGCGATGAAGGTCTTACCCGTACCCGTCGCCAACGTCAGCAGGATGCGCTGCTGGTTGTCCGCAATCGCTTCCAGCACCGCATTGATCGCGCTGTCCTGATAGTAGCGCGAACCCCACAGCCCCCCCTTGTCCTCGAACGGCACGGCGGCGAAACGCTCGCGCCATGCTTCGACAAGCTCAGCAGCCGCAACTTCGGTCGCTGAGCCTGTCGAAGCGGCCGAAGGATAGGTCAGATTCCACAACTCCTGCGGCGAAGGATAAGCCGCGACATCACCCTCCGCGCCGCTGTGCATATCCACGCTGTAGATGCGCTGCCCGTTGGTGGCATAACTGAAGCGCACGCGCAGCTTGCCCGCATAGGTCTTGGCCTGCGCCAACCCCTCAGTGTGCGGCAAGTCCCAACGCTTCGCCTCCACCACCGCCAGCTTGTGGTTGCGGTACACCAGCACATAGTCGGCGATCTCCGGTTTCGCCCGCTGCCCCGCGCCCTGCAAGCGCCCCTCGGTGATGCGGTATTCGCGCATCACCCGGCTGCCCTCCGCCACGCCCCAGCCTGCGGCTTTCAGGGCGGGGTCGATGTGTTCGGCGCGAGTTTCGGCTTCGTTCATTGGGGAGATATGGGTCAAGTATGAGTCAAGCTGTGCGTCAAGCGAATCCCAGGAATACCGCCAGCGCCCGATTTACCGCCAGCATTGTCTCGTCATCCAGGCGGCCAATCACCGCGCCGATTTTTTCACGTGTAATAGATTGCGGCTTATCCACCATCACCTGCGAAGGTTTGGATAGCCCGTTCAACTCATTCGGATTTACGGCAATACGAAACAACGGCGCGGCGCGCAGCTCACTGGTCACAGGCAAGACGGTAATGGAAGGGTGCATGTCGAACAGATCGGACTGAATAACCAACGCCGGGCGCGGCTTGCCCAGATCGCCCTGCAACGCCACCGTCACAAGGTCGCCGCGCCTCATTGCCAGTCCGCGCGATCGCCTGCTGCCTCAAGCCAATCGGCGGTTTCGCGCTCATGCGCATCGCCTTGCAACGACAACGACTGTCGGCGGCACTCCTCGGCGAAGCCTGGGCGGCGCGTATCCGGCACCCAAATCTGCACCGGGCGCAGCCCGGACGCACGCAATGCGGCGCGATGCCGCTGAACCCGATCAGATGTACTTGTTCTCATGGCTATTCTTCTCCAATAAGCAATGTTACATGTAACGCATGGTAGCCCACTTTTGTGTTACATGCAACACCCTGAACAAATCCATTCATGTCGATTTATTCGTGTTTTATCGACATATTTGCGGATATGTCGATGCCGCGTACATGTAAACACTAGCCCGTCATTCCCGCGCAGGCTGGAATCCAGTCAATGAAATAACCCCGCGCAGCGGGACAATATCGTGGTCTTGTCCGCTGCGCGGCGCATTTGTTTCTGCTGGATTCCCGCCTGCGCGGGAATGACGGCACATCACAGCGCCCCGCTGAACGCCTGATGCAGCAGCGACTTCTTCAGCTCGTCCAGGGCGGCGAGCTTGCGCTGGTAGAGGGATTCGAGGCGTTGGGTTTCTTCGCCAAGGTCTTTAAGGGTTGACACGATGGCACGCTGCTTTGGAATTGAAGCAGGGAATGAAACCACGACCTCGCCAATCTTCGTTGGTGACGTGTGCCGCACCTTAACGCCCGATGCACTATCGTGAATTTCCTTCCGCACAGCTTGTGTGTTGAAGACGTGGAAGAAAAATTCGTTAATCCACGTAACACCAGGTTTCTTAGTAATGAGGCCCAGTCGTTGGTTGTGGAGAAACTTATCTGACTCGGGAACGAGGATAGGGCTTCCGAGCAGACCTGCGGCCTGTTCGGTCATCGCCACCAACAAGTCGCCTTCGCTGAGCACGTAATCTCGCGGAATATCACCAACGTAATATTTTTGCTTCTCCCCACGGTCACGATAGCCACCAGATTCGTAGAAGTTTCCGGGTGTGAGTAGGACGTAGTCGCCCTCGCTGGTGAAGAATTCGCTCTTGAAAGCAAAGCCATGTTTGATGTCGCACAACTCGGATAGTGGTTTCTCCACCCAACCTTCGCCCCGCTGGGTGAAGACGGATTGCAGGTGGCTTTCGAACAGCGCGCGGGCGTTTTGCAGGTTCTTTTCGGCGTTGGCTTTGGCGGTGGCGATGCCGTCAAACGCCGCGTCAAGGATGCCGACGATGCGCTGCTGCGCCTCGATTTCATCTGGAACAAATATAGGTAAAGTGCGAAAGGTTGAAACGTCGAGATTCTTCTGCGCAGAGCCTTTACCAAGAGAAAAAATCTCATCATTCAATGAGAGCATCTGATAATCAAGAAATCGCTGGAGCAGCCTTCCATCACGCGGTGAAATTGTCAGGCCACTATCGTTCAGGAAGAATCTCCCAGCAACAAATCGAGTGCACTCTTCAGACATCCCGAATCGGGAAATGACTAAACGATTTTCACGATTGAACGTATCCATTTTGAAGGTAGCCCCGCCACCACCATAGACTGGATAAACATTACCGCCATCGCGTTTCTGCACAACGCGAGTGCCATATTCGATGTTACACACGTCAGCGATAGGCACGATCTTACCAACGGTCATAGTAGCGCCCTGATCTTCTCCAGTTCTTCCGCGCTCTCTGCATCCAGCGCTGCGATCTCGTCGATGATGTCCTGCGGGCTGCGATGCACCACGGCTTCGCCGCCATCGGGATTCTTCACCGACAAATCGAAGGTCGCGGGGTCGATGCTCGCCGCAGCAACGCTCCAGCTCTTCGGCGAATCGGCAAAGGTCTTCTGCAGCTCGACGAACTCGGCGAGGTCGGCATCGTTGAGCGGGTTGGTCTTGCCCAGACTTCTGCCCGGATCGAGCTGGTAGTACCAGGTCTTGCGCGTCGGTGCGCCCTTCTCGAAGAACAGCACCACAGTCTTCACGCCCGCGCCCTGGAACGTGCCGCTCGGACAATCCAGCACGGTGTGCAGGTTGCAGGATTCCAGCAGCAGTTTGCGCAGACTCTTTGCATCAGAATTGGATAGGAAAGTATTTTTAATCACCACGCCGGCGCGACCGCCGGCCTTGAGCATCTTGATGAAGTGCTGCAGAAACAGAAAGGCGGTCTCGCCGGTCTTGATCGGGAAGTTCTGCTGCACTTCCTTGCGTTCCTTGCCGCCGAACGGCGGGTTGGCGAGGATCACGTCGTAGCGGTCCTTGTCCTGTACGTCGGCGAGGTTGAACGACAGGGTGTTGGCATGCACGATGT
>JAUQWW010000030.1 GCA_030834965.1 Gallionellaceae bacterium | reverse complement strand
CCGGTGGCAACATCGTCGGCGAATCGCTGTTCCATGCCGACAACGCGAGCGGCGCGAAACAGATCAGCCTGGCCTCGAATACCGCCTTCAATGCGATCGAACTCACGGCAGGTGTGGTGGACGGCGCAGGCAACTTCGTCTTCGGCGGCTACGGCAACACCGACGGCAGCTTCGGGTCTGACGTGACCACCGACGCCTTGGGCGTGAAGCATGGCAGCGACTTCATGGTGGATGCGGTGGAGTTTGAGTTGCCGGTGCTGGGGGCGCCGGTCAATACGGGGGTGTTTGGGTAGGGCGTGTCGGAATTGCTTACAGTAAGTGTTGGCAATGTCGTTAACTGACTGATAAATCGTGCAATAAATTGATGGCGTAGTTCTTGCACGGTATTGTTATTGTCTTTTTTATGGGAGTTGATCATGTTATCTCATGGCCTCAAATCAAATCTGCTTAGTCTTGTGCTGGCAGGGAGCGCGCTGTTTTCGGCCAATGTATCGGCCGCCATGCTCTTGGAGCGACTCCCGAGTGCGACTTTTAATGGTGTGCAGGCGGATGCTGCAACAGCGCCTTACGCGGAGACGCTATCCCTTGCAGGCCCTGTGTCGATCGAGAAAATTTCCTGGTGGGGCTATTACGGGGCGGATCCGGCAATTGACCCAAGCACGGATAATTTTGTTGTCAAATTCAATAACGCTTCGCAATCAGGTCTAATCACAGAATCACCCATTGATAGCACCAGCGGCCTTACGTTGTATGAGCTGACGCTCAACGCCAGCTATGCCTTTGGTGGCGGGCAGACGACGCTGGAATTGATCAATGACAGCCTGGATGTCGAGTGGTTCTGGCAGGGCACCGATTCCCAGACACAGGCGCTGCGGCTGGAAGGGGTGCGGCAGGTTCAGCCAGTGCCGGAGCCCGGTACACTGTGGCTGCTCGGGCTAGGTATGCTGGGAGTCGCATTTGCATCCACGCGTTCGCGCAGGCTCGGCTGACGCTTCGTTTATTTCTTGGCAAATAGCCTGCTTCGGCTATTTGCTAATCTGACAGGAGCAGTTTGATGCCAGGACGGCGCAACGGCACGCTGGACGCACCCTTTTGCCGCATGATGGAAGCGGCATCTTCTCCTCTTTGTTTCAAATTACCTGTTTCTGTGTCACCCATAAACTTGCCTGAGGATGCGCACGGATGAACAAACCAGCTGCGCAACGTCCCGAGCTTGCCGAGGCGCTCCATTCCTTTCGCAAGACCTTTGTGTCGGTAGGCGCCTTCAGTCTATTCATCAATCTGCTGATGCTGGTGCCGGCCATCTATATGTTGCAGGTCTACGACCGCGCATTGGGGAGCGGCAACCCAACTACATTGCTTATGCTGACGGTGCTTGCGGTGGGGCTGTTTGCGCTCATGAGCATGCTGGAATGGGTGCGGTCCATGGTGCTGGTGCGGGTAGGAGCGCAGCTCGATCTGGATATGAATACGCGCGTTTTCAATGCGACTTTTGAGCGCAACCTGCGCCGTGCAGGCCAGAACCCGGCACAGTCGCTGCATGACCTGACCTCGATCAGGCAAACATTGACGGGCGCAGGGGTCGTGGCTCTGATGGACGCACCCTGGATGCCGGTGTATGTGGTCGTGATCTTTATGTTCCATCCCTACCTGGGAATTTTTGCGCTGCTGGGAGCGCTAACCTTGGTGGTGTTGGCGGTGGTGAATGAGAGGGTATCGAAGCAGCCTCTGGAAGAGGCGCAGAAGCTGGCCATAGCGGCCAATACCCAGGCAAATAATCATCTGCGCAATGCCGAAGTCATCGATGCATTGGGTATGTTGCCGGCAATCCGCGGCCGCTGGTTTGATCTGCACCAGAAACTTCTGGTGCAGCAGGCGCTCGCCAGTGATCGGGCCGGTCTGCTGGGGGCCGTGACCAAGTTTGTGCGGATATCTATGCAATCGCTCGCGCTGGGATATGGGGCGCTGTTGTCCATCGAAGGACAGATCACGGGCGGCATGATGATCGCGGCCTCGATTTTGGTAGGCCGTGCGCTGGCCCCGGTTGAGATGCTTATCGGTAACTGGAAACAGCTCGTTTCTGCGCGCGGGGCATACTTGCGCCTCTCGGAGTTGCTGAAGACGTATCCTGACAAGGTGACGGGAATGTCGCTGCCCAGGCCGGCAGGAAAACTGGTTTTGGAAAACGCCAGCACCGCGGCGCCTGGGTCCAATGTCCTGATTCTCAAGAATGTGAGTCTGGAGATCAACGCTGGCGAGGTTGTGGCGGTGATAGGCCCGAGCGCCTCGGGAAAGTCCAGCCTGGCCCGATTGCTGGTGGGTGTATGGCCGGCGTTGTCGGGCTCGGTCAGGCTGGATGGGGCGGATGTTTTTCAGTGGAACAAGGCGGAGCTCGGCCCCTATCTGGGTTATCTGCCGCAGGATATCGAATTGTTCGATGGAACAGTGGCCGAAAATATTGCCCGTTTTGGCGAGCTGGATGCAGACAAGGTGATTGCCGCGGCACAGGCCGCGGGCATGCATGATCTGATATTGAAGTTGCCGAAAGGCTACGATACGCCTCTCGGAGACGGAGGCAGCGCGCTGTCTGGGGGGCAGCGCCAACGCATCGGGCTGGCACGGGCCCTGTACGGCGATCCGTCGTTGATCGTGCTGGATGAGCCGAATTCAAATCTGGATGATCAGGGCGAGGCCGCTCTGGTAGAGACGATCAGGGGATTAAAGGCGAGAGGGCGCACTGTGGTAATCATCACGCATCGCATGACGACTCTGGCAACGGCGGACAAGATTCTGGTCCTGCATGAGGGGACGCCAAAGATTTATGCGCCGCGGGACAAGGTGCTGGCGGCGATGGTGCCGGCAAGTGCGGCGATCCGCTCGGTTGCGTAGAATCAGGTGGTGAGCGATGGCAGTCAAGATGTTCGGAAAAAATCAAATGGATGATCAGGATGCCGCTGCAAGGGCGGCAGGGCTCCATGCATCGACAGTCAAAATCAACCACAGTAAATCTTCCCGCCTGGGCTGGCTGATTTCGCTGATCGGATTCGGCGGATTTATGCTCTGGGCCTCCCTTGCTCCCCTGGATAAGGGTGTGCCTGCGAGCGGCCAGGTCGTGGTGACCGGCAATCGCAAGGTGGTGCAGAATTTAAGCCCGGGCATGGTGGAAGCCGTTCTGGTAAAGGAGGGGGACGAGGTAAAAAGCGGGGATATCCTGGTGCGCCTTGATCCTACTGCGGCCAGTTCACAATATGAGGTTGCACGCAGCCAGTGGTTGGTGGCCAAAGCCGCTGAAGCACGTCTGATAGCCGAATCCCAGGGCAAGTCGCAGATTTCTTTTCCAAATGAGTTGATCAAAAATAGATCGGATCCACGGGTGCTGAATGCAATGGCGGTTCAGACGCAGTTGCTGCATTCGCGCCAGGCGGGGTTGCAGGCAGAGATCGGGGTGATGAACAGTAGCCTTGCCGGGCTGGAATCTTATATTTCCGGGCTGGAGGCGTCCCGGCGCGCCAAGGAGGAGCAGTTGAAGCTGCTGCGGGAGGAAATAAAGGGATTGCGCGACTTGGCGGCTGATGGATACCTCCCGCGCAATCGCCTGTCGGAGCAGGAGCGGTTGATGGCGCAGCTCAGTGGAGCGATATCGGAGGATGCGGGTAATCTGGGAAGAGCGCAGCAGAACATTGCTGAGATCCGCATGCGGATCATGGCGCGTCAACAGGAGTACCGCAAGGAGGTGGAAAGCGGGTTAGCGGATACCCAAAAAGAGGCAACGGGTCTGGATGGCCGGATCAGGGCTCTGGCATTTGAACTCGCTAACACCAAGATCAGGGCGCCGTCCGAAGGCGTGGTGGTGGGATTGAATGTGCATACGGTAAGCGGGGTGATTCCGGCAGGATTCACCTTGATGGAACTGGTGCCGAAGAACGAGCCCCTCAAGGTAGATGTGCAGATTCCAACCACACTGATCGACAAGGTGAAAGTCGGATTGCCGGTTGACATCATGTTTCCGGCCTTTAACCAAAGGACAACCCCTAAGATTCCAGGCGAGTTGCTTCAGGTTGCTGCTGATGCGACGTCCGACCCGCAAGGCAAGATGCCGCCGTTTTACAAAGGCCAGATTGTGGTGACGCCGGAAGGCATGAAAAAATTGAAGACGCACGAAATCAAGCCGGGAATGCCGGCGGAGGTATTCATCAGGACCGGCGAACGGACGATGTTGAACTACCTGTTCAAACCCCTGCTCGACCGTATGCCTTGGGCGCTGACCGAGGAATGAGGATGGGGCGTACGCAGGTTGCATTGTTCGGGGGCCTGATGCTGTTGTCATCTGCGGTATTCGGCGCTGGATTGATGGAGGCGTATCAGGCGGCGCGGCAACACGATCCAACCTTCAGGGCGGCGCGCTTCGAGCGGGCGGCCGGAGAGCAATCTACCGTCATTGCCCGGGCAGCTTTGCTGCCAAACATATCGATCAGCGCCAACCGCTTCACGAATCATGGTGAGCGCAGTTTGACATCTGGCGCGGCCAACCAGCCGCTGGACTATCGTTCATCGCAGGACGCCATTTCACTGCGGCAACCGTTGATCAATTTCGAGGGTGTTGCGAAGTACAAGCAGGGCGGCCTGCAGGACGCGTATAGCGCGGCGGTGTTCAACCAGAAAGAAGCCGACCTGGTGGTGCAGGTGGCGGCGGCCTATTTCGATGTGTTGCTGGCCACTGAGAAATTGGCGCTATCCGATGCTGAAGTCGCTGCCTTCGAAGATCAGTACAAGCTTGCGCAACGCCGCCACAGCGGTGGTGAGGGCACGGTCACTGAAATTGCGGAGACGGAGTCCCGCTTGAAAATCGCCGAGGCCAGCCGTGTTGACACGAAAGATCAGCTGTCTGTGGCCGTGCAGGTGCTGGAGGATATGACGGGTAATCCGGCCGGGCCGTTACACTTTTTGCACAAGAATTTTATTCCCACCGCTGTGCAGCCGGACAATTTGGAAGCATGGCTTGCCATGGCACAGAACAAGAGCCCGGTTATTCTCGCTCAGCGCAAGGTGTTGGAGTCTGCGACTCTGGAGGTGGACCGTGTATGGGCAGGACATTTGCCGCGATTGGACGTGGTGGCTAGCATTTCAAACAACGAAAATGATACGGTCAATACGCTGAACCAGAAAATATATTCGCGCTCACTTGGGTTGCAGTTGAATGTCCCCCTGTATGCGGGAGGAGGTGTGGTGGCGGCAACGGAGCGGGAGGTTGCCAACATGGAACGGACAAGTGCCGAACTGGACGCGATTGTGAGCAAGGTGCTGGTTGAAGTTAAGCGCCAGTTCCTGGCAGCGCAGACGGGCATCATCAAGGTGGCAGCCTACGAGAAGGCGGTCGACGCCAGTCTGGTGGCCGTGGAGGGTATGAAAAAGGGCATGGCGGCAGGTATTCGCACCAATACTGACGTTTTGGATGCGCAGCGGCAGTTGTATTCTACGAAACGGGACCTTGGTCAAGCGCGTTACACGCTTCTGGCAAGCCAGTTGAAACTGAAGGCGGCAGCAGGGATTTTATCCGAACAGGACGTGGAAAAGATCGACCAACTGCTGGCTCTGAAAGAAGGATCCTGAAAAACAGTTATCACTCAGCTCATACCCTTCGACGTAACCCAGGGCAGGCTTCGATATGCCAAGGCGCACTCACGGTGCAGCAAATCTTGAACCTTGAAAGTGCAATTGCGCAGTAATAACGACGCTCTGAGGCAGGCGTTCTCTCACCACAATCTCTCTCTTGTGGAGAAGGCCTGGGAATGAGGGGTTGTGCTATTGGATATCCGGCTAACTGCGGGTTTTAGCGTTGAATATCTTGTCGGCTTTGGAAATGCATCAATCGGTCTCTGACGGTGCGCGACCGCTATTGTTTTTTTCCGGGGGTAATTCTGATTTGTTGCTGTGCCCTGCCTTGGCTGGGCGGTTCTTGCTATCGTCCGCCCAGACGAAACGCCCAAAGAGCACACACCCTTTCATTCCCGGATCGCAGCGCACATTATTGACGCGCGCACATTTGCCGTCTTGTTCATGTGGGCATCCCCAAGAGCTCATGAGATTTTCGCTTTCCTGTTAAGTTTGACGCCGATACATTATGCCAGCAATGACGCGAGAGTTTGAGAGGCGAGACCATATACGGTCTTGTGTGGGTGGGAAGATGCCATGCGCGTCCAATGCAACAAAGGGTGAACTGCCAAAAGGCAACGGCGCCCTATTGAGTGGTTCCGCTTTGCTTGCCGGCAGGCAATGTGGAGACGTAAAAGTAGTGCGGCTCTTCGTCGATGAAGCGATCGATCACGGAGGACTGGGAACGGCTTTCTCCCGGATCAAGGCCCGCCCGACTGGCGACCTCGGCGCTGCCGATCTGGACGCCGTAGCGGTCAAACACAAATATTCTGGCTGTGGGGTGGACCGTTCTTGGCGTACTGTTTTCCATCACCAGTTTATATTCGTAGTTCTTCGTACCATTTTGATTCAGTACCGAAAAAACGATGTTCTTGATGTAGAGCGTATTGACCTCGAGCACCTTGTCAGGCACCAGGTCAAGCAGGTGCGGAAGCCGCCCTTTCGTTACCTCCGATACGATCTTCCTGGCCTGCTCAAGTTCAGGGCCCGTTTGGCTTAGCTCAAGCCGTACCTGTGCGAGTTCGGTTTTTAGCGCGTCGTTCTCGTTAACAAGGCCGCCGATGTGCACGGTGGAGAATATAATCACCAGAATCAGCACCAACAGGGAAATGGAAAGGGCGATCGCCAGCACCAGTCTTCGACTTACCCGGTGAAGATTCGAGCCTGATCGGTGTGAACGGCTGCGTGCAGAATGATGCGCGGCAGTGGTGCGCGAGGCAGCTGGCTGTGCGTATTCAACGGGAGGTTCGTCGAGCGTTTTTTCGTCCATTGTCCAGCCTACCTCTTACGAAATGCCTTGTTTTTCCCCAAGCGGCTACGGGGCGGCCTGCAAAATACGGATCGCTTCAGCTCAACGTACCCGGTGTTGGGCACATGCCTGCCCATGTTCCCGTCACGCCCCCACGAACAGTAAAAGGGGCGGATTTATTTTATCAGACCTCGCCGCGCGACCTCGCAAAATCAAAGACGGCGAGCTTCGGATTATATTCTTTGGCCTCTATCATTGCGTTGGTTCCTGGGGAAATCATTGTCAAAGCTGGCATCTTCAGTCCATTAACGCACGCACATTTACCTTCCTGTTCATGCGGACATCCCCAAGAGCCCATGAGATTTTCGCTTTCCTGTCAAATTTGATCTCAGTATCTTTCGGATTCAACTCTAGCACACTCCATTTTTGCTCAGTGTTTCTTGCCCGATGCACGCCAAACGCCGGTGATCGGCCCTTCCTGCGCGCTCTCGCCCAGATAGGGCACGCCATACATCCCTGAGATTGTGCGCAGCACGGTGTAATGATTGACGCGCTGCGCGGACTTGCCAGGCTTGACCATCGCGCCGACAAAGATCGTGGCGATGCGGTTATTCTCCGAACCGTCGTCCTCGTCCCATGTCACGATCAGCAGACTATTATGCGTCATCGCCCATTGCGCATATCGCTCGATGTTCTGCGCCAGCCAGGCATCCCCTTGCGCGATGCTGCCGTCATGCATGTCGTTACGTTGATCGGGCATCACCCATGCCACGGTGGGCAGCTGCGCAAAGTCCTGCGGAAATGCGCTGAACGGCTGGTTGAATGCAGCCAGTTCCTTCCAGTTGGCCACCGGGTTGTGCTTACGCATGTAAGCCCCGTATGCGCAACCTGCATACCCCGCCTTCGGCATGGATTCGGAGTAGCTGATGAAGCTCAACCCCTGCGCAATCAGCGCACTGGCCAGATTTTCACCGCTCAATTCCAGCGGGCATGCGTTGCTGTCGATGCCGTGCGTGGTGCCGGAAAACAGTGCAAGATAATTCGGCTGGCTGGGATGCGTGACGCCATGCGAGTGGGTGAACAACACCCCGCGCCGGGCGAGCGCATTGATATAGGGTGCTTCGGGATTGCCGATGATCTGCGAGAACGACTTGTTCTCTTCCACCACGATGACGATGTGATCGGGGCGCGGCAACGCATCGGCGGCGAGCGCGCTTTGCGCCAACAGCATCAAGGCAAGAAGAATTAAGGGCATCAGGCTTTCTTGACGAATTCTGTCTTCAACTGCATCGAGCCGATGCCATCGATCTTGCAGTCGATGTCATGGTCGCCATCCACCAGGCGGATGTTCTTCACCTTGGTTCCAACCTTGACCACCGCAGACGAACCCTTGACCTTCAAGTCCTTGATCACCGTGACCGAGTCTCCGTCGACCAGCACGTTGCCAAACGCATCTTTATACACGCGTTGCTGCCCCACGCTCTCGACGGGCGCCTCCTTGGACCACTCATGCGCGCACTCGGGGCAGACGTACATACTGCCGTC
>JAUQWW010000029.1 GCA_030834965.1 Gallionellaceae bacterium | reverse complement strand
GCGCTGACGGTTAACCCGGCCACCCTGACCGTGACCGCAAACAGTGCCGTCAAGACGTATGGTGCGACGAAAACCTATTTGGGCTCCGAGTTCGTGTCGGTTGGCCTGGCCAACGGCGAGACCATAGGCAGCGTCACACTTTCGAGCACCGGCGATGCGCCGACTGCGAGTGTGCTCGGCGGCCCCTATACCATCAACGCGAGCGCAGCGGCGGGCGGCACCTTCAGCCCCAGCAACTACAGCGTCAATTATGTCGGCGGCACGTTATCAGTCAGCCCCGCGGCCTTGACGGTTACCGCGAATCCCTTCATCAAGACATACGATGGCCTGGCCTATAGCGGCGGGAATGGTGTGAGCTATAGCGGCTTCGTGAACGGCGAAACCTCGGCCGTGATCGGCGGCACGCTCGCCTACAGCGGCAGTTCGCAAGGCGCGGTCAACGCGGGCGGATACCTCATCACGCCGAATGGCCTTGCCAGCGGCAACTACGCCATCGGCTATGTCAGCGGTGCGCTGACGGTGAACCCTGCGGCCCTGACGGTTACTGCGAACCCATTCACCAAGACCTACGACAAGATTGCCTATACGGGAGGCAACGGCGTTGCCTACACCGGCTTCGTGAATGGGGAAACTTCTGGCGTACTCGGCGGTACCGTCGCCTACAGCGGCTCTTCGCAAGGCGCGGTCAATGCGGGCAGCTACGTGATTACTCCAGGCGGACTCACCAGCGGTAACTACACCATCAGCTATGCCAATGGCGCGCTGACAGTGAGCAAGGCCGCGCTTGATATTTTTGCGGTGACCGATAGCAAGGCCTACGACGGCACGACGAGTTCGGCAGGAGTGGTGACACACACCGGCCTTCTGGGTGGCGATGCGCTGACCGGCCTGGCTCAATCATTTGCCAGCAAGGACGTGATGGGAACAAGCGGCAGCACGCTGGGCGTGAATGGCGGGTATGCCATCGCTGACGGCAATGCCGGGAACAACTATGCAGTTATTCTCCATACCGCCTCCGGCACCATCACGCCAGTTGCGCTGAACGTGACGGCCAATGCAGCCAGCAAGACTTATGACGGCCTGGCCTATAGCGGCGGTAATGGTGCGAGCTACAGCGGTTTCGTGAATGGCGAAACGTCCACCGTGCTGGTCGGTGCGCTTGCATACAGCGGCAGTTCGCAAGGCGCGGTCAATGCGGGCAGTTATGCCATCACTCCGAGCGGGTTGAGCAGCGGCAACTACACCATCGGCTACACCGGAGGAACGCTGACGGTCACTCCTGCATCGCTGACGGTCGCCGCAAATCCCTTCAACAAGACCTACGACGGGGTGGCATACAGCGGCGGTAACGGCGTGACCTATAGCGGCCTGGTGAACGGTGAAACCTCCGCGGTGCTCGGCGGTACGCTCACTTATGGCGGCAGTTCGCAAGGCGCGATCGATATCGGTAATTACCTCATCGCTCCGGGCGGGCTGACCAGCAGCAACTACACCATTGGGTTTGTAGATGGTGCGCTGGCGATCGTTCCTCCGATCACCAAGGACACCACAGAAACCGTACAAACGGTGGCCATGGTCACAACAACGAACACTAGTTCTGCAATGACCACGACAACGGATGAACAAACTGCGCCAGTCACTCTTGATCCCAATGTGATTCTCAGTAATGACCCGACTAGCAGCACGAGTGGCAGTGCAACGGGGGCGCTGGGTTCATCCGGCGGAGAGGTTGGTGGAACGGCTGGTACCTTTGGCGGAGAGCAAACTACATCTACTGCTGGGTCTGACGGGGTCGCTCAAGAAGGTGGAGCGAATGCCGAGGGAACTGCCAAGAAGGACGACCAGGCCAAGAAAGATGATGCCGAGAAAAAGGATGATGCCGCCAACAAGGACAAGAAAGATGACCCCAGCAACAAGGATAAGAAAAATGCAAAACCTGAAAAGTGCTAGTTTAATTTTATTGGCCTGTTTGTGCTTCCCCACTCTGGCCTGGGCGGCAGGGGCGGGTACGGTCACCCATCTGGGCGGCGTGCTTTTTGCGACTCGGGCGGATGGCACGAAGAAGCTGCTGTCCGTGAAATCTGAAATACAGGTTGGCGATACGTTAAAAACGGAGGCGAACACTTTTGCGCGCATCAAGTTCACCGATGGCAGCGAGGTAGTGTTGCGGCCAGAGACGGTATTTCAGGTGAATGCATATAGCTACAACAGTGGCGAGAAGCAGAGCGACAGTTTTCTGGTCAGCCTGCTCAAGGGCGGGATGCGCTCGGTGACGGGGATGCTGGGCAAGCGCAGTCCGGAGCAATTCAAGCTGACCACGTCAGCCGCGACGATCGGGATACGCGGCACGCACTTCGGTGCGCTGCTGTGCAACAATGATTGCGCCAATGTTCCGACCGTTGCCGGCCAGGCCCCGGCGAACGGTTTGCACACCGATACGGCGCAAGGGGCAACGGTCGTGACGAATGCTGCAGGCACCATCGAAGTGCCTGCAGGTTCCTTCAGCTATACGCCGAGTCAGGCGGCTCCACCCAAGGTGGTTCCGCCTGCCCAGGGCATTCAGGTCACCATGCCTCCTGCCATCAGCAGCAACAAGGCCAGCGGAAGCGGATTGGGATCGTCGGACAGCAATACTTGTACGGTGAAGTAGGCTTGTGCGATGAGGGGTCTAAAGGGTCCTCTCATTTGCCTCATTAAATAATCCGGCAGAAACGTCATGTCCGTTCCTTCCTCCTTGCAGGGGGAAGGGTAGGATGGGGGTAGAACGTTGGGTAAGTATGGTGTCTACCCCCTCTCCATCCCTCCCCCTGCAAGGGGGAGGGGGTACCCGCTTAGGTTAAATGCGTCTTGCAAGTTCCGCTGCTTTGCCGGTGTATGTCTCAGGAGTCAGATTGCTTAAGCGCTGTTTTTCTTCTGCAGGAATATCCAGTGTCTGGATGAATGTGTGCAAGCTCTCGCGGTTGATGCCATTTTTGCCGCGCGTCAGTTCTTTCAGCTTGTCGTAGGCATTCTCGATGTTGTAGCGGCGCATCACGGTCTGGATCGGTTCGGCCAGCACTTCCCAGCTGTTGTTCAAGTCCTCGGCCAGGCGCTGCGGGTTGGCTTCCAGCTTGTTTAAGCCTTTCAGACAGGATTCGTAAGCCAGCAGCGTGTAGCCCAGCGCCACGCCCATGTTGCGCAGCACGGTGGAGTCGGTCAGGTCGCGCTGCCAGCGCGAGATCGGCAGCTTCTCGGAAAGGTGGCGCAGCAGCGCGTTGGCGAGGCCGAGGTTGCCTTCTGAGTTTTCAAAATCAATCGGGTTGACCTTGTGCGGCATCGTCGAGGAGCCGACTTCGCCAGCCACCACTTTCTGCTTGAAGTAACCCAGCGAGATGTAGCCCCAGATGTCGCGGTTGAGGTCGATCAGGATGGTGTTGATGCGGGCAAAGGCGTCATACAGTTCGGCCATGTAATCATGCGGCTCGATCTGGATGGTGTAGGGGTTGAAGGCTATTCCGCGCGCCTCGACAAACTTCCTGGCGAAGCCTTCCCAATCCACCTGTGGATAGGCGGCCAGATGGGCATTGTAGTTGCCTACCGCGCCGTTGATCTTGCCCAGGATTTCGACATGCGCCAGGCGTACGCGCGCACGCTGCAGGCGATGCAGGACATTCGCCATTTCCTTGCCCAGCGTGCTGGGCGTTGCGGTCTGCCCATGCGTGCGGCACAGCATCGGCAGATCGGCCAAATCGTACGCGAGGTTGCGCAGGCGCTCCACGAGCACGTCCAGCGTGGGCAGCATCACCTGATCGCGCCCGGCTTGCAGCATCAGCGCATGGCTGAGGTTGTTGATGTCTTCCGAGGTGCAGGCGAAGTGGATGAATTCCAGTTTTCCCGCTGTTTCCGGATTGCCGGCAAGCTTGTCGCGCAGCCAGTATTCGATGGCCTTCACGTCGTGGTTGGTGCGCCGCTCTATGGTCTTGATCTGCTCGGCATCGGCTTCGCTGAGCTGTGCAGCAAGCTGGTCCAGCTGCGCGATGGTGGCAGCCGAAAATGGTGCAATCTCGCGGATTGCAGGTTCGGCGCTCAGCGCCTTGAGCCATTCGATTTCGATCAGCACGCGATAGCGGATCAGGCCGTATTCGCTGAAATGGTTGCGCAAGGCATCTACCTTGTTATGGTAGCGCCCATCCAGCGGCGACAGTGCAGTTAGGGCAGTCAATTTCATGGTGATGAAGTCGTGTAAATGAAAACAGGCGCTATTTTACGTGAAAGCCGGGCGCGCTGCGTGCGCTTGTCTGTAATGCAATGCTGGCGCACAGAGTGCTATTGCCAAACAACTGCCTTTGCCGTAGCATGTCTTACATTATTCTTACCTAGAGGCGAAAATATGGAAACCACCAAACTATCCAGCAAGGGCCAAGTCATCCTGCCCGCAGCCATTCGCACTGCGAATCAATGGAAGGCAGGTGTAGAGTTTGCCGTTGAGGATACCGGCGATGGTGTGTTGCTGCGTCCGCTTAAACCGTTCGCCGCCACTACTCTGGAAGAGGTGACTGGCTGTACAGGCTACACCGGAAAGACGCACACCCTGGAAGAAATGGACAAAGCCATTACGGCCGAAACCAAGGCACGCTATGCACGCCGTTGATACCAACGTTTTAGTGCGCCTGTTAACCGGTGACGATGCATTGCAAACCAAGCGTGCTACAGCGCTGTTCAAAAAAGAAACTATCTTCATACCCAAGACCGTTCTGCTTGAAACAGAATGGGTGCTGCGCCGCTTATATCGCCTTGAGCATGCCACTATTGTCAGCAGCTTCCGCAAATTGAGCGGACTGGGAAACGTCGAACTCGAACAGCCGCTGGTAATCGCCCAGGCATTGCAATGGTGCGAGGATGGCATGGATTTCGCGGATGCCCTGCACCTGGCATCCAGCCACAACGCCAGAAAATTCGCCACGTTTGACGAGAAAATGAAGAAAGATGCACCGCCTGAAGCAAAGCCGGCGATCCAACTGTTGTAAGCCCGGTGACTGAATTTGTTGCCAGTGAAAATTCGGTACATGCCGCACCGTACCAAGCAGAACCTCAAGAACGGATTCAAAATTGATGATAGAGAAAAACTTGCGTCAGCCTTGAGATACAACATTCACTCAATCATCTGGGGTTAGAAGAGGTGTGCAAAGTTATAACGATGACTCCTGATTGCCTATTATGAAAGACCTATTCCTCATTCTGCTTTTCGCTGGCATTGCGTGGCTGGTGTGGCGGGCATTTACGGGGAAATCTACGCCTTCCGCACCGATCACCGAGCTACCGCCAAAAGAAGAGAAGGAAGCTCGCCACCTGCGCAACACGTTGCAATTTGCCAAAGATCAACACCGGGTTTTGAGCAGGAAGCAACGCGAGCAGGATGCCTGGCAACGGCGGTTTGGGGCAGCCAGAGCGGCTGAGCTTGATCAACTTGACGGCTTGGAATTTGAAGAGTTTCTCGCCGGATTATTTCGCGCCCAAGGCTATACAGCCGAACTCACACCCACGTCGGGGGATTACGGAGCAGACCTGATCTTGAGCAAGGACGGGCAACGCATTGCGGTGCAAGCCAAACGCTATGTGGGTAGTGTCGGCGTAGGAGCCGTGCAAGAGGCGCTTTCCGGTATGGCTTATTACAATTGTCAGGCTGCCTGGGTGATTGCCACTGGCGCATTTACTGCCAATGCGCTGGAACTAGCGGAAAAATCCGGCGTGAAAATGATAGGTCGCAGTGAAATCGGCAATCTCATGGCGCAACACGCCGCGAAAACCAATAATGGCTAACCATGCACACCGCGAAATTTAACCCGTAACGACCACGTTTGGCATGCCAACAGAAATGAATATAGAAAGAACACAATCGGGAACATTCCTGTCCAACGGAATTGAATACAATGATTTCCCTGCGCCAGGCTTGCTGGTCAAAGCCATGTCGCGGAAGCATGCTGAATCTTTGCTTGACTCAGGAATACTCAGAATTCGACATCTTGAATACTTTCGCAATTGGGAAAACAAGGTTCTCGGAGATGCAAACGACGGTAACAGCCAATATCTTGTAGATGGTCATCCGATGGAAACAGGCTCAATGAATGATGTATATGCGTGGTGTATGTCATCCTCGTCAATCGCCGGTAGCCGATTGACTCTTTTTGCAGAGCAGGGTGAGTACGACTGCAAGGTTGTAATTCGCAATCCAGTGGAAATGTTCCAAAGAGTCAAGAGCTGGTTAGTGCGAAACCATCCGAAATTATGGATCCATTGCGGCGCAGTCAAATATGATCGTGGCCATGAAATTGGCAAGAACACCCTGAACTCCCAACAGTTTCATTACAATGTGTTTCAAAAAGCAGAGTCTTTTGAAGAAGACCAAGAATATCGACTGTCGATCACAAGCTGCGCCTTTGGACGCCTGCATGACGAGGGTTCACCACCAGAAGATAAATATATTGATCTTGAAATAGGCAATTGCTGCGACATCGCATCAGTCGAAGATTTGCCGAACAAAATATAACTGAGAAAACCGGATGTCCGAACGCAAAAATCTACTTGCCGCAATCACCGTACAATCTGTGGCCGTGCTGTTGGAACAACGCGGCAGCCTTGTGGGGCGCGGATTGGCAGCAGTTTTGTCCAATACACAACAAAAAGGTAACGATGCGGTAGCAGTCAAAGACGAGAAGCTAACAGCAGCGCGAGCGGTACTGACTGCATATGAGACTAATGCCAAAGATCAATACAACCGTGGGCTGATGTGTTTCAACGGAGATGATTATAAAGAGGCAGTGAAATGGTACCAACTTGCAGCAGATCAAGGCTTTGCGAATGCCCAATTTGAGCTTGGGCGGATGTATGCAAACGGAAACGGTGTTCCTCAAAATTACGAAGAGGCGATGAAGTGGTATCGACTGGCTGCTGAACAAGGCTTTGCGAATGCCCAATTTGAGCTTGGGTGGATGTATGAAAACAGAAAAGGTGTTCTTCAAGATTACGAAGAAGCGATGAAGTGGTATCGACTGGCTGCCGAGCAAGGTCATGCTGGTGCGCAATACCAACTTGGGCTGATGTATGGCTTCGGAAAAGGTATTCCGAAAGATGACGAAGAAGCGATGAAGCGGTATCGACTGGCTGCCGAGCAAGGTCATGATGATGCGCAATACCACCTTGGGCTGATGTATTACTACGGAGAAGGTATTCCGCAAGATTACGAAGAAGCGATGAAGTGGTATCGACTGGCTGCTGAACAAGGCCATGCCGATGCGCAATTCAATCTTGGGTGGCTGTATGCACACGGAAACGGTGTTCCTCAAGATTACGAAGAGGCGATGAAGTGGTATCGACTGGCTGCTGAACAAGGTCATGCTGGTGCGCAACACCGCATCGGGCGGATGTATGACCTTGGAGCCGGTGTTCCTCAAGATGACGAAGAGGCGTTGAAGTGGTACCGACTGGCTGCTGAACAAGGCCATGCGGGTGCGCAATTCAAACTTGGGTGGATGTATGCAAACGGAAACGGTGTTCCTCCAAATTACGAAGAGGCGTTGAAGTGGTATCGACTGTCTGCTGAACAAGGTCATGCTAATGCACAAGCCGCCACCGGGATGATGTATGAATGCGGCCAAGGTGTTCCTCAAGATTACGAGGAGGCGATGAAGTGGTACCGACTGGCTGCTGAACAAGGCCATGCTGGTGCAAACGCCAGCATCGGACTGATGTATAACCTCGGAAAAGGTGTTCCTCAAGATTACGAAGAGGCGATGAAGTTGTATCGACTGGCTACTGAGAAAGCTGAAACACAACGCATGATCGGGGTGATGTATTACTACGGACGGGGTTACTTTGGACAGGGTGTTCCTCAAGATTACGAAGAGGCGATGAAGTGGTGTCGACTGGCTGCTGAGCAAGGTCATGATCGCGCACAATACAATCTTGGGCGGATGTATGAACACGGAGAAGGTGCTCCTCAAAATCGCGAAGAGGCGGTAAAGTGGTATCGACTGGCTGCTGAGCAAGGTCATGCTGATGCGCAATTCAATCTTGGGTGGCTGTATGCACACGGAAACGGTGTTCCTCAAGATTACGAAGAAGCGATGAAGTGGTATCGACTGGCTGCTGAACAAGGCGATGCCAATGCGCAATCCAATCTTGGGCAGATGTATTGCTTCGGAGAAGGTATTACGCAAGATTACGAAGAAGCGATGAAGTGGTATCGATTGCCTGCTGAACAAGGCGATGTGGTTGCGCAATTCAATCTTGGGTGGATGTATGCACACGGAATCGGTATTCCGCAAGATGACGAAGAGGCGATGAAGTGGCTTCGACTGGCTGCTGAACAAGGTGATGCTGATGCACAGGCACATCTCATGGATTTAGGTATTGATTGGAAAAAATAATGCTCCCCGAAGAACAGGAACTCAACCGACTGGAAACCGAGCAAACAGAGCTTGAAGAGCAAGTGACTTCGGCTGAGTTGACACTGGAAACCGGTAAAACAGAGATCGCGCAATTTCAGCACCGCTACCATCAAACCGTGGGGCGGCTGTATGCGCAGTTGGATGAGTTAGACGCACAAATTGCCAGGGTGCAGGCGGGACTCTCCCCCGACGATGCTGCCGCACAAGCTCATGCACAGGCCGCAGAACAACAGGCAAAAGCTTCCGCTGAAGAAGCCGGTTTGATCGAGGCACAGCCAGCCCCACCGCCAGTAATTACACCGGAAGTCAAGTTTGCTTTCCGTCAAGCCGCCAAGCTGATGCACCCCGACCGCGCCACCACAGAGCCTGAGCGGTTGCGCCGCACTGAGTTGATGGCGCAAGTGAACCTTGCGTATGAACGTGGCGATCAACAGGCCATTGAAAAACTGGTTAAGGAATACGGCCAAGATCCCGAAGCAATCACGGGTGGCGATGTTGCCTCACGCATCGTCAAAACCATCCGCCGCATCGCCCAGCTCCGCCGCCGTATGAAAGAGGTGGAACAGGAAATGGATGCGATGCAGCAGACAGAGATTTATGAGCTGAAAAAAACGATCGAGGAAACCGAAGCCATGGGTGGCGATCCGCTCGGCGACTTGGCAAAACAACTCATGCAGGAATTATCAGAGCGGAAAATTCAATTAGAAAATGAGCAGCGGGTGTAGGTAGGCTCAGTAGTTTTCTGCATCCCTTGAGTTTATTCCAGAGGTCGTTAGCAGATAAATAATCGGCTTCGATACCAGCGGCTGCTACACAATCAAAAGCAGCCAATGATGTGACAGTTGGAACCCGTCAGCGATTCTCAATAATCCCGCCGCCCAGACAAACCTCGCCGTCATATACCACTACCGATTGCCCCGGCGTGACGGCCCATTGCTGTTCACGGAAATCAAATGCCGCCGCACCATCCGATAACTTCGTGATGCGGCAGGCGGCGTCGTGCTGGCGGTAGCGGGTCTTGGCAGCATAGTCGCGCGTGACGTCCGGTGCATGGCCGCTGATCCAGTGCATCTCGATTGCATCGAGGTGCGGCGTCAGCAGCGCTGGGTGGTCGTGGCCCTGCACGACGATCAGGCGGTTGCCGGGCATGTCCTTGCTTGCCACGAACCACGGCTCGCCGGTTCCATCCTTGCCGCCGCCGATGCCCAGTCCCTGGCGCTGGCCGAGAGTATAGAATGACAGTCCCTGATGCTGCCCGACCACTTTACCTTCCGGCGTGACCATGTCGCCCGGCTGGGTGGGCAGGTAGCGGTTGAGGAATTCGCGGAACGGGCGCTCGCCGATGAAGCAGATGCCGGTGCTGTCGCGCTTGGCGTGGTTGGCGAGGCCGTGTTTGCGCGCGATCTCGCGCACCTCGGTTTTCAGCAGCTTGCCCAGCGGGAACATCGCTTTTGATAGCTGCGCCTGGTTCAGCCGATGCAGGAAGTAACTCTGATCCTTGCTGGCGTCCTGTGCCTTGAGCAACTCGAACATGCCGTCCACTTCGCGCACCTGCGCGTAATGCCCCATCGCAATCGCATCTGCCCCCAGGCGCATGGCATGGTCGAGAAAGGCCTTGAACTTGATTTCGGAGTTGCACAGGATGTCCGGGTTGGGCGTGCGCCCGGTCTCGTATTCGCGCAGGAAATAGCTGAACACGCGATCCTTGTATTCCGTGGCGAAGTTCACGGCTTCGATGGGGATGCCGATCACGTCGGCGACTGATACCGCGTCTATCAGGTCTTCGCGCGAAGAGCAGTATTCATCGTCGTCGTCATCTTCCCAATTCTTCATGAACAGGCCGATGACGTCATAGCCTTGCTGTTTCAATAGCAGAGCGGTGACGGAAGAATCCACGCCGCCGGACATGCCTACCACGACGCGCTTAGCGACCATGATTGCTTTCTGTCATTCCCGCGCAGGCGGGAATCCAGTCAATCAAGCTAAACTCCGCGTAGCGGGACAAGATAAAAGGCTTTGTCCGCTTCGCGGAATATTTAACTGCTGGATTCCCGCCTGCGCGGGAATGACGGGGCGGATTAGCCATAGTGCACAAGAAGTTCCAGCGGGTAGCGTTTGCCCGCCAGATAATCTTCCACGCAGCGCAGTATCAGCGGGCTGCGGTGACGCTGGGTGCAGGCTCGAATCTCATCCGGCGACATCCAGATTGCGCGCACGATGCCATCATCCAGTGTGCGTTCGGGATCATGGGCAAGGATGCATCCGGTAAAAGCGAAGCGCAGATAGGTTGTGTCGGATGCAGGCGCGTGCCAGCGGTAAATGCCGAGGATATGTTGCGGCTCAAATGTATAAGCGGATTCTTCCAGCGTTTCGCGCGCCACAGCAGCAAGCAGCGATTCGTTAAATTCCAGATGGCCGGCCGGCTGATTGAGCAGCAGGCCTTGTGAGGTGTGTTCCTCCACCAGCAGAAATTTCCCATCGCGCTCGATGACCGCGGCGACGGTGACGTTAGGTTTCCAGATCATGGAAGGTATTTTACAGGGATGGGGCTAATAAATGTTCTTTCAGATGTGCGACAACCAGATGGCGATTGATTTTGGTCTGCACAAAAGCAAAAAGGCAGGGTCACCCCTGCCTTTTTTGAGCGTGCGCTAATTACTTGGCAGCAGCTTCGCCTTCAGCTTTCTTTGCTTTTTTGTGCTTCTTGTGTCCTTTGTGCTCTTTGGCAGGAGCGGCAGCTTCTTCCTTGGCAGGAGCCGCAGCTTCAGCCTTGGCAGCAGCAGGGGCTGCAGCTTCGGTCTTGGCAGGAGCAGCAGCCTTGTCAGAGGCAACAGCGGAGAAGGAAGCGGCAGCAAATACAGCAGCGATCAGTGCGGACAACAGTTTCATGTGAGCTCCAGTTTTTAGTAGGTTAATAAACGTCTATGACACTACTCGTGTCAGAGCGCATAACGCGCCGCTATTTCCACTGGTTGACAGCTCACAGAAAAAATTTATCTGGTGCCGGGAGAGGGACTCGAACCCTCACATCCTCACAGACACTGGATTTTGAGTCCAGCGCGTCTACCAATTCCGCCATCCCGGCTTGGGAAGGCGCGAATTATCCATGAATCAGCCTTCTTCATCAAGCTACAATGCGCTTTTTGACGCGAACGAGCTTTTGTTTTGAATATGCGCACCGATGAATTTGATTTTCTGCTTCCGGAGCGCCTGATTGCGCAGCACCCACCGGAGCGGCGTGGCGCCAGCCGCCTGCTGCATGTGCATGGGATTCAATTGGAAGACCGCCTGTTTGCCGATTTGCCCGCATTGGTACGGCAGCATGATGTGCTGGTATTCAACGATACCCGCGTGCTGAAGGCGCGCCTGTTCGGGGCCAAGGCCAGCGGGGGCAAGATCGAGGTGATGGTTGAGCGCGTGCTTGGTGAGCACGAAGTGCTGGCACAAGTGCGCGCCAGCAAGCCGCCCAAGCCCGATAGCCAACTGCTGTTGGCAGATGTCGTTCCAGTTACGGTGTTAGGGCGGGAGGGCGAGTTTTATCGCCTGCGCTTCGATAGCGGCGAGAATGTGCTCGCCCTGCTGGAGCGGTACGGCCAGTTGCCGCTGCCGCCTTACATCACCCATACCGCCGGCGCCGAGGATGAAGAGCGCTACCAGACCGTGTTTGCGCAGCAGCCCGGGGCAGTGGCTGCGCCTACGGCGGGGCTGCATTTTGACGAAGCGATGCTTGCCACCTTGCATGCACAGGGTGCGCAACTGGCTTATGTGACGCTGCATGTCGGCGCGGGCACCTTCCAGCCGGTGCGGGCGGAGCATGTTCATGAGCATGTCATGCATAGCGAGCGCTATACCATCCCGCAGGCTACATTGGATGCGGTCCGCGCAGCGCGGATGCAGGGGGGGCGTGTTATCGCGGTGGGCACGACCAGTTTGCGCGCGCTGGAAAGCGCGGTGATAAATGGCGAGCTGCGCGCAGGAGAAGGCGAGACACGCATTTTCATCACGCCGGGTTATCAGTTCAAGGTGGTGGATGTGCTGCTCACCAATTTCCACTTGCCGAAATCGACGCTGCTGATGCTGGTGTCGGCGTTTGGCGGCATGGATGAGATGCGTGCCGCTTATCGCCATGCAGTGGAAAATGAGTATCGCTTTTTCAGTTATGGCGATGCAATGTTGATTGAAAGAAAGTCATGAAATTTACTTTACATAAAGCTGACGGCCTTGCCCGTCGCGGCACCCTGCAACTCGCCCACGGCTCGGTCGAAACCCCGGCCTTCATGCCGGTAGGAACCTATGGCTCGGTGAAGGCGATGTCGCCTGTCGAGCTGCATGAAATCGGCGCGCAGATCGTACTCGGGAACACCTTCCACCTGTGGCTGCGCCCGGGGCTGGAGGTGATCGAAGCGCATGGCGGGTTGCACCGCTTCATGGGGTGGGACGGGCCGATACTCACCGACTCTGGCGGTTTTCAGGTATTCAGCCTCGGGGCGCTGCGCAAGATCACCGAAGAGGGCGTGAAATTCCAGTCGCCGGTGAATGGCGATAAATGCTTTCTCACGCCGGAAGAATCCATGCGCATTCAGAAGGTGCTGAATTCAGACATCGTGATGATCTTTGACGAGTGTACGCCGTATCCCGCAGACGAAAGAATCGCCGCCGAGTCGATGCGCCTGTCCCTGCGCTGGGCGGAACGCAGCAAGCGCGCGCATGAAGGCAATGCCAATGCGCTGTTCGGCATCGTGCAGGGCGGCATGCATGAAAGCTTACGCGATGAGTCGCTGGCCGAATTGATGAACATCGGCTTCGACGGCTTTGCCATCGGCGGTCTGTCGGTGGGTGAGCCCAAGGAAGACATGCTGCGCATCCTCAGGCATACCGCGCCGCAGTTGCCGCAGGACAAGCCGCGCTACCTGATGGGGGTCGGCACGCCGGAAGACATTGTGAATGCGGTGTCGCAGGGCATCGACATGTTCGACTGCGTGATGCCGACGCGCAACGCACGCAACGGCATGCTGTTCACGCGCCACGGCGACATCAAGATCAAGAATGCGCAATACCGCCTGGACCTGCGCCCGCTGGATGAGCAGTGCGCCTGCTATACCTGCCGCAACTTCACGCGCGCCTACCTGCACCATCTGCACCGCCTCAACGAGATACTCGGCGCGCGCCTCAACACCATCCACAATCTGCATTATTACCAGGAGCTGATGGGGGAGATTCGCCAGGCCATTGCGGCAGGGTGTTTCGATGCCTTTGTTGACGGCTTCAGGCAGGTGCGCGCTGGTTCGTGATAGAATTCGCCGCCACGAAATTTCAATTCGTTTCAAATTTTAACTTGGAGAATCAGTCATGTTGATCAGTAATGCTTATGCGCAGGCCGCTGCGCCTGCCTCTGGCGGCGGAATTCTGGATTTTCTGCCGCTGTTGGCATTGTTTGCGGTGTTCTATTTCATGGTGATGCGTCCGCAGCAAAAGCGCGTCAAAGAACAGAAGATCATGCTCGATGCGCTGCAAAAGGGTGACGAGGTGGTGGCCGTTGGCGGCGTTCTGGGGCGTGTCAGCAAAGTGGGTGAAAACTATGTCAGCGTAGAAATTGCTGACGGCGTCACCATCAACGTCCAGAAAATCGCAATCCAGACTGTGCTGCCCAAAGGAACCATCAAGTCGATCTGATGCCGCCTTGCAATCCCCAAGTGTGTTGTGCTTGAACATCCTGTTTGCATGCCATCCGGATGCGGCGCCGCAATATTCGCGCACTCGTCGTCTGGGTGGGTTGTTGAATTTTAGAGTCGCTTCAAAGGTGCTGCAATGAACCAATACCCGTTGTGGAAATACCTGCTGATATTTGCTGTGCTCGTCGTGGGGCTGGTCTACACCCTGCCTAATTTCTATGGTGAGTCGCCTGCTGTGCAGGTGTCGCCGTTGCATACCGGACACAAGGCTGACAGCGCGTTGATGAAGCGGGTAGAGGATGCACTGAAGGCAGCCAATCTCAGTTCCGACGCAATTACGCTGGATGCCACCAGCGTCAAGGCGCGTTTTAATGATACCGACAGCCAGCTCAAGGCCAAGGACATCTTGCAAGCACAATTGGGCGCGGATTATGTGGTTGCGCTGAATCTGTTGCCACGCTCGCCGCAATGGCTGACAGCCATCAACGCGCTGCCCATGTATCTCGGGCTGGATTTGCGCGGCGGCGTGCATTTCCTGTTGCAGATCGACATGAAGGCTGCGCTGGACAAGGCGCTGGAAGCCGCTTCCGGCGATATCCGCAGCACCTTGCGCGAGCAGAATATTGCCTATTCCGGCGTCAGCCGTGATGGCAAGGTGGTGACGGTCAAGTTCCGCGATACGGAAGCGCGCAGCAAGGGCGTAGCCGAGCTCAAGCAGCGTTTCGGTGGGTTGGTCTTTACCGACAAAGATGAGGGCAGCGACTACCTGCTGCTCGCTACGCTCAAACCGGAGGAAGAAAAGCGCATTCAGGATTCGGCGGTGCAGCAGAATCTGATCACGCTGCGCAATCGCGTCAACGAACTGGGCGTGGCCGAGCCGGTGATCCAGCAGCAGGGCGCAGACCGTATCGTGGTGCAACTTCCCGGGGTGCAGGATACGGCGCATGCGAAAGATATTCTGGGCCGTACGGCGACGCTGGAAGTGCGCCTGGTGGATGAGGAACACCTATTCAGCGAGGGTACAGTCGTGCCGTTCGGCGCCGAAATGTTCAGAGAGCGGGATGGTACGCCGTTGCTGGTGAAGAAAAGTGTGTTGCTTACCGGCGAGCGCATCAATGATGCGCAGCCCGGTTTTGACAGCCGCACGAACGAGCCGGCAGTGCATATCAACTTGGATGGCATCGGCGCGCGCAAATTCAAGGAAGCGACGCGCGAAAACGTCGGCAAGCGCATGGCGATTATTCTGTTTGAAAAGGGCAGGGGCGAGGTTGTCACCGCTCCGGTGATACGCGAGGAGATCGGCGGCGGACGCGTGCAGATCACTGGCAAAATGAGCACCGAAGAGGCCAAGGATACCTCGCTGTTGCTACGGGCAGGCGCGCTGGCAGCACCGATGGAAATCGTCGAAGAGCGCACGGTCGGGCCAAGCCTGGGTGCGGACAACATCACGCGCGGTTTCCATTCCACCCAGATCGGGTTCATCGCCATCGCGATTTTCATGATCGCCTATTATCTGGTGTTCGGCGGCGTTTCCGTGCTTGCGCTGGGCGCCAACCTGCTGCTGCTGGTGGCGCTGCTGTCCATGTTGCAGGCCACGCTGACCTTGCCGGGTATGGCGGGTATCGCGCTAACCCTGGGTATGGCAATCGATTCCAACGTGCTGATCAACGAGCGCATTCGCGAGGAGCTGCGCAACGGCGTGACGCCGCAGGCTGCCATTCACGCAGGTTATGAGCAGGCGTTCGGCACCATCCTGGATTCCAACATCACCACCCTGATTGCAGGGATCGCGCTGTTCATGTTCGGTTCCGGCCCGATACGCGGCTTTGCCGTGGTGTTGTGCCTGGGCATTCTGACATCGATGTTCAGCGCGGTGCTGGTATCGCGTGCGCTGGTCAATCTGATTTACGGCAGCAAGCCGCGTTTGTCCAAAGTGGCAATAGGATAAGGCAGGAACGACATGGAATTTTTCAGGATCAAAAAAGACATCCCGTTCATGAGCTACGGGAAGATCACCACCAGCATCTCGCTGGTGACGTTCATCCTTGCGGTGTTCTTCCTTGTCACCAAGGGGTTGAACTTCGGCGTGGATTTCACCGGCGGCACGGTGATAGAAATGCATTACGCCCAACCTGCCGACCTGAACAAGGTGCGCGACCAGCTGGCCGGAATGGGGCTGAAAGATGCGCTGGTGCAGAACTTCGGCTCCAGCAAGGATGTGCTGATACAGGTGCCGCTCAAGCAAAATACCTCTGGCGCCAAACTGAGTGAACAGGTGCTCGACAAGCTGCGGCAGCAGGATGCCAGCGTGGAAATGCGTCGCGTCGAATTTGTCGGCCCGCAAGTCGGAAAGGAACTGGTCGAAAACGGTTCGCTCGCGCTGTTGCTGGTATCGCTGGGCATCGTCTGCTACCTGTGGATCCGCTTCGAATGGAAATTCGGTCTGGCCGCGATCATTGCCAACCTGCATGACGTGGTGATCATCCTCGGTTTTTTTGCGTTCTTCCAGTGGGAGTTTTCTCTTTCCGTGCTGGCTGCGGTGCTGGCCGTGCTGGGTTACTCGGTGAACGAATCGGTCGTGGTGTTCGACCGGATACGCGAAAACTTCCGCAAAATGCGCAAGACCGAGGTGGCTGAAATCATCGACAACGCCATCACCCGCACCATGTCGCGCACCATCATCACACACGGCAGCACTCAGATGATGGTGACTGCCATGCTGTTTCTGGGCGGCGAGACGCTGCATTACTTCGCGCTGGCGCTCACCATCGGTATCTTGTTCAGCATCTATTCCTCGGTGCTGGTGGCCAGCCCCTTGCTGATGATGTTCGGCGTGTTGCGCGAGGACTTCATCAAGCCTGAGAAGACCGAGGCCGAAGAGGTGCTGCCCTAAACCATGGATTTGCTCGCCACCTTCATCGATATCGTCCTGCACCTGGATGCACATCTGCTCGCACTCACCCAGGAGTATGGCGTGTGGGTTTATGCCATTCTGTTTCTGATCATCTATTGCGAGACAGGCCTGGTGGTTACGCCCTTCCTGCCTGGCGATTCGCTTCTGTTCGTGGCGGGCGCGCTGTGCGGTCTGGGCGCACTGCAACTGGAATGGCTTGCGCCACTGCTGATTATCGCCGCGTTTAGCGGCGACAACACCAACTACTGGATCGGGCGGCTCATCGGCATGCGCCTGCTGAACCGCTCAAACGGATTGATCAAACGCGAGCATATCGACAAGACCCGCACCTTCTACGAGAAGCATGGCGGCAAGACGATCCTGTTTGCGCGCTTCCTGCCCATCGTTCGCACCTTCGCGCCGTTCGTGGCAGGCATCGCACTGATGCGCTATCGTTTGTTCATGCTGTACAGCGCGCTGGGCAGTCTGGCGTGGATCGGCAGTCTGACCGTGGCAGGTTATTTTTTCGGCAATATCCCCATCATCAAGAACAACCTTACGGTGATGATTCTCGCCATCGTCGTCATCTCGTTCCTGCCCGCGCTACGTGAATTCATCCGCCATCACAGACGGCAAGCAAACTAAGGTCTTAACCCCCGCCAGATTTTCTGCGCGCCAATTGGCAAGCGCCCATTGCCATAGTGCGGGCAAATCACCGTTTGCCAGTTCGGCAGGCGGCTCCTGCCGCAGAAAGGAAAGTGCGCGCCACAGCGCGGCTGATGGATTGCGCGTGCCTACCGGCGCTGCCAGCGTCTGCTTGCTGAGCTTTTCTACCCGCTCGTTCACCACGATGGGCAGGTGCATGTAGGCCGGAGTGGCAAATCCCAGTAGCTGTTGCAGGTATATCTGGCGCGGCGTGGATGCCAGCAGGTCGGCACCGCGCACCACATGCGTGATGTTCTGGAGCGCATCGTCCACCACTACTGCAAGTTGATAGGCGAACAGGCCGTCGGCACGCTTTACCACGAAATCGCCGATCTCGTTTTCGAGGTGCTGGCTGATATGGCCTTGCAGCGCGTCGTCGAATTCGATGGGCTGGTCATCGGTGCGCACCCGCCATGCCCGCCCTTCGCGCCCCGCCGGAATCCCGTTGCGACACGTGCCGGGATAAATCTGCCCGTCGATGCCATGCAACGCAGAGTCTGCGATTTCTTTGCGCGTGCAGGCGCAGGGATAGACCGCGCCGATAGCCTGCAACTGCCGCAAAGCCTCTTCATAAGCCGCGGTGCGCTGGCTTTGGTAGATGACCTCTTCATCCCAGTGCAGACCGAAAGCTTCCAGGGTGCGCAGGATGTCGTCGGCCGCTTCCACTGTGCAACGCGGCGCGTCGAGATCCTCCATGCGCACCAGCCAGGTGCCGTGATGATATTCTGCTTCGAGATAGCTACCGACTGCGGCGATCAACGAGCCGAAGTGGAGCGGGCCGGTGGGAGAGGGGGCGAATCGCCCCCTGTAAACGGTTTCAGGCAGGGACGGGCTCTTCCGCAAAATCCAGTTTGATCTTGTCTTCGGCATCCACGTCCACCGTCACCTTGCCGCCATGCGCCAGACGACCGAACAGCAGTTCGTCGGCCAGCGCGCTGCGGATGGTGTCCTGAATCAGGCGCGCCATCGGGCGGGCGCCCATCTGCGGGTCGAAGCCGTTCTTGGCGAGCATGTCCTTCAATGCATCGGTGAATACGACTTCCACTTTTTTCTCGTGCAGTTGTTCTTCCAGCTGCATCAGGAATTTGTCCACCACGCGCAGGATGATTTCCTTGTCCAGCGGCGCGAAGGAAACGATGGCGTCCAGGCGGTTGCGGAATTCCGGCGTGAACATGCGCTTGATTTCGGCCATCTCGTCGCCTCCCACGCCGCTCTTGGTGAAGCCGATCTGCGTCTTGCTCAGCGTCTCAGCGCCCGCGTTGGTGGTCATGATGATGACGACATTGCGGAAGTCGGCCTTGCGCCCGTTGTTGTCGGTGAGCGTGCCGTGATCCATCACCTGCAGCAGGATGTTGAAGATGTCCGGGTGCGCTTTTTCGATTTCGTCCAGCAGCAGCACGCAATGCGGCTGCTTGCTGATGGCTTCGGTGAGCAGGCCGCCCTGGTCGAATCCCACATATCCGGGCGGCGCGCCGATCAGGCGCGACACGGCATGGCGTTCCATGTATTCGGACATGTCGAAGCGGTGCAGCGGCATGCCCATGCTGTAGGCCAGCTGGCGCGCCACTTCGGTCTTGCCCACGCCGGTTGGGCCGGAGAACAAAAAGCTGCCGATGGGTTTGTGCGGATTGCCCAAACCGCTGCGCGACATCTTGATGGCGCGCGCCAGCGTGTCGATGGCCTTGTTCTGGCCGAACACCACGGCTTTGAGATCGCGATCCAGCGTCTTCAGCGTGTTGCGATCATCCGAAGAAACGGTGCGCGGCGGGATGCGCGCGATCTTGGCAATGATTTCCTCGATCTCGTGCTTGCCTATCACTTTCTTCTGCTTCGACTTGGGCAGGATGCGCTGTGCCGCACCTGCTTCGTCGATGATGTCGATGGCCTTGTCCGGCAGATGCCGGTCATTGATGAAGCGCGCGGAAAGCTCCGCTGCGCTCGTTAACGCGGCAGCACTGTATTTGATGCCGTGGTGGGTTTCGAAGCGCGGCTTCAGCCCTTTCAGGATTTCGATGGTCTGTTCCACGCTCGGCTCGGGCACATCCACTTTCTGGAAGCGGCGCGACAAGGCGTGATCTTTTTCGAAGATGCCACGGTATTCCTGGTAGGTTGTCGCGCCGATGCATTTGAGCACGCCGCTCGAAAGCGCGGGCTTCAACAGATTGGAGGCATCCATGGTGCCGCCCGAAGCTGCACCCGCGCCTACCAGCGTATGTATTTCGTCGATGAAGAGGATCGCGTTGGGCGCATCGGACAGCTCTTTGAGCACCGCCTTCAGGCGCTGTTCAAAGTCGCCGCGATACTTGGTGCCGGCCAGCAACGCACCCATGTCGAGCGCATACACATGTGCATTCTTGAGGATTTCCGGCACGTCGCTCTCGGTGATGCGGCGCGCCAAGCCTTCGGCAATGGCAGTTTTGCCCACGCCCGCCTCGCCAACCAGCAGCGGGTTGTTCTTGCGGCGTCGGCATAATGTTTGAATGACACGCTCCAGTTCGATTTCACGCCCGATCAGCGGGTCGATCTTGCCGGCCAATGCCTGTGCATTAAGGTCTTGCGTGTAGTCGTGCAGTGCGCCTTCATTATTGGTTTCCTGTGCTGTTTCAGCTTCCTGGGATTTTTGGACGCTGGACTGGGCTGGCTTGTTGATGCCATGGGCAATGTAATTCACCACATCCAGGCGCGTGATCGCACGCTGGTTCAGGAAAAATACCGCATGGGAATCTTTCTCGCTGAACAGCGCAACCAGAATATTGGCGCCGGAAACTTCCTTCTTGTTGGTCGATTGCACGTGCAGGATCGCGCGCTGTATGACGCGCTGGAAGCCTACCGTCGGCTGGGTGTCTACTTCTCCGCCGCCGGGCACGGTGGGGGTATGGGTGTTGATGAAGTCGGTCAGTACCGCGCGCAGCTCTTCGATGTCCGCGCCACAGGCACGCAGCACGTGCGCCGCCGAGGAGTTGTCGAGCATGGCGAGCAGCAGGTGTTCAACCGTTATGAATTCGTGCCTTTTCTGGCGCGCTTCGACGAATGCCAAGTGCAGGCTGATTTCAAGTTCTTGCGCGATCATAATTATGTTGCCTCCAGTTCGCATCGTAGCGGATGCCCGCGTTGCTTGGCAAATGCCGAAACCTGTGCCACCTTTGTTTCAGCAATGTCCTTGGAATAGACGCCGCATGTTGCGGAACCTTCCTGATGTACTTTGAGCATCACCTGGGTCGCGCGTTCACGATTCATCGCAAAAAAAGTTTGTAATACTTCGATGACAAAATCCATGGTCGTGTAGTCGTCGTTGTATAACACCACCTTATACTGCCGCGGTGGCTTGCTTTTGCTTCGTTCCGCTTCCAGCAGCGATGCGCTTTCCTGTTTCGTTGCCATTGCCGTGTTATGTCATTCTTGCATTATGCTCAGGATACATATTTGGCGATTAGAACAGCTTTTTCAAGCCTAATCTAAAAAAGTTGAATAACCACTTGACGATTTCGGGTGAACAGGAGTAAAAAGCGCGTGGGTGTTTGAATCAAGTTACATGCATTACTGGTTTTGCCATGTGCGGTCTTGGAATTCAAACAGTTTGACGGGAATCCACCCGGTTTTTTTAGTTAAGGAAGTAACATGGCAAACGGTACTGTAAAGTGGTTCAACGATGCAAAGGGTTTTGGTTTCATTACTCCGGATGATGGCAGCGAAGATTTGTTCGCGCATTTCTCCGCAATCAACATGAGCGGTTTCAAGACCCTCAAGGAAGGCCAGAAGGTCACCTTTGACATCGTTCAAGGTCCTAAAGGCAAACAAGCCTCCAACATCCAGGCTCCTTAATCGGTCTCTGAAGTTGGATAAAAAAAGCCCGCGCAAGCGGGCTTTTTGCTTTTACGGCTTTCTGCAACTAGGGCGTGGCAGCTCAGCGCGATGATCTCAAATAGTGTTCAAGGCAGCATTTAACGTTGCGCTGGGACGCATTGCACTCGTTGTTTTCTCGAAGTCCGGGTGGTAATACCCGCCCATATCCACCGGCTTACCCTGCGCTGCGATCAATTCGGTATTGATTTTTGCCTCGTTGTCTGAGAGTGTTCTTGCCAGCGGTACGAAACGCGCCTGAATATCCTTGTCCTTGGTCTGTGCAGCGAGCGCTCGGGCCCAGTACAGTGCCAAGTAGAAATGGCTGCCACGGTTATCCAGTTCGCCCAGCTTGCGTGTGGGAGACTTGTTGTTATCAAGAATTCCGGCGATGGCCTGATCCAGCGTCTCGGATAAAATCAGTGCCTTTGCATTGTTGAATCTTTGGCCAAGATGCTCCAGCGATACGCCAAGTGCCAGGAATTCACCTATAGAGTCCCATCGCAAATACCCTTCCTGCTGAAATTGCTGCACCAGTTTCGGCGCCGATCCACCTGCGCCGGTCTCAAACAGGCCGCCGCCATTCATCAGCGGAACAATGGATAGCATCTTTGCGCTGGTGCCAAGTTCCAGAATCGGGAACAGGTCGGTGAGATAATCGCGCAGCACATTTCCAGTAACGGAGATCGTGTCTTTTCCGGCGCGGATGCGGTCAATCGAGAATTGGATGGCTTCCTCTGGTGTCATGATGCGAATGTCGAGCCCGCTGGTGTCGTGGTCCTTCAGATATTTTTCCACTTTGAGGATGATCTGGGCGTCGTGCGCCCGGTTTTTGTCCAGCCAGAAAATGGCAGGCGTCCCAGTTGCGCGTGCCCGTTCTACGGCCAGTCTTACCCAATCCTGAATCGGCGCATCCTTGGCCTGGCACATGCGGAAAATGTCACCCTGCTCGACTTTCTGTTCCAGCCGCGGTTTGCCGGAAGCGTCAACAACGCGCACGGTGCCGTTCGCTGCGATCTCGAATGTCTTGTCATGTGAGCCATACTCTTCGGCCTGCTGTGCCATCAGGCCAACATTGGGTACGCTGCCCATGGTTCTGGGATCGAAAGCGCCATGCTTTTTGCAGTCGTCGATCACGACCTGATAGATGCGCGCGTAGCAACGGTCGGGAATCAACGCTTTGGTGTCATACAGCTGGCCATCCGGCCCCCACATTTTCCCGGATTCGCGGATCATCGCGGGCATGGATGCGTCAACGATGATATCGCTGGGCACATGCAGGTTGGTGATGCCTTTGTCCGAATTCACCATGGCCAATTCCGGGCGGGCCTTGTAAACAGCCTGAATGTCGGCTTCGATTTCGGCACGCCGGGCTTCGGGCAATTTGGCAATTTTTGCATAGAGATCGCCCAGACCGTTGTTCGCGTTAACGCCGAGATCCTTTATGATCGCTGCATGTTTTTCGAAAACATCCTTGTAGTAGACGGTCACCGCGTGGCCGAACATGATGGGGTCGGAGACTTTCATCATGGTGGCTTTGAGGTGCAGGGACAGCAGTATCCCCTGGTCCTTAGCGTCCGTTATCTGATCTTCGAAAAATGCGCGCAGAGCACGGCGGCTCATGACGCACGCGTCGATGATCTCGCCTGCATTGAGCGCCGTTTTTTCCTTGAGTACTGTGGTCCTGCCATCGTCACCGATAAACTCGATGCGTACCGCATCAGCTTCGGCCATCGTGACGGATTTTTCGCTGCCATAGAAATCACCGGCGTTCATATGCGCCACATGCGTTTTCGAATCGGCGCTCCAGGCCCCCATCCTGTGCGGATTCTTGCGCGCATATTGCTTGACTGAAGCTGCGGCACGGCGATCAGAGTTGCCTTCGCGCAACACGGGATTCACAGCGCTGCCGAGAACCCTGCCATAACGCGCCTTGATCTCCTTTTCGGCATCCGTTTTCGGGTCTTCCGGATAGTCCGGGACATTGTATCCCTGCGCCTGTAATTCCTTGATGGCCGCTTTCAGCTGTGGCAGTGATGCACTGATGTTGGGCAGTTTGATGATATTGGCTTCCGGCTTCAGCGTCAGTTCGCCCAGTTCGCCCAGTTCATCCGCAATCCTCTGAGATGCAGTGAGATTTTCGGGAAAGTGCGCGAGAATGCGCCCTGCCAGAGAAATATCCCGTGTCTCGACGGCAATGCCCGCTGCTTTGGTGAAAGCCTGAACGATAGGCAGCAGTGAGTAAGTTGCCAGCGCGGGTGCTTCATCGGTCAATGTGTAAATGATTTTTTGGGTTGTCATGTTTGTTCTCGGGAATAGAAAAATGAAATGAGCCGACTCTTACTGTTCAACAAACCCTATGGCGTAATCTGCCAGTTCAGCCGTGATGGGCGGCATTCGACGCTGGCGGATTATATCCCGGTTCCCGGCTTTTATCCTGCCGGACGGCTTGATACCGACAGCGAAGGTTTGCTGCTGCTCACCGATGATGGCGCATTGCAGCACCGCATCACCGATCCGCGCCACAAGCTGCCCAAGACCTACTGGGTACAGGTGGAGGGCGTGCCGGACGAGCAGGCGCTGACACAGCTGCGACGAGGTGTGAAGCTGCCCGATTTCGTGGCACTGCCCGCCGAGGCCCGGTTGATCGACGAGCCGGCTGGTCTGTGGGCGCGCAATCCACCGATACGCGAGCGCAGGAACATCCCGACCAGCTGGCTGGAGCTGACCATCCGCGAAGGGAAGAATCGCCAGGTGCGGCGCATGACGGCTGCGGTAGGCTATCCGACGCTGCGCCTGATTCGTTTCCGCATCGGCGACTGGACACTGGAGGGGCTGGAAGTTGGCGCGTGGCGCGAGGCTGTCGTGCCGGCTGGGGCTTCTGCCGTGCGACCCAATGGAGGAGTGTAGGGTATAATGCGCGTCCTTTGTTTATCGCTTTTCCAATAGGAGGAAATATGCCTATTTATGAATATCGTTGCAGTAGTTGCGGTGTCCAGAAAGATGTCATGCAAAAGATCAGTGATGCGCAGCTGACCGACTGCCCGGAATGTGGCAAGCCGACATTCAGCAAGCAGTTGTCTGCCGCCGGATTCCAGCTCAAGGGGAGCGGCTGGTATGCCACGGATTTCAAGAGCGGCGGCGGCAAACCTGCCGAGACACCCAAGGCTGCTGAGGCCACGACAGATTCATCGTGCGGTACGGGTTGCGCCTGTGCGGCGTCGGGCGGCGACGCGTGAAGAAATATCTGTTAACCGGCCTGCTGGTTTGGGTTCCGCTCGGCATTACCTTGTGGGTGCTGAAACTGACCATCAGCACGCTGGATCAGAGCTTACTACTGCTGCCGGAAAATTGGCATCCGAATAAACTATTGGGGGTGCACATCCCCGGTTTGGGTGTCATCCTTACCGCAGTGATCGTGATAGGCACCGGCCTGCTGGCGCGCAACGTTTTTGGGCAGCGCCTGTTGCTCTACTGGGATGGCCTGTTGCGGCGCATTCCATTTGTGAACGCCATTTACAACAGCGTGAAGCAGGTAAGCGATACGCTGCTGTCCAGCAACGGACAGGCTTTTCGCAAGGTGCTGCTGGTGCGCTACCCCCATCCCCAGGCATGGTCGCTGGCGTTCCAGACCAGCGTGGCAAGCGGTGAGGTGGCCTCGCATCTGGACGGCGAATATGTGGGGGTGTTCATCCCCACCACGCCCAGCCCGGTGAACGGTTTTTATTTTTACGTGCGCCGCGCTGACACCATCGAGCTGAACATCAATGTTGATGTGGCGCTCAAGTCGATTATCTCAATGGGTGTAGTGGCTCCCGTCGCGAGTGCCTTGCCTGTCCAAAAGCTGAATTAATTCCTCCTTTTTACCGAACTGACTGAAATATGCGAACCCATTATTGTGGACAACTGAACGTTTCCAACCTTGACCAGAACGTCACACTGTGTGGCTGGGCGCACCGCCGCCGTGATCACGGCGGGGTGATCTTCATCGACTTGCGCGACCGCGAGGGTCTGGCGCAGGTGGTATGCGACCCTGACCGTGCAGAGATGTTCGGGGTTGCAGAGTCGGTGCGCAATGAATTTGTGCTGCGCATCACCGGGCGTGTGCGCCGCCGCCCGGAAGGCACCGTCAACAGCAACATCGGCAGCGGCGAGATTGAAATTCTGTGCCAGGAGATCGAAGTGCTGAACACCGCGCTTACGCCGCCGTTTCAGCTCGATGACGAGAATCTGTCCGAGAACGTACGCCTCACCCACCGTGTGATCGACCTGCGCCGCCCGCAGATGCAGAAGAACATGATGCTGCGCTACAAAACAGCAATGTCGTTCCGCCGTTTCCTGGACAGCCGCGGCTTCATCGACATCGAAACGCCGATGCTGACCAAATCCACGCCGGAAGGCGCACGCGATTATCTGGTGCCGTCACGCGTGCATGCAGGCGAGTTCTTTGCGCTGCCGCAGTCGCCGCAGCTGTTCAAGCAGTTGCTGATGGTGGCCGGCTTCGACCGCTATTATCAGATCACCAAGTGCTTTCGCGACGAAGACTTGCGCGCCGACCGCCAGCCCGAGTTTACGCAGGTGGATATTGAAACTTCCTTCCTGAATGAAACGCAGATCATGGCGCTGATGGAAGACATGATCCGTACGGTGTTCAAGGAGGCGCTGGATGTCTCCCTGCCCAACCCGTTTCCGCGCATGACCCATGCCGAAGCCATGGCGCGCTTCGGTTCCGACAAACCTGACCTGCGCGTGACGCTGGAACTGACCGATGTGACCGACGCAGTGAAGGATGTGGCGTTCAAGGTGTTCAGCGGCCCGGCCAATTCGCCGGACGGGCGCGTGGCGGCGTTGCGTGTGCCGGGCGGTGGCGTGTTCACGCGCGGTGAGATTGACGAATATACCAAGTTCGTCGGCATCTACGGCGCGCGCGGGCTGGCCTACATCAAGGTCAACGACGTGACGCAGTTGAACGAAACCGGCCTGCAATCGCCGATCGTGAAAAACCTCAACGAAGCCGCGCTGAAAGCCATCATGCAGCGTACGGGCGCACAGAACGGCGACCTGATTTTCTTCGGCGCGGACAAGGCCAAAGTGGTCAACGACGCGCTGGGCGCACTGCGCGCCAAGATCGGCCACGAAAAAGGCTACACCAACGGCAAGGCATGGGAGCCGCTGTGGGTGGTGGACTTCCCGATGTTCGAATACGACGATGAAGCCAAGCGCTGGACCGCCTGCCACCACCCGTTCACTGCGCCCAAGGACGAGCATCTGGCGCTGCTGGAAACCGATCCTGGCAAGTGCCTGGCCAAGGCCTATGATCTGGCGCTGAACGGCTCGGAAATCGGCGGCGGCTCGGTGCGTATCCACAAGGAAGAAGTCCAGTCCCAGGTATTCCGCGCGCTCAATATCGATGCGGAAGAGGCGCAGCTCAAGTTCGGCTTCCTGCTCGACGCGCTGCGCTACGGCGCGCCGCCGCACGGCGGCCTCGCATTCGGCCTGGACCGCATCGTCACCATGATGACCGGCTCCGAATCCATCCGCGACGTGATCGCCTTCCCCAAGACCCAGCGCGCACAGTGCCTGCTGACGCATGCGCCCAGCCCGGTGGACGAAAGGCAGCTGCGTGACTTGCACATCCGCCTGCGCCAGCAAGTCCAGACGACGGTGGAAGTGGCCAAGGAGTAAGACATGGCCATCCCAGACTTTCAGACTTTGATGTTGCCGTTATTGAAAGTTGTTATGGATGGTCGTGAGTATTCCTTGCGTGATGTGGTTGAGGTGCTTGCACGGGAATTTCAATTGACGGACGAGGAACGGCAGCAACTCCTGCCCAGTGGGCGGTATCCTACGTTCCACAATCGCATTGCTTGGGCAAAAACATATTTGAAAAAAGCGGGGTTGATTGATCAGCCCAGACGAGCTTACTTTCAAATAACTGAGCGAGGAAGGAAAGTTCTCAACTCATCACCGGCTTCAATCAACATGAAGTTTTTGGAGCAGTTTCCAGAGTATTTGGCATTCAGGGATAATCAAGAGCAATCTGAGCCTGTTTCGCACAGTTCACAAGCTGTGACTTTGCAGAACGAAACTCCGGAAGAGTTGATTGAAAGCGGTGCTAGGACAATCCGCAAAGATTTGGCAGAAGAAATTTTGCAACGTATTAAGGGATGTTCACCTGCTTTTTTCGAGCGCCTGGTGGTCGAGTTGCTGGTAAAAATGGGTTACGGCGGCACGCGCCAAGATGCCGGGCGCGCCATCGGACGCAGTGGCGATGAAGGCATTGATGGTGTTATTCACGAAGACCGTTTGGGTTTGGATGTGATTTATCTTCAGGCGAAACGCTGGGAAGGCGTGGTGGGTCGTCCTGAAATTCAGAAATTCGTTGGGGCGTTGCAGGGGCAGCGTGCGAAAAAGGGTGTATTCATCACCACATCAGATTTCACCAAAGAAGCCGTTGAATACGTACGCAACATTGACAACAAGGTGGTGCTGATTAACGGATCGTTGCTGGCAAACCTGATGATAGATCACAATGTGGGCGTGTCCCTTGCCGCGACCTACGAAATCAAGAAAATTGACTCGGACTATTTCCTTGAGGAATAGGGCGTCATGGCACTTCTGTGTTTAACTTCAGAAACCCAACGGTTGTCATTCCCGCGCATGCGGGAATCCAGCCAAACAAGAAAACTGGATTCCCGCATGCGCGGAAATGACGGATTCTTTGGCGCATATGTACAGAAACATTTGCCTGTCTTGCTCGCGGTGCTTCTTGCACTGGTCTCCACACAAGCTTGTGCACGCGGGTATTCGCAAAATGACAGCATAGTTCAAGATATCGCCGCAGCCGATTTGCCGCCGGAAGGGCGCACGACCCTGCAGCTCATCAAACGGGGCGGGCCGTTTCCGTTTGCGCGCGATGGCGTGGTGTTCGGCAATTTTGAAAAGCGTTTGCCGCAGCGTTCGCGCGGCTATTACCGCGAATACACGGTAAAGACGCCGGGCGCACGCAATCGCGGGGCGCGGCGCATCGTGTGCGGTCGGTTGCCGGAGTGTTATTACAGCGGCGACCATTACCGGACTTTTCAACGCATCAAGGAGTAAGCGATGGGTACTTTGTGTGCGCGCTTGCAGGATGTGGGCGAGGCGGGGGTGTACCGCCTGAACTGTACGCTGGATGAGTTGTACGCAGCTGTGGACCGGGCGGAATTCGCGCTGTTTGAAGCGAGCCTGGCGCAGGTGCACGGCAAGGGCGAATTCCTTGCTGCCATGGCACAGGCTATTCATGCGCCGGGCTGGTTCGGCAGCAATTGGGATGCGCTGGCCGACGCGATGGGCGACCTTTCCTGGCAGCGCGCTCCCGGTTATGTGCTGCTGTTGCGCGATGGCAGCGAAACACTGGGGTTGAGTGCTGCGGAACACGGGGTTGCGTCAGAAATACTTACCAACACGGTGAATTTCTGGAAATTGCAGCACAAACCGTTCTGGGTGTTTTTCTGCTAGGTCCTTCCATGCCCTACAAGCTGCCTGTTTCAACGCTGGTGGTGATATACACCTCCGCACTGGATGTGCTGCTGCTGGAGCGCGCCGACCATCCGGGCTATTGGCAATCCGTGACGGGCAGTCAGGACGAAGGGGAACACTTGCGTGAAACGGCGGTACGGGAAGTATTTGAGGAAACTGGCCTGGAGGCTGAACGCTACGCGCTGACGGATTGGGATCTGAAAAACGTGTACGAGATTTACCCGGTCTGGCAATATCGTTATCCGCCCGGCATCACGCATAATACCGAGCATGTGTTCGGGCTGGAATTGCCTGACAGGCTGCCTGTCCGATTGTCGCCGCGTGAGCATTTGAATTTTGTCTGGCTGCCGTGGCAGGACGCTGCGGAAAAAGTGTTTTCGCCCAGCAACCGCGCGGCGATTCTGCAATTACCCGAGAGGATGCATCATGTCCGAAACTAAAATCTCCGTTGCTTACGAACATCCGCGCACCGGCAATATGACCGGCTGCGATATCTCTCAGGCATGGGCGAAGAAGCCGCAGGAACCGAAGCCGGAGGAAAAGGCCGCGCTGATCGAGCGCATCAAGCGCCTGTTGCGCGAACAGGATGCGGTGCTGGTGGCCCACTACTACGTGCATCCCGATTTGCAGGACCTGGCCGAGGCGACCGGCGGCTGCGTTTCGGATTCGCTCGACATGGCCAACTTCGGCCATCAGCATCCGGCAAAAACCTTGGTGGTGGCCGGTGTGCGCTTCATGGGCGAAACCGCAAAAATCCTCAATCCCGAAAAGCGGGTGTTGATGCCGGACCTGGAGGCGGAATGTTCGCTCGATCTGGGCTGTCCGGCGGATGAGTTTTCTGCCTTCTGTGACGCGCATCCCGACCGCACCGTGGTGGTGTATGCCAACACCAGCGCGGCTGTGAAGGCGCGCGCCGACTGGATGGTCACCAGTTTCATCGCACTGCCCATCGTCAAACACCTCAAGGAATCAGGTCAGAAAATCCTGTGGGCGCCGGATCGCCATCTGGGGCACTACATCCAGCAGCAGACCGGCGCGGACATGCTGCTGTGGCAGGGCTCATGCGTGGTGCATGACGAGTTCAAGGCAGTGGGGCTGGCCGAGCTCGTTGCAAAACATCCGCACGCGCGTGTGCTGGTGCACCCGGAATCTCCCCCCAAGGTAGTGGAGCTGGCCGATGTGGTGGGGTCGACGACGCAGCTTATCAAGGCGAGCCAGCAGCTTGATGCGCATGAATTCATTGTGGCGACCGATAATGGCATTTTGCACAAGATGAAAACGCTGTCGCCCGGCAAGGTCTTCCTGGAGGCCCCCACCGCCGGCTACGGCGCGACCTGCACCAGCTGCAACCACTGCCCGTGGATGGCGATGAACGGACTGGTCAATCTGGCCGAGGTGCTGAAAACCGGCAAGAACGAAATTCACGTTGATCCGGCCATTGGACGACGCGCCAAGGTCTCCATCGAGCGCATGCTAGATTTTGCGCGCCAGATCAATCTGCCCGTACGTGGCATAGGCAATGCCTGACAAAATTAGCGCCGCTGCCTGGCTGACTCACCACGATTCATGCCGGCGACCCCAATATGGGCACCCCGCCGCACCTTCCCGGGCAGCATTTTTACGCTTAGAAGCAGGCCGGATGCAATTGTGCGTGATAAAAATGCTAATTTGTTCAGTGTGTTAATACGCTGATGCAAGAAAGTTAAATATTTTTTAAAAAAAGCCTAAAGTTTTCTAAATGGCTGTCGATAACAAAATCGTAAGCTTGAATTTGTTCCCCTTGCAGATTCAGGTAAACGCTCCTCCACATCCACTTGCCCGTTGATCGGCAAGCGGATGCCTTTCCGTCCGTGTAGGGAAAATTCTTACAAAGAAATTGGAAGGTTTCCGATTTCTTGCTTTCCGTTCCTGCCGCAAGATGCAACCGTCGAAAGAGACAGTGTTGTTATCTTGCAAGGGGACGAATCATGAATACAGCTCAACTGCACGAAGAAATTAAAGAAGCCAATCTGTCATACATGCTGCTTGCGCGGCAGATGATCCAGGAAGACAAAGCCTCAGCCATTTTTCGCCTGGGTATTAGCGAAGAGATGGCCGAACTCATTGCTGGCCTAAGTCCAGCGCAACTGCTCAAAATGGCGGCATCCAACATGTTGCTGTGCCGCTTCCGCTTCGATGAAAAGCTTCTCCTCAATATGATCACCGATTACAACAAGGACCGGATGATGTCCCAGGCGCATACCGCTATCCTGATGGCGGGTCAGCCGATGGAAGCGCTGGCTGCCTGATTTTACGACTAACTGCGGGTGGGAGGAGTCATGCGTAACAAGAGTGTTGTCACCGAAGCATACCAGATCCAGATCGCCGTCGAATTGATTGAGCTGGGCGCGCGCTTGCAGCTGTTGCAGGAAGAAACTGCGTTGAGCCGCGAGCGCCTGCTCAAGCTATACAAGGAGGTCAAGGGTGCTTCTCCTTCCAAGGGGATGCTGCCTTACTCGACCGACTGGTTCATGAGCTGGTCGCCCAACATCCACTCCTCACTGTTCATGGATATTCATCAATTCCTCGTGAAGAACGCCAGCCTTTCCGGTGTCGAGGCGCTGATCAAGAGTTATCGGCTGTACCTGGAGCAAATCGGTGTAAGCGGCGATGAGCCGGCGCTGAGTATCACGCGCGCATGGTTTCTGGTGCGCTTCTTCGATGCGCAGATGCTGCAACTGACTGAGTGTACCGAATGCAGCGGGCATTTCGTTGTGCATGCCAATGAGCTGTATACCGGCTATATATGCGGTATTTGTCATCCACCCTCCCGTGCAGGCAAGACCAGGAAGAACGGCTACTCGCCGGCTCTGCAGGCTTCCATCCAGGCACTCTAAAGTTTTTCCATCGCGTGCCGTTAAAGCTAACAGGAAATGTAGTTGCAGACGGCGCGTTTCAGTTGTTTGTTTTTTGAAGGCACTGAAAACGGCGGATTGTCCGGCTGTTTTTGGGTTCAGAAAAACATGTCAATGTTCAGACTGTTGCCGCGTACCAATGGCACAGTAACGATCTTGTGTGTAGTGCGTCGTAGGGCAGATCACCTCCTTCAGGGGTAATCCACGATGGGCTATCCTACACTCTCCGAATGGTCGGTGAGGGCGTGAACGTGTGGATGGGTCAGTGTCTCGCAGCAAACGCAATCTCAAGGGAGTTGGGCCATGTTGGTGATAGTTGGGTGGGTGATCGTAACGCTCTCGGTGTTTGGCGGCTTTGTGCTTGCAGGGGGGCATCTGGCTGCATTGCTCCAGCCAGTGGAGCTGCTGATGATAGGCGGCGCTGCCGTGGGTTCATTCTTTGTGGGAAATAACAGCAAGACCATCAAGGCCGTTCTTAAGGCAGTACCCAATCTGTTCAAGGGCAACAAATACACCAAGGAAAGCTACATGGAGCTCATGGCATTGCTCTATGAGCTGCTCGGAAAAGTCCGCAAGGAAGGGTTGATGTCCATCGAGGGCGATGTCGAAAACCCGCATGAGAGCCCCGTGTTTGCCAAATACCCCAAAGTGCTGGCTGATCACCATGTGATCGAATTTATGACCGATTATCTGCGCATCATGGTGAGCGGCAATCTCAACGCGATGGAAATCGAAAATCTGATGGATGTGGAAATCGAGACACATCACCATGAAGCCATGGTGCCGTCGCACGTAATCTTCGAGCTTGGGCAGGCCATGCCGGCCTTCGGTATCGTAGCGGCGGTGATGGGCGTGGTGCATACCATGTCATCGGTCGGTAGTGTTTCGAACCAGGAGTTGGGGATTCTGATTGCCCATGCGCTGGTTGGCACCTTTCTCGGGATTTTGCTGGCCTACGGTTTCGTCGGACCATTGGGAAGCCTGCTGGGGCAGAAGGCGGATGAAGGCACCAAGATGCTCCAGACTATCAAGGTCACGCTGCTGGCCAATCTCAACGGCTATGCCCCGGTAATGGCGGTCGAGTTTGGCCGCAAGGCATTGTATTCCTCCGAGCGTCCCGGCTTCGAAGAGCTGGAAAAGCATGTCAAACAGAAGCGCTGAGCAGGAATCCGGGAGGGGCGGAACTGCATCATGGCGAGCAACGACAAACGACCGATCGTAGTCAAGCGCATTAAGAAGGTGGCAGCCGGCAATCACGGTGGCGCCTGGAAGATTGCCTATGCCGATTTCGTTACCGCGATGATGGCGTTCTTCCTGCTGATGTGGCTGCTGGGTAATATTGCCAAGGAGGATTTGGCAGGCATAGCAGATTATTTCAAGACCCCGCTTTTTGTTTCCATGTCTGGGGGCTCGTCCAATAGCGAAAGCTCCAGCATGATCAAGGGCGGCGGCACGGATGTGACACGCAACAAGGGCGAAGTGAGAAAAGGTGATATCAGGCCGGAGAAGAAAATCCAGCTTAAGACGTCAACCGAGGAAATGACGCGCCTCCAGAAGCAGCAGGAACTGGATCGGCTCAGGGTATTGAAAGCCAGCCTTGAAAAGGCGATTGATGCCAGCCAGCAATTGCAGCAATTCAAGAAACAAATCCTGCTCGATATTACCTCTGAGGGGTTGCGCATCCAGATAGTGGATGAAAAAAACCGCCCCATGTTCCAGACCGGTAGCGCCAGACTGGAGCCCTATACCAAAGAAATCCTGCATGAAATCGGCGTGGTGCTGAACGAGGTTCCGAACAAGATCAGCCTGTCCGGCCATACCGATGCGCAGCAGTATTTTTTTGGCGAAAAGGGGTACAGCAACTGGGAGTTGTCGGCGGACCGTGCCAACGCGTCGCGGCGCGAGCTGATTGCCGGCGGGATGGGCGATGACAAGATTGTGCGCGTGGTGGGGCTGTCTTCCGCCGTGCTGTTTGACAAGTCCGACCCGCTCAACCCGATTAACCGGCGCATCAGCATTATTGTGATGAACAAGAAGGCGGAGGAAGCTGCGCGCAACGACGGGGGGACGGTTGACGTAAAAAATGACGACGGACAGGGCGCGCAGCAGAAAATCAGCGATGGTGTAGCAAATCTGCCACCTGCGGCGAAGCATTAAAGTTTTCAGCCGTGCGGTCGTTAAGAAATGACAGGCCGGGTGGAGTTGCACTGCTGCGTAAAAGATGGTGAGGCAAAGAAATGAAAAACTGGTGGAATAACGCGTCGCTCAAGCACAAGATACAGATCCCAACCCAGATCATGGTTCTGGTTATCTTAATCATTGCGCAACGCTGGCTGATGGTTCAGTTCGAGGCGCACGTGATGGATGAAGCCAAGCAGAAAGCCGTGGTGTCGGCGGACGGGGTAATCAACGGACTGAATATCATGATGCTCAATGGCACCATCAGCCAGCCGGAGCAGCGCCAGCTGTTTATGCAGAAAATGGCGGCAACCGAGAAGATTCTGGACTTGCGCGTCATACGCGGCAAGCCGGTGAGCGATCAGTATGGCGCCGGCCTGTCGGAAGAGCAGGCGCAGGATGATCTGGATCGCGCTGTGCTGGAAGGTGGGCAGTCACAATTTAAGTTTGCTAAGCGTGAAGGCAAGGATTCGTTGCGTGTGGTGGTGCCGTTTATCGCAAAAAGGAATTTTCGCGGAACCGATTGCCTGCAATGCCATACGGTTCAGGAAGGAGCAGTGAACGGAGCGGCCAGCGTTACGGTCGATATGTCGGATGAGTTTGCCGAACTGGGCAAAGTCAACCTCTTGCTGTGGGGCGGGCAAATATTGATGCAGGTCATACTGTTCCTGGTAATTGGCGGGATCGTTAATCAGGTGCTCCGGCCATTCAAGGAATTGCAGAACACGATGCTGGCCATGCAGGCCGATGGCAATTTGTCGCATCGCGTGAACGTGCGGGGTAACGATGAGGTGGGGCAAGCTGCCGCTGCATTCAATGCGCTGATGGCTGGCTTTTCTTCCATCATCGGCCAGGTCCATGCCACCGTGCAGGATGTGGCTGGCACGGCCGCCCAGCTGGGCACCGCATCCCTGCAGATTACGCAGAGCTCGCAGGCGCAGAGCGAGGCGGCATCTTCGACGGCTGCTGCGGTGGAACAGATGACCGTGAGTATCACCTCTGTTGCGGAGAGCGCCGATGAGGTGCGCAAGCTTTCCGAGCAAAGTCTGGAGCAAACCCGGCAAGGCAACGAAAGCGCAGGGGTGATGACCCTCGAGATTGCCAGCATCGAAAAGGCGGTGAACCAGATTGCGGCATCGGTCGGAGATTTCGTGCAAAGCGCACGCACCATCGCCGGCATGACCAAGCAGGTGAAGGATATCGCCGAACAAACCAATCTGCTGGCCCTGAATGCGGCGATTGAGGCGGCGCGCGCGGGCGAGCAAGGGCGCGGTTTCGCCGTGGTGGCGGATGAAGTGCGCAAGCTGGCCGAAAAATCTGCACAATCAGCCACTGAAATCGACAAGGTAACCAATACGCTGGATGTGCAATCGGGCAGCGTAGAGGATGCCATCAGGCAAGGCCTGCAGTCTCTGCAATCCACGCAGCAACATGTTGACCGTGTGTTCAGCGTGCTGACCCAGGCGGGAGCTTCTGTCACCAATGCCAGCAGCGGAGTGAATGACATTGCCGCATCGGTGGGTGAGCAAAGCAAGGCCAGCAACGAAATTGCGCGCCATGTTGAAAGCATTGCGCAAATGGCGGAAGAGAACTATGCGGCCATTGAACATGTCGGGCAGGAAATCATGCGGCTGGAGCATCTGGCTGAAAACATGCAGGCCGCTGTGGCCCGCTTTAAGATGTAACGCAAGGAGATGGGGAAAGGGAGGGCAGCATACGCCCAGCCATCCTACTCACACCTTGTCTTTTTGAATGGATTGAACGGAGTCAGCCATGTCTGAATTGCTTAGAAGCATAGATGAGCGCACCAAGCTGGCAGGAACCAATAAATTGGAAATCCTGATGTTTACGCTTGGCGTGGACAGCCGCAACGGACGCCGTGAAATCTTCGGAATAAACGTGTTCAAGGTGCGCGAGGTGATGCGCAAACCTGTCATAACCCGTGCACCGGAAATGCCTGATGCAGTGGAAGGGATGGTGAGCCTGCGCGGCCAGCTGGTGCCCGTGATCGACCTGGCAAAATATACCGGCGTACAGACTGATCTCAAGCCGGAGATCATGATCGTCACGGAATACAACGGCCACACACAGGGTTTTCTGGTCGAGGCAGTGGATACCATTTTGCGTCTTGACTGGTCTGCCATGAAGGTGCCACCGGATATGCTCAATTCCCAGATGGGTGGGCTGGTGACGGCTGTTACCGAGCTGGCAGACGGGCATTTGGTGATGATGATGGATGTGGAAAAAGTGCTGGCCGAAACCGGACATTTTAGTGATGACACGGCACTTAAAAGCGTCAAACCATTGGAGGTATCTGGACGCACCGTGTTTTTTGCGGATGATTCCTCGGTGGCGCGCAAGCAAATCAGCAGCACACTGGATGCGATGCAGGTGAATCATATTTCTGCCATCAATGGCCGCCAGGCGTGGGAGGAATTGCAGAAGATGGCCAGTTATGCCGAATCCGCGGGGATTCCGGTGAGCAACATGATACAGGTCATCCTTACCGATGTTGAAATGCCGGAAATGGATGGGTACATGCTGACGCGCAAGGTCAAGGAAGACAAGCGCTTTGCCAATATACCGGTATTGATGCATTCGTCGCTTTCCAGTGAATCGAATGAGCAGCTTGGTAAAGCCGTCGGGGTGGATGAGTACGTGCCCAAATTTGAACCGCAGAGGCTGGCGCAGACGCTCAAGCGCCTGCTGACCTGAAAGGAGCTGAATTATGTCGCTTGCCGAATATCAATCACAATTAGCCGATAAATTGCGGCCGGGAGAAAACAGCGGCAGCCTGTTTGATACCGTCGATGCCAGAGCCAATCTGGCCGGTTCCAACAAGATGGAAATCCTGTTGTTCTCGCTCGGTACACAGGAAATATTCGGCATCAACGTATTCAAGGTCAAGGAAGTATGTCGTACGATGCCGATTACCAAAACACCCAATATGCCGACAGGTGTGGACGGCATCGTGTCGCTGCGCGGGCACATCATTCCGGTGCTCACCCTGGCCAAGTTCTTGGGGCTGGACGGGCGAGTGTCGCAGACACAGAACACCATGATGGTGGCCGAATATAGCCGCCATATTCTCGGCTTTCTGGTGCATGACGTGGACCGCATCATCCGCGTGGACTGGGACAAGGTGCGCCCTGCGGAGGGCATGCTGACAGGCAGCAAGGACATGATTACCGCCATTACCGAATTGCCGGACGGCAAGCTGGTTTCGCTGCTGGATGTCGAGCAGATTCTCGCCAACGCATTTGGTGAGGATGTGGTGGGCAACGTCGAGAAAGTTGAAAGAGGGCATGAATTGTGTGTCTTTTTCGTGGATGACTCGGCGGTTGCACGTAAGAAAATAAGCGAAGTGCTCGACAAGATGGGCACCAAGCACATGCAGGCGAACAACGGTCTGGAAGGATGGGAGCGGCTGAAGGGGCTGGCGGACGTGGCACAGAACAGCGGCGTCAGTCTGCGCGATCAGATTCAGGTCGTGCTTGTAGACGCGGAGATGCCGGTGATGGATGGCTATGTGCTGACCCAGCATATCAAGGCGGACAAGCGTTTTGATGGCATTCCGGTGGTCATGCATTCGTCACTGTCCTCGGAAGCTAACCGGGATATGGGAAAGCGGGTCGGGGTCGACTGCTATGTATCCAAGTTTGATGCAGTGGCTCTGGCTGGAACATTGCGTCCACTGTTGGTAGTCTAGGCACGAGGGCTGGAGCGCAGACATAGGCGCTCGGTTTTCGATACTGGAGGTTTATTGTGGCAGATGCAAATATGAAATTCCTGGTGGTGGATGATTTTTCCACGATGCGGCGCATTGTACGCAACCTGCTCAAGGAGCTCGGTTTCACCAACGTGCAGGAGGCAGAAGACGGTGCGGAGGGGCTGAACAAGCTGCGTGCAGAACAGTTTGATTTCGTGGTCTCGGACTGGAATATGCCGAACATGACCGGAATCGACATGCTGCGGGCTATCCGTGCGGATGAAAAACTCAAGCATCTGCCCGTGCTGATGGTAACCGCCGAGGCCAAGCGTGAAAACATCATCGAGGCGGCGCAGGCGGGCGCCAGCGGCTATGTTGTCAAGCCGTTTACGGCTGCGACGCTGGATGAAAAACTGAAGAAGATTTTTGAAAAAATGCCGACTAAGTGAGTGATGCCATGTCCGAAAATGCACAAGATTCAGATGATTTGGAAGCGCTGTTTGACAGCATCGTTGCTGCCAGCGATGACCGGAGCGAACCCGGCCAGGCATCTCACGATGAGAATGCAGGAAACCCTTCAGACAAGATAATCAATACGATAGGCCGCATGACGCGCGTGCTGCATGACAGCCTGCACGAGCTGGGCTATGACAAGAGCCTGGAGCGGGCAGCCTCTGCCATTCCCGATGCGCGCGACCGACTCAATTATATAGCCACCCTGACCGAACAAGCTGCGGAGCGGGTGCTGAATGCCACCGAAGCGGCCCAGCCGGTGGTGGAGAAAATGGAAGTCGAATCCCAGAGGCTGGCACGGGAATGGCAGAAGCTTTTTGACAAACAGCTTGATGTCGAGCAATTCAAGAATCTGGCTACACAAACCCATGCTTTCCTGTCTGACATGCCGAAGCAGACCAAGGTGACCAATGCGTACTTGATGGAAATCATGATGGCGCAGGATTTCCAGGATTTGACCGGGCAGGTTATCAAGAAAATTGTGGATGTCACGCGGCAAATGGAGCAGCAACTGGTGGAACTGCTGGTCGAGAATCCTCCCTCCACGGCCAGCCCGGACGCCTATGCCGGGTTGCTGAATGGACCGGTCGTGAATGCGGCAGGGCGTACTGATGTGGTGACCAGCCAGGATCAGGTAGACGATCTGCTGGAAAGCATGGGGTTTTAAAATGAACGACTTTGCGGGCATGGAAGAATTGATGCAGGATTTCCTGACGGAGTCCTCCGATCTGCTGTCCGATGTCGACAGCAAGCTGATGGATCTGGAAAAAACGCCCCAAGACCGCAATCTGCTCAATGTGATATTCCGCGGCTTCCATACCATTAAAGGCGGCGCCGGATTCCTCAATGCAACGGAACTGGTCACGTTGTGCCATCTCACCGAAAATTTGTTCGACAAGCTGCGCAACGGCGAACTGAATCTGAGTGCGGAACTCATGGATGTCATTTTTGCGGCAACGGGAGAGGTCAAGCAAATGTTTGGCTCTCTGGCGCAAAGCAGGCAGCCGGATGCCGCTCCCCCACACTTGATTGCCTCGCTGCATGCCGCACTGAAAGGAGAGGCGGCTGGTGCGGTGCCTGCCGCTGTGGCTGCACCGCAAGCTGTTGCTTCTCAGCCTGCCCAGCCCGCTGTTTCACCGTCGGCCACAGGTGCAAACGGGCCGGACTGGAATGTGTTGTATCAGGCCCTGGTGGGTGACAATGGGACACCGGTTGCGGGCGGCAACGGATCGCAAAATTCTGTTGGCGTACCGGAGCAGGCTGCGCCTGCCGCTGCACCTGCTGCAGCGTCCGCCCCGGTTATTGATGAAACCCAGCTCAAGATCAGCGCTTTCGGACGGCGTGCCGACGATGTCCCGGGCAACAAAGCGCCACCCAGCACGCGCCGCGAGGGCGAGGTGGCCAAGGACAATACCATCAGGGTGGATACGGACCGTCTGGATCAGGTCCTCAATCTTTCCGGTGAAATCGGGCTGACCAAAAACCGCTTGACCCATCTGCGCAGCGACATCCTCCAGGGGCGTACCGATGCGGCCACGATGCGCGCGCTGGACGAGTCAGTCAGCCAGCTCGATGCGCTGGTGGTGAATTTGCAGAACGCCGTGATGAAGACGCGTATGCAGCCTATCGGCCGCCTGTTCAACAAATATCCGCGCCTGGCGCGTGATCTGGCGCGCCAACTGGGCAGGGATGTGGAGCTGGTGTTGTCCGGCGAAGAAACCGAGATCGACAAAACCATGATCGAGGATCTCAATGATCCGCTGGTGCACTTGATTCGCAATGCGGTGGATCATGGTGTGGAAGATCCCGAGCAGCGCGCGGCTGCGGGCAAGCCGGCAAAAAGCCTGGTGCGGCTGAGTGCGATCCAGGAAGGCGATCACATTCTTATCAGCATATCCGATGATGGCAAGGGCATGCGCCCTGAAGCGATCCGCAACAAGGCAATCGAGAAAGGGTTGATCAGCGCAGAGGCTGCAAGCAGTCTCGATGATGAACAGAGCCTGAATTTGATTTTCCTGCCGGGATTCTCGACCAAAGACCAGATTTCCAGCGTTTCCGGACGCGGTGTCGGCATGGATGTGGTGAAAACCAATATCCAGAAGCTGAACGGCACCATCAATATTGCCTCCGAGCCGGGCAAGGGCAGCGAATTCACCATCATGCTGCCGCTCACGCTGGCCATCCTGCCTGTGCTGTTGTTGCGTCTCTGCAACCAGTCGTTCGCAGTGCCCTTGTCACTGGTGCGGGAAATTCTGTCGATTTCACCGGACGATCTGCAACAGGTATCCGGTAAAGCCACCATGGTGGTGCGCGGAGAAGTGCTGCCAGTGCTTCCGCTGGCACGACTGATCGGTTGGGAGCAGGCTGAAACGCCGGAAGTGGGCGTATTGATGCAGATCGAAAAAAACAGCTTTATTCTTTCAGCCGATGGTTTTGCGGGCCATGATGATGTCGTGATCAAGTCGCTGGATACCTTCCGCCCCAAGGGCGTGGCGGGTGTGACCATGTCCAGTGATGGCGAGATCGTGCTGATCCTGGATATCAAGGAATTGCTCGGAGACATACGCGGGTGAATGATGAAGGGGCAGGCATGGAAAAGCGCGGCATTCACTTCGTAACGCTGCTGACAGTCACGGCGCTGGCCGCATGGGTGTTGCACTGGGGCACAACCCGGCTTGAAACCGGCCTGCTGGCGCCGGCCATGCATGCCGCCATTACTTTATTGGCGGTCAGTCTCGCCTGGTTTGCTTTTTCCAGACGGCAGGATGATGCCCAACAAGGTCATGCGCGCGGTACTCCAGTTGTCCTGTCGGAGGATCGCGGGGTGGACAGCATTCTGCTGCAGACCCACCAGGAATTCGACACGCATTTCGCAGGTTCGAATGAAGACCTGAGCCAGATCCAGTCATTGTTGAGCGACGCGATAGGGAAATTGCTGGAGAGTTTCGATGGCATGCACTGCTTGATACAGGAGCAGCGCGACTCAGCGGTTTCCGTCATTGCGACGGAGACCGGCGAGGGAGGCTTTTCCATCGAGAATTCGCTGGATGAAACCTCGGCGACGCTGCAACAGATGGTGAGCGGCATAATCAACAACAGCAAGGTGGGCATGGAACTGGTCGAGAAGATGGAGGCGGTCAGCCACCAGGTGGGAGGCATCCTGCAGGTGCTCGGCGAAATTGACTCCATCTCCAAGCAGACCAATCTGCTGTCGCTTAACGCAGCAATCGAGGCGGCAAGGGCAGGCGAGTCCGGCCGCGGATTTGCGGTGGTGGCGGACGAGGTGCGCAAGCTGTCGACGCGGGCCGAACATTTCAGTTCCCAGATACGCAGCAACGTCAATAAGGTGCATGGCGCCATCGGCGAAGCCGAGAAATCCATCAGCCAGATGGCCTCGCTGGACATGCAATTTGCGCTCGATTCCAAAAAGCGTCTGGATGCCGTGATGCAGCGCGTGCAACAAACCAATGAGAGCATGTCGCAGGTGATCGTTAAACAGGCGGAGATTTCCGGCAAGGTAAACGACGTGGTCGGCAACGCCGTTACCTCGCTGCAGTTTCAGGATATGGTCAACCAATTGTTGCAGCACTCCAGATTGCGCCTGGACAGCATGCAGGATGCATGGCGCATCATTGGAGATCTGGCGCGGAATGAACAGAATGGCGAACTTGCAACATCCGACGAGACACAGCGGGTAAGCCAGGAAATTATCGAGATATTCAAGCGTGCCAATCAGGTCAGCCAGCGCAATCCGGTACGACAGGAACACATGCAGAGCGGCGACATCGATTTGTTTTAAATGCAGTGTTTGTTTTGAAAGCGGTTCTCAGGGTAAGATATCCCCATCGTTCTAGTACGGGTATTGATAATGGCAAAAACAGTTCTTAGTGTTGACGATTCCAGCTCCATACGGCAGATGGTGGCATTCACCCTCAAGGGTGCCGGCTATGAAGTGATTGAGGCAGTGGACGGCCAGGATGGTCTGGAAAAAGCCAAGATGAAGACTGTTGATCTGGTGCTGACCGACCAGAACATGCCACGCATGGATGGCCTGACATTGATCAAGACACTGCGCGCCATGCCTTCATATCGTAGCGTCCCCATCTTGATGCTCACCACCGAATCTGGCGATACCATGAAAATGCAGGGTAAGGCAGCAGGGGCGACCGGCTGGCTGGTGAAGCCGTTTGACCCGCAGAAGCTGCTGGAGGTGATGAAGAAAGTGATCGGGTAATTGAGAAGTCGGAGTGCAGGATTGAGGGGAAACGCCGAAATGCTTTTTTTCGATCCTCAATCCCGAATTCTCAATCCTGAACTCCGAATCCTCAATTCCGACTCTCTCCCATTATGAGCATTGATCTAAGCCAGTTCTACCAAGTCTTCTTTGAGGAGGCTGCCGAGCACCTTGCGGCAATGGAATCCTTGTTGCTTGGACTGGATGTGTCAGACCCGTCCATGGACGATCTCAATGCGATCTTTCGTGCGGCCCATTCCATAAAAGGCGGGGCAGGCACCTTCGGTTTCACCGACATGACCGAAGTGACGCACATCCTCGAAACCTTGCTCGACAAGCTGCGCAAGCAGGAAATGACGCTGATCGACGAAATGGTGAGCGCCTTCCTCGAGGCAGGCGATGTCATTTCCATGCAGTTGGCCTCGCATCGCGGCGAAGGGGAAGTGGATGCGAGTGCGGTGGGCACTGTGTGCGAGAAGCTCGAGCGCCTGTCTTCCTTGCAGCGGGCTGCGCCCGTGGCAGGTGAAACACCTGCGCCTGTGAAACAGGAAGATCCGGGCTATGGCTTTTTCGATGACGTGCCTGAACCTGCCGCGCAGCAAGATGAGCAGGGTTATGGCTTTTTCGAGGAAACACCAGTGGAGAAGGCTGAACGAGAAGCCAACCAAGGTTATGGTTTTTTTCAGGAAGTGTCGCCATCCTCACCTGACATGACTGCAAATGAAAATGCCAAGACCGCAGATTCCGCGCAGCCGTCAGGTGGCAGCAGTACGAGCAACGGCGATGCGACACCTGCCTCACAAGAGCGTCGCACCGATGCGGCTGCTGCAAGCGCCGGAAGGCGCGCTGCCGACAAGGCAGCGTCCCCGCAGGCAGAAACAACGTCAATTCGGGTGAGCGTGGAAAAGGTTGATCAGCTGATCAATCTGGTGGGCGAACTGGTGATAACCCAGGCCATGCTGGCGCAGTCCGCACAGAGCATGTCCGGTGCGGGAAATGAGCACCTGCAGAGCGGCATGTACCAGCTGGAACGCAATACGCGCGATTTGCAGGAAGCAGTCATGTCCATCCGCATGATGCCCATTTCTTTCGTATTCAGTCGCTTTCCGCGTCTGGTGCGCGACTTGGCAGGCAAGCTGGGCAAGCAGGTGGAGCTGAAAATGGTGGGTGAAAGCACCGAGCTGGACAAGGGGCTGATCGAAAAAATTTCCGACCCACTGACACATCTGGTGCGCAACAGCCTGGATCATGGGGTCGAATCAGCGGAGAAGCGCGTCGCGGCAGGCAAAAATGCATGCGGCACCATTACCCTCAAGGCGTTTCATCAGGGGGGTAACGTGGTGATCGAAGTGTCGGACGATGGCGCCGGTCTGAACCGCAGCAAGATATTGGCCAAGGCAAAGGAGCGCGGTTTGCCGCTGCGCGATGAGATGTCTGACCAGGATGTCTGGGCGCTGATCATGGAGCCGGGATTTTCCACCGCCGAGGTGGTGACGGACGTGTCCGGGCGCGGCGTGGGCATGGACGTGGTCAAGCGCAACATCTCCGAGATCGGCGGTCGTGTCGAACTCGATTCACTGGAAGGCGCGGGTTCCCGCGTCATCATCCGCCTGCCGCTGACGCTGGCCATTCTGGATGGGCTCTCGGTGCGGGTCGGAAATGAAACTTACATTGTGCCGCTGAATGCGATCATCGAATCGCTGCAGATGAACGACAGCGATCTCAAGACGGTGAGCGGTGAAGGCCGCATGGTGCATGTGCGTGGAGAGTACCTGCCCTTGGTCGCGTTGCATGAGGTATTCAGCACCAAGACCAAGGCCGAGGGCCTGGAAAAAGGCATTGTGGTGATCGTCGAGGCGGAAGGCAAGAAAACTGCGCTGCTCGTGGATGAGTTGCTCGGCCAACATCAGGTGGTTATCAAGAGCCTGGAATCAAATTTCCGCAAGATGCAGGGCATTTCTGGCGCGACCATCATGGGTGACGGCAAGGTCGCGCTGATTCTCGATGTGGCAGCGCTGATCGCGCATCACACGCAGCGCTGAACGGGGTTTGCAGGAAGGGCGCTGCGTTGCCCAACCCGCAAGAATAATGGCGTAACTCAGGAACCGGGGAAAGAAAATGGCAACTGAAAATACAGCAGCAAGCGGGGCGGCGGGCGGCGAATTTTTAACCTTCACGCTGGGCAACGAGGAATATGGCATGGATATCCTCAAGGTTCAGGAGATACGCGGTTATGACGCCGTGACCGTGATTGCAAACACTCCTCCCTTCATCAAAGGCGTCATCAATCTGCGCGGACTGATCGTGCCAATCGTCGATCTGCGCATCAAGTTCAACCTGGGCTCGGTCGAGTACGACCAGTTCACCGTGGTGATCATCCTGAATCTCGGTAGCCGTGTCGTGGGCATCGTGGTCGACAGCGTGTCCGACGTCCTGACGCTGCTGCCGGAGCAAATCAAGCCCGCGCCTGTACTTTCGTCGGCGCTGGATACACGCTACATCATCGGGCTGGGCACGGTGGATGAGCGCATGCTGATTCTGGTCGATATCGAAAAATTGATGAGCAGCAGCGAGATGGCGTTGGTGGACGAAGTAACAGCAGCCTGAGCAATCCGAAGATTCCAAACGCCTATGGGGAGGTGCGATTATGCGCAATAACTTGCCGGTAACGAACAACGAGTATGCGCTGACAGATAGCGATTCCATCGTATCCAAAACTGACCTGAAAGGCGTCATTACCTATGTCAATGAGGATTTCAAGCGTATCAGCGGTTTTACCGAGGCAGAGCTGATTGGTCAGCCGCAAAACATCGTGCGTCACCCGGATATGCCGATGGAGGCATTTGCCGATTTCTGGACCACGTTGAAGGCAGGCAGGCCGTGGAGTGGCCTGGTGAAGAACCGCTGCAAGAACGGCGACTACTACTGGGTGCTGGCAAATGCCACACCGATCTATGAGGGCGGGCATCTCGTCGGATATATGTCGGTGCGCGGCAAGCCATCATCGCGTGCGGAGGTGGAAGCGGCAGAGCGGGTGTACCGGCTGTTTCGTGAGGGGCATGCCGGCAACCTGAAGATCCAGAATGGCAAAATCGTTAAGTCCGGAATCCTGACCAATGTGAATTTGTTCAGGAACATGAGTATCAGGGCGCGCCTGATCTTTGTCATATGCTTCATGTCGGCGTTGTTGGCCGGAATTGGTCTGTATGGTCTGTACGGCATCAGTCAGTCAAATGCGGGCTTGCAAACCGTCTATGAGGATCGCACTGTTCCGCTGATGGATTTGGGCAAGATCATCGACAAGATCAACCTGGTTCGGCTGAATGCAGTGACTGCATCCAACGCCAGCAGCGAGGATGTGGTCAAGGATGCCATCAGCAAGACACAGCAGCGGGATCAGGAAATCGCCGAGCTGTGGACGAAATACACAGCAACCACCCTTACCCCCGAAGAAAAACAGCTGGCGGATAACTTTACCCAGCAATGGAAGTCCTATCAGGAATCGCGCAATATCACGATGAACGCTGCAAGCGTGGGAAATTTTGTTGCCGCCAGGGAGAATGCCGCAAAGGATGCTGGCCCCAAATACAGCATCGCGCGGGAAACTATATTCAAGCTGATCGAGCTCCAGGGCGCGGTTGCCAAGGACGAATTTGACAAGGCGCAATCCAGTTTCAAGTCCATTCGTAATTCTTCAATCGTTGCGATCACGATTGGCATTTTGCTGTCTGTCTTTATCGGCTTTATGCTGATTCGCGCCATTGTGGCTCCGCTGCAAAGAGCGATCGACTATTTCAGCAAAATCGCAGATGGCAAGTACGACAGCAAAATCAAAATCGACAATCATGATGAGATTGGTAAGGTGCTAAGCGCTCTGCAATCCATGCAAATCAAGTTGGGCTTCGATGTGAATGAATCCAGGCGCGTCGCCAATGAAGCGCTGCGTATTCAAATTGCGCTGGATAATGTCGCGACCAGCGTGATGATTGCCGACAACGATCGTCAGATCATCTACATGAACCGGTCAATTGAGGAGATGTTCAAGATTGCCGAGAACGACATCCGCAAGGACCTGCCGAATTTCAACCGGACCGCCCTGAAAGGCTCGAACATAGACAGTTTTCACAAAAACCCGGCGCACCAGAAGCAATTGCTGGCTAACTTTACCAGCACGCACCGTGCGGAAGTCGTGATAGGCGGGCGCACGTTTGCGCTGGCTGCCAACCCAGTCATCAACCAGAATGGCGAGCGCCTTGGATCGGTGGTCGAATGGAATGACCGCACGCTGGAAGTCGCAGCTGAGAAGGAAATTGCCACCATTGTTGAAGGCGCAGTGCTGGGTGATTTCAGCCGCCGCATGGACATGACCGGCAAGACCGGCTTCTTCAGGCAGCTGGGTGATGGCATGAACAAGCTTACCCAGACCAGCGAGGCCAGCCTCAATGAGGTGGTGCGCGTGCTGGGGGCGCTGGCCAAGGGCGATCTGACCGAGAAAATTACCAACGAATACCACGGCACCTTCGGCAGGCTCAAGGACGATTCCAACACCACGGTGGAGCAGCTCACCGAGGTGATCGGCCACATCAAGGAAGCAGCCGACACGATCAACACCGCTTCCAAGGAGATTGCCTCGGGCAACACCGATCTGTCGCAGCGCACTGAAGAGCAGGCGTCCAGCCTGGAAGAAACGGCAGCCAGCATGGAAGAGCTGACGGCCACCGTGAAGCAGAATGCCGAGAATGCCAAGCAGGCCAATCAGCTTGCGTCAGGCGCATCCGACATCGCGATCAGGGGCGGAGAAGTGGTCGGCCAGGTGGTGGATACCATGTCCTCGATCAGCGAAAGTTCCAAGAAAATCGTGGACATCATCAGCGTGATCGACGGCATCGCGTTCCAGACCAACATCCTGGCGCTGAATGCAGCGGTCGAAGCCGCGCGTGCGGGTGAGCAGGGGCGCGGTTTCGCAGTGGTCGCTTCCGAAGTGCGCAACCTGGCGCAGCGCTCCGCCGCAGCGGCGAAGGAAATCAAGACGCTGATCAACGACTCTGTGGACAAAGTCAAGGTGGGCACCGATCTGGTGGACAAGGCCGGCAAGACCATGGATGAGGTCGTCAGTTCGGTCAAGCGCGTCACCGACATCATGGCGGAAATCAGCGCAGCCTCTGTCGAACAGAGCTCTGGCATCGAGCAGGTCAATCAGGCCATTACCCAGATGGATGATGTGACGCAACAGAATGCAGCCTTGGTAGAGCAGGCCGCAGCTGCGGCTGAGTCGCTCGAGGAGCAGGCGCAGCAACTTTCCGGCCTGATCAGCACGTTCCGCCTGGCCGGTGAGACGGCAGCGCGCACAGGACAGCGTGCGCTGGCGCAGAGCACGCACGGTGCGCGCCGTCAGATTGAGCAGCCTGCGCATAAGGTGGTTAAGGCAACACCGAAAGCCGGCAAGGTGCAGCCCAAGGCTGGCAAGGCACATGACGAAGAAGAGTGGAAGGAATTCTAGGTTTGCTCTTATCGCGATTCCGGCTTGGTCAGCTGTTGCCGGCATCTGAATATGGATTACGTGAGGCTTGATAAGGTGTGACAAACGAAGAGAATTTCAGGGATAAAAGCGGACGTGAATTTAAATTCACTTCGCAGGATTTTCAGCGTGTGCGCAAGCTGATTTATGACTATGCCGGAATCTCCCTGAGCGATAGCAAACAGGAGCTGGTGTACAGCCGCCTGTCGCGGCGCCTGCGCGCCACCGGTATCGGCTCGTTTGAGGAGTATCTCGGTTTGCTGGAGCGCAACGATGAGGCGGAATGGCAGGCTTTCACCAATTCATTGACCACCAATCTGACGTCGTTCTTTCGCGAGCCGCATCACTTTCCGATACTCGCCGAGCACATGACCAGGCATAAACATAGAGAGCACTTCTCCATCTGGTGTTCTGCCTCGTCCACCGGCGAGGAACCCTATTCCATAGCGATGACTGCGGTGGACGCATTTGGCAGTTACACGCCCCCAGTAAGCATTATCGCGACTGATCTCGATACCAATGTGCTGGCGACAGCCGAGGCGGGTGTCTATCCGGAAGAGCGGGTAGCCAAGCTTGAGCCGGATTTGGTCAAGCGTTTCTTCTTGCGCGGCACAGGCAAGCAGGCAGGGTATGTCAAGGTGCGCCAAGAGTTGCGCGACATGATTACTTTCCGCAAGTTGAACCTGCTGGACAATAGTTGGCCGATACGCTCGCCGCTGGACGCAATCTTTTGCCGGAATGTGATGATTTATTTCGACAAGGCTACGCAACTTGCAATATTGAAAAAATTCGTGCCATTGCTGCGCGCCGATGGCCTGCTGTTTGCCGGCCATTCGGAAAGTTTCTACCATGCGGAGGAATATTTCAGGTTGCGCGGCAAGACGGTGTATGAACTCGCAACAAAGCCACGCGATCCGATACGTGCTGCAGCTCGTGGGGAATCATCAGTAGCAAAGGCACATGATTCTTTGCGGGCGGGAACTAGTGTGGAGTCGCCCGCAGCAAAATCATCCGAACCATCTCAGGCGCATGGATCGCTGCTGCCCAGAGGCCGTCTGGGCAAGCTTTAAGCGCATGGAAACGAAATGACCACGCACGCGGATTATGAAGAAATCATTTCCCCCAATATTTACTATGACAGAAGTTTTGAGATTGAGGCCGCAAAAATAATGCCGGGTGAATATTATGTGACGGCGCGCGACATGATGATGGTGACTGTGCTGGGCTCATGTGTCGCGGCCTGTATTCGTGACCCTGTCGGCGGCATCGGCGGCATGAACCATTTCATGCTGCCGGATGATAAACGCGAAGGCGGCGATTTGTTGAGTTCATCGACACGGTATGGCACTTATGCCATGGAAAAGATGATCAACGAGTTGCTCAAGATGGGCGCCAAACGCGGCAATCTGGAGGCCAAGGTGTTTGGCGGCGGCAAGGTGCTGCGGGGTTTTACGGTGGGGAATGTGGGTGAGCGCAACGCTGAGTTTGTTCTGAATTACTTGCGTACCGAGAATATTGCAGTCGTCGCGCAGGACATGCTCGATATTTACCCGCGCAAGGTTTATTTTTTCCCGCGTACCGGCAAGGTTCTGGTGAAGAGCCTGCGCAACGCACACAACGACACCATCATCGAGCGCGAGCAAGTCTACAGTTCACGCCTCAGGGTGGCGGATGTGCAGGGCGATGTGGAGCTTTTTTGATTGCTGATGCTGGCTTGTGCCCAAGGGCGCAATATTACACGACGCTGCATCGCCTAAAGCGTCTCGCGATGCGGCCGCCAGCCTGGCTTACAGGGTTTTTTCATGACAGATAACGCTGTACCACAACGCAAAATCAGGGTGCTGATCATTGACGATTCGGCGCTGATACGCAGCATCCTCAAGGAAGTCATCAACAGCTATCCGGATCTGGATGCTGTAGGTGCGGCGGCGAATCCGCTGCAGGCGCGGGAGATGATCAAGACGCTCAATCCGGACGTGTTGACGCTGGACGTGGAAATGCCGCAGATGGACGGCCTCACTTTCCTGGAAAAACTGATGCGCCTGCACCCCATGCCGGTTCTGATGATTTCCAGCCTGACCGAGCGCGGTTCCGATGCGGCATTGCGTGCGCTGGAACTGGGCGCAGTGGATTTTCTGCCCAAGCCCAAGCTGGGTATTGCCGAAGGCATACAGGGTTATGCCGACGAGATTGCGGAAAAAATCCGGGTCGCATACAAAACGAAACTGCGCCCACGCTCGCAGGAGGCGCATAAACCGATCGAGGCGTTGCCGGTATTGGGCAGTCGTATCTCCACCACCGAGAAGGTCATCGTGGTGGGTTCGTCCACCGGCGGCACCGAGGCAATCAAGGAATTCCTGATCAGAATGCCTGCCGACGCACCGGGGATTCTGATCGCGCAGCATATGCCGGAGGCGTTCACCAAGTCCTTTGCCAACCGCCTGGACGGCTTGTGCAAGATCAACGTCAGGGAAGCGGAGAATAACGAGCGGGTCTTGCCCGGCCATGCCTATATTGCGCCGGGACATTCGCATCTGCTGCTCAAGCGCAGCGGGGCCAATTACATCACCGAGCTAAGCCAGGCGGCGCCGGTCAATCATCATCGGCCTTCGGTGGAGGTGCTGTTCCGTTCGGCCGCGCAGCATGCAGGCAAGAACGTCATAGGCGTGATGCTGACCGGGATGGGCAAGGACGGCGCCATCGGCATGCTGGAGATGCGCCAGGCAGGGGCTTATAATCTGGCGCAGGACGAAGCGACTTGCGTGGTGTTTGGCATGCCGCGTGAAGCCATTGCAGTCGGCGCGGTAGATGAGGTGGTTCCGATCCAGGAAATGACGCAACGTGTCTTGAGCAGACTGATGGGGAGCGGCGGCATGGGGAATAGGGTCTAATAAAGGAGGGCACATGGATATCAAAGTAACCACAGAAGGTACAGTCGCAAAATTGCACATGAAAGGCCGATTCGACTTCAATGTGCATCGTTCCTTCAAGGAGGCATACGATCCGCTGCTGCATCAGAACGGAATTAACAGCCTGGACATTGACCTGGCTGAGGTAGAGTATCTGGACAGTTCTGCACTAGGCATGCTGCTGCTGGTGCGTGAACGTGCAGAGGCGGTGGGCAAGCCTGTGGTGCTGTCGCGCCCGAGCCCTACCGTGGCGCAAATTCTTGATATTGCCAACTTCCGAAAGCTGTTCACCATCTGCTGAGCCAGGACTTTCAGCCAAACCGGTGTCCTCCATGAAAGAAAACCTGAGTGTTCTGGCAGTGGACGACACGAATACCAGTCTGGCGGTGTTGACTGCCATGCTGGAAAAAATGGGACACACCGTGGTACAGGCCGGCAGCGGCGAAGAAGCGCTGGATCGGTTCCGGCAGTGCCAGCCGGACGTGGTGCTGATGGACGTCGTGATGCCGGGCATCGGCGGCCTTGAAGCGGTGCGCGAAATGCGCCGCATTGCCACCGAGTGGCTGCCTATCGTGTTCATTACCGCGCTGGGACAGCCCGAGGATGTAGTGTGCGGCATCGAGGCAGGCGGCGATGACTATCTGCTCAAGCCCGTCAATTTTCAAATCCTGCAGGCCAAGATCGATTCACTGGGCGAACGCCTGTGCCTTAGCAGACAGCTGGCTGCGCAAAACCAATTGCTGCTGGAATTTCAGGCGCGCAACGCGGAAGAGCAGCGTGTCGCGGCAGGGTACATGCAGAAGCTGATCGCGCTGGACACGCTACATGACCCTGCGGTGGAGTTTTACATGAAGCCCGCCGAGAATTTCTGTGGCGACCTGATCGCGATGGCGCGCACGCCCGATAACCGCCTGCACCTCCTGCTGGCGGATAGCACGGGACACGGATTGTCTGCTGCGCTCGCGGCAGTTCCGGTAATACACCCGTTCTACTCCATGACGGAAAAGGGATTTGGCATTTCCGCCATTGCCCGGGAAATGAACGACATGGTGTCGGGCACCTTGCCGACGAATCATTTTGTGGCCGCCATGCTGGTCGCTATCAATCCGCACAGCCAGATGATCGAGGTCTGGAGCGGAGGCTGCCCGCCACCGCTGGTGTTGAATTCCAAAGGGTATGAGGTTTATCAGTTCAGCCCGCGCCACCTTGCCATGGGAATTCTTACGGACGAACAGTTCGATGCTACGGTGGAATGCTATTCCAATCATGACCAGGATGATTGCTGCCTGCTGATGTTGTCCGATGGCGTGATCGAGTTGAAGAACACGGGCGGCGAGCAGTTTGATCTGGAACGGCTGTTGCAGATTACCAGTACATCGCCTGCTTCCGGGCGCTGGAAAAGCTTGATCGCGGCGATCGAGGAATTTTCCAGCGGGAAGCAATCGGCCCAGGACGACATCGCAATGATGATGGTGCGGTGCCTGCAAGTGCAAAGGCAAGCGCAAAGGCAGGGGCGAAGGAAAGGAGGAAGGCAGGGGCAAAATGGAGGCCGGCGGCAGGAGCAGCTTGTCTGGCAGTTTGCGCTCTCCTTATCCACCCAGCACTTGAAAAAACTCGATGTGGTGCCGCTGTTGCTGGACATGATTCTGCAGATTGAAAGAAACAAGGAGCACAGGGGCGAGCTATTCCTGATTCTGTCGGAACTGTTCAACAATGCACTGGATCATGGTTTGCTGAAACTTGATTCGGCGCTGAAGCGCGATGCAGAAGGCATGGAAAAATACCTTGACGAGCGCACCCGTCGCCTGGCTTCCATGCAGACCGGTCAAATTGATTTCAACCTGAAAAAGGTGGTGTATGACGGTGGGGATGCGCAGCTGGAGATTCGCGTGCGCGACAGCGGCGACGGATTTGATTTTCAGCGCGTCAGGGAACAGATCGCGGCTGAAACGCTGCATTGCGGGGGCGTCGCATTGCTGGACAGGGTATGCAGCTCTGTGCAATACGTGGGCAACGGGTCGGAAGTTATTGCCTGCTTCGATATGCCGCCGGTATAAATCACGGGGCTTGCCAGACTGCAAAGCCCGGCTTACCCGTGCATGCTGCTCCGCATCTAACTTTCTGGCTGTTTCATTGGCAGATGCTTCACCTCCTTGTCAGGATGGTGCGAATTACACCGGAAACCCCGCCTTATTTGCCGCATTGATTTCCCGCTGAATGCTGATAATGGCCATGACCAATGGAGTAATTTGTCATGGCAGAAGACAGCGATCTCGAAAAAACGGAAGAGCCCTCACAGCGGCGCCTTGACCAGGCGCGCGAAGAGGGCCAGGTTGCGCGTTCGCGTGAATTGTCCACGTTTGCAGTGCTTCTGGCGGGGGGAGGCGGGCTGTGGATGATGGGTTCATCGCTGTCCGCCCAACTGACCAAGCTGTTGCGCGACGGCCTTACGCTCGATGCGGGGCTGGCCTTCAATTCCGGCTTGCTGCTGCCGCGTTTGTACACCCTTTCCCTGGAAACACTGGTGGCCTTTACGCCGCTGCTGCTGCTGCTGCTGGTTGTCGCCGCACTCTCCCCTTTGCTGCTGAATGGCTGGCTGTTCAGCATGAAACCGCTGCTGCCTAAATTCTCGAAACTCAACCCGATCGCCGGCCTGAGCCGCATGTTCGCGCTTCATGGCCTGGTCGAGCTGGGCAAGGCCGTGGGCAAATCGCTGATCGTGGGCGGGGTGGGTGCATGGGCGATCTGGCACAACAAGGACGCCGTGCTGATGCTGGTGTCGCAGCCGGCAGCGATTGCGGTTCCGCATCTGGGGCATCTGATGTGGATGGCTTTTGCGGCGATCATGGGCGGCATGTTGCTGATTGTCGCGGTGGATGTGCCGTTCCAGCTGTGGGAGCACAACAAGAAACTGAAGATGACCAAGGAAGAGGTGCGCCAGGAAGCCAAGGAATCCGAAGGCGATCCGCAGGTCAAGGGGCGTATCCGCAGCATGCAGCGCGAAATGGCGCGCCGCCGCATGATGGCGGAAATCCCGACTGCCGACGTGGTGGTGACCAACCCGACGCACTATGCGGTGGCGCTGCGTTACAACGAACAGGGCATGAGTGCGCCTGTCGTGGTCGCCAAGGGTTCGCACCTGCTGGCTGCGCGTATCCGCGAGATTGCCATTGAAAACAACGTGCCCATACTCGAAGCGCCGCCGCTGGCGCGCGCCTTGCACAAGCATACCGAACTGGGTCAGGTCATTCCCGAAGCGTTGTATACCGCCGTGGCGGAAGTACTGGCCTATGTCTACCAGCTGCGCCGTTATCGCAAGGGCGAAGGTGCGTTGCCGGAAGTGCCGCACGACTTGCCGGTGCCGCCGCAACTGGATCCCGCAGCCAGTGTACAGGGGCAGATTTCTGAAGAAGGAAGGGCATCATGAACCTGCTGTTGATGATACAGAATTTTATCAAGCGCGCCGGTCTGCGCGGCCTGGCCGGGCCGGTGTTGATCGTGATGATACTGGCGATGATGGTGCTGCCGCTGCCACCCATCCTGCTCGACATCCTGTTCACCTTCAATATTGCGATGGCCGTCATGGTGCTGCTGGTAAGCATGAATACCACCAAGGCGCTGGACTTTTCGGTGTTTCCCACGGTGCTGCTGATTACCACGCTGCTGCGCCTGTCTCTCAACGTGGCTTCCACGCGTGTGGTGTTGCTGGAAGGCCATACCGGTCCGGCGGCAGCAGGCAAGGTCATCGAGGCATTCGGACACTTTCTGGTGGGCGGCAACTACGCGGTCGGCATTGTTGTATTCACCATCCTGGTGGTGATCAACTTCGTGGTGATTACCAAAGGTGCGGGGCGTATCGCTGAAGTGGGCGCGCGCTTCACCCTGGATGCGATGCCCGGCAAACAGATGGCGATCGACGCCGATCTCAATGCGGGCCTGATCGGAGAAGATGAGGCACGCCGCCGCCGCGCGACCATTGCCCAGGAAGCCGATTTCTTCGGCTCGATGGACGGTGCCAGCAAATTCGTGCGTGGCGATGCAGTCGCCGGCATCATCATCATTTTCATCAACATCATCGGCGGCCTGATCGTGGGCGTATTCCAGCACAACCTGGACATAGGCACTGCCGCGAACAATTACACGCTGCTTGCCATCGGCGACGGACTGGTCGCGCAGATCCCGGCGCTGGTGATATCCACCGCAGCCGGCCTGGTGGTGAGCCGCGTATCCACTGAAGAAAATATCGGCCAGCAGCTGGTGGGGCAGTTGTTCAGCCAGCCGCAGCTGCTCCTGCTGACTGCCGGCATCATCGGCATGATGGGCATGATTCCCGGCATGCCGCATTTTGCCTTTCTGCTGCTGGCGGGCGCACTGGGCGGTCTTGCCTGGTTCATTCTGCAACGCGCCAAACAGGCAGCCGAAAAACCCGAAGCGGAGAGTGCGGCTGTTCCGGCCGTCACCGAGGCGCCGGAAGCCAGCTGGGAAGATGTGGCACAGGTGGATGTGCTGGGGATGGAAGTCGGCTACCGGCTGATCTCGCTGGTGGACAAGGCGCAGGATGGCGACCTGTTGCGCCGCATCAAGGGCATACGCAAGAAATTCACTCAGGATATCGGCTTCCTGCCATCCGCCATTCACATCCGCGACAATCTCGACCTGCGCCCGAATGCCTACCGCATCACGCTGAAGGGCGCGGAAATCGGTGCGGGAGAAGCCTATCCCAACATGTTTCTGGCCATCAATCCCGGCAACGCCGGCGGCACCCTGCCCGGCAACCCGACGCGCGACCCGGCGTTCGGCCTGCCTGCTGTCTGGGTGGATTCGGGGATGCGCGAACAGGCACAAGCGATGGGCTACACCGTGGTCGATGCCAGCACGGTGATTGCCACCCACCTGAGCCATCTCATCCACACGCATGCTGCCGAGCTGCTGGGTCGCCAGGAATTGCAGAATCTGTTCGATCACCTTGCCAAGATTGCGCCCAAGCTCACCGAGGATCTGGTGCCCAAGCTGCTGCCGCTTTCCACCGTGCAGAAGGTGCTGCAGAACCTGCTCGATGAAGGCATGCATATCCGCGATATGCGCACCATACTGGAAACACTGGCGGAGTATGCGGCACAGATCCAGGACCCGTACCGGCTCACTGCTGTGGTGCGGGTGGCACTGGGCCCGGCCATCGTGCAGCAGTTCTATCCGTCGGCGCAGGAATTGCAGGTCATCGGCATGGACAAGGAGCTGGAATACATTCTGATGCAGGCCATGCAGGCGGGTGGCGGAAATCAGGCGATCGAACCGGGGCTGGCCGATACGCTGCTGCGCGAGGCGCGCAATGCGGCGCAGGCACAGGAGCAGTTGGGGCTGCCGACGGTGCTGCTGGTGCCGGGACAGCTGCGCGATTTACTGGCCCGTTTTCTGAAACGTGCGTTGCCGCAACTCAAGGTTATTTCACATGAAGAGGTGCCCGGCTTCAAGGCCGTGCGGGTGACTTCAATGGTAGGGGGTAGAGTATGAGCAAGAAGACATATGTGGCAAAAACATCTCGCGAAGCGCTGCGGCTGGTGCGCATGGAGCTGGGCGAAGACGCGGTCATCCTGTCCAACCACACGGTGGGCGGGAATATTGAAATTACCGCCCTGAGCCATGCGGAATTTTCCGGTCTGGTAAAGCAGCCGGCGCCCGTGCAGCCAGTCGACGCTACAAGACAGCATGTGCCCGCCGCAGATTCAGCGGCAATGCCTCCGCACAACCCGCCTCGATTGCGCGATTCCATGCCGCACAGAGGCAGCATGGAAGCCCCAGTTCCTGCAAAGGCAGAGGCCCCTGCCATGCTGCCCGCGCATCAGGACATACTCAGCGAGATCAAATCCATGCGCAGCATGATGCAGGAGCAGATTGCCTGTCTGTCGTGGTCGGACATGCAGCAGCGCGATCCGCAGCGCACACGCATGTTGCGCAACCTGCTTAACGCTGGATTCAGCCCGGCATTGTCACGCCAGCTGATCGACAAAATGCCTGCCACAGCGGACTTTTCCTGGGTGAGCAAAGTGGTCGGGCATAATCTGCGCGTCGCCGCGCAGCAGGAAGATGTCGTGGTGAACGGCGGCGTGGTCGCGCTGATCGGCCCTACCGGCGTGGGCAAGACGACCACCACGGCCAAGCTGGCGGCGCGCGCGGTGGTGCGCTATGGCGCCGACAAGGTGGCGTTGCTCACCACTGACAGTTACCGTATCGGCGCGCATGAACAGTTGCGTATTTACGGCAAGATCCTGGGGGTGGAAGTGCATGCGGTGCGTGACACCGAGGACTTGCGCCTCACGCTGGCGGCGCTGAAGCACAAGCATCTGGTATTGATCGATACCATCGGCATGGGGCAGCGCGATGGCCGTGTGGCTGCGCAAACCGAAATGTTCGACGCAACCGGCGTGCAGCGCCTGTTATTGCTCAACGCCACCAGCAGCGGCGATACGCTGGATGATGTGGTGCGCATGTACCACGGTACCGGCGTGATCGGTTGCATCCCCACCAAGCTGGATGAGGCGCTGACCCTGGGGGCAGTGCTGGACGTAGCGGTGCGCCACAAACTGGCGCTGCACTATATCGCTGACGGCCAGCGCGTTCCGGAGGATCTGCATGAAGTGAACCTGGAACAACTGCTGCATCTCGCCTTCAATCCGGTGGCCGAAACGGCGCCATTTGTCGTGCAGGAACTGGAATTTCCTGCACTGATGGCGGGGCTGGGTGCGGCAACTACAGCGCGGGAGGGATATGCTGTCTGAACGTATAACCGATCAGGCGGAGGGTTTGCGCCGCCTGCTGCTGCGGGCTTCTGCGCGTGTGGTGACAGTGGCTGCCGCGCGCAGCGGAATGGGGGCAACCAGCGTGGTGGTGAATCTGGCCGCGGCACTGGCGCGCGCCGGGAAGGATGTGCTGGTGCTGGACGAGAACCTCTCGCACGACAACATCGGCAACACGCTGGCGCTGAAGCCGCGCTATGACCTGCTGAATGCGGTGCGTTGTGACAAGACCTGGCGTGAAATCATGCTGCACCCCCAGCCGAATGTGTGTGTACTGCCGGCAGCGCGCGCTATTCAAGCGCTGCCGCAATTGTCTGCGCTGGAACGTGAGCGTTTGCTGCATTGCCTGGCTGAAGCATCACATGGCGTCGACATCGTGCTGGTGGATGCGGCGACAAGCGCGGTGTCCGCAACAGAATCGCCCAAGGCAGGCAGCTTGTCATCGACTAAATTTGCTGCAGGATTGTCATCGCCGCTGGGTGGATCGATGGTGAGCAGCCCGATTTCCGCCAGTCTGGCGACAGATCAGCCGCTATTGCTGGTGCTGAATGCCAGTGCCTCCGCCATCACCGAAAGCTATGCGCTGATCAAGCGCATGGCTATGCGGGACGGACGACAGAGCTTCGAAATGGTGGTCAACAAGGTGCGTGATGAGCAGGAAGCGCGGGCCGTGTTCGGCAATGTGGCGCAGGTGGCGCGCCGTCATTTGCAGGTGCGTGTGGAATTTTTAGGCTATATTCCACTTGATGACAAGCTCAAACGTGCGACACAATTATGCCGGCCAGTCGTTGAGGCATTCCCGTCTGCGCAGTCTGCGCTGGCATTTGGCGAGTTGGGGCGCAACCTCACATTGCTGCCGGCCGCCGGGAACGGGGAAGCGGGAGGTCTGCCGGATGTGGTGCAACGATTGATGCGGCAGGCGCGCCTGCCCAATATGGTGCACGCAACTTAATGGGAATTATGTATACCGCAAGCGGATTGTGCGACAAGGAACAGTGCCTCAAGGAGTATGCGCCGTTGGTGAAGCGCATCGCACATCATTTGATGGCGCGCCTGCCAGGCAGCGTGATGGTGGATGATATCATCCAGGCTGGCATGATCGGCTTGCTGGAGGCAGCGGGACGCTATGACGAATTGCGCGGGGCGCAGTTTGAGACGTATGCCGCGCAGCGTATCCGCGGCGCGATGCTGGACGAATTGCGCAATGCCGACTGGATGCCGCGCAGCCTGCGCCGCGACATGCGCCGCATCGAGACGGCAATGAGCAAATTGCAGCAGCGCCTGGGCAAACCGCCGAGCGAGGCGGAAGTCGCACAGGAGCTAGGCATGCCGCTGACCGAATACCAGCAGATGCTGTACGAGTCGCGTGGCGCGCAGCTGGTGTATTACGAAGATTTTCAGGGCGAGGGAGAGGACGATTTCTTCGACCGCTACGATATCGACAGTGACGCCAATCCGCTCGAACTGTTGCAGGATGAACGCTTTCGCGATGCGTTGATTGCTGCGATCGAGAACCTGCCGGAACGCGAACGCCTGTTGATGGGCATGCACTATGAGCAGGAAATGAACCTGCGCGAAATCGGCGAGGTGATGGGCGTAAGCGAATCACGCGTATGTCAGTTGCATAGCCAGGCTGTGGCGCGCCTGCGCAGTTACCTGAAAGGCTATTGATGGACAAGCTCAGTATCGCCGGCCTGCTGCTTGGCCTGGGCGGCATCCTGGGCGGGCAGCTGCTTGAAGGCGGGGGCATTTCCATCCTGTTCCAAGGAACGGCTTTCCTCATTGTGTTCGGTGGCACGCTGGGTGCGGTGATGCTGCAAAGCCCGCTGAAAGTTTTCGTGACCGGCATCAGGATGGGGCGCTGGGTATTCGTCACGCCGCAGTTGTCTGCACAGACGCTGGTTTACCGGATCACGTCCTGGAGCAGCATGGCGCGCAAGGACGGGATACTGGCACTGGAATCCCAAGTCACGGCAAGCAGCGATCCGTTTGTAAAAAAAGGATTGCAACTGCTGGTCGACGGAAACAGCGCGGAGAAAATCCGCCAGGTGCTGGAAGTGGACATTCAGACTTTTGAGGAGCTGCGCTGGCAATCCGCGCGGGTGTGGGAATCGGCGGCAGGTTATTCACCCACGATCGGCATTCTGGGTGCGGTGCTCGGGCTCGTGCACGTCATGCAGAGCCTGAGTGATCCGTCAAAACTCGGCGCAGGCATCGCGGTTGCATTCGTCTCCACCATCTACGGGGTGGGGCTGGCAAACCTGGTGTTTTTGCCGATGGCAAACAAGCTGAAAGTGTTAATCGCACAGCAGGTGGCGATGCGCGGTATGGTGGTGGACGGGCTGGCAGCCATTGCCAGTGGCGAGAATCCGCGCTTTATCGAAAACAAACTGCAGGGGTATATTTCCTGACATGGCACGCCGGCCCAAACGCGCGGAACATGAGAACCTCGACCGCTGGCTGATTTCGTATGCCGATTTCATCACCCTGCTGTTTGCCTTTTTTGTGGTGATGTACGCCATTTCCTCGGTGAACGAAGGCAAGTACAGAGTCTTCAGCGCATCACTGATCTCCGCGTTCGGCAATCAGGCACCCAGGCCGGAGGCGATCGCCCCGCTCAGTGAGCAGGACATGCTGCTGAAATCGCTGGTGGAGCGGAGGAATGCCAGGCTGGTTGAACGGCAGCGCATGCAGCAGGAGCGCATGCAGGCTATCGCCAACAACCTCAAGCAGATTTTGGCGCCGCTGGTAAAGAGCGGCCAGGTCAGCGTTACTCAGACTGAACGGGGATTGGTGCTGGAGATCAATGCCAGCGTTCTGTTCGATTCAGGAGAGGCAGTATTGCAGGGCGATTCGGTAAAAACACTGACCAAAGTAGCAGAGGTGCTGGGGCAGGGCGATCATGCCATCGAAGTACAGGGGCATACCGATGATGTCGCCATTAATACCACGCAATTTCCATCCAATTGGGAACTGTCTTCGGCGCGCGCCAGCAGCGTAGTGCGCCTGTTCATCGAACATGGGGTTGCAGCGCAGCGCCTGACAGCGGTGGGGTCTGCCTCCAACCGCCCGGTCGCTTCCAACGACACGCCAGAGGGGCGTGCGCGCAACCGCCGGGTCGCGGTCACGATTCTTGCACCTGCGGCGGAGCGCCCGGTGCAGTAATCCTGATTAGCCGCTTCCCAGGGTGCGGCCTGAAGTAGGCAGGTGTGGCTGGCCGTCCGGGCCGTACAAGCCGCTGGCGCTGTTCACAGCGTTGCGCAACACCGTCAGTGCCTGCTGGTTGTGCTTCAGTCTGGCCTGAATCAATTCTCCATTGCTGCGGTTTTTCTGTTGAGTGTGTGCGGCCAGATTCTGTATGTCGTGCCACACTGGCAGGCTGTCCGGGGCATGCGCCTGCAACCAGGCTTCTACGCCGCCGGAATCATTATTTGCACCGCGTGCAAGCAGGGCGTTCTTGCGCGCACTGGCCAGATTGTTCAATGCATGCACCGCGCGGGTCTTGCTATCGGCCAAAGCTAATAATTGCTCGGCCTGTCCGGCGATCAGGGCTTGCTGTTCGGTTTCAAGCAGCGTGACAAAAGCATGCAGCGCGTCACGTTCGGCTTGCAGTTGGGATGCGATGTCCGTTGGCGTGGGGGTGTTGCGAACCACAGGGCGTCAGGCTTTATGTGAGCTGATCAAGTCTTGCACCGTCTCGATCAGGCGATCTGCCACCACACCGGAATTAACCTGGAAGCGGTTTTCACTGATGGCTTGCTTGATTTCGGCCACCTTTGCCACGTCCACCACGGGCGTGTTCGCCATGCTGCTTTCCATGCTGAGCAACTGCGAGGACGTTGCACCCAGATGCACGCTGGTGCCGGCGGTGGATGAGGATTGTGCGCCGCCAGCCGCAGGCTTCGCGGCCGGTGCGCGCGCCTGACCTTCGCCGCTAGGCGCAACGGGCAGAGGCTTGGAGGATTTTTCAATTTTCACGGTTATCACCTTATTCCTGGCTCAGATAGCCATTACATCGGCAGCGTGGCGCAAAACTTTAGGGTATGCGCGTCATTTATACACCAGTGTTCCTTCTCGCACAATATGGCCGGGCAGCCTGAGAAGTATCAGGCTCCGGGCTTGGTCATCGTCAGCGCACATTGCCGGTTGGCATTCTATTGGGACGCACCTCGACCATTCCGCCTGACTTGGCCACGCCGCTCACTACCTGGCCGGATGAGGTCCTGATCTGCACACTTTGTCCCTCTGCTGCGTTACCCAGCGCCTGTCCTTCGGAATGGATCATGAAACCCTCTCCCTCGACATGCAGTTGCACGGTCTGCCCCTGCGTCACCGCATAGGGCGCGCGCAGCATGTCCTGCTTTAACACTTGGCCGGCACCGACACCAAATTTGAGCACCTTGCCGACGGCCTGCGCCGGGTTGGTGAGAATGCCTGCATGTGTCAGCTCGCCGCTCTGGCTGGCAATGTCTTCGTCCTGTAGCACGTGCCCCTGCTGCAGCGGTCTGCTGGCGATGAGCAGGCTGGCACTGACTTTGACTTGCACCGGCACGAACATCGTCCAGGGTTTCGGGCCGGTGCAGCGCACACCTACCGAGCTGTTGCCGAGCAATTGCCCGCCGGGTGGCAAGAATGCTTCCAGAGCCGGGCAGGCAGGCAGCGCAATGCGACGGTCTATCTCGCTGACCTTGATGGTTACCTGGCCCGGCAGGGTGTGTGTTTGCGCGTGCACGAAGGTTTCGGCGGCTGCGCGGATTTCGGCGTGGCTTTGCTGCTGCGCAGCACGATTCTGCTGTACCGCTGCCTGGACGGACGGGTCGTACAACAGCAAGCCGAGAAATATCCAGAATACATGTCTTTTCATGCCCGCATTGTCGGCCTGTGGGGCCATTCAGGGAAGTCTTTTTAACGCGGGAAATGAGGCGGGTTTCCACGCTTAATCGGGTCATGGCCACGGCACATTGGTGTTTAGTATGTGCGTCATGGAAGAAGTAGCGTGGCAAGCCGGGAGACAATCATGACCAGCAAAATCGATGACGCCTTACAGTTTCAACAGACTGCGCTGAAATTGCGCGCGGCGCGGCAGGAGCTGCTCGCATCCAACATCGCCAATGCCGATACGCC
>JAUQWW010000028.1 GCA_030834965.1 Gallionellaceae bacterium | reverse complement strand
CTGAGAGGCCGTGAAAATATTCCCGCCATCCAGCAAATGCATGATATGCGAATGGTATAATGCGGGGCATTGGACGTTTGGAGTGAAGTTGCCATGACCGGAAGCCGAGCGCGGGTGCTGTTGCCGAATCGGGGGCAGATGGAATTTCGGGCGAGCGATCTGGAATCGCTGCTGCCGGAAGGGCATCGGGCGCGATTGGTATGGGGATACGTCGAACGGCAAGACCTGAAGGCGTTCTACGCGGGCATTCGGGTGGTGGAAGGCGGTACGGGGCGGGCGGCGATTGCGCCGGAAATACTGCTGGCGCTGTGGCTGTACGCGACGCTCGATGGCGTGGGCAGTGCGCGGCAGATCGCGCGACTGACGCAAGAGCACGATGCCTACCGCTGGCTGTGCGGCGGGGTGCAGGTGAATTACCACACGGTGTCGGACTTCCGGAAGGATCACGGCAAGGGGCTGGACGAACTGCTGTCGGCGAGCATCGCCAGTCTGATGGCGGCGGGGGCGGTGAAGCTCAAGCAGGTGGCGCAGGACGGAATCAGGGTACGCGCCAGCGCGGGGGCGGGTTCGTTCCGACGCCGCGAGAAGCTGGAGACGTATCTGGAGGCGGCCCGCGCCGAAGTAGCCCGGCTGAAAGCCGAGATGGACACCGATCCGGCGCGCGGCCAACGGGCGCGCGAGGCGGCCAGGGTGCGGGCGGCGGCCGAGCGCGAAGCGCGCTTGGAGCGGGCGCTGGCCCGGCTGCCGGAGATCGAGGCGATCAAGCAGCGGCAAGGCAAGACGCCGGAAGAGGCGCGGGCGTCGATGACCGATGCCGAGGCGACGGTGATGAAGATGGGCGATGGCGGGTTCCGTCCGGCGTACAACCCGCAACTGGCGACCGATGCCGACTCGCTGGTGATCGTAGGTGTGGATGTCGCCACGGTGGGCAGCGACCAGGGGCAGATGGTGCCGATGGTGGAACAGATCGAGAAGCGCTGTGGCGAGGCGGCGGAGTCCTGGCTGGTGGATGGCGGCTTCGTCGGCCACGAGCAGATCGAGCAGGCCAGTCGAAGCACGGTGGTCTATGGGCCGGTGCCGGAGCCGAAGGACAAGACGGTCGATCCGCATCAGCCCAAGGCCACCGACAGCGAGGCGGTCGCCACCTGGCGGCAACGGATGGGTACGGACGAGGCGAAAGCGATTTACAAGAAGCGGGCGGCCAGCGCCGAATGCGTCAATGCCATGAGCCGCAACCGTGGCTTGCAGCAGTTCCGGGTACGGGGATTGGCGAAGGTCAAGTGCGTGATGCTGCTGTTTGCCCTGGCGCACAACCTGATGCGCATGGCCGCCCTTGCGCCGGACTTGCTGGGTATAGGGACAGGTGCGTCCCCCGTCGTCGGAATCGCGGCTTGAGGACAGGGGACATGCGGAAAAACGCCCGACAAGCCACTCAGGAAGCGAGGTAACGATGCTCCGTGCATGTTTCGCCCATCTTGGCGCATCTCTCAACACTCCCGCGACTACCCAGTCGCGCGGGCGAAAGATTCACAGACTCTGAG
>JAUQWW010000027.1 GCA_030834965.1 Gallionellaceae bacterium | reverse complement strand
CAGGATTGGCACCGAAGGCGGTGGTGGGAGCGGTGATGCGCAAAATGGCGCATCTTATTTACGGTGTGATCAAATCCGGGCAGCCGTTTGATGCAAATTTCCCAGGGCTCAAGATTGACTTGCAAGACGGTATCTGACCCCACTTTTCCGAGACCCCATCGTTTCTTTTAAACTTCAAAGGAAAATTTAGAATGGGGAAAACAATTTGTTTTAGGAAGTACTCTGAGATGGTCGTTGCGGCTTTCATTGCATTGTTATTTTGCCACAATACCAATGCCGCAGATCCGAACACACCGCTTCCAACACCAGACCAGCAGAAACAAATGGACGCGCTAGAGTTGCAAACAGCTTTGGTGATAAAAGAAACTGCATTAGTTAATGCACAGACGGCTTTGCGCAAAGCCAAAGTAGGAGAAGACACCCCAACGACAGGAAACAACGTTACTCCATTGAGTGGGGCAGTCAATGGTGCTGAAACTCTGACGTTCGCGATGTATGTTGCTTCGATTGATAGTCTTAAATCCGTTGCACAGCAAATTTGTGCGGACTTTAAGGCTAACAAAATTGCCACTGTATACATCACAACGCGCAACGTGCCTGAAGCCGCAGCTAAGGATGTAGCTCTACAGGAATATAGAGAGCAATTAGTACAGCGACTAATTAGCGCGAAAACACGTGCAGATCAAACAACCAATATGATCAAGAGAAAAGAAGCGACGACAATTTCCACGGAATCCATACCGGCTGTTGCTTCAGGAATTGACATTGCAAGTGGACTAATGCGAGGGGTTGCTGGCATAGCATCGTTCTTTAAAACTGAAAGGACGATCAAATCCCAGGACAACTTACTTGGTGCTAATGAGATTGCTGGGGCGCTAACAATGTGCCAGCAAACACCGAACCCACCGCCGATAATTATTGATGCCGATGGGGATATCGATACTCTTGTTAGTCAAGTTGGCCTTATAAAGAAGGAATCAAACGACATCTCAGAGAATATGGCCAGATTAGGAATAGCTTTAGATGCCCTAGTAGATGCACGTGCGCCGCTGGATCAAGAGATTGCTGCCGCCACTAAAGACAAAGATCAAAAAAAATTGGATGCACTTAAAAAACAGCTCCCACCAAGTGTGGCTACTTTCCAAGAGGAGGCATCAAAATTATATGAAGCTGCTCAAAAATATTTGGATGCAATTTATCTAGTGGATAAGGAAACTGGATTATCTCCGTTAATCGTTAGCGCCCAGTTACGAGCACTTCATGAACGCGCAAAAGATCCAGAGAGTAATCACTTGGTACTTGCATTGCTGAAATCAAGTGGCTACTCATTAACAACAAAGCGGCTGCTATTTAATGACAAGGTTTCGTATGCTGGTGGCGTAGCGCTTCGGGTATCGATTATTCAGAAAGATGGTACAGCAAAATATGATCGTATTCTATTCAACCAAAGCGGCTGGATCCCTGCAAATTTCGATGACATGAAGGCAGCCACGCTTCCTAAGAATAACTTCTAATGGATAATCAAGTGAAGTTAGACCATGCTCGTCAGGAAAAACGCAGGTGGTTGATACCATAAATTGGTATTGCACGACCATATTACAAAAGCCACCCACGAAGCAGCATTTCATTCACGCTGAGCTGGATTTTTATTTTTGGCTATAGGATTGAGTTATGCAGAAAAACATCGCCCCCCGCAACAGAAAGCATTATATCGACGCTGTGCAGCCATACATTTTCTCGATATTGCTGACTTCAATGCCGTTTACACTCCCAAACCACGCGTTGGCTGAAGAGTCCAACGGTCTGGAATGCTACGCCTCCGACAGTACAGGTAAAGGGCGCGATTACATCGCGTCTTCGTTCCAATGGGAGAACGATATTTTCTTCTCTGATCGCTGGTATACGAACGGGATGAAATATAGTCGAACCAAAAACCCTGATTGTCACGAAGACGGGGAGAGTTCAATTGATAATGGTATCAAAAAAGTCATGTCGGCCACAGCCAAACATTTGCCTTTTGTTAGTCTCGATGACAAAACAAAATTACTTGTCAGCCCAGAAATCGGCATGAACATGTATACACCGAAGGCTATCAATATTGCCGCCGCCCAACATAATGATCGCCCATGGACAGGCTGGTTATATTATGGACGGAATTGGGAACTCAATCAGATTCATGAAACTCAAGTTGGCAATGAGAAACATTATGGCGTCGCATCCAAGCAAAAAATCGAAATACAAGTTGGGGGGCTTGGAAGGTGGGCATATCAAGACAGGGTTCAACGAGCATGGCATACGCTAATTAATGCCCAAGATCCAATGGGCTGGGAAAATCAGGACGCTGGGCGACTCGGATATAGCGTTGCCTACACGTATCAGCAAAACTTTAATGATACGGACGCGACAAGACATGGACTGAATTCGAATATTCGCGTTGGCGCTATAGCTGGAAACGTTGTCGGCCAGATTAGCCTTGGTGGTGGAGTTACATTCTCTTGGGAGAGATTTGAAATTAACAATACCTCTCTACTGCCTGCTGTTGCCTTAGAAAGCGACCCCAAACAAATTGCCCCCTCATACAGCTTCAAGACGCTGTCGAACAACGGCAGCGCTCCGCTGCCTAACGAAATGACAAAGCAAGTCAAACCGTGTGAAAAAATAGAGCAAGAACAGGTAGCGGAAAGTAATGTAATCAATCTATGCGACGCATTGGTTCAGACAACAAGAGAACGTGACAACCTGAAACAAACACAACGCAGGCAGAATGATTTAGCCGAATTAAGAAGGAGCTGGGAAAGATTTCAGACCATATATATTTTCGCTGACGTTGAGGCAAGATACATGTTCAAGAGCCATTTCCTTGAGGGCACGAACATCACACTCAATCCATTTGTTGTGGATGGCAAGGTCGGGCTTGCATGGAAAATACCTGGCACTGAAGCTACTGCAAGATTTTCACGAATCGTTCGTTCTTCCGAATTCGATTATCCAGCCGGCAATAGTGCTGCATCACAGCGCTTTACTCAGTTGTCTGTGGAGTGGAATTGGGGTTGGGTAAAAAATCCATATGCACCTAACTAATATCTATTTTTACGTCGCGAGTTCATTCATTCCCTTAAGTATGTGTGAATAGATGACCTGGAAAAATATTTGACCTACAACTGAATTCTCTATCGGCGACAAGACCACCATTTTTCTCAGCGACATCCTGCTGGCGCGCCATGACTTTGCCGTGAATGGTATGGATGGCGCAGAAGTTATCGCCGCCATCGCCCAGAGGCGCAGCTACCGCCTCAAGGCGCCAAAAAAGCCGCGCTCACGCTGCTGCAGGATTACCGCAGCGGCGCACTGGGGCGGATCAGTCTGGAGACGCCGGAAAGCAGGAGTACAATGCTCCGATCCATCCAAACCGAAGCACAACAAGCAGGAAAGGAAAATCATGCCCTCTCCCCTGGACCAAGCCGCGCTTAACCAGCTATTCCTCGATGCCCACACGCATAACGCATGGCAAGGCCGTCCGGTTCCGGATGAGCTGCTGCACCGCCTGTATGTCACATTCCGCATGGGACCGACCTCAGCCAACTCCTGTCCGGCGCGCGTCATTTTCGTCAAATCCAGGGCGGCCAAGGAAAAGCTGATGCCTGCGCTCTCGGAAGGCAATCGCGCCAAGAGCATGGCCGCACCGGTCACGGCGATCATCGGTTACGACATGAAGTTCTACGACAAATTAGGAAAGCTGTTCCCCCACGCCCCGGATGCGCACACCTGGTTCAACAAGGATGAGCAGACTACCTTCACGCATGCGTTTCGCAACGGCACATTGCAGGGCGCCTACATGATCATTGCGGCGCGCGCCCTTGGTCTCGATTGCGGCCCGATGTCCGGTTTCGACAATGCGATGATGGATCAGCTTTTCTTTTCCGGTACCGCAGTGAAATCAAACTTCATCTGCAGCCTCGGCTATGGCGACCCGAGCGGGGTGCATCCGCGCAATCCGCGTCTGGAATTCGACGAGGCGTGCAGCATTGTCTGAAGCAGCGCCCGAAGCAGACATGCATTTGCCACAGAAGAAACAAGACAGCACAGGAATCACACTGCCATGAAGACCATACGCATCTACCACAATCCGCGCTGCTCCAAGTGCCGGGAGACCTGTGCCCTGATCGCTGAACGCGGCTACACAGCCGAAATCGTGGAATATCTGAAAACACCACCGAGCAAGGAAGAACTGCGAGACCTGCTGAAAAAACTGGGCATGCAGCCTGAAGAAATCGTGCGCAAGGGAGAAGATGTATTCAAGGAGCAATATGCTCACCGCACACTCAGTTCAGAAGAATGGCTGGATGCCCTGGCAGCGCACCCTATCCTGATCGAGCGACCCATCGTGGTACGCGGCAACAAAGCAGTGGTGGCGCGTCCTCCGGAGAAGGCGCTGGAACTCCTGTAGATCGCGTCACACTGACGTAAACACCCCGCCGATTCCTTCCTTTTGCCGCAGCCTCGGAACTTGCAACTTCGGCTAACAAATCTGATGTTCGTCAAGCGGCGGCAATGCACAATAACCCGCTTTCCAGCGTAGTCTGGGCAGAGTCAACCGGGTCAAAGGTTAGGCATTTTGCTTATATTCAGTGGCGCCCTCGGTATGGTTTAATTTACGAACATACGCTTTCCACGGCCCGCACCGTTGCGCATAACTGACCGTAGAGCACCACATAGGAATGATCGAATTGGAGCATGCAGAATTCCTGACCCTGAAGATCAGTACAGCAGGAAAAGAGCCGGATTTTTCCTCGGCCAGACTGTTGGCGGATGACCTTGCGGCGAGCAATCTTCGTGGGCCAATGCTCATAGCCTGGTATGACGGCAGGAAGAATGAGGAACACCCGTACGTGCCCGAGTGCCAGCATAAGCCGGGTTGGCTGGCATATGCAGAAGGTCATGGAGGATGTATTCGCGTTGATGTCAATGAAGGCCAATACAGTTTTATCTATGCGGACGTCGATGTGCCAGAAGCGTGACCCTTGACCATTGCATGCGTCATTCGCCACCGCTCAGCGTGATACGTGAAATCGCCCGCCCCATGCAAACCGTCAGGTAACAGGAGCCCATCATGATCGACCACACAGGCATCGTTGCAAGCGATTTTGAGAAAAGCAAAGCGTTCTATTCAAACGCTCTGGCTGCAATTGGATATTCAATACTCGTTGAATTACCCGGTTCGGCGACTGGCCACGGTGATGTCGCGGGCTTCGGTGAACCGCCTAACCCGGATTTCTGGGTTAGCCAAGGCACCCCGAACAATCCCCCGGTTCATGTGGCATTCCGCGTTGGCTCTCGTGCCAGGGTCGATGCCTTCTTCAAGGCGGCAATCGCCGCAGGCGGGCGCGACAATGGGAAACCTGGCCTCCGCCCTCATTACCACGCCAATTATTACGGGGCCTTCGTGCTGGACCCTGATGGTCACAATATTGAAGCCGTGTGTCATGCTGCCGAGTGACCCTGCATTCAACTGAGACATCGCAATAACACAGCGCTCCTTCGCTTCAGATTTTCTCCGAGACGATCAACCTACCGGAAAAACAGATTTTGAGTCCACTGTATACATACACCAAAGCTTTGTCCGTTGCGCTGGGTTACCGTGATTTTCTAACACAGCTTCATTCCGAGCGTGTAGCCGCCCTCTCCGAGGAAATTGGCATGGGTTGTGGCTTATCTGAAAAAGAACTGGACCTTCTTAAAATTGCCGCTTCGTTCCACGATATCGGAAAAATTGGAATACCTGACCAGATCCTTCTGAAACCTTCGCCGCTTGACGAGGCCGAGCTGGAGGAAATGAAACAGCACGCTGAGATTGGGGAAAAAATCATGGCTTCGACAGACCTCGAAGGTTCGCGGCAAGCCTCCCGGGTAATTCGTCACCACCACGAGCATTACGACGGCCTGGGCTACCCGGACAAGCTGTCAGGGGAAGAAATTCCAATTTGCTCCCGCATTATCACCATCGCCGACAGCTACGACGCAATGGCCGTAACCAGGTCATACCATCACTCGAAAACGCATGTTGAAATCATGGCTGTCCTGGAAAAAGAAACCGGAGAAAAACATGACCCCGAGCTCATGAATATCTTTTGCGGAATCATCGAATCCAGCAAATTCAAGGCACCCGCGATCTGATTTCAAACAAGAGCATTGTCCCCTATTATGCGCCGCGACATTGCGGCGTATTGCACATCCAGTTCAACTCCACCCGCTCGCAGTTGGCGATGCTGCCGCACGCGACCTGCCCGGGCTCGTCGCTTGTGAGGGCCAGTGCCGCGAGAATGGGGTTTTCGTGGGACACAGCCAGGATCGTTCCACCCGGATAACGCGCCGCCGCCTCATCCAGAAAACTGCGCAGCCGCTCCATCTGTTCCAGGAAGGATTCTCCGCCGTCCGGTTTGATGTGCAACGGATCGGGGCGCACCAGTTCGTTGAACGCGCTGACCGGCAGACCGTCCATCCCCGAGCGGCGCTCGTTGAGGCGCGCATCAATGCTCAGCTGACAGGCATGAGGGCGCAGCAGAATTTCCGCAGTCTGCTGGGCGCGCACAAATTGGGATGCATAGGCGTGCGTGAAACGCATCGCGCGCAAACTGTCCGCCGCAGCCTCCGCCTGCGCCCTGCCCTGCCGCGTCAGGTTCACTATGCGCGCAGGGTTGTCATTGATGCGATGGGCAATATTCGCCTCGCTCTCGCCGTGGCGAACGAAAACAATTTTCATGATGCCGCAAAAAAACGCCCGCTCATTTCTTCCAACCCCAGCGTTTGCAGTACTTCCTGCAAGCGTTCGGCTGGGCGCCGGCGCGGCAGGTCCTGGTAGCGGGCGATGATGAGCTCGTTTTTCATCGAGTGCTCCCATCCCACCAGCTCCGTCACCGTCACCTGATACCCGTGCGCCTCCAGTTGCAGGCAGCGCAGCACGTTGGTCACATGGCTGCCGAATTCGCGCGTGTGGATCGGATGGCGCCACAATTCAGTCAGCGCGTTCTTTGCCAACTCCTTGCCCTTGTTCCTGCGCAGCACTGCAGCCACTTCCGCCTGGCAGCACGGCACCAGCACGATGGACTTCGCCTGTTTCGTCAGTGCAAAGCGTATCGCATCGTCGGTGGCGGTGTTGCAGGCGTGCAGCGCCGTCACGATGTCCACGCTTTCAGGCAGCTTGTCGGATGCGATGGATTCCGCCACCGAGAGATTGAAAAAAGACATGCCGGAAAAAGCCAGCCGGCCGGCCAGTTCGCGCGAATGCGTAACCAGCTCCTCGCGCGTTTCGATGCCATAGATGTGCGAGGCGCCCTTCAGCGTCTTGAAAAACAGGTCATACAGAATAAAGCCCAGATAGGATTTCCCCGCGCCATGGTCCACCAGCTGAATATCGTGGTGCCCCTGCCGTGCCTCATCCAGCAGCGGCTCGATGAACTGGTACAGGTGGTACACCTGCTTCAGCTTGCGGCGCGAGTCCTGGTTCATCTTCCCGTCGCGCGTGAGGATGTGCAACGCCTTCAGCAACTCAACTGACTGGCCGGGTTTTATTTCATGCATTTCGAGATATGCCTGTGGTTTGGAGGCGTGCAAGTTTAGCAGCTTGTTGCAGGAATAACTCCGGCTGGCCGTTTTATGAATCTTGCGAATTTTTTCGTCAGAACGGCCTCCGATAATCACTCGAAAGCAGCCGCTGGTAATTATTACGTTCTGGGTTCGCTGGCCAGCCAGAATTTATACAAAACCGCCCTGGTTCTTCCGCAAACGGCATGGATAGCAGGTTAGTGCTGAGCAGTAGCTTTTGGGGAAATTAGCTGAAGGGCTATTGGCCGATTTTCGACAGTCAATCACGCTCGAATAGCCACTTCTTAACAACTTGTAGCGATAAATCGAAAGGCGTATTCTTCCCGCATGAGTAAGAAACCAAAACAGTCGGGTCGCAGTCGCGAAGGGCAGATGAAACTGATCGCGTTACTCTTGTACATTGTCGAGCAAAAGCAAAAGAGTCTCGACACAGTAGAGAAGTTATTAAAACGCTTGATGCTGCCACGCAAGGACTGATTAGTGGCTTGCTGGAAACAAGCCGGCCCGCTCCCCGGGTGCATCCTGCGTATTTACTGAATGATAAATGAGGTAAACAACACGTCAGTCACACCTTCTCCTTCCATGACCCTTATCGCATTGTTGGCGGCACTCTTGGCTTCCAGTACCAGCTTCCGCTTTCCATCCGTTGTCCCCAACAGGCTCGCCTGCTTGCTAGTGAGCAGCAGGATCATCTTGTGGCGGATGACGGGCATGTACGCTTTAATTCTTTCCCCAACCTCCGCATTGGCAAGGCTTAATGTAATGTCGACTTGAAGATACTTTTGTGTTGGCCCCGTCAGATTGACCGTAAACGTCTCCAACTTTGCATGGAGTTCGTCTTTGCTGCTTTCTTTGGCATTGGCATCTATTGCCCCAACACCGAGAGCCATCATAAGGAAAGACAGCAGCCACCCAAGCAAGACACGCCTTGGTAACTTCGGATTCAAAACACTGGGAGAAACGGATATCCCTGAGCTGGAATATCCGGCATAACAACACGTCCTCGATCGAAGACGAAAATGGCTAATCAAAAGACTTTTTGGCAATCCCGCTATCATAGGTTCCCCCTTAGATCGGAAATTTTGCGTCCCTGCTTTTCAACAGGTTTGCCCTTTTTCAAAAGAGCTACCGAAGTAATCCGATAGCTCGCTTGCACAATGTCACAAATTAGTTATTTGTAATAACAAGGAGCCGACAGAAGGGCGATTACAAGTCATGAACGGTAGTCCCCAAAACTCAATTAAACGATGGCTTGTGACACCTAAACGGCGATCCGTCAGCAAAATATGGCCTATGTGGCCGTGAAGGCGTTGGCTTTGTTAACCATATAACAGGCATAAAAAAGCAAAATGTCATTAACCTGAATCTGTCTTTGTTCTAAGCTTATCAAAAAGCCGAAGCGACCCTCGTCAAATTGATGACCTGTAGCGCGCAGCAACAGAACGAAAGGCTCTGGCCATGGACAATTCGTCTTCCCGTACTCCGCCACCCTCCAACGGCGCACCAGCCCCGTGGCGCGCCTTGCCTGTCGGCATCTGGGCCATGGGGTTCGGGTCACTGTTAATGGATACCTCCTCGGAGATGATCCACAGCCTCTTACCTGTATTCATGGTCAGCGTTCTGGGTGTTTCCGTGATGACCATCGGTCTTATCGAAGGCATCGCGGAAGCCACTGCCGCCATTCTGAAGGTCTTCTCGGGCACACTCAGCGACTATCTCGGCAAACGCAAAATCCTGATGGTGATTGGCTATGGCCTCGCGGCCCTGACCAAACCGGTTTTCCCCTTGGCCAACTCCATCAGTTGGGTGTTCACCGCGCGCTTTGTCGATCGGGTCGGCAAGGGGATCCGCGGGGCGCCGCGCGATGCGCTGATTGCCGACATCACCCAGCCACGCCAGCGCGGGGCCGCATATGGCTTGCGCCAGGCGCTGGATTCGGTCGGCGCGTTGCTGGGTCCGCTGCTGGCCGTCGTGTTCATGATGCTGTTCGCCGGCGACATCCGATCGGTGATGTGGGTGGCGGTAATTCCGGCATTCTTGTCGGTGGCGTTGCTGATCGTGTATGTGCGCGAACCCGAGAGCGCGGCGGCCACCGGCGCAGCCCGGGCACCGCTGACAGTTGCCGATGCCAAACGCCTGCCGTTGCGCTATTGGATGGTGGTATTGTTGGGCGCCGTCTTTACCCTCGCGCGATTCAGCGAGGCATTTCTGGTGCTGCGCGCGCAGAATGTCGGGCTCCAGCTCGCCTACATTCCCGTGGTCATGATCGCGATGAACATTTTTTATGCCGCGGCCGCTTATCCTGCCGGGGCAGCGGCCGACCGCTTCAGTGCGCGCACCTTGTTGTTGATCGGGCTCGCCCTGCTGATTGCTGCCGATCTGGTGCTCGCCCTTGCCGCATCACCGCTCGGCGCGTTTGCAGGTGCGTCGCTGTGGGGATTGCACATGGCTTTTACCCAGGGACTGCTGTCCAAACTGGTTGCGGACACCGCGCCGGAAAATCTGCGCGGGACCGGGTTTGGCATATTCAATCTGGTGAGCGGCGGCGCGCTTCTGCTGGCGAGCATAATTGCCGGATCGCTGTGGAGCGTGCTCGGACCATCGTTCACCTTCCTGGCGGGTGCGGGATTTGCGGCTGTCGCAGCGCTCGGATTACTCGCCTCCCTTTGGTACCGGAAAGTCTGACACTCCCAATGGATGCTCAATAAGGACGGCGCACGGGTTGTTTGCAGGGTGCAATGGCACGATGGGATTGGGCCTGGCATTGATGCTCTGCATACCCCTGCTGCTGAGTCTCTTCCTCTTAGAACGACATCGAGAGACTGAATGCGCCGAACTGATCGCTCCCAGTTTGCGTATTGAATTCGCGCGTGCGCACGGCGTGCGTATAACTCAGGCGCACGCCCCCCCACGTCATGACGACACCCCACTGCAGGTCGCCGACGAGCGGCTTCTTGACCACACTGCGGCTGTCTCGGAAGGTGTTGCCGTCGAGGAAGATATTACGGGCAACGGCGCGTCCTTCGAATCCGCCGAAGAGATACCAGCTGAATTTATATGCCGGTGTGAAAAAGCCTGAGCCCGGCAAGCTGGGCTGGATGCGTAACGGACCATAATCGGTGGGCAGGTGCTTGCCGTAGCGCATGGTCAATCCGGTATTGGCATAGGTATAGATGTTTCCGAGCGCACCCCCGATGTGCGGCGTCAGGTCGAAATCGAGTCCGGCGAGGGTCTTGGTGGCATACCCGCGCCAACTGCGCTGATAGTTCAACATCATGCCCGGCTCGTTCCCGAGTTGGGTATCCCAGCCTGACGGCCTGTTCTTGTTCCTGAGTTTGTGCACGAATTTCTGACTCTGCTCGGCCAGCGAAGCGGGGCCGACCACACCCAGCGTCAGCGCGAGTTGGTCGAGTTGCCGCCCTGTCTCGACACCCAGCCCAACTGTTCCGTAAAGCCACCCTGCGTAGGGGCGATCTTCAAGCGGAGGGTTGATCAGGGTGATGTCGCGCGGCGTAAACATGTTCTGGCCCAAGGCATAGCCATGACGGACGCGGCCCTCTTGCGGAAACCAGGGAATCTGCCGGGCGACGCGTACAGCCCAATCGGGCGGGGAATCAACGCGCGGCACCCAGGCAATCTGCACGCCGCTGGTGTAATTCCGATCCGTGTTGTAGAACAGATCATTCTCAAGCACAAAGCTGAATGTGCCGGTGCCGGAGTCCTCTGCCGCATGGGCTACAAGCGGTGCAAGCATACTGGTGAGCCACACGATCGCCAGCGCACATGACCGTGCGCCCGTATTATTCCTTGCGCGGTGCTTGCGGGGGTTCCACACTCTCAACCTTGGGGATGCCTGTTCGTGGATGCTGCTTTGTGATCCGCTTCAACGCATCGTCCACCCAGAAGCCGTGGGCGCCGCCCTCCTGCATCCCGAACTCGGCGGTCTCGGCTGGCTCGGGCCGTTGCCGCCGCTCGGCCTTCCCCCAGAAAAGTTCAGCTTCAGCCGCAAGCCAGTCATCAAGCTCATGGCCCGGTACAGGGTTACTCATGTAACGAAAATAGGCGGCCTCCCGGACCATATTCTCGTGTTGCTCGGGGCTGATATCCCGTCTTGCAACAATGTTAGAACGGCCTGCCGGAGCGGCTCCCGCACTTGTCTTTTTAGCCATCTTTGCACCTCCCGTAGTTGATCAACAAAATAGTTGTCACCGTTGACGCTGATGATAATCAGCCTCGCCGGGAAACTCGATTGATTCGTGAATGCGCTGCAAAAACTCACTTATGTGTTTCTTGCCATACAGTCTGCAGGCAGCCCGATCGTCACGCATAATGCCTTCGGAATTACCCACAGGAAGAGGCCGATAACGACGATCAATTTCAGCAGCGTGAGTGCCTTGAGTACTGCAATGGAGGCGGATAAGCCAGCGAGCAGAGCGACAAAACGTCTGTGGCGAATTAAACCATACAGATTACTCTGCAGAATATAGGCAAAATACCTATTCAATTTTCCTTGGTCGCACGCCTGCCAAGCTCCTGCTAAATATCCTTATGGCACATCAGAGACGATCGATTATCAAAATGTTGCCCGACTGCTTTGCCAGTTTTTGCGTGGCCGGTTCCGATAGTGGTGCGCAGCTTCATTTCCAGGTGCAGCCATTTTCTGGCCGCAGTCTGCTCATGTCGTGTGCTTGCGCGATGCCACTCTATGGACAGGGAATTTTTCTCGGATGTCGCGGCTTTGTATCAACGCATTCCAATCAATAACGCACTCCAATCACTTGGAGTCCAGACTCAATATCATCGGAGGCGGCCTTTATTTTTTCCAGCGCTGCCGCAAAATTCTTTTGTTTCGCATCGGCTGCCGCCTGGTCGCGTTTTTCCTTCCCCTTGTTCACATGCGATTCCATCAGGGAAAGCAGATTCCTGGTCGGCTGTTTCTGCTCAATAGCCAGCGGAATCAGTTCTTCAAAATGTATGTAACGCGCCAATTCATACTGATATTCCTGCTCCACCGTTTCAAATTTCATTTCATAGGATATGGTCCTGTTGGCCAGCAATTTATTTAGCGCAATGATTACCTCATCTTGAAGGCTATTAAGAATTTCATTAGCCTTGTCATATTTTCCCTCGGTAAAGAGAGCCTTTGCTGCATCCTTGGACTTGCGTATTTTTGGGTCATCGAGGGGTTGCAGGTTCTTCGCGCCAGGTTCTTTGGAGATTGTTTCATAATTCTGCGCAAACGCTGTTTCCAGCCTCTTGATGCCTTGCAGCAGTTCCTCGTACCGGGCTTTGGCCTTGCCCAGCACGAATTCTGACGGAACAAGCCGTGCGGCCTCGCCCATCAATTTAGTTGCTTCATCGATTTTGATTTCAGCCAGCGCAAGGTTGCCAGCATTAAATGCGCTCTGGCCTGCGGCAAGCATTGCCTGAGCGTCCTTGAGTTTTGCCTTGGCCTCTGCGTTGGTGCTTGCCGCGATGCGTGTTGCTGCATTGGACTTGTTGATGGTCATGTTTGCGAAATCAAGTTTTTGCTTGAGATCAACCTTGTCTATCGTTTTAGTGACCTTAGCCGTCGGCGCTGCTACCGGCTTCGCAATCATTATCTTGTCTTCTTTGCCTGGATTGACGATATTGATCTGGCCACCTGCGTATTTATGGTTACGGCACTGGTAATAGAGGACATCAGGTGTCGTTGCGGTCGGCTTGAACGTGACGACGCCCATGTGAGTAAAGTTTCCAGTCACGCCTTCGGTCAGCGCACCTGTGCCTCCGCCCGCCGGGTCGGTAGTGATATAAAAATCGTGCCTGACACCTGTATCGATATTGAACGTGTAGGTCTTTCCACGTACCAGAATCAGCGTACGGCCCTCTACACCGTTAACGAGAAAGACAGTGTCACTTCCCTCGCTGGAACGAGGGCGGGTTGCATCCTTGGAGGCGGATACAACTGTAAAGTCAAATGCCGCGGGTTTGGCCTGCGTTGCGCTATTTGCCGCAGTTGCACCAAGCGTTGAAACCGCGCTGCCGATGGACAGCATAGCAACAAGAAGAAATTTCTTACCGAAAAACCGGAATTGCATAACTGACTCCTAATATAGATGACCCAGCAAAAACATGCGGATTCAAACTTGAAGTGCAACAGCTTATGATTGCTTTGTGCAGCACACCGTCTTGCAGAAGAATAGTCAAAATGTATTCTGAATCCTAGCACTTTGTGTGGTCGGTTGTTAACGCGATCTGCCGCCACTACACCTGTTCTTCAGTCGGTTCAGTCAACTTCATCTCCTCAGGTTTGGATTTACGCCGATTTTTAACGCATTCCAAGTGGCTTAGAAGATTACTTAAACATTTGCCTGCGGATGTCCGTGTTTTTTTGTAATGATGCCAAAATTTAGAATGGACTTCACGTTGATATACAGAATCAAGTTTATCTGCACGAACGAGGTATCCTTCTATAAAATACAGTGCATCATCATCTGGTAATGCAATTCATTCCGGATACACGGCCACATAATGAGCCTCTAAATCTAACGGTCATGGCGAACCGCCGCCACTGATGATTAGCAGAGTTCTTTCATGACCCTTTCTCTCTCACTGAGAGAGGGACGATGTCTCACTTTGCGAGTTACACGTTAACAAGACAAACAATATATGCCGCAACACACCTTTTCTCCGCCTGCGGACGGCAGCATGACCCCAAAAGCGTGGTATGAGGCCATCAGCAAACAGCCGGATTTTGTGCATGATGCAGCACAGGCAGAGGCGATCGCCAAACTCGACGCGCTGTGGCACGAATTGATCGAGTTCAAATCCCGGCGCAATCAATTTCTGGGCCGCAGCTTGTTCAGCCCTGAGGTACCGAAGGGGTTGTATGTCTGGGGTGGCGTGGGACGCGGCAAGACTCTGCTAATGGATGCGTTCTACGACTGTCTCCCCTATCGGCGCAAACGCCGCATCCATTTTCATAATTTCATGGCTGAAATTCATCATGAATTGAAGGCGCTTGCCGGGGAAAAAGATCCGTTGATCGCCTTGGCCAACAACATTGCCAGGTCAACCCGCCTGCTGTGTTTTGACGAGTTTCACGTCAACGACATTGCCGATGCGATGATACTGGGCCGGCTGCTGGAAGCGCTGTTCGCGCGCGGCGTGGTGCTGATCACCACCTCCAACTATCCACCCGACGGGCTTTATCCACATGGCTTGCAACGACAGAATTTCTTGCCTGCTATCGAGTTGCTCAAGCGCGAGTTGCGGGTCATCAACGTGGACGGTGGCCATGACTACCGCATGAGCGCGAAGATCCGTGCGCCGCTGTACATGGTGCCTGCCAATGCCGAAAACGAATCAAGCATGAATACCATGTTTGAACGATTAAGTTCAGGGGCGCAGCAAGATCAAACGCATATCGAAGTTCAGGGCCGGCAGATCGCCGTGAAAAAACTTGCCTCCAATGTGGTCTGGTTCGATTTCAAGGACATTTGCGGCGGGCCGCGCGCTCAGGACGACTATCTGGAAATTGCGCACACATACGCAACCGTGTTTTTGTCTGGCATCCCCAGGATGACAGCCGAGGACGCCGCAGAGGCACAGCGCTTTACCTGGCTGGTGGATGTGTTTTACGACAACAACGTCAAACTGGTCGCTTCGGCTGAAGCTCCACCGGCAGAACTTTACATGGACGGATTGCATGCCAGCGAATTCTCCCGCACCGCCAGCCGCCTGACCGAGATGCAGTCCAGGAGTTACCTGGAACTGCCGCACCACTCGCAAAACGTGACTTTCGATTCACCTGCAGAACAAGTTTAATAGGCTCTGCGGTACCTGCCGCGCTTTAAGCCCTAGACAGCCAGGATTTCGATCTCCGGATCTATGGTGCGGACCATGTTGGCAATGGCGTTGAGCGTGCCCGATATCGAGCTCGGGCAGGTGCCGCATGCGCCCTGGTAGTGGACGGTGAGCTGGTTATCTTTGAGACCGAGCACGATGAGGTCGCCGCCGTCGCTCTGCAGATAGGGACGTATCTGAGCGTCGAGCAGCGCGTTGATTTTTCTGATGCGCTCCTGGTCTTCGGGACTCAGATCGGCGATTGTGCTGGCCGCTGCGGCAGCCGTGGCCGCCGATTGCGCTTCCGCAGCAGGTGCCTCGCGGATGGGCACAGCAACCAAGCGCATCAGTTCCGGCCAGTCGGCTTCGCCGTCCTGCGTCACCGTGAGCCAGCGATCGACGTAATACACATTGGTCACATGCTCGATGTCAAACAAGGCGGAAGCCAGCGCATCCCCCTGCGCCTGCTGGGCATTGTCGTATGAGCGTGCAATCCCCCAGGTTAGCGGCTCCTTGAGAATGAACTTCACCGCGTTCGGGTTGGGGGTGTCTTCTATGTCAGCTATTTTTGGCATGTTAAACCCTGGCTACATCAGTCACAGAGGGCACGGAATCCGCAAGGATCCATAAGACCGCGCCGGTTTCCAATTTGTTTGCATTTCCGGAGACAAACATATTTGCAGTATCAAGCGTCGCCAATCGGAGCTTGCATCGGGTCATTTTCTGCTTCGGTCGAAGTGCTCTCGACCGCGTTGAGTGCGGCATGCAGCGTGTGCCAGGGCAGGATCGCGCACTTGACCCGCGTCGGCAGATCGCGCACGCCGGCAAACACCGAGAGCCGCCCGATGTGGCTAAGACTGCCGAGGTCGCGCTTGCCGGTCGCCATCGCGAGAAATTCCTGGGTAATCTCTTCTGCATCCGCACGCGTCTTGCCCTTGACGGCGGTTGTCATCATCGAGGCCGACGCCTTGCAGATCGCACATGACTCGCCCTGAAACGCAATTGCGCCGATGTTCTCGCCTTCGAGATTGAGCGCCACCTCGATGTGGTCTCCGCACAGCGGGTTTCTCCCGTCCGCATGGTGGGTCGGATGCTCAAGCGTGCCATAGTTGCGCGGCTTCTTGTTGTGATCGAGGATGACCTCTTGATACAGGGCTTTGTAGTCGGACATTATGCAAAGACCTTCTGTACGTTGCGTATGCCGGCGACGAGTGAATCGACCTCGGCCATGGTGTTGTAGAAGGCGAACGAGGCGCGCGAGGTGGCAGGCACGCAAAAACGCTGCATCACGGGCTGCGCACAGTGATGCCCGGTGCGCACAGCGACCCCATCCTGATTGAGTAGCGTGCCGATATCGTGCGGATGCACGCCGTCGATTGCGAAGGAAATCACGGCGGCCTTGTTCTTGGCGGTACCGATGATGCGCACACCCCGCATCTGGCTCATTTGTGCAGTGGCATAGTCGAGCAGGGCGTGTTCATGTGCTGCAATGGCATCCATGCCGATTTCCGACAGGTAATCAACTGCGGCACCAAGACCGATCGCCCCTGCGATATGCGGCGTGCCGGCCTCAAATTTGTGCGGAATCGTGTTGTAGGTGGTCTTTTCGAAGGTCACCGACAGGATCATGTCGCCGCCGCCCTTGAACGGCTGCATGCGCTCGAGCAGCGCAGCCTTCCCGTAAAGAATGCCGATACCCGTCGGGCCGCACAGCTTATGGCCCGAGAACGCGTAGAAGTCGCAGTCGAGGTCCTGCACGTCCACCTTCATGTGCGGCACGGCCTGCGCGCCGTCGATCAGCACTGGCACACCGTGCGCATGCGCAAACGCGATCATCTGCTTGATCGGGTTGATGGTTCCCAATGCGTTGGACACATGCATCACACCGACGAACTTGGTGCGCTCGTTGAACAGCTTCTCGTATTCGTCGATCAGCAGTTCGCCGGCATCGTTGACCGGCACCACGCGGATCGTTGCGCCCTTTTCTTCGGCCAGCATCTGCCACGGCACGATGTTGGCATGGTGCTCGAGCGTAGTCAGGATGATCTCGTCGCCGGCCTTGATGAATTTGCGGCCATAGCCGTGCATCACCAAATTGATCGAATCGGTCGTACCGCTGGTAAAAATCACTTCCCGCTCTTCGCGCGCATTGATGAAGTGCTGCAGCTTGCGCCGCGCCTCCTCGAATTCGTTGGTCGCAATCTCCGACAGGGTATGCACCGCACGGTTAACATTGGCGTGCTGCGTCGTGCGATAGCGCACGAGGCGGTCAATCACCTGCTGCGGCATCTGGCTCGATGCGGCGTTGTCGAGATACACCAGCGGCTTGCCGTTGATCTCCAGCTTGAGAATTGGGAAGTCGGCGCGAATGCGCTCGACGTCGCATGCAGATGCCGCCTGTGTTTGGGGTGCAGTATGGGTGTCGTTCATGTCTGGCTGCTGGTTTGTTCAAGCACGGTCTGCCCGAGCTGGCGCTTGAGCGATGCGACAGGGATGCGTTCGATGATCTCGGCGCCGAACGCATAGGTCAGCATATTGCGCGCGACGATTTCCGACAGCCCGCGGCTACGCAGATAAAATACTTCCTCGCTGTCGAGCTGGCCGACCGTTGCGCCATGTGTGCACTTCACGTCATCGGCAAATATCTCCAGTTGCGGCTTGGTATCGACATGCGCACGGCCGCTCAGCAACAGGTTGTGGCTGGACTGCGATGAATCGGTACGCTGTGCACCCGGACGCACCATGATCTTGCCGTTGAATACCGCATGGGCGTTGCCGCCCGCAATGCATTTGTGCTGCTGGCGGCTGACACCGTGCGGCTGTGCATGGTCAATGCAGGTATGCGTATCGGCCAGCTGGTTGTTTGCGATCAGCGCCAGGCCATCGACTATGCACTCCGTACCCTCGGCCGTCTGCAGCGTGTTCAGGTTATAACGTGAAATGCGCGCACCCAGCGCAACACTTACCGAATGAAAGTGGCTGGCGCGCGCAAGCGACACGGCGCAGTTCGCAATATGAAATGCCTGAGCACCTTCGCGCTGCACCCGAATGTGGTTCACACGCGCATTATCGGCCAGCGCGATTTCGGTCACGGCGTTGGTGAAATATGCTTCCTCTTGCAACGCGACGTAATCCTCGATCACCGTTACCGCACAGCCGGATTCGGCCAGCAGCAGGCAGCGCGGATAGCTTGCCGCTTCCTTTTGTGTCGCGATGAACAACAGATGCACCGGCGCGCTGACAGCCACGTTGCGCGGCACGACGAGCACTGCAGCATCGTGCAGAAATGCCGTGTTCAGCGCTGCGAATACATCGTCATGAAATGCCGCATGCTGCCCGAGATGCGGCGCGATCGCCGCCAGGTCCGTTGCAGCTGCCGCCAGGTTGGTGACGACCACACCGGCGTCTGCGGCGACGCTGGATAACTGCGGCGCATAGACACCGTCGACGAACACGAGCCGCGTGGTTGCTTCCTCGATATAGAAACGTTCGATATCCGCCGCCTGCAAACTGGTCGGTGCGCTCACTGGCTGAAACGACAGTTTGGTGAGCGGTGAAATGTCGGTGAAACGCCACTCTTCATCGCGCACGGTCGGCACCGTCAGCGCCCCAACGCGGTCGACCGCCTCAGCACGCAGCGTGTTGAGCCACGCCAGCGGACTCGCCGGAAGCTGCGGCTGTCCTGCGAGCAGACTTTCCAAGTAACCCGCAGTTGTCGTGGCTGGTGCGCTCATGCCGCCAACCTCGCAGCTTTACTCTCGGCGCTCACCCAGTCATAGCCCCTTGTTTCAAGCTCGAGCGCAAGTTCCTTGCCGCCGGTCTTGATGATGCGTCCCGCTTCCATCACGTGCACGTAATCGGGCACGATGTAGTTGAGCAGGCGCTGGTAGTGCGTCACCAGCACCATCGCGTTGTCTTTGTTGGCGAGGTGATTGACGCCGTTGGAGACGATCCTGAGCGCGTCGATGTCGAGGCCGGAATCGGTCTCGTCCAGAATCGCCAGCTTCGGCTCAAGCATGGCCATCTGCAATATTTCGTTGCGCTTCTTCTCGCCACCGGAGAAGCCTTCGTTGACGCTGCGGTCAAGAAAATCGGGATTCATTTCGAGCAACTTCATCTTCTCGCGCACGTAGTCGTCGAACTCGAGCGGGTCGAGTTCATCCTTGCCGCGCTCTGCCTGTACGGTATTGTAAGTCAGGCGCAGGAACTGGCTGTTGGCGACGCCCGGAATCTCGATCGGATACTGAAAGGCAAGAAACACGCCGGCCCGCGCACGCTCTTCGGGTGCGAGTTCAAACAGGTTCTTGCCTTCGAACAATACGGTGCCGCCGGTGACTTCATAAGCCGAGTGGCCCGCGAGCACCTTGGAGAACGTGCTCTTGCCCGAACCATTCGGACCCATGATAGCGTGGATTTCTCCGCTCTTCACGGTCAGGTCCAGGCCTTTCAGAATTTCGACGCCATTCACGTTCGCACGCAGTCCGCGCACTTCGAGTATGGTTTTGCTGTCCTGGTAAATCATCCTACGCTCCCTTCTAATTTGAAACTGAGGAGATTGGTCGCTTCGACCGCAAACTCCAGCGGTAATTGTTGAAACACGTCCTTGCAGAATCCGTTGATGATCATCGACACCGCTGCTTCGGCGCCGATGCCGCGCTGCGCGAAATAGAACAGCTGGTCTTCCCCGATCTTTGAGGTCGATGCCTCGTGCTCCACTTTGGCAGTGTTGTTGCGCACTTGAATATAGGGAAAGGTATGGGCGCCGGACTGGTCGCCGATCAGCATCGAGTCGCACTGCGAATAATTGCGTGCACCGGCGGCGGTGGGCGTCACCTTGACCAGCCCGCGGTAGCTGTTGTTGGAGTGGCCGGCCGAGATGCCCTTGCTGACGATGGTGCTGCGCGTATTCTTGCCGATGTGGATCATCTTGGTACCGGTGTCGGCCTGCTGGTGATGATTGGTCAGCGCAACCGAGTAAAATTCCCCGACCGAGTTTTCACCCAGCAACACGCAGGACGGATATTTCCACGTGATCGCCGAACCGGTCTCGACCTGCGTCCACGAAATGCGCGAGTTGACGCCCTTGGCCAGGCCGCGCTTGGTCACGAAATTGTAAATGCCGCCGACGCCGTTTTCGTCACCCGCATACCAGTTCTGCACAGTCGAATACTTGATGTCGGCGTTGTCGAGCGCGATGAGTTCGACCACCGCCGCATGCAGCTGGTTCGTGTCGAACTTTGGCGCCGTACAGCCTTCGAGGTAAGAGACTGACGCCCCTTCTTCCGCAATGATCAGCGTGCGCTCGAATTGCCCTGATTCCTGAGTGTTGATGCGGAAGTAAGTCGACAAATCCATCGGGCACTTGACGCCCTTGGGGATGTAGCAGAACGAGCCGTCGGTGAACACCGCCGAGTTGAGCGCGGCATAGAAATTATCGCCGACTGGCACGACGCTGCCGAGATATTTCTGTACCAGCTCGGGATGATGCTGCACGGCTTCTGACATCGCACAGAAAATGATGCCGACTTCGGCCAGCTTTTCCTTGTAGGTCGTCGCCACCGATACGCTGTCGAAAATGACGTCGACCGCAACACCGGCAAGCGCCGCGCGCTCGTGCAGCGGCACGCCGAGTTTCTCGAACGTGCGCAGCAATTCCGGATCGACCTCATCCATGCTCTTCAGCTTCGCCTTCGGCTTGGGCGCCGCGTAGTAGCTGATCGCCTGGAAATCGATCTCGGTATATTTGACGTTTGCCCATGTCGGCTCTTCCATCTTGAGCCACGAGCGATAGGCATTGAGCCGGAACTCGAGCAGCCACTCGGGCTCGTTCTTCTTCGCCGAAATCATCCGGATGGTCTGTTCGCTAAGCCCTTTCGGCGCGACATCGGTCTCGATGTCGGTGACGAAACCATGCTTGTAAGGCTGGTTGACCAGATTTTGCAGTGTCGCACTCATGCTGTTACCTCAGACATCCCGATAAAACGATGAAAGAACTCTTGATACTGTTCGAGCAATCAGGCAGCGATCGCGATTCGGTTGCTGATGGTCACCGGTATCGCTTCCGGCTTTTGCACCTGACAATCAGTAACCTGCTGCAGGTTGACATTCGCCAGATAACGATACAAGGCCTCGTTCAGCCCCGTCCACAAATCATGCGTCATGCACTGTTGTGCGTCATGGCAATCGGCTTTTCCTCCACACCGGGTCGAATCGATTGGCTCATCCACCGCCATGATAATGTCAGCGATCGAGATCTCCGCACCCGGGCGCGCCAAACAGTAGCCGCCGCCGGGGCCGCGCACGGCAATCACGATATTATGCCTGCGCAGCTTGCCGAACAACTGTTCAAGATAAGACAGCGAAATCTTTTGGCGTTCGCTGATGCTTGCCAGAGTGACCGGGCCATTCCCGTTGCGCATTGCCAGATCAGCCATTGCCGTTACAGCAAAACGGCCTTTTGTAGTGAGACGCATGAGCCACCTCCCTTTAAAAATTAGGAATCTATCCAGCAAAGCTGAATACTTGACTAACGCGCTCAACTATACTAATCATGACTAATTTAGTCAACATATTTATTATATGAACATTCGCATAAGAATTATGCTTAATTTCTACCCGCTTTCCCCGGCCAACAACCAACAACGGGCAACTTGCCCCAGGCCGAAGTATACGCGTGACTCCTGTTCCCGGTCTTCATGCGCCATGCTGCGTGCCCCCAGCCTGAGCAGCGCGTCTTTGTCCGTTCCAATACGCTCGATCTCTCCGCATCTTAGTGATCACACGAAATTTCTTTCAGGATTATTTCACCTGATGCACTGCGCTGGTCACGACCCCCCAGAGAATTAACTCTTGGCTATCCTGAAAACGGATCGGGGTATATTTGGGATTTTCGGCATGAAGCTCAGCTGCACCGCTGTGCATGATCAGGCGCTTGACGGTCAACTCGCCATCCACTACGGCCACTACAATGGAACGGTCAACAGGCTGCACCGAACGATCGACTACAATGATGTCGCCATCATGAATGCCGGCGTTGATCATGGAATCTCCCTTGACCCGCAGAAAAAAAGTAGCCGGCTGATTGCTCACCAGAAGCTGGTTCAGATCAAGCCGGTCTCCGATGTCATCATCCGCAGGCGACGGGAAGCCCGCCGAGATGCTGTGTCCATATAGCGGGATACGCTGCGCAGGTGGTTCGGCCAGAGGCAGCATCATTTGTCCTGCAAGTTTTTTCGCAGCCTTGCGCGTTCCCGCAACACGCTTTTCGTAAGCCTCCAGAAATTTGTTCACGCTGACGATCTGACTGTTGGGCACGCGCACCACGCTGGTACCCTCACCATAACGCCCCTGCCCCGGCTTGCGTCCGGCGCCAGGGCGTTTGCCGCCTCGGGAAGAGAGCTTCGGGATCGGCTTTGCTTTGCTTGACTTGGCCATTTATGAATACCGCACAACAATCATTATCGATTATTGTACAGCATTCATTGTTGATTCGCGTACATAATTCATAAGTCACCCATCTGACTGATTCTCTAACAGAGCCATATCTACCGACCAGCGCCAAAACCTTCATCAAGCACTGGTTCATCGCTTGACACACCTCGAAACAGAATGCACCCGCTTTCCACTACATAATGTCAGGTTATAACAATTGCTTGTCGAGTTTTATTACAGCGATTACTCGAAGGTACGTTAGTACGTTACATGATCGCTGATCCACCAGAAGACGACGCCCTAGCGCCCCGCCCACTGTTGCAAAACAGGAAATTATCCGGCAATTAAGTGGCGTATCAAAAATGAGGCACTCCTAATTTCCAGCGCTTCCAATAACTACGGAAGGAAGACAATCCCCATGCCCCTATGGGCACGAACATCCATACAAGTCCACTCTCCCGCTTGCGGGATGGTGGATTACCCACTTTGGCGGATGATTAGAGAGAAGGCAGGCTGTTGAGGATAATAAATTTTTCTCTGCATTACCCGCCTCAACCCCTCTGCCGAAAATAGGCAATTCTAGCTACGAAGAGCACAGCGAAAACGCGGGCTTTGCGGGGAACTGCTGCTTACGAATATCGGCGAGTCCTCTTGGCGATCTCCGTCCGCCTTCTGCTGTCGGATAATTTTACATAAATGAGTCGCAAATCATTACCCAATACCACATAAGAGAATATGTTATTGGCCATATTAGTTATTTTATGGCGGCACGATTCCTGCTTATCCATTGATGCCGAACGCCTGTGTTTGGTGCGTATAACCGCAATTACATCAATTTATAAGGAGTTAATCATGCGTGCCTTACTCGCTATTTCTGTCCTGATGTCCATCGCCTTACCTGCATTTGCAGATTT
>JAUQWW010000026.1 GCA_030834965.1 Gallionellaceae bacterium | reverse complement strand
CAACAGCAGGTTTTGGGAGTTGCTATCGAGCATGTGTCTGCCGAAGGCTGGAGTTGATGGCGGCCATGAGCTGTATGCGCCTTACACTTCCGGGCGCATGTGCGGGAACAGGATCACGTCGCGGATGCTCGGGCTGTCGGTGAGCAGCATCACCAGCCGGTCGATGCCGATGCCCTCCCCGGCGGTGGGCGGCAGGCCGTATTCCAGCGCGCGGATGAAGTCGCCATCCTTGAACATCGCCTCCTCGTCGCCGGCTTCCTTGGCGGCTACCTGCGCGTCGAAGCGGGCCTCCTGATCTTCCGGATCGTTCAGCTCGGAAAAGCCGTTGGCAATTTCGCGCCCGACCATGAACAGCTCGAAGCGCTCGGTGATCTCGGGGCGCTTGTCGCTGCGGCGCGCCAGCGGCGAGGCCTCGGCGGGATAGTCGATGATGAAGGTGGGCTCGAACAGCTGGTGCTCGGTCAGTTCCTCGAACAGCGAAAGTTGCAGTCCGCCCACGCCGTCAGATGTCCGGTACTTGGCCTTGAGGTCCTGTAGCTCGCTGATGAGGAAATCGCGGTCGTTCAACTGCGCGTCCGAAAACTGCGGATGGTATTTCTGGATGGCCTGCACGATGGTCAGGCGGTGGAACGGCTTGCCCAGGTCGAGCTCGCGCCCCTGATAGCTGACGACCGTCGTGCCCAGCACCTTGCGCGCCACCTCGCCAAACATCTTCTCGGTGAAGTCCATCAGGTAGTTGTAATCGCGGTAGGCCTCGTAGAATTCGATCATGGTGAACTCGGGATTGTGTCGGGTGGACAGCCCCTCGTTGCGGAAGTTGCGGTTGATCTCGAACACCTTCTCGAAACCGCCCACCACCAGCCGCTTGAGGTACAGCTCCGGTGCGATCCGCAGGTAGAGTTCCATGTCGAGTGCATTGTGATGCGTGATAAAAGGCTTGGCCGATGCGCCCCCTGGAATCGGGTGCATCATCGGGGTTTCCACTTCGAGATAATTATGGCGCATGAAGAATTCGCGGATGGCCTGGATCACCTTGGAGCGGATGACAAATGTATTGCGCGTGTCTTCGTTGGTGATGAGGTCCACATAGCGCTGGCGGTATTTCTGCTCCTGGTCGGTGAGGCCGTGGAATTTTTCCGGCAACGGACGCAGCGCCTTGGTCAGCAGGCGCAGCTCGGTGACACGCACCGACAGCTCGCCGGTCTTGGTCTTGAACAGCACGCCGGAAGCGCCGAGGATGTCGCCCAGATCATAATGCTTGAAGGCATCGTGCGCGGCCTCGCCAGTGTCGCCGTTGCTGATAAACAGCTGGATGCGCCCGCTCATGTCCTGAACCGTGGCAAAGCTGGCCTTGCCCATCACGCGCTTCAGCATCATGCGCCCCGCGACGGTGACGCCGACATGGGCCGCTTCCAGTTCGTCGTGGCTCATTTCGCCGTAGGCGCTGTGCAGATCAGCCGCCAGGTTCTTGCGCTCGAAGTCGTTCGGGAAAGCCACGCCTTCCTTGCGCAGCGCAGCCAGCTTGGCGCGGCGCTCGGCGATGATCTGGTTGTCGTCTTGTGGGGCCGGGAATGTAGTTTGCGTTGTCATGATTTAGAGTTTGTAATTGTTAAATACCTTGTTTCAAACTGGCACTGATGAACTCATCCAGGTCGCCATCCAGCACGCTTTGCGTGTTGCCGATTTCCACGTTGGTGCGCAGATCCTTGATGCGCGACTGATCCAGCACGTAGGAACGGATCTGATGGCCCCAACCGATGTCGGTCTTGGAATCTTCCAGACTTTGCTGCTCGGCCTGGCGCTTGCGCAGCTCGGCTTCGTACAGCTTGGATTTTAGCATCGCCATGGCTTCGGCGCGGTTGCGGTGCTGCGAGCGGTCGTTCTGGCATTGCACCACGATGTTGGTCGGAATGTGCGTGATTCGCACGGCGGAGTCGGTCTTGTTGATGTGCTGACCACCGGCGCCGGACGCGCGGTAAGTGTCGATGCGCAGGTCGGCCGGATTGATGTCCACCTCGATGGATTCGTCCACTTCCGGATATACGAATACGCTGGCGAACGAGGTGTGGCGGCGGTTGCCGGAATCGAACGGGGACTTGCGCACCAGCCGGTGCACGCCGGTCTCGGTGCGCAGGTGGCCGTAGGCATACTCGCCGGAAACCTTGATGGAAGCACCCTTGATGCCGGCGACTTCGCCGTCGGATTGCTCCAGCACTTCGACGCCGAAGCCCTTGCGCTCGCAGTAGCGCAGGTACATGCGCAGCAGCATGGAGGCCCAGTCCTGCGCCTCGGTGCCGCCGCTGCCGGCCTGGATGTCGATGAAGCAGTTGCTGGCGTCGAGCTCGCCGGAAAACATGCGGCGGAATTCCATGCCTTCCACTTGCTGTTCCATCTGCTGCACGTCCTGCGCGATGCTGTTGAGGCTGGCATCGTCGTTTTCTCCCTGAGCCATTTCAAACAGCTCGGCGGAATCGTCGAGATTTTGGTTGAGCTGGCTTAATGAGAGGACGATGTCTTCCAGCATCTTGCGCTCTCGCCCCAGTTCCTGGGAGCGTTTGCTGTCCTGCCAGATGGCGGGGTCTTCGGCCAGCGCGACGACTTCGGTCAGGCGTTCCTGCTTGCCATCGAAGTCAAAGATACCTCCGTAATTCGGTGGTGCGTGTGCGCAAGTCCTGCAATTTGTTGGCAATGGCGTTGAGTTGTTCGGCTTCCATGGTCTGGCTTTTTTGATTTTCAGAGAGACTGCGATTATAACCTAACGGTGATGGCGTATCGTCACCCAAACGGAGGAAACGACGATCCGCTCAGTCCGTTCCCTATCGGTGGGGAAAGGGGCAGGGCTCGCAACGCGAGTTTCGCGCCCAAGCATCCTGATTAGAGGAGCAGCAGACCGATGCCGATGCCGGCAGCCATTGCCAGAAAGCCGATGGTGACATGCCGGGCCAGGGCTGTTCCGCCAATGAACAGAACCAGGCCAAATTTGAACGCCAGGTTGGAAAGGCAAGCCAGAGCAATACTGGTTACGGCCTGTCCTGCGCTTAGCTTGTCCAAGTCGAGCAGGTGCAGGCTGGACAGGGTGATGGCATCGACATTGGTCAGTCCGGAAACCAGCGCTACCGCATACAGGCCTTTGCTGCCCGCCAGGTCGGACAGCCACGCCGAACACAGCAGCACCACTGCATACAGCAGGCCGAAGCCCAGGGCAGCGTGGATTTCCGTCGGGTTGGCGGTTTCCGGCAAGGGAAGTTCGGAAGAGCTTTGCAGCTTGCGCCAGCCGATCAAGATACTTGCCATTCCGAACAGCAGGCCGATACCCATGACTGGCAACAGCTGCGGCAATGCGGCTGGCGAGACCACTGAACCGAGCACGCTCAGGCGCACCAGCACTACCAGGTTGGCGATCAGGATGACAACGGCGGACAGATGCACCATGTTTGCGTCGCTCTTGCTGTGGCGCGCATAGACGAGCGTAGTGGCGGTGCTGGACACCAGCCCGCCGAGCAGGCCGAGTAGCGGTGCACCGTGGCGTTTCTTGACCCAGTGCAGCGCGACATACGCTGCCAGGCTAAGGCCGGAGATCAGCACCACCATCATCCATGTCTGGTGCGGGTTGAAGGCGTCATAGGGGCCGTAGTTCTGGTTTGGCAGGATGGGCAGGATGACGAAGGTCAGGACCGAAAATTGCAGGATGGACACCAGGTCGCGCCGCGTCAGGCGCTGTGTCATGCCCCGTAGTTCGGGCTTGAAGTAGAGCAGGGTGGTGGTGCCGATGGCCAGCATGATGGCCAGCGTGGCCTGGCCGTACCAGACCAATGCTCCCAGTCCGTAGCACATCAGCAGTGCGGCGACGGTGGTGGTGCCGGGATCGTTCTCCTGGGTGGGGCTGTTGACATAGGCGGCGATAATCATTGCGCCCACCATTAGCCAGCCCGCGATCAGCAGCCAGGGTAAGTCGTTTTTTTCGGACAGCATTGCGGCCAGCGTCCCAAGCAGCGCTACCAGCGCGAAGGTGCGCAGGCCTGCCTTGGCAGAGGGCGCGCGCTCGCGTTCGAGTCCGATCAGCAGGCCGATGGCGAGGCTGGTCAGGAACTGCGGCAGGAATTCGACGCCGCTGTTCTGGAATAGGGAGATGTCCATGTTTGCTATGTCTACACCGCCTGCCAGTGACGGATGATGAGTTGCAGGCTTATGCTGCCATTGTATTCATTGATGCCCAAGCTGTACGCCGCGCGGATGCTTTTCGGCACGGGGTCGATGGAAAAGAAGTGGATGGCGTCGAACGTCGCATGCGGCGCGGAGAGTTCCTGTCCCGAGTTTGGCCGAAGGGCCAACTTGAGGTGTTTTTCGCCCACCACGCGCTGGCTTTGCACCGTGAATTCGCCCTCGAACAACGGCTGCGGGAAGCCCTGCCCCCATACCTGTCGATCCAGGCTGCGCGCGATTTCCAGTGAAAATTCAACTGGAGCAAGTTGGCCGTCGGTCTCGATGGTTCGGGTGAGATCGGCGGGGGAAAGCAGGCTTTGCGCGATGGATTCGAAGGCGGAGCAGAACTCGTCAAAATGCTCTTCACGTATGCTGACGCCGGCTGCCATGGCGTGCCCGCCGAATTTCTGCAGCAGATGCGAATGACGCTTGGACATGAGGTCGAGCGCATCGCGCAGATGCAGGCCGGGGATGCTGCGCCCGGAGCCCTTGAGTTCGCCGCTTTGGGCGCGCGCAAACGCGATGACCGGACGGTGGTAGCGGTCTTTCAGGCGCGAAGCTAGGATGCCGATCACGCCCTGATGCCATGTCTCGTCGAACATGGCCAAGCTGGCGCTGTCAGCAGGATTGACATGTTCCAGCGCAGCCAGTGCCGCCTGCTGCATGTCTGCCTCGATGCTGCGGCGTTCCTGGTTGAGCGCGTCGAGTTTGGCGGCGATTTCTGTCGCTTCAGCGGGATCATCGCTGAGCAGGCAGCGGATGCCCAGGCTCATATCCTCCAGACGCCCGGCGGCGTTCAGTCGCGGGCCGGCAATGAAGCCCAGTTCATAAGCGGACGCTTTGGCGGCTGGCCTGCGCGCCGCCTGCAACAATGCGTTGATGCCGGCGCAGGCGCGCCCGGCGCGGATGCGCTGCAAGCCTTGCTGCACCAGGATGCGATTATTTTCATCCAGCTTGACCACGTCGGCCACGGTGCCCAGTGCCACCAGGTCGAGCAGGTTGCCGAGATTGGGCTCTGCCTGTTCAGTGAATGCGCCGCGTGCACGCAGTTCGGCGCGCAACGCCAGCAGCACATAAAACATCACGCCCACGCCCGCCAGATTCTTGCTGGGAAAGACGCAGCCCGGCTGGTTGGGATTGACGATGCAGAGTGCATCCGGCAGCGTGTCACCGGGCAGGTGATGGTCGGTGACCAGCACCTGCATGCCGAGCCGGTTCGCCTCTGTCACGCCTTCCACGCTGGCGATGCCGTTGTCCACGGTGAGCAGGATGTCGGGCTGTGCTTCCGCGGCGAGCCGCACGATCTCCGGCGTCAATCCGTAACCATATTCAAAGCGGTTCGGCACTATAAAATCAACGCACGCGCCGAATGCACGCAGGCCGCGCAGCCCGACCGCACAGGCGGTGGCGCCATCGGCATCATAGTCGGCCACAATCAGCAGTTTGCGCTGTGCGCCGATGGCATCCGCCAGCAGCACCGCCATGGTCTGCGCGTTTTTCAGTTGCGTGAAGGGCAGCAAATTGCCCAGGCTGGTATCCAGTTGCGCCGTATCGCGAATGCCGCGCGCTGCATAGATGCGCGCCAGCAGTGGCGCCATGCCGGTATCACCAAGCTGTTGCGCGGCATCGGCTGGGTAGGTGCGCTGGATTAGTTGAGTCATGCGGCTTGAGGATGTATGCAGAAGGCGGCAAGTTTAACAGAGCTTTACATACCCCTTGCTTGTGGAAAGCAGGAAGAAATCTTATAGTTGTTGCGGTTCAGCTGCGACGATGCTCCCCAGCGCCTTGACGGGGGTGTTTTTCAGTCAATTGCAATTGCCGACGGGAAATGACTTGACCCACAGATACGGAAAAAGAAGGTTTGATGATGCAGATAGCCGCAGCAAGGCGGAGCTGCTCGATGAGCTGGCGCTCAATAAGGAGGTATCAGAGAAGAGCACTGCGCATTTGTTGCGTGAGTTGCAGGTACACCAGATTGAACTGGAGATGCAGAACCGCGAACTCAGGGAAGCGCAGCAGACATTGGAAGAAATGCGCGATCGTTATGCCAGGCTATATGATTTCGCTCCGGTGGGCTATCTCACCCTCGATGATGCCGGGCGCGTTCTGGAAATCAACCTGACTGGTGCGGCCATGTTGGGCCTGGAGCGTGAAAACATCGTGGGCAAGTCTTTTGGTGCCCGTCTTGCCAATGGCGATATCCACGCATTTTTCCATCATCTGCGCCAGGTTTTCCGTGCGCCCGGCAATGTCGTTACCGAGCTGAGAATCATGGGCCGTGATGGAGAGGTGAACTACGTCCGCCTGGAAAGTGCAGCCGTGTTGAGTGAAGCACGCGCCTGCCGCACGGTGATGACCAACATCACTGAACAGAAACGCATGGCGCTGGCGTTGCAGCAGACGCGCACCGAGCAGGAAGCCTTGCTCGGCGCAATACCGGCCATTGTGTACTACAAGGATATGAATCTGCGCTACGTTACAGTCAGTCAGGTGTTTGCCGGCTTTCTTGGCCGTCCGGTTGAGGATGTGCTGGGCAAGACTGATTTCGAATTGCTGCCGCATGAGCTGGCCGAGGATTTTCAGCGCATCAGCCTTGAGGTGCTGGAGTCGGGAGAATTCAGGGCAGGCATGGAAAACCGGATTATGGACGCGAACGGGAATACGGTTTATCTGTCGACCGTACTTGCCCCTTTTTATAATCCGGCGGGCAATATCGCCGGCCTGCTGGGGGTGGGCATCGACGTCAGCAGGCTCAAAAAGGCGGCAAGCCTCAATCAGGAATTGATGCTGCAGAACCGCACGCTGACACAAAACCTGTACAGCATTCAGGAAAGCGAACGCCGCCATCTGGCGCGCGAGCTGCATGATGAGCTGGGCCAATGGCTCACTGCGATCCATGCAGAAGCTCAGGCGATAGGGGGTATGCTCGACGATAAGGAACATAAAATTGCGGCGAGTGTTCAGGCCATCAGCGAGAGTGCCAGCGAAATGCACAGAGTGATCCGCGGCATGCTGCGTCAATTGCGCCCTGCGCTGCTGGATGAACTTGGTCTTGCGGATAGCCTGCGCGAACTGGTGAATCAGTGGCATTTGCACCACGGGGGCATTGCCTGCGAACTGGTGCTGGAAGGTGATCTCGACGGTTTTGGCGAAAATACCAATATCACCGCATATCGCATCATTCAGGAAGCGCTTTCCAATATCGCCAAATATGCCGAAGCTGATCAGGTTTCAGTGCAGCTGCGCCGCGAGGCTGGAGAAACACAAGATTCCGATGCCATGTTGCTGTGCGTCGAAGACAACGGAAAGGGTTTCGATCCGGACCATGTATCCAAAGGATTGGGCTTGCTCGGAATGCGTGAGCGGGCAATTGCGGCTGGCGGAGAGTTTTTCTTGTTCAATACCCCGGGACTGGGTGTGCGCATCGATGTCCGACTGCCCCTTAACTACCAGATAGAAAGAAGGAGAAAATGAACTTGAACAACTCGACGATTACGGTGTTGCTGATAGATGACCACCCCGTCGTGCGCGATGGGTTTCGCCGCATACTCGAAAATACGCCGGATATTCGTGTGGTGGCAGAGGCCGACGATGGTGAAACGGGTTACAGCCTTTACCGGGAATATAAACCCGATGTGGTGGTTCTCGATCTCAATATGCCTGGTATCGGCGGCCTGGAAACGATACGCCGAATCAGGGCACATCATCCCGATGCGCACATTCTGGTGTTCAGCATGCATGCAAATGAGACCATGGTGCAGCGAGCGCTGGAGATGGGTGCAACGGGATATCTGACCAAGCAGGGCGGCCTGGGGCAGATGGTGCAGGCAGTGCGCCAGGTAAGGCTCGGAAGAATGTACATCGACCCGGAGCATGTTTCGGGCGCTGTTTCCGACAAGCAATTGCATGATGCTGCCATGAATCCGTTGAGCGAACTTTCCAAGCGTGAATTCCAGTTGTTTAAACTGATGGCGGAAGGAAATTCGATAAGCGAAATTGCGGAAATTCTTTCCATCAGCTCCAAAACCGTAGGCGTGCATCACACTAACATCATGAAGAAGCTGAAGCTTCAAAACGCCACACAGCTCGTTCGCCTGGCAATTCACTGTAATGTTATCGAGTCGTAATTCCGGTTCCTCTTCAATACGTAATCCATAGGCTACATTTCTCCTCCTTAGCAGGGGGCAGGAAGGGGGAGTTCCACCTTCCCACGGTTCTATCCCCCGTTTCATGCCAAAAACCATCGCCCCAACGCACACGTTTTGACGTTCGGCGCCCCTGACTTTTAAGGATATTTCCTAATTCAAAATAAGCAATCCGCTTATTCGCTTCTCATGGTTGTCGTACTACCATGCCTGCATCCCACCCGTTCTCAACAAAGGAGCAAGTTTAATGAAGGTGCCGAATCCCGAGGCTGAAAAAGTTGTCGACAAACGCAGGAAGGTTCAGAAAATTGGGGATTTACGCCGCGAGAAGATGATTGTAATAAGAGTGGGTGAACGCAGAGTGCCCGGAGAAAATCAACCTGATCATCCTGACCCGACAACAAAAAAGTAATTTCTGTATCCATGTTTAGATCAAAAAGATACACCATGTCTCTTGGTAATGAGCGGCTTGCTGTTGTTGGGCTATAGGTTTTATGAGTGAAGTTTATTTAACTAAATTAAGGAAGAAATATCATGGCTAATATTTCCCGTTTCGATCCCTTTCGCGAACTCGCACGTTTTGAACCCCTCGGCGATATGGACGACTGGTTCAGGAAGATGACGCTGCGTCCGTTGTTGCGCGAGGGAATGGAAATCGAGCCTCAGATAAAAATGGATGTGAAGGAGGCAGATGGAAAGTATTTGATCAATGCAGAAATGCCAGGTGTGAAAAAGGACGATATTCATGTGACCATCGAGGGCAACCGGGTTTCCACCAGTGCTGAAGTCAAGAAAGAAAAGGAGGAAAGAGAGGGGGCGCGGGTAATCCGCAGCGAGCGCAGTTACGGCATGGCATCACGCGTCTTCACCCTGGCCGACGAGGTTGATCAAAGCCAGGTTCTGGCCAAGTATAACAACGGCGTGCTCGAGCTCATGTTGCCGAAAAAGGTCGGCGCGTCGAGCCGCAAGGAGATTCCCATTTCGTAACACTGCGCCTCTGTGGAATGCGTGAGTATCCGTTATGCACCTACCTTGCGGGGTGCGCCGCTAGAGCAGCAACGTAACACGGAGAAAAAGTCATGACGTTTGAGCTAGTAACTGAGCACGAAATCCCGGAGAGTTTTTATATCGATCCGGACTATTACCCCAAACGAATAAAGGCACTTGAAACAGCGCTGCGCCTCGTGATGGCGTGCTCTGAGGAGATGGAGTGCGCGACGGATGGCGAGCTTGAAGCAGCGCTTGAATGTGGCGACCCGGTCAAAGAGCAGCAGGCGAATGCATGGATGGTGGCGAGATTGGCGCTGTCGTCAAACATGTATTGAGCAATAGGCCGCACAACATCCATTCTGGAGGCTTCTTCATGCCGGCGAAACAGGTTGTGTTCCACGATGCTGCCCGTGCCAGGATCGTCGTGGGCGTGGATGTCCTGGCGGATGCTGTCAAAGTGACACTGGGGCCGAGAGGGCGCAACATTTCTCGGTACTGCACAACGAGCAAGGAGATTTCCCAAGTGGGGGCGATTTCCGCAAATTCCGATACGGCCATCGGCGACATCATTGCCCAGGCCATGGAACAGATCGGCAATGAAGGCGTGATTACAATCAAGGATGGCAAGAGCCTGCAAAATGAGCTGGAGGTGGTGGAGGGGATGCAGTTCGACCGCGGTTATCTGTCGCCCTATTTCATCACCCATCCGGACAAGCAGATTGTGGCAATGGACGAACCGTACATCCTGCTGTATGACAAGAAGATCAGCAGCATACGCGATCTGCTCCCGGTCCTGGAGCAAGTCGCCAAGTCCGGGCATCCGTTGTTGATAATTGCCGAGGATGTCGAAGGCGAGGCGCTGGCGACGCTGGTCATCAACAACATTCGCGGCATCCTGAAGGCCGTTGCCGTCAAGGCGCCCGGCTTCGGCGACCGCCGCAAAGCCATGCTGGAGGACATTGCCATCCTTACCGGTGGCGCGGTGATTGCAGAGGAAGTTGGCCTCACGCTGGAAAAGGCCGAATTGAAAGACCTCGGGCGGGCCAAGCGCATCGAAGTCGGCAAGGAAGACACCACGCTCATCAGCGGTGCTGGGGATCCCGAGATGATCCGCAACCGTATCAAACAAATCCACGGGCAGATCAAGGAAGCGGCCAGCAGCTACGACAAGGAAAAATTTCAGGAGCGCGCTGCCAAGCTTGCCGGCGGCGTTGCGGTTGAAGAGGGCATCCTTCCCGGCGGTGGAGTGGCGCTGTTGCGTGCCAGGACGGCGATCAGCGAACTGCATGGCGACAATGGCGAGCAGGATGCTGGCATCAAGGTCGTGCTACGCGCGCTGGAAGAACCCTTGCGCCAGATTGTTGCCAATGCAGGCGGCGAGCCCTCGGGGGTGCTCGCCAAGGTTGTTGAGGGCATGGGCAGCTTCGGTTACAACGCCGCTTCCGAACAATATGGTGATCTCATCGACATGGGCGTACTCGACCCCACCAAGGTGACGCGCTCGGCCTTGCAGAATGCCGCCTCCATCGCCAGCCTGATTCTTACCACTGATGCCATGGTCGCGGAACTCCCGAAAGAAGAGGAGAGGCACGGAGCCATGGGAGAGATGGAAATGTAGCGGCGGGCCGCACTTCACCCATCAGGCCTGTGACAGCCGTATCCTGAGAATTGAGTGTGAAGCAGAACCGTTGCACCCGGATTTGTTCTTGAACAATGACAAGGAGAACCAGCCATGGACACACCTGACATCATGATTTATGTGCATCCTGAATTGCCTGCGGAAGGCCGCGCCAAAGTAGAGAAAGAGGTGATGGGGTGCAACGGCGTTATCGCCGCAGATTTCGACCATCACAAGCATCCGCATGCCTTGACGGTGGTTTACAACCCTGACGCCATCAGCGGCAAACAGATACTTGCGGCAGTGCAAAAGTACGATCCCGCAGCTTCCATGGTGGGAATGTAATCGTTGAGATGAATCAATTGTCAAGGAGACAGGTAATGAGTGCCAATACTATTCCCGCCGGCTTCCGCCAAATTCCTCCACATGACGGACTTTTTCAGGAGCGCGTGCATGATGCCTATAAATTGAAGGGAAAGCTGCCGGAGCCGACCGTCTGCCCGAAATGCGGCGCGGTATTTCACGCAGGGCGCTGGCAGTGGATGAAGGCGCCGGCTGGGGCGCATCAGGAAACCTGCTCTGCCTGCCACCGCGAGCATGACCATTTTCCTGCAGGCTATCTTACCTTGCAGGGAGTGTTCTTTCTTACGCATCGCGACGAAATCATGAATCTCGTGCACAACGTGGAAAAGCGTGAGCGGGCCGAGCATCCTCTCGAGCGCATCATGGCGGTGGAAGAAAAAGGCGGCATGACGCTGGTGACCACTACGGACATCCATCTGGCACGTGGCATTGGTGAAGCTTTGCATCATGCCTACAAGGGGGAGCTGAAGTATCACTATAACCCCGGGGAAAATCTTTTACGGGTGAGTTGGACACACTGAGTAAGCATCCGCAATGCACCCGTTGAAGTGATTGCACGCATGAATGAAATACTCAGACAGTTCATATTTTAGGAGAGTCATCATGAAAACAACAAAGCTGATTTCCCACATGCTCGCCACAGTGATGCTTATTTCGTTATGCGGCGCGGTTTCTGCGCAGGACTTCCCTGAAAAGACCGGCTATGTCATCGACACTCGTGGCAATGTCATCAAGACTGCTTACGGATTATGTGTGCGCACTGGCTATTGGACACCGGCCATGGCTATCGCAGAATGCGATCCAGGTCTGGTGCTGAAGCCTGAAACGATACTGAAGGACATGCCGCCAGCAGCCGGGCCCACAGCGCCGGTTCCGGTTCCAGTTGCACCACCCCCACCCCCAGTGGCGGCAGTCGTTCCGGCAAAACCGGCAGTAGAAGTTCACTTCAATGCAGAGACGTTGTTCGATTTCGACAGAGCTGTGGTCAAGCCTGAGGGCAAGAAAATGCTGGATGAAAAAATCGTTGCCAGCATGAAAATGCATCCTGAAGTGGAGCTGCTGGTAATCACCGGACACGCCGACCGCATCGGTACAGAAGCATACAACCAGGATTTGTCCGAGCGCCGCGCCAATGCGGTCAAGGCCTATCTGGTGACGCAGGGTATTGCCGCTGAACGCATGAGTGCATCGGGCAAGGGTGAGTCCGAACCCAATACGGAAGCCAACACCAGGCAGGTCTGCAAAGACAACATGAGGCGCAACAGTCTGATAGCCTGCCTGCAGCCGGACCGCCGTGTCACAGTCGAGTCGCAAAGACGGGCATCTGCCAGATAGAAATATTGGGCTGTTGCCGCGCACGCTTGCGTCGACAGGAAAGTTCATCCTGATTGTATCGGTTCTCAACTGATCAGCCTGAGTAAACAGGAGGCCATGTCTTGGATATCAGTACGATTGAACAAGCCTACAGGCGCTATGCGCACTTCTATGATTTTGTCTTTGGGCCAGTCTTTCAACCCGGCCGTAGGGCGATTATCGAGTGCATGGACTGCCGGCCGGGAGAGCGGATTCTGGAAGTCGGCGTAGGCACCGGTCTTTCCCTTCCGCTGTATCCAAAAAATGTGTTTGTTAGCGGAATCGATATTTCGCGTGACATGCTATCCCAGGCACAGGCCAGAAAAGAACGGGATGGTCTGGACAATATCGTGCAGCTGGCGGTGATGGATGCCGAGAACATGGAATTTGAAGACAGTAGATTCGACAAGGTGGTCGCCATGTATGTCGCATCTGTCGTTCCGGATCCGGAGCGGCTGGTCGATGAGATGCGCAGGGTGTGCAAGCCCAATGGCATGCTGGTTTTTGTCAATCACTTCCGCAGCCGGAATCGTTTTCTCAGCACCTGCGAAACCCTCCTTGCACCGTTGTCCAAGCAACTCGGCTTCCGCCCGGATTTTTCACTGGATCGTTTTCTTGATGAGACCGGACTGAAGGTGCTGGATATTTACCCCGTGAATATTTTTCATTTTTGCACCATGGTGGAGGCCAGAAACAACAAGCCGTTCATTCCTGAGGAGGAGATAACGCCCGTCTTCGCAACGACGTAGCGTGCCGGACAGGTGCGTGAGCGCAAATGGGTTATCGCAAACGGCACATACCATCATGAGGAGCACAAGCATGAGGCAAGAGCAAACGGAACCAACTGGCAAATTGACTGGCGGGGCAGCCAATTACCCCTTGCCAGCAAGAAAATCGCGGCAAACTCTTGGCAACATGATCTTCGCGGCGGAGAAGTTACTGCTGACAAGAATGCTGGAGTCCGTCGGCAATCCGCCCTTGCACGTGATGCTGTGGAATGGGGAAGGCGTCGCGCATCATGGGGAAGGCTCAGTTGCGAAAGTGCTCATCCACGATCGTGGCGCATTGTTGAAGCTGGTTGCCAATCCGGAGCTTAATTTCGGCAGGATGTATGCAGATCGACGCATCGATGTGCAGGGCAACATGATGGACTTTCTCGATGCGGTCTACCGCAGCTGGCCGCGGTTGAGCGACGGCAAATTCGCCAAAAAACTACTGGCTCCGTTCCAGGAGGCACGACGCAACTCCCTCCAGAGTGCGCGTCGCAACATCCACCACCATTACGATATCGGCAACGATTTCTACCAGCTCTGGCTGGACAAACAGATGGTGTACACATGCGCCTATTTTTCGGGCCAAAACATGAGCCTGGAAGATGCACAGACTGCAAAGCTGGACCATGTATGCCGGAAATTATGGCTGCAGCCGGGCGAACAGGTGGTGGAGGCAGGGTGCGGCTGGGGCGCGCTGGCGCTGCACATGGCCCGGCACTATGGCGTGAGCGTGAAAGCGTACAACATCTCCGAAGAGCAGATCGCCTTTGCCCGCCAACGCGCTAAAGACGAAGGGCTGGATAGCCAGGTCGAATTTATCGAGGACGACTACCGCAATATACAGGGCGAGTTCGATGCGTTTGTCTCCGTGGGCATGCTCGAACACGTGGGTATTGATCATTATCAGGAACTGGGAGCGGCCATCGATCGCACCCTCAAAGATGGCGGACGTGGACTGATCCACTCTATCGGTCGGGATTACCCCCGACCCATGGATGCCTGGATCAGCGAGCATATTTTCCCCGGGGCCTGCCCGCCCAGCCTGGCGCAAATGATGCAGATCTTTGAGCCTTTCGACTTTTCAATCCTGGATGTGGAAAACCTGCGGCTGCATTATGCCAAGACCCTGGAACACTGGCTGCAGCGCTATGAGATCGCCGCGGAGCGCATATCCGAAATGTTCGACGCGGCGTTTGTGCGAACCTGGCGCCTTTATCTTGCGGGCTCTCTGGCTGCCTTCAGGTCGGGGCACATGCAATTGTTCCAGGTGCTGTTCAACCGCTCCGGCCATAACCAGATTCCCTGGACCCGGGATTATCAATACGCCGCAGGAGGATGCAATGGAAAGCTGTGATGTGCTCATTGTCGGCGGCGGCCCGGCGGGTTCAAGCGCCGCGTGGCAACTGCGCCAGCAGGGACTGGATGTCGTGGTGATGGACAAGGCGCAATTCCCGCGCGACAAAGTCTGCGCGGGCTGGATTACGCCTGCGGTGGTGCAGGCGCTGCGGTTGGATGTCGACGCTTATGCAAAGGAGCATGTGCTGCAGCCGATCACCGCCTTCCGGACCGGTCTGATCGATGGCGGCGATCTGGAGACCCGATATCCCACCACGGTTAGTTATGGCATACGCCGCTGCGAGCTGGACAATTATCTGCTGCAACGTTCCGGCGCACGCCTGCGACTCGGCCAAGCGCTGAAATCCCTGGAAAGGACCGGCAGCCAGTGGATCGTCAACGATGCCATTTCAGCGCCGATGGTCATTGGGGCAGGCGGGCATTTCTGTCCCGTGGCGCGTTTCATGGGGGCAAAGCTGGGGAGCGGCGAACCCGTGATTTCGGCGAAAGAAATCGAGTTCGAAATGAGCCACATGCAACGCTATGAATGCCAGGTGCGGCCCGATACGCCCGAGCTTTATTTCTGTCGCGACCTAAAGGGATATGGCTGGTGCTTCCGCAAAGGCAATCACCTGAATATCGGACTTGGGCGCGAAGACAACCGGCACCTTACGGAACAGTTCAAACATTTCTGCAATTTTCTCAAGCAGCGCGGCAGAATTCCGCATGACATGCCGGACACGCTGCACGGACATGCCTACCTGCTGTATGGGCATGCGGTTCGCAGGCAGATCGATGACGGCATGCTGCTCGTTGGCGACGCGGCAGGATTGGCCTATCCGCAAAGCGGCGAAGGGATACGGCCGGCAGTGGAATCCGGCCTGATTGCCGCCGCGACCATACTGGAAGCCAGCGGAGACTACCGCCGCCAGCAACTGCTGGCTTATTCCAGCCGCCTGGTTTCACGCTTTGGCGTTGCGGAATCACCGAGGAGCGTCGGGCCGGAATTCCTGCGGAACCTTCTCGCCGAGATATTGATGGGCAGCAAATGGTTCACCCGTCATGTGGTGCTGGATCGCTGGTTCCTGCACGCCCATCAGGCAGGCATGCAAGCCGGCTGAAATTTCAGGAGCGCGATTTCATGGCTCGATCAATCAAACTGATTCTTGCGACATGCCTCTTCTGGGGTGTGCATGCCCCGGCGCATGCCCAGGCAACGCATAGCCAGACGCGCGGCGAAATGCTTTATTCGACGCACTGCAGCGCATGTCACTCCGAACAGGTTCACTGGCGTGAGAAAAAACTTGCGACGGACTGGAACAGTCTGATCGTTCAGGTGCGCCGCTGGCAAGTCAATATCGGGCTGATCTGGAGCGAAGCGGAAATTGAAGATACCGCCCGTTATCTGAACGGAGCCTATTATCGTTTTCCTGTCATTGACACAAAGGGTTCCACGGGGGGGTATTAACCCACCCCTGTTTTAAACTCACAATTCAAGGAGGCCATCATGCCTGTTAGTGAAATCTGTAATCGCGAAGTCATCATTGTGCAGGGTAACAATACGGTTCTGGATGCAGCGAAACTCATGCGCCAGCATCATGTCGGCGATGTGCTGGTCGTCGAAAATCGCAACGGCGTTCAGGTTCCGGTGGGCATTGTCACCGACCGTGATCTTGTGATCGAAACACTGGCACCGGAACTGGACAGCAATGCCATCACGGTGAGCGACATCATGGTGCCCGGCCTTGCCACGGTGAAGGAGGGAACGGGAATATTCGAGGCCATTCAGTACATGCGTGCCAAGGGAGTGCGGCGCATGCCCGTGGTGGATGAGAGCGGCGGCCTGGCAGGCATTATTACCCTGGATGATCTGCTGGAACTGTTGTCGGAAGAATTGCTCGCACTTACCAAGCTGGTTAAACACGAACAGAAAAAAGAGATGGGAAGCCGCCGCTAGCGGCATCCAGATTCATCCGGGTTCATAGGAGAAAGCCATGCAGATACCCTTGCAAATCACCATTCGTGATGTCGAACATTCAGAGGCGCTTGAAGCGCACATCCGCGACAAGGTGAATAAGCTCGAAGAGTTTTTCGAGAACATCATGTCCTGCCGTGTGGTGGTTGAGATGCCGCACAAGCATCATCATCAGGGCAAACAGTTCAATGTGCGCATCGACATCAGTGTGCCGGGCAGCGAGATTGTGGTCAACCACGACAATCACGAAGATGTCTATGTTGCCTTGCGCGATGCTTTTGATGCAGCCAAGCGCCGGCTTGAGGACTACGCACGCAAAATCCGCGGCAACGTCAAGGTTCATGCGCCGAAGCGCCCGGGTAAGAGTGACAGTTCAATCGAGGAGTGATGGCAAACACGGACGTTGCTGAAAATCGAAAAGCGGAAGCTCGCTGCAAGAATGGCGTGCTGACCATACGTCTGCCCTAGGGGGCGGCGAAAAGTCCAAGGCCATTCCAGTGTCTTAAAGTGAAACTCCCGTAGCGATACATTGCCACCCTCGCCCGCTTGCTGGAGAGGGTTGGGGAGAGGGAAACGGGCATGGCGGGTTTCATCATCAGGGTCGGCATATTTGTCGTGCCCGTTAGGATATGAAAACCCGATCGCCAGCTCTGAGTTGGATAGCATCGGCTGTTCTGGGGGTCGTCCCGAGCTGTGTCTCTGACGGAGCAGCCAAAGCGGACTTGATTGTTGGCGGCAAGGAGAAGGCCATTATGATCATGACTATCCAATCGTCCTCCTTTCAGCACAATGAAGAGATTCCCGTTCGCCATACGTGTGACGGCAAGAACATTTCCCCCGAACTCTCCTGGGCAGGTGTGCCGGCCGGTACGAAGAGCCTGATTCTGATTGTCGATGATCCGGATGCCCCGAATCCCGCTGCGCCCAGGATGACCTGGGTACACTGGGTGTTGTACAACATGCCGGCCAGTACGAATGGGCTGCCTGAAAATGTCGCCGCCAAAGAACTTCCGGCTGGAACCATGCAGGGTATAAACGACTGGCAGCATACCGGCTACGAAGGACCGTGCCCGCCGGTTGGCAGCCACCGCTATTACCACAAACTATTTGCGCTGGATGCCGTGCTTCCTGATCTGAAGCATCCCACCAAGGCGGGGCTGGAAAAAGCGATGCAAGGCCACATCATCGCTCGTTCCAGCCTGATCGGTTTGTACCGGCGGCATTAGGAATGAGATTGCCGGAATGAGTTTTGGTCTGCGTTGTGCATGCGCCGGTGCAGCGTGCAAGGCTGCATTGCGGGGCGCGCCTCGGAGGAGGCGAGTGTGATGATCGAGGATCTCAAAAGAGGCGTTGCGGGCGCCTATGCCAAGCTGAGCGATGTGGAACTTCACGCTGAATTCGAGCGTGTGGTGGCAAAGGCGGAGGCACCTGAGGCAACAGTCTTTACACGCATGCTGCGCGAGCTGCATGCGCACCAGATCGAGCTCGAGATACAGTACCGCGAACTGCTGAAAGCACAGCAGCAGCTGGAGGAATCTCGCAGCCGTTATGTCAATCTGTATGACTCGGCAGCGCTGAGTTATTTTTCTTTTGATCAGCATGGACTGGTCATGGAAGCCAATCTGGCGGGTGCCAGCCTGGTCCGCATGGATCGTTCCTGCCTGATAGGCATGCCGTTCATAAACTTTGTGGTGCGGCAGGACCGCAAAAAATTCTTGCGCCATGTGCGTAAATATTTATCCGGCGATGTTCAGGCGAGTGCGGAATTTCTGCTGGAGCTGCTGGGAGGAAAAACGATCGAGGTGCAGATGGCCGGCATCGTCTCAAAGTTTGCAGGCAGCAGGGCAAAATATTGCAGGACGGTGCTTACCGATATTACCGAGCGCAGGTTGGTAGAACGCAAGCTTGACCTCTCGGCACGGGCGCTGGAAAACATTCAGGAGGGGATCATGCTGACCGATGCCCAAACCCGGATTGTTGCCGTCAACTCCGCTTTTTCGTGTGTGACTGGCTATAGTGCGGATGAGGTTGTCGGCCGCACCCCAGCCATACTCAAATCCGGACTGCATGATGATGAGTTTTACCGCGCCATGTATGCCTCATTGAAAACAAACGATGGCTGGCAGGGTGAGATCAGGAACAGGCGCAAGGATGGCGAGATGTATCTTGAATGGCTGAATGTGAGCACAATCAGGAATGAAAGCGGTGAAATTGATTTTTTCATTGGAGTCTTCTCCGACATCTCCAACCAGGAGGAGATGAAGAAACGCCTGCACAGGCTGGCGTACTACGACGAATTGACCGGACTGCCCAACCGTGCCCTGCTCTATGACCGACTGTCCCAGGAGCTGGTGCACGCCAAACGTGACGCTTCCATGATGGCGATCCTTTTCATCGACCTGGATGGCTTCAAGATGGTCAATGACTTGTATGGCCATTTCGCAGGCGACCAGTTTCTCAGGGAGGTTGCAGAACGGCTTGCTTCCTGCGTTCGCGAGGGGGATACCTTGTCCCGTATGGGTGGAGATGAATTTGTTGCCTTGCTGAGAAATATCGCCGACGAGCAAGTCGCTGCCCAGGTTGCCGGAAGAATGCTGGAAATTTGCGCCGAATCTTTTGTGGTTGAAGGACGTGAATTATTTGTCACGGTCAGTGTGGGGATCAGCATCCATCCCAGAGATGGGGACATCGGGAGTGATTTGCTGCGCAATGCCGATACGGCGATGTACCGCGCCAAGGCGTATGGAAAAAACAATTATTAGTTCTTCAGCGAAGCTCAAGTACCGAAGCAATAACGCACCGGACCCCATGCCTTGCTGAATGCATGCGGAGCTTGGGTTACATACCCGTTTTAGGTTAGAATCCACCCCGTTTTTAATCCGGGTATAGGAATATCGTGGCATTGATCGTTCAGAAGTATGGCGGCACTTCCGTCGGCAGCACGGAGCGCATCAAGGGCGTGGCGCGCCGCGTGGCGAAATACAAGGCGCAAGGTCATCAGGTGGTGGTCGTGGTTTCTGCGATGAGCGGTGAAACCAATCGCCTTATCGGGCTGGCCAAGGAAATACTGGAACAGCCTGATCCGCGCGAGTTGGATGTGGTGGTATCTACAGGTGAGCAGGTCACCATCGGCCTGGTGTCCATGGCGCTGATGGCGGCAGGCATGAAAGCCAAGAGCTACACCGGCGCGCAAGTCAAGATTCTCACCGATAGCGCCTTCAACAAGGCACGCATCCTCAGCATAGATGAAGAGAACATCCGCACCGACCTGGCCAACGGCTACGTGGTCGTGGTGGCCGGATTCCAAGGCATGGACGAGGATGGCAACATCACCACCCTGGGGCGCGGCGGCTCCGATACCACGGGGGTGGCCATCGCCGCTGCGCTGCGTGCCGACGAATGCCAGATTTATACCGATGTGGATGGCGTCTACACGACCGATCCGCGCCTGGTGCCGGAAGCGCGCCGGCTGAAGAGCATCACCTTCGAGGAAATGCTGGAAATGGCCAGCCTCGGCTCCAAGGTGCTGCAAATCCGTTCGGTCGAGTTTGCCGGGAAATACAAGGTCAAGTTGCGTGTGCTGTCCAGCTTCGAGGAGGAGGGCGAGGGCACGCTGATTACTTTTGAGGAAGACAACAAAATGGAACAGGCGATTATTTCAGGCATAGCCTTCAACCGCGATGAAGCGAAGATCACCGTGCGCGGTGTGCCGGACAGGCCGGGTATTGCGTACCAGATTCTGGGGCCGGTGAGTGACGCCAATGTCGATGTGGACATGATCATCCAGAACGTCGGCGTGGACGGCTCCACCGACTTCTCGTTCACCGTGCATCGCAATGAGTTCGCCAAGGCGATGGACATCCTGAAAAATCAGGTGCAGAAACACATCGGCGCACGCGAAGTCATTGGTGACGACAAGACGGCAAAGGTGTCGGTAGTCGGCGTCGGCATGCGCTCGCATGTGGGCATCGCCAGCAAAATGTTCCGCACCCTGGCGGAAGAAGGCATCAACATCCAGATGATTTCCACCTCGGAAATCAAAATCTCAGTCGTTATCGATGAGAAATACCTGGAACTGGCTGTGCGCGTGCTGCACAAGGCATTCGATCTGGATCAGGAAGCCGTATAAACGTTTGACCTTTGGCAGGGATTACGGTAATCTGCGCGGCCTTTTGGAGAGATGGCCGAGTGGTCGAAGGCACACCCCTGCTAAGGGTGCATCCGGGCAAAACCTGGATCGAGGGTTCGAATCCCTCTCTCTCCGCCAAGGTATTAATGGTAGTAAAAAAAGTTTTTAGCGCCCGTAGCTCAGCTGGATAGAGTACTTGGCTACGAACCAAGGGGTCAGGAGTTCGAATCTCTTCGGGCGCGCCATATTCTCAAGGGGGTTGCAGAAATGTAGCCCCTTTTACTTGGTTGTTTATGTGGCTCCGGTATTAACGCCGCTCGCCATCTAAATTTACTTACAAGAGTTGCCTTTCTCAGAGTTGAGCCCGCCTAGTACTAATGTGAGAACGCCTGACGAAAAACGACTAGTAGTCTGGCTTGCCGTCTCACTGCTGGCACATGCGCTTGTTTTGACGCTTCCGATGATCAAAATTCAAGTGCGACAGCCGGACGTGTCACGCATCGAGGTGCGCCTCACCGAACCCGAGCCTGTTCCCCCTGAGCCTGAAGAAGTAAAAGAACTAACGCCTGTCCAAAAGCCAGTCAAGCCAACGCACGACATGCAGATGTCGGAACACCTGCAACAGCAGGAAACCAAGCAGGCCGCCATAATCGAACGCACCAAGGCAGAGTTTGAAGCCGCAGCAGCCAAGGCGAAGGCGGAGGCCGAGGCCAAAGCGCGCGCGGAAGCAGACGTGCGAGCAAGACAGGAAGCGGCAGCCAAAGCCAAGGCACGCGCCGAGGCAGAGGCAAAAGCCAGACAGGAAGCAGAGGCAAAAGTACTTGCGGAATTTGAGGCAGTCAGGGCACAGGTGGAAGCGGAAGCCAAAGCCAGAGCCAAAGCGCGTGCCGAGGCTGAGGCGAAAACCAGACAGGAAGCGGAAGCCAGGGCGAAAGCCAAGGCAGAAGCAGAAGCAAAGGTCCGCGCCGAGGCAGAGGCGAAAGCCAGGCAGGAAGCTGAGGCCAAGGCAAAAGCGAAGGCAGACTCGGAAGCCAAGGCTCGCGCAGAGGCAGAAGCGAAAGCCAAACAGGAAGCGGATGCCAGAGCCAGGGCACATGCCGAGGCAGAGGCAAAAGCCAGGCAGGAAGCTGACGCAAGAGCAAAAGCCAAACAGGAAGCGGAAGCCAAAGCCAGGGCACAAGCCGAGTCAGAGGCGAGAGCCAAACATGAAGCAGAAGCCAAAGGGAAGGCGGAAGCTGAAGCCAAGGCAAAGGCTGATGCGGAAGCCAAGGCGAGGGCTGAGGCGGCAGTTAGGGCGAGGGCTGAGGCGGAAGCCAAGGCTAAGGCGGAAGCTGAAGCCAGGGCGAAGGCAGAGGCAGCAGCCAAGGCAAAGTCAGAGTCGGAAGCCAAGGCAAAGGCAGAAGCTGAAGCCAAGGCGAAGGCAGAAGCTGAGGCCAAGGCAAGGGCAGAGGCGGAAGCCAAGGCGAAGGCAGAAGCGGAAGCCAAGGCGAGGGCAGAAGCAGAAGCCAGGGCGAGGGCAGAGGCAGCAGCCAAAGCGAAGGCAGAGGCGGAAGCCAAGGCCAAGGCTGAAGCGGAAGCCAAGGCGAGGGCAGAGGCAGCAGCCAAGGCAAAGGCAGAGGCGGAAGCCAAGGCCAAAGCACGCGCCGAGGCGGAGGCGAGAGCCAGGCAGGAGGCAGAAGCCAGGGCGCGCGCGCTGGCAGAGGAGAAAGCCAGACTGGCAAATGATCCCAGAGCGCGTGCGCAGGCCGCCGAAGCGGCACGACAGGCCGCCGAAGCCGCCCAGCGTAACGCCGCCCTAGCAGAGCAGAGGCGTATCTCGCTGCAGGTGCAGATCGAGGCAGCACTCGCGGCTACTAAATTGCCGTCGTTGAATGGTGAGTGCAGTTTTTCCGATACAGATGAAATGATTCAATGTACCAATCCGGCATTGCGCCAGGCAATTGGCGGACTGGAGAATCAACTGGTCGCTTTGTACGACCAGCTAGGTGGGAACGTTATCCCGGGCATAATATTCTTGCGCGCGAAGGACGGGAAGTTGAGCCTGATGCCCGAACTGTCGCGCAAACGCTGAGCCGCGTATTCATCCTAAATCGGTAGCTGGTTGGTAGAGACAGGTCCTTCAATATGCCCGGTGCGGGCTAATCGTGAAACGACTTGAATTGCCAAATCGCTTGATGGCAATCACATTGCATTCGAATCTTGCTTTTGAGCTGTCCACTTTTGCGCCAGACTGAATCCCACAGCCAGCAGTGTCGGCCCGATAAAAATACCGACGAAGCCGAAGGCGAGTACTCCTCCCATCACACCGAGCAACACTAGCAAAAACGGCAGGCTGCTTCCTCGGCTGATCAGCAGGGGCTTGACCACATTGTCCACGCCGCTGATCAGAAAAAACCCCCACAACAGCATGAAAACCCCCCATCCTGCGGAACCCTGATAGAACAGCCAGAAAGCCGCGCTACCCCATATCAGAGGCGGGCCAACAGGAATCAGCGACAGCAGGAATGTGGCAAGACCGAGCAGCAAGGGTGCCGGCACGCCAGCAAGAAGGAAGCCGATGGTGGCCACAAAACCTTGCGCCAGAGCGGTTCCCACCAACCCGAACATGACGCTGCGCACGGTATTATTAATAGTGACGAGCACACTTGCAGCCTGTGTGCCGACCACCCTACCCATCCCGACTCCGATCGAACGCATCAGTGCCTCGCCGTCGCGGTAGAAAAAGAAACTAATGAAGGCCGCCAAGCTCATTTCCAGGACTCCCTGACCCAGCAATATCCCGCCCGCAAGCAGGAAGTTCTTGGCAGGTTCCAGTAGTCGCTGTGCCAATGCAAGCATCTCATCGCGGCTGGAGACAGTATGGCGCCAGTATTCATTGATGGATTCACCTACAAGCGGCAGGCTGGTCAGCCAGGCAGGAGGGGCCAGATGCCCTGCCTCCACGGTTTGCTTGATTTCGTTGTAAACGGAGGTGACGTTGCCGGCAAGGTTTTCTGCCACGAATGCCAGCGGCAAGATGATTACCAGAACCAAAGACAGCGTCATCGTAAGCGCGGACAGAGTCTGCCGGCCCTTCAGCTTGCGCAGCAGCCACAGATATACGGACCAGCTCGAGATGCATAGCACGGCCGCAAACAATATTGCTGTCAGGAACGGCTTCAGCACCAGAAAGCAGCCCACCACCAGAATGGCGATGGCGACAAGCTGTGCGTAATGCTCGAACCTTTTTTTTTCCACGGCGTTGGGCCTCTTCAAACTTTTCAAATCACAAGGACGAATTCATCACAGGCGCCAATTCAGGTATTCTTCAGTTCGCGCTCTAAATTCATGATAACAGTTTCGCATGGTGCATGACGCAACCGGATAATATTTGCCAGATTACCCTCGGAGTTCTGCCTTGAAAAAATTGACCGAATCGATGCTTGATGCGCTCTGCCAGCAGGCGCAACACTCCCCGCGCCTGCGCGCCAACCATAACCTGCATGAGGAATTGAGCAATCCCGTGCAGCGCCTGGCGATCGCCATGGAACCGGGAACGCTGGTATTGCCGCATCGTCATCCGCAGACATGGGAAGTGCTGCTGCCATTGCGCGGGCGTTTCGTGGTGCTGGTTTTCGACGATGCAGGCATGGTGCTGGAGCGCACCGTGCTGGGAACGGAATGCGCGGTGCTGGAATTGCCGGCCAATACCTGGCATGCCGTGCTGTCGCTGGATCCGGGCGGGATAATCTTCGAGGTGAAGCGCGGGCCATATGTGCCGCTCAGTGCACCCGATATCGCGCCATGGAGCAGCGGGCTGGGGGCGGCGGCGTGGAACGCTTGGTACGCCGACGCGCGCGTTGGAGACAAGGTTTTGTAGCGGAGAAGAGTGATGCTCGCTGCGCGAGTTTCGAGTCAACCTCAAAACCGTAATTCAAGCCACAGAGTTCACAGAGAACGCGCGGCACCTAATGCTCTTTTCTTTACACCTGTTGGGAGAGGTGCCGGAATTCGGCAACCCGTTGGCTTTTCTCTGTGTTCTCTGCGGTCAACTGAGATTTTCAGGGCTAATTCTTGCGCATGCCCATCATCTCGCCCATCCGAATTGCGCGCGCCGGTTTCCATTCCGGATTGAACTGCAAACAATTTTTCGGGAACAACATCACGACCGTTGAGCCGAGCAGGAAGCGCCCCATTTCCTCGCCTTTTTTCAATGCCACCTGTCCCTCGTCGTAATTCCACTCGCGGACATCCCGGCGGCGCGGCGGGTTGACCACGCCATGCCAGACTGTGGCCATGCTGCCGACGATGGTGGCGCCCACCAGTGTCAAGACAAACGCCCCGTGTTCCGAATCAAATACGCAGACCACCCGCTCGTTGCGGGCAAACAGGCCCGGCACGCCGCGCGCCGTAGCCGGGTTGACCGAGAACAATGCGCCCGGCACATGAATCATGCGCTTCAGGCGACCATCGCACGGCATATGAATGCGGTGGTAATCCTTGGGGCTTAAATACAGCGTGGCGAAGCTGCCATCCTGAAATTGCGCGGCCAGGTCGCGGTCACCGCCCACCAGCGCGGCCGCCGTATAGTTGTGTCCTTTGGCCTGAAATATATTGTCGTGCTCAATGGCCCCAAATTGACTGATCGCGCCATCCACCGGGCAAACAAAATCGGCCGCAGCCAGAGGGCGCGCACCCTCACGCAGGGGGCGCGTGAAAAACTCATTGAAGCTGGCATAGCTTTGGATATCCGGGTTGGCCGCCTCCAGCATATTGACCCCGTAGCGTCCGACGAACCAGCGAATCACGCGCGTGGTGAGGTCACCCGCCCTGGCATTTGCGAATTTTCCGGCCAATGCGGTAAGGGCCTGCTTGGGCAACAAGTATTGCGCTAAAACAGCAAGACGATCGGACACAGCAGACACCTGTAACGAAGAAAGAGCCGGATTATAACGGCGGGCAGGGTAAAGCCGGAAATGCAATATCGCGATGCGCCGGACTCAGGTTTGCGAACAGCAAAAAAAAGGCCCCTGAAACCAGGGGCCAAATGTCTTAGCCTAAGGGAAGAGGGGGAGCTAAGACGGTGCCAGTTTCGCAGGCGATTATTAACCAAGTCTTAAAGAACGGAATAACTCTGAAAACGCGAAGGGGTTGGTGCATGCACTGTTGTTGTATCAGCGAACAGCAAAAAAAAATGCCCCTGAATCCAGGGGCACAATGTCCTAGCATTGGGGAAAGAGGGGGAGCTAAGACAGTGCCAGTTTCGCATCCGATTATTAACCGAATCTTAAGACCCCAAAATATCTGAAAATGCAAAGGGGCTGGCGCCTGCTTTACTTCGGCATGCTCCCCCGAATAATTGGCTTTTGCAGCCGTCAGGTGATTACGGTTGGCTGGTTGCGCCCGGTGCGCTGCTTCAGTTCCGAAATCTGCAACGCGATCTGGATCAGTTCCGCCAGTGCCACCTGCGCGTCGAGCTGATGGCGCGCAGTGTCGGCTTCAAATGCTTCCAGATAGATCCGCAATGTTGCGCCCTCGGTGCCTGTGCCGGACAGGCGGAAGATGATGCGCGAGCCATCGGTGAAGATGATGCGCACGCCCTGGCCATTGCTGACGCTGCCGTCCACCGGATCGGTGTAGCTGAAATCGTCGCACAGTTTCACGGCATACTTTCCGAACTGTGCGCCGGTCAGTGTTGCGAAGCTGTCCTTGAGATGCTGCATCACGCCTTGCGCCGCTTCCGTGGGCAGGCCTTCGTAATCGTAGCGCGAATAAAAGTTGCGACCGAAGCGCGTCCAGTGCTCGCGCACGATGCTTTCAACCGGGTGGCGGCGAGCGGCCAGGATGTTCAGCCAGAACAATACAGCCCACAGCCCGTCTTTTTCGCGCACATGATTGGAGCCGGTGCCGAAACTTTCCTCGCCGCACAGCGTGACCTTGCCCGCATCCATCAGGTTGCCGAAAAATTTCCAGCCGGTGGGCGTCTCGTAGCAGGGAATGTTCAGCGCCTGCGCCACGCGGTCCGCTGCCGCGCTTGTGGGCATCGAACGCGCAATGCCCGCGAGGCCATTCTTGTAGCCCGGAACCAGTGTGGCGTTGGCAGCAAGTAATGCGAGGCTGTCCGAAGGCGTGACGAAAAAGCGTTGCCCCAGAATCATGTTGCGGTCGCCGTCGCCGTCCGAGGCCGCGCCGAAATCCGGCGCATCGGTGCCATACATGATTTCCACCAGCTCGTGCGCATAGGTCAGGTTGGGGTCGGGATGGCCGCCGCCGAAATCGGGCAGCGGCAAGCCATTGATCACGCTGCCTGCGGGCGCGCCCAGGCGATGCTCCAGTATCTCCTTGGCATAGGGGCCGTTGACCGCGTGCATCGCATCAAACTTGATGCGGAAGCCGCCCGCGAGCAGGTTGTGGATGGCCGAAAAATCGAACAGCGATTGCATCAGTTCGGCGTAATCGGTCACCGGGTCGATCACCTGCACCGTCATGTCTCCCAGCGTGCTTTCGCCCAATGCATCCAGCGGCACATCGCCTGCATCCAGCATGCGGTATGCCTGGATGGCTTTTGACTTGGCGAAAATGGCCTCCGTCACAGTCTCGGTTGCGGGGCCGCCATTGCTGCTGTTGTACTTGATGCCGAAGTCACCATCCGGTCCGCCGGGGTTGTGGCTGGCGGAGAGAATGATGCCGCCGAAGGTCTGGTATTTCCTGATCACGCACGATGCTGCAGGCGTGGAGAGTATGCCGCCGCGTCCCACCAGCACCTTGCCGAAGCCGTTGGCCGCAGCCATTTTCAGGATGATCTGGATCGCCTCGCGATTGTAGTAGCGGCCATCCCCGCCCAGCACCAGCGTTGCGCCTTGCGGCGCGGCGATGCTGTCGAAAATGGATTGCACAAAGTTTTCCAGGTAGCGCGGCTCCTGGAAAACCGATACCTTCTTGCGCAGCCCGGAAGTGCCGGGCTTCTGGTCAGAAAATGGCTGAGTGGAGATGCTGCGGATACCCATGATGCCCCCCTGTCTGGAATGTGTTGTTTTTACCGCTTCCCCAGTTGGATGCTCTGTCACCCCCTTTGCCGTGAGGGCGCATCCAGACTGGCATGGTATCGAAGCGGTCTTCTTTTGGAAAGGGCAGGCTGGTTTCGGGAAGGGCTGGCGGGTTAGATTGTGCGACGTCCTCCCCAAATCAGGCGTGCTGGGTTAAGCTTACGCCCTTTCAATCGTAACCAAGAGTTGCCATGGCCCAATACGTAATGTCGATGCTCCGCGTGAGCAAGATCGTCCCCCCCAAGCGTCAAATCATCAAGGATATTTCGCTCAGCTTTTTCCCCGGCGCGAAGATCGGCTTGCTCGGCCTGAACGGCTCCGGCAAATCCACCGTGCTGCGCATCATGGCGGGCGTGGACAAGGAATACGAAGGCGAAGTGCAGCACCTGCCCAACATCTCCATCGGCTACCTGCCGCAGGAACCGCAGCTCGACCCGGCCAAGACCGTGCGCCAGGAAGCCGAGGGCGGGCTGGGCGAAGTGTTCGAGGCGCAGGCCAAGCTGGATGCGGTGTATGCCGCCTACGCCGAGCCGGATGCCGACTTCGACGCGCTCGCCGCCGAACAGGCGCGGCTCGAAGCCATCCTTGCCACCTCGGGCAGCGATGCCGAACACCAGCTGGAAATCGCCGCCGACGCGCTGCGCCTGCCGGCGTGGGACGCGAAGATCGAACACCTCTCCGGCGGCGAGAAGCGCCGCGTCGCGCTGTGCAAGCTGCTGCTGCAAAAGCCCGACATGCTGCTGCTGGACGAACCGACCAACCACCTCGACGCCGAATCGGTGGAATGGCTGGAACAATTCCTCGTGCGCTTCCCCGGCACCGTGGTCGCCGTCACCCACGACCGCTACTTCCTCGACAACGCCGCCGAATGGATACTCGAACTCGACCGCGGCCACGGCATTCCGTGGAAGGGCAACTACTCGAGCTGGCTGGAGCAGAAGGAAGCGCGGCTGGAGACAGAGAACAAGCAGATCGACGCGCACATGAAATCGATGAAGCAGGAACTGGAATGGGTGCGCCAGAATCCCAAGGCGCGTCAGGCCAAATCCAAAGCCCGTCTCGCGCGCTTCGAAGAGCTTTCCAACGTCGAATACCAGAAGCGCAACGAGACGCAGGAAATTTTCATCCCGGTGGGCGAACGCCTCGGCAACGAAGTCATCGAATTCGACGGCGTGAGCAAGGCCTACGGCGACCGCCTGCTGATCGACAACCTCAGCTTCAAGGTGCCCGCGGGCGCCATCGTCGGCATCATCGGCCCGAACGGCGCGGGTAAATCCACGCTGTTCCGCATGATCACCGGCAAGGAACAGCCCGACAGCGGCACCGTGAAGATCGGCCCGACAGTGAAGCTCGCCTTCGTTGACCAATCACGCGAAGCGCTCTCCGCCGACAAGACCGTGTTCGACGAAATTGCCGAAGGCCGCGACATCCTGGTCGTGGGCAAATACGAAACCCCGGCGCGCGCCTACATCGGCCGCTTCAACTTCAAGGGCGCGGACCAGGCCAAGATCGTCGGCCAGCTCTCCGGCGGCGAGCGCGGACGCCTGCACTTGGCTAAGACGCTGATCGCGGGCGGCAACGTGCTGCTGCTCGACGAACCTTCCAACGACCTCGACGTGGAAACCCTGCGCGCCCTCGAAGACGCGCTGCTCGAATTCGCCGGCTGCGTGATGGTCATCTCCCACGACCGCTGGTTCCTCGACAGGATCGCCACCCACATCCTCGCGGCGGAAGGCGATTCCAAGTGGACGTTCTTCGACGGCAACTATCAGGAATATGAAGCGGACAAGAAGAAGCGGCTGGGTGAAGAGGGCGCGAAGCCTAAGCGGATTCGGTATAAACCGATTAGTAGATGATTTAGGTAAAGCACGTCAGCCGTTAAGTTTGTCCCATCGGCTACTTTAGAAATTGCATATCTTGGGAGCCATTTATGTATGCTCGTATATTAGGCAGAAGGTTTCTGTTGTACCTGTTAATTATGTTAGGGTCTATGCTGGGCGGTTGTACGAGCACAGGAAATATTAAGGAGGTCCCTGTAACCAATCTTTCAGAACGGGAAAGTTTGGCTGGATTTTCTTTTCTTCCACCCCAAGAGGAAGGCTGGGTAAAAGTTAAATCGCCCTTTAGGGTCTTATTTGGTAAGCGTTCTGTTGCTGAAGTGGATCATACTTATACCGCAAGCGCAATGTTAGTTCAGCTTGCCGAAGAACCACAGAGCCCAGAAGATTTTTTGCAAACCCTTAAAAAGGGACGGGAAAAAGATACAGACTCTGTACGTTTTAAGACCTTGTTGCATGAGGAGGAAATTGACAAAGGAACAAAACAAATATGTGTGAAATACCATTTTACTTCGGAAGATCATCAAGCGCAAAAAAACTCAGCGGCAAAATATTTAGTATTAGATGTTTACGGATCATCTTGCTTGCACCCAAATGATAAAAAAATGGTTGTGGACTTTAATTATTCAGAACGTTTCGATCCTGCGCACAAACCACAAGGTGTTGCGGAGGCGGCAACGTCCTTTTTAAGCCACATCACATTTGACGATGAAATAAAAATTGGCAAGCCAATTATTGGTAATAGGGACTTAATTGTCGCTCCGAGTAGCGAAGTGATAAGCTGCAAATATTATGTTGTCACGGAACAAAAAAGTGATAGATGGTTGCTTACTAATATTGCAGAAAGTAGGCCAACCCGAGAAAACTCTCAACAAGAAATTTTATGCGTCAACAATGAAATTAACACTGTTGCGCCAGCTTGGGATTATCAGGCGAGTATTCATACTGGGCAACGTGGGGACTGTACTTTGGCAGATGGAATGGACCACACTTTTAAAAATATTTACAACGAGTGTAGTAGCAAATTATCTTCATTCAATACGGGACGCTCCTTATTGTTAAATACTCTTGGGTTTTTGGCGGTGGGAGCAGCGGGCTATTCAAAGACGACGGATTTTGAATTAATTAAACAAATTTCTGTTGAATTAAATTTAGTTGAAAATATTTCTGCATTTCGTGACGGCCTTTGGCAAAAAAATGTGCCGCCAAGTAACTAACCTGCATATTTTTCCTCTCCGAAATTCGAACAGCTAAAGCATGTAGCTAAAGATTCCAGGCCCGAAAAAGCTCCAGAATACCACCATAGAAATGAAGAAGATCAAGTATCGATGGGGTCAGACTCCATTGATGCCAACTACAGGGGTCCGCTTCGCAATTGTTGTTTTGCGATACGATGAAAAAGCATGAATACTTCGGCACACAACAAACGCATCGTCATCATTGCCGGGCCGAACGGCGCGGGGAAGACGACCTTTGCGCGCGAGTTCCTGCCGACGGATGCGGAGTTGCCCAACTTCGTGAACGCCGATCTGATCGCCGCCGGACTGTCGCCTTTTGCGCCCGAGCTGGCTGTGTTCAAGGCGGGGCGGTTGATGCTGGAGGCGATAGCGGATTATGCGAAACGCGGCAAGAGTTTTTCTTTCGAAACGGCGCTTTCCGGTTTGAGTTACGGGCAGATAATTCCGGTCTGGCGCTCATCCGGCTACGTGGTGAAGCTGATCTTCTTGTCATTGCCAGATGTCGCGTAGTAAAAAGTACCAGAGACGATTTCTTTTGGATGCTTTTCAATTGAGATAATCTTGCATTGAACATAAGAGGTATGCGTGTTTAAATTTGAATGGGACTACCGGAAGGCTGAGAGCAATGTGCAGAAGCACGGCGTTTCGTTTGAAGAGGCCGTCAGCGTGTTTGCCGATGCGATGGCGCTGACATTTTCGGATTGTGACCATTCTGAAACGGAAGACAGAAGCCGAACCTACGGCATATCAAACAAGGGGCGGCTGCTCGTTGTGATACACACGGAACGAAGGAATAATGTCAGAATCATTAGTGCGCGAAAGGCGACTCGATATGAAAAAACGATCTACAAGCAAGGATGACCAGGACATTCCCGAATTGAAGCGGGAGCAGCTTGGTGTCGGTGTACGAGGGAAGTATCACAAGCAGTTTATGCAGGGTAGCAATGTGGTTGTTTTGCAACCCGAGATACAGAAGGCATTTCCAACCTCCGAGGCCGTCAACAAGGCGCTGGCTAGTATGCTGGCTTTTACTCAGGAAACGCAGGCAATTACGCACGCCAAACGTGCGCCCCGCAAGCGGGCTGCGGCCTGATCAAAGGGGCGCTTTGCGGTAGTTATCCCAAATAATCAGGGACACGGTTTCCACGCAATACATGAGAGCAGAGCTAACAGGGGCACCACCCATTTTTTTCAGAACCGATTACATCTCAGCATCCGTGACCCGTTTTATTCACTTTTTGTTTCTTGCCGTTCTAGTCCTGCAATCTCCCGCGGCCCGTGCGGATCAGGGCGATATCGATGCATGGTGTGCCTATCTCGTCAATCGCCTGCACAGTGTCTCCGCGGATTCCTGTCATCCTCAGGATTTCGTTGCCGCCGAAGAGTTTACTGCTCAAGGCAACGCGCTGGTATGGCGCGACTTTGGGGTCGCCAAGAAGAGCGCTGCCTCGGAAAATCAAAAACGCATTCTGCTCATCGGCGGCATCCACGGCGACGAACTCACTTCGGTCTCGATTGTTTTTCGCTGGATGGGCTGGATTATGCAGCCCGATGCCGCCCTCTACCATTGGCGGGTCATTCCGCTGGCCAATCCCGATGGGCTGAAGGCAAGGCCATCCACACGCCACAATGCGAACGGTGTCGATATCAACCGTAACTTCCATACGCCGGACTGGGACAAGGACGCTCAGAATTACTGGGTCAAGCGCACTAATCGGGATCCGCGCCGCTACCCGGGCGAGGCCGCCGGGTCGGAAATCGAGACGCGCTGGCTGGAGGCGCAGATCGACGAATTTAGACCGGACATGATCATCAGTGTGCATGCCCCGTACAACCTGCTCGATTACGATGGCCCGGTGCCCCAGCCCATGCGCTTCGGCAGGCTGTCTCTCAATCGCCTCGGCGTGTATCCCGGCTCGCTGGGCAATTACGGCGGATTGTTCAAGCAGGTTCCGGTCGTCACCATCGAATTGCCCAATGCCACGGTCATGCCCGCACGAAGCGAACAGTTGGCAATGTGGCAGGACATGCTCAAGTGGATGACGAACAACATCGATATGCTGGCGAGCAAGCTGCATCCCGAAAAGAGCGCGGATGCCACTGCCGTGCTTTCCCCGGTTAGCAGCGAATCAAGTGGGCACGACTCGAAATAGCTCCCTAAGTAGTCTCAGGATGCCGCCATGGAAATGAAGAAGATCAATTCGGGAAAGCTGCGCGCCATCGGCTACGATGCGCGCGCCCGGTTGCTGAAAGTGCAACTGGACGACGGCAGCATGCTGCAATACGGCGGCGTTGGCGAGGATGCCTGGCGCCGGCTCAGCAGCTCGGGAGCGGCCTGGAGTTTTTATCGCGACAACATCGAGGAAGAGTTCACGGCGAAACGCGTTTCTGCAAGCGCCCCCGCAGGCAAGAATCCGCTCGACGAGTTATTCCGCGAACCCTGAGTTAGCCAATGCGGACAGCATCGCAATTTCTTGGGCCGGCAGCACTAGAACAAGGTATCAGGCCCTGATCTTCAAATCACTGTTATAACTTTCGCTGGCGTACTGGAAGGCAATCGGGCCGTCCGGCTCGGCATGCAGGAACTGGTGGACAGACGGGTCTTGCGAATGGAGCATTTCGTCTACGCTGCCTTGCGCGGCCACTACGCCGTTATGGATGAAGTACAAATAATCGACGACCTTGAGTGAGGACATCAGGTCATAGGTAACCACGATTGAGGTCGTGCCGAGCGCATCGTTCAGCGAGCGTATCAGGTTGGCAATGGTATTGAGTGAGATCGGGTCGAGTCCGGCAAACGGCTCGTCGTAAATGACCAGCGGGGGGTCGGTGGCGACCGCCCGCGCCAGCGCCACACGGCGTTCCATGCCACCCGACAGCTCGCTCGGCTTCAGGTTTCTGGCATTGCGCAATCCGACGGCATGCAATTTCATCAGCACCAGATCCTTGATGATCTCTTCCGGCAAATCGGTGTGCTCGCGCAACGGGAAGGCCAGATTGTCATAAACCGACATATCGGTAAACAAGCCGCTGACCTGAAACATCATGCCAATCTTCCGACGCATCTTGTACAACTCGTCGTTGTCGAGTTCGTGAACAACCTGCCCCATGAATTTCACGCTGCCCCGCAATGGGCGCAACTGGCCGCCGAAGTGGCGCAGCAACGTGGATTTCCCGCATCCGCTGGTGCCCATTATTCCGACAACCTTTCCGCGCGGGATCGTGAGATTGATGCCCTTCAGTACCTTGAGCTGGCCATAAGAAAAATGCAGGTCGTTGACCTCGATGAGACTATCCATAGCTTGATTCCTCGCTTAGGGTTCTTTTTTATTATTCTCGCATGATGTACGGCGGAAATATACGAATTGCGGGCTCCAATACCCGGAATGAGCGGGGCAGGCAGAGCCAATGCGTGATATCAAACCCCCGACAGCGTCGAGTTTTTCCAGCGGATAAATGAATGTGCCGGTGCATGGGTACATTATTCGAGCATGGCACTCTTGATTTCGGCCACTGGTGCAACCAGGCCATTCAACACAGCCAGGCGCTCCGCTTTGGGCAGTCGTGAGAGTTCGGACACGCGACGGTAGAAACGCGGCAGGTCGCGTCCCTCCTTCTCGAGCATGGCTTCAAAGGCCGGAGCCAGTTGCGTGTACAGGGTCAGGGAAGCGAACTTGGCGTTGTTCAAATCCTGCTCAAACCATCTGTCATAGCGGGCGTCGCCGCCCCAGGCCTTCTTCCTGGCGGCATAGGCCTGTTGCATGTCGGCCAGGATCTCTGCCTTCGCGCGCCGCATGTTTTCGGGAGGTTGTTGCATGGCATAAAGCGCGCCCAGCTTTCCGCGATAGTCGTCCACCAGTTGCACAAATTGCGCCTTGCGCTGCTGTTGCGCGGTGAAAGCCTGCTGCTGTTCCAGGTTTCCGTTAAGTGCGAACCAGCGTCGTATGCCTTCGCTCTCCACCGTCGCGGCGAAGGACTCGTTGAACACGGAGTCGCCCTCGACGAACACGAGCTGATGGGCAAGTTCGTGAAAAATGGTCCGCGCGGCCTCGGTATCCCCCAGGCGCAGGAAGGTGTTGAGCAGCGGATCGCTGAAATATCCCAGTGTGGAATAGGCGGGTACTCCGCCGACGTATGCGTCGAGGCCCGACTTGCGGAGTTCGTCGGCGTAGCGCTCGGCTTCGTTGCGATCATAATAGCCCCGGTAGTTGACGCAACCGACGAAGGCCATGCACCACTTTTTCGGTTCGACAGAAAACTCCGGTACGGCGAATACATTCCATACCACGAAGGGGCGGCCAAGATCGGCGTAGGTGCGGTAGCTGTTGTTGTCGGGCAATGCGAGTTCCCGGGTCGCAAACTCGCGGATGGCACGGGCATGCTCGAGTTCTTCCTTCAGCGCGGGAGCGGTCGTGGAGTCCTGCAATATTTCCTCGATGGGGCGCGCGGCACCCATCACCTTCAGATGCCCGCCCACCGCCTGGGCGTAATAACCAAGGTTGCCACAACCGGCCAGCAGCAGGGCAAGGGCGATGATAAGCAGTTTTTTAATCATGTACGAAGCTGCCGCTTCCAATAAAAGCCGCTACCTGATCGGCGCAGGCACGCGACACGAGCATCTGGGTATGGCTGACAGGAAGGGTAATGGAATCCCTGGCTTCGGGCAATCGTGTTTCCATGACGGAGACGACGCCATCATTGGGGCGCGGCAATCCGGGAATGAGGCGTCCCAGGCCCAGGCTGCGGCTGCCGGAAATCACGCCAATCTCGACCTGGCTGGGCACTGGCAGGCGTGGCAAAGCGAGCCACTCTTTCAGCGAGCGCCCGACGATTGCCGCGAGGCCTGGCGTGCGCAAGAGAACCGAGGCGCAATGGCTGCCCGTGCAGGGCGATCCCATCAGCACGACCCTGCGCACACGGGGATCGGGATATTGCGCAAGCATGCGCAATGCCACCAGACCGCCGAGGCTATGGCCGACGAGATGAATGTTGCCGTTGCCTGTTGCGGCGACGAACTGCGACAGCGCTTGGGCATTGTGTTGCAGCCCCTGACGCACGGTAGGGTAGGAGAACCGGCGTACGGCAAACCCCGGCCTTGTGAGCCAGTGCTGTTGCGGCAGCATGACGATGCCATGCATCCACAAACCGTGAATCATTATGAGGGTTTCCATAGTTTGCTCATTGTACAATCCAGGGCAACTGAGTCGAGAGCCAATGAGGCCATTATCAATTTAGGTACACATGAGCAAATTCATACGCTGCTTTATTCTGTCTGTCATGCTGGCTGGCGCGAGCATGCATGCCACTGCCGACACACTCTCAGGTCAGGCCAAACAGCTATACGACCGCGCAACAGACTGCACAGCGAAAGGAGCAGCATGAGCCAGGAATTTTTGAAGCGCATGGACGGATCATTCCGTGGCATGCTGCAATGGACGGATCTGGATGCGCTGTGGGCACGGGTGCGCGCCAATCCGGAAGGCTGGTATGTCAGCCTGGTCGGGGTCGAGCCGGTGCAGCAAGCGATGACTCCTGCTGCGCTGGACACCTTCATCACTGAAGTGGACAGCCTGTTGCGGCGCGAACACGATTACAGTTATTGCGGAATCGTCTATGCGGACCAACCCGAGCAGCCTTCCTTCATCAAGATATACGACCCGCACAACCTTGGCAGCTCATGCGGTTCCAGCGGCGTGCGCATTCCGCCGCGCTGGGTGCTGAGCAGAGTTCCGCCGGCATTGATCGTGGATGAAGCGCCGCTGCCCAACAGCCGGCGGCGCTGGTGGCAGAAGCTATTCGGCTGATGGCAGGGCTGGCTTCAGCAGGTCTTTGCCTTGCGGCATGACGCAAGCGCGGGTGCCGCCGGTGCAATCGGGCGGCCTTCTTTTACCCACGCGCGTATGCCGTGCTTGACGTTGTAAACCTTCGTGTAGCCGCCTTGCTGCGAGAGAAACTGACTTACAGCTTTGGTCCGGTTGCCGCTGCGGCAAATGACGATCACGGGGTTTTCAGGCTTGGCGAAAACCTTCACTTTCTCCAGCCATGCAGCCGGGTCGGCGCGCCCGCGCTCGTCAAAATAGGTCAGCAGATAACTGCCGGGAACGATGCCGGTTTCTTCCCACTCAGGCGCGGTACGGACATCGATGACGGGAACGCCGGAAGCAGACAGCGACGCCAGTTCAGCGTTGTCGATATCCAGGATTTCGGCACGGACACTGCTGCATGCAATCAGCATGCAGCAGGCAAATAGAAAGCGAAACATGGGCGAGGCTCCTGGCGTGATTCAGCTTACAGAGGCTTGCGCACACTGATTGCGCCGCGAATCTGGCCTACGGAGTAGCCGGTAGCCTGATCATTGGGGTAGAGCTTGCCCAGAACGGATTTGACGGCGGGGCTGAGTTGATCCGCAGGACCGTGGCATTGCAGGCACAGCGGCTGCACCGGCAGCGCTTTGACATAGCGGTATTCGTTGCCAATCTTCTCGCCTTTCTCCAGTTGGGCAGGCGATTCGCCGGCAGCCGCGCGTTTGTCAAAATCTTCGAGTGCGGCTTTCTCCCACTCGTCGGGAATGGCGCGCGCTTCGTTGCGTACCTTCAGGCTGACGCGCTTGATCTTCCAGCCGGTTTGCTGCGATATTTCAGCGGCCATCTTCGGCGCCATGTCCTTGCACACCGGGATTGCACCTTCAGGGCCGGATTTCTTGATTTCTTCCTGCAAGGAAGCCAGCAGTTTGGGTGGCAACGTCGTGGCCACCTTGCGCGCCTCGCCCAGCATGGCGTCGTCGGCGGCATGGGCGGCTGGAGTAACGAATGGGACGATCAGGGTTACAGCGGCGATCAGCAGTGTTTTCATGAAATACTCTTCCTGTGGTGTGGTTGGTAAAAGTGACTTCGGGATGGCAGGGATGTCGTTGTTTTCCAGCCAAGCCCGGGCGATGATAAAGAAGGTGGAAGGTTTTGTATGTGACATTGGTCACAGTTTGCGCGAGGCCAGGGAAACCTGGCCCGGCGCCGGGAACACTGGGGATACAATGAGGCGGCATTATATTCGGCTTTTTGAACGGCAACCTTCAAATGAGGGATTCTTAACTTGAATAATCTGCAGCCTTCCACTGTCTGGGCACACTTCGCCACGCTGTGCGCGACGCCGCGCCCCTCGCTGCACGAAGCGGCGCTGCGTGAGCATCTGATCGAATGGGCGAACGCGCGCGGCATCGTGACCGTTGTGGATGCTGCGGGCAATCTGATCCTGAAAAAGCCGGGCACCCCCGGCTGCGAGGCTCTGCCCGGCGTGATCCTGCAGGGCCACCTCGACATGGTGTGCCAGGCCAATGCCGGCACGCAGCACGACTTCGAGCGCGATGCGATCAAGGCCGTGGTGCGCGAAGGCTGGGTGGTGGCAGAGGACACGACGCTGGGCGCGGACAATGGCATCGGCGTCGCGCTGTCGCTGGCCGCTCTGGAAGAACGGGGGCTGGTGCATCCACCGCTGGAGGTGCTGCTCACTGTCAACGAGGAATCCGGCATGGATGGCGCGCGCGGGCTGGCACCGGGTACGTTGCAGGGCAGGATGCTGATCAATCTGGATACGGAGGAGTGGGGGCATTTTTATCTGGGCTGCGCCGGTGGCGTGGATGTAGAGGTGCGCCATGAGTGCGAGCAGGAACAGGTGCCTCAGGGTTATGTGATGCGGCGGCTGGAAGTGTCCGGTTTGCGCGGCGGGCATTCCGGCATCGACATTCATCTCGGGCGCGGGAATGCGATCCAGCTGCTGGCGGAGGCGCTGCGTGAGCTGTGCGCACGCACCGATCTGCGCCTGATCGGGATGCAGGGCGGCACGGCGCGCAACGCGATACCGCGCGAGGCGGTGGCGGTGTGTGCGCTGCCTGCTGCCGATGTGGCGCGAGTGGAGAAGTGGGCGGAGCAAAAGCTTGGGGAGTGGCGGGACAGGTTTGCAAAGGTGGATGTGAGCGTGCGTTTGGCAGTGCAGCAAGCACTCCTCCCCTCCTGCAGAGGGGGAGAGCGTAGCGAGGGGGCATGTGGGATGGGGGGGGAAGAGGGGGATGGAACAGGGGCATCAACTCCGTGCACAGTTATCAGCACGGCGCAGCGCGACCGCCTGCTTGGCTTCCTGGACAGCGCTCCTAACGGCGTGGCGCGCATCAGCGATGCGTTCCCCGGTGTGACCGATACCTCAAGCAACCTCGGCGTGCTTGCGCTGGAACAGGGCGCGTTCCGTGCCACCTTCAAGGTGCGCTCGCTGCGCGATGGGCGCGCTGATGGGCTGGCCGATGAACTGGCTGCACATGCAGCCGCCCATGGCTTGCAGGCATGGAAGGATGGAGCGTATCCGGGGTGGACGCCGAACCCATCTTCACACTTGCTCGCGCTGTGCCAGCGTGCATACACTGCGCAATTTGGCCAGCCTGCCAGCCTGAATGTGATTCACGCCGGTCTGGAATGCGGCCTGCTCGCTGCCAGCCACCCGCATCTGGACATGATTTCCTTCGGTCCCGATATACGCGGCGCCCACGCGCCCGGGGAACGGGTTGAGATCGAATCAGTCGCGCGCTGCTGGCAGTTGCTTAGGGCTATATTGCAGGCATTGGCAAGCAATCGATGAAAGGCCGCCGCCATGCTTAGACTCGACAACGCACTGAACGCGTGGGGTACGCCCGAGTTCGAGATCATCCTCAAACAGGAAATTGCACAGAGGGCGGGTGAGCTGCCTTTGCAGCAGGGACTCTCGACCGGCAACTATGTTGCTGATGAGCCGATCACAGTGGTGATCAACCGTGTTGCCGAGACGGAAGATGTGATTCGCGTGCAGGCCGGGATTTTCTACAAGGGGGTGATAGGCGGTTGCAGTTGTGCGGATGATCCTACGCCCAACAGCGAAATCAATGAGTACTGTGAAGTGCAGCTGGATATTGATAAGGCTACCGCAGCAACCGTGGTTACGCTGGTAACCGAATAATTCCGCGCATTGCAGGGTGTGTGGCCGCAGGGCCTCCGGCTTTTTATGCTGGTTTGGAATGGGCTTGCGAGGCCGGTTTACGGCAGACATGTATATTAGTGAGTAATGATATAACATGTCCGCTCATCTATTGATAAACAGAGTTGAGGAGTCGGCATGCCGTACTACATTTACAAGGTTTTCCAGAATCCTATCCTGCGGCTGGAGAAGATCGAGCAGCATGATGAATTCCGTCCGGCTTCGGCGCGTGCCAAGGAATTGCGCCGCGAGCTGGCGCTGACGGAGCAGTGTGCGGTGAAGATGGTATTTGCCGAGAATGAGCTGGGAGCGGAGGATTTTCTGTCGCAGGTGCGCGAACCTGCGCCGGAACTGGGCGACGACTAGGGAAACCGCAGGATGGACGAGAGCGAGTTCCGACAAAAGCTGCAATCCACCGATCCCCAGGCATGTCCATTCGGCAAGGCCATCCTTGCCCTCTGCTGCGGTTGTTCGCTCTCCCGCAAACGCGCCATCGCCGAGCGTGAGGTGGTGGTCTGCGCACGGGCGGCAGCGCGCGAGCAATGCTGCGAGTTGTATGAATTGTTGCGGCGCAATTCCGCATTTGCGCTCAAGCAGACTCATGCGGATGAACCGCTTACCCATGCCGGAAACATGAAGGTGCAGTGCGGCGGGCTGCATGGTTTGCAGCAGGTGCTGGATGCGGCGGAAGGGGGCGGGGATGTGGTGGCGCTGGTCGAGGCATCGCGCCAGAAATTCGGCAGCCTTGAAGAGCTGCCTTATTCGCGAATCATCCAGTCGGTGGCGGCATTTCAGGTGCGCAAACCGCGCAGCAAAAAATGATCGGGCCGCTCGTTACTCGTTACGAATAACAAGGCCAGCATTAAGCTGGCCTTGTCGTTACGGATTCCGGATATTTCTACAACATTTGTCCTTTTCCGCTCGTGTCTATATCTTTGGCACGATGCAGCAATGGCATTGCGTCAAGGTATTCCTGGCGCGTTACCTTGCCATCCTTGTTGGTGTCCACTTTGCCGAAGTTGGATTTCAACATGGGCATCGCGTTGGCTTCTTCCTTGTCCAGCCCGCCATCATGGTTGGCGTCGGCTGCATTAAAGCGCTTGTCGAGATGTGCCGTGCCATCGTTACGCTTCATCTTATTCTTGTGCCCGCTATGCATTTCATCCGGCGTGAGTTTGTCGTCCTTGTTGGCATCCATTGCATTGAAATGTTCGGCGCTGCGTTTGGCATGATAATCGTCGAACTCGGCTTTAGAGATGGAGCCATCGCCATTGGTATCGGCATTGCTGAACATGGTTCCTTGTCGTGACGCACTGGATTGCTTATGCATGGGGGAGTCGCACTTTTCGCCATCGGCAAGCGCCGCAGTGGCACTCAGTGCGAAACAGGAAATCACTGCAAGAAAACCAATAGATTGTTTCATGACTTATTCCTTTTAGATAAATGAAAAACGAGAATCGTATGAACTTGTGCTTTCGACTCTAACACGATGGTGATTACATGCGAAGCAAAGCACCACGCGCAGGATGGGCAATAGGCATCGGCCTGAGTTAATCGCTTGCCAGCAGCGCTCGTTGCGCCTCGCCCAGGTAGCACCATTCGCCTTCCGCCAGTCCCAGCGCATCGAGTTTCAGATTGCCAATCTGCGAGCGATGCAGTGCTGTGCAATGATTTCCGGCAGCGGCCAGCATGCGTTTCACCTGATGATATTTGCCCTGTTCCAGCACGATCTCCAGTTGGTGCGCATCGACCATGTGGCATGTGACCGCCGCCAAGGGAGAAGGTTCATCGTGCAGCTTCACGCCGCCCAATAGTTGTGCGACGAGTTGCGGCGTCACCGGCTCGTGCGTGGTGGCGACATAGACTTTGGGGATATGGCGCTTGGGGGAGGATTGTGCGTGGATGAATGTGCCATCGTCGGACATCAGCAGCAGGCCGGTGGTGTCGTGGTCGAGGCGGCCGACCGGCTGCACGTCGCGCCGGGCAAACTGTTCCGGCAACAGGGAGAGTACGCCGGGGTGATGGCTGGGTTTGCGCGAGCATTCGTAATCGGCGGGTTTGTTCAACGCGATGTACACGTGCTCGCGGTAAGTCCACGTTTCGCCAAAGAGCGTGAACTGCAAGCCGCTGGTCTCGAAAGCCGCGCGGCTGTCGGTGACGACTTCGCCATTGATGCTTACTTCGCCATCGGCGATCAGTTCGGCGCACCACTTGCGTGTGCCGAAGCCTTGCGATTGCAGGATGCGGTCCAGGGTTTGTTTGCTCATGGCGGGACTGTAGCAGAAGTTGGGTCAAGTGAAAAAAGCAGTCGCCGTTCTCGCATCTTCGACTTCGAACTGGTCTGCCAGCCTTGCTGGCAGACGGGCTGTGTAAATGGCTGCATTATTTGATGCATCCTGTTTACATCATAAACTTGACTAATTCAGTCGGATATTATTTAATAAGCATATGCTAATTTACTGTGAAAGGATGCAAATATGGAAATTCCAAATCGTGATGGTGATGGCTATCTAGTTGATATGAGCAAGTGGACGCCGGAAATTGGTCGCCTGATGGCCGAGGCTGATGGCTATGAGTTGAATGAGCAGAAGTGGGTGCAGATCGAGAAGGCACGCGAGTATTACGAGGAATTTGGCACGGTCCCGCCGATACGCAAGTTCGCCAAATTCATCGGTGAAGATCAGAAAGAGGTCTTCGAGTTGTGGATGACGGGCCCGATGAAGCCGATCACCAAATACGGCGGCATGCCCAAGCCAACCGGCTGCGTCTGAGTCGTAACTGTCGGGCCGCAGGTCGGTGAAACCCGGCGGCTTCGTCTAACTTCATTTGGAGGGCTATCATGTTTGAACCAGTCAGCATCCCCTTCGGGGCGAAAATGCTTTTCAATACGCTCAAGCTTAAACCTGGTGTCGAGATTGATGAGGTCGAGCTGGCGCTGGGAGAGATGTGCAATGTCGTGAAAAACACCTATGGCGGGGACAAGGGCGGATTCATCGCCGGGCAGGTGTTCAAGTTCTCGGGATTTGTTTCGGATGAAGGTTCGCTGAGCGAATCCAGGGCGGCGGATGACCATATTGCGATCGTCACTTACTGGCGGTCTTTCGAGGAGCATGAAAGATCGCATGCGGACGAGGTGTTCAAGGCCAAGTTTTCGGCTGTGGGAGAGATGTGTACGGACAGCAAGGAGCTGGGGTACGACATGCTTTGGCAGGGTGTGCCGGAATAAAACCCAGTGGCCTGGACCGCTATCATTTTTCCAAGTTAATTCTGCGCCCGAACAAAGGCGGCAGCATAGCTGGCATAGCCAAATGGGCTGTCATTGAACTGCAGGCGCCCGGCATTGAGTGCGACAAGCGCGCGTTTGCGCAGTTCGCTATCCCGGGTCGTGCTTGCCCACTCCAGGCTTGCCGACAGCAGCGTGGCAGAGGCAGACGGCAAGGCGCCATCGGGAAGTGCAGCGATGGCAGATTCGACCGGCAGCAGGGAACGCTGTTCCAATTGCCAGCCGGTCTTTTCGTTGTAAAAGCGGCGCCACGCCCCGTCGATGATCTGTCCGGCCAGGCGCCCATCTGCCGCATTGCGGCTCACTTGTGACCAAGCCAGCAGCCCTTTGGCTGCCAGCGCGTAGTCTTCCAGTGTACCCTCGGTCCGTTGCCTGTGTTGTGCCCGCACCCGGTGCAACTGCTTTCCATCCCACAGAATCTTCACCAGGTAATCGCGCAGGCGCTGACCGGCACGGCGATAATTTTCCCCATGTGGCAGCTGGGCGCCCTGTGCCAGTGCGGCGAGCGCGAGTCCATTCCAGCTTGCAAGTTGTTTTCTGTCGCGTGGCAGTGTCCGCGTACTGCGTGCGCGCAGCAATTTTTTCTGTACCTGTTGCAGCGATTTTTCCACCGTGCCGATATCGTCTCCGCGCAGAATGGCGATTTGCTGGGCCGAACGGATGCGCCTCGGCAAGTATTTTTCCTCTCGCGAGGCATTGCGCTGCATGTCCCAAGCCTGGCCGAGCAAGCGAAACTCGGCTGGCGTCAGCAGGGTTTCAAGCTCGTCACGGTTCCACAGGTAATATTCTCCCTCGTGCATGGATTTGCCCACCGCCGCAAGACTGGACATCATCCCGCCTTCCGGGCTGGACAATTCGCGCAATATGAAATCGAGAGTCTCTTGGCCGATTTGAAGGTAATCGGGGCGATCGAGTATCTGTGCAGCCTGCAGATACAGCAGGGCAAGCTGGGCGTTGTCATACAGCATTTTCTCGAAATGCGGCTCCCGCCACTCGCGATCTGTCGTGTAACGGAAGAATCCTCCGCCAAGCGGGTCATGCAGCCCCCCGTTCACCATGCGATCCAGGGTCAGGATCAGGAACCTCTGCAGCGGCATTTCGGCGCGCTGTCTGTAGGCAAACAGCAGAGCCTGCAATTGCGGGGTTGACGGAAATTTGCTTTGCTTGCCGAAGCCGCCGGCCTCTGGGTCAGACGCCGCCAGAGCTTGGCGTATCAGCGCGTCCGTGGCGGCATTGCCCGCCCATTGTTCCAGCGTGTCAGATACCGGGGGCAGGGTTCGCCGATGTTCCAGCGCAGCCTGCTGTGCGCGCGCCGCCAGCGACTTGCTGTCCTTGTTCCATTCATTGGCCAGTTCTTGCAGCATCGGTTCGAATTCTTCCGGCGGCGCATACGTTGTTCCGGCCAGAGGATAGCCATCCGGCGTGATGAATACCTGCAACGGCCAGCCGGCGTAACCGAGCGTGCGGTTCAGGAATTGCGTGAGCTGGGCATCCAGCGCGGGCTGCAACTCGCTGTCTATCAATACCGGAATGAAATTGCGATTGATCAGTGCCGCAATGCGCGGGTTGAGAAAGTTGTCGCGCTGCATCACATGGCACCAGTAGCAGGAAAAGTTTCCGCTGGAAACAAACAGCAGCTTGCCCTCTCGCCTTGCCTCGTCGATCGCCTCCTGGCCCCACAGGCGCCATGCCACGCGATCCGCAGCGTGCATTGCGATGTAGGACGAAGGATGATTGCCGAGCGCGTTTTGCGATTTGCCAAATGCAGCTGCACTCATCACCAGCAACAGGCAGCACAGGATCATGCGTGGCGGTATGATTGGAGCAGTCATGGGGCTTTTTCAGACTACCTCGGACTTGATTGTCCGGGAAAACTTGTCTCTGTTTGCATCCTGATCTGTGCCAGCAATGAATACAATTGAGACAGGATGCTCTGCGCCTGTTCCGCATCCGCAGCGTGTTTGCACTGCTCCAGTGTCTGGCACAGCTCAGCAAACCCCAGCGCCCCCACCGTTTTCGCCGGCGACTTGATGCGGTGTCCCAGCGCAGCCACTGCCGCCATGTCCTTGCGCGCCAGCGCCGCCTGAATCTCGTCCAGCCCTTCCTGTGCCGATGTCA
>JAUQWW010000104.1 GCA_030834965.1 Gallionellaceae bacterium | reverse complement strand
TCAGATCCTGTTCGGTGCTCTTGAATTGTGCCTCGGTCTGGGCAACCTGCAATCTGGATTCGGAATAGACCAGCCATTTGGGCTGGTTGAACAGCGGCTGCACCACGCTCACGCCGTAACCGTGGTTGTTGTAGCGGGTATTGCCGGAGCGGAAGAGCGCGGCGCCATGGTACTGGACGGAGTTGTCATTGAAGGTGCTGTTGGCCGTGAGGTTCACATTGGGCAATAGCTGGGAGCGGCCTTGCGGCAGTTTTTCCTGTCCGGCGCGTTGCGTTGCCCGCGCGGCGGCGAATACGGCATCCTGTCCGCGTGCAGCATAGTAGGTTTCGAGCAGGTCGGCAGAAAATGCCGGATCGACCATGCCTAGCGCGGTGAGTATGGCCAGCAGTATTTTATATTTTCTCATGACGAAACCCGGTTGACCTTTGTTGAATGGATGCTCATTTGGCTAGGAAAAATCAGGCTGCGTTCGAACGCTTTCTGATGCCATACAAAAAAATCGGGAAGGTCTTTTCCGCTTCTTGCAGCAGCGAACGTTTCCCGCTAAATATCGATGCCTGCATCACCAAACCCTGAATCATACCGATGTAGAGAACGGCAGCACTTTTGCTATCCAGGTCAGCGGACACCAGTGACTGGGATTTTGCCGCTTCGAGCAGACCGGCAATCCTGGCTTCATAGCCTGAGATGATTTCCTGTATGAGATGGCGCAACTTGCTGTTCTTCTTGTGCAGCAACTCGGAAAACAGCAAGCGTGGAATGGCCGGGTGTTTGCTGATAAAGGCGATGTGCGCAAGAAACATGCGCTGGATCGCGTCGAGCGGGTCAGTGGCATCCGCAGCGGCCTTGCTCAGCACATTCATCAGGCGCTCGCGTATCCACTGCATGACCGCTACCCAGATGTCATCCTTGGTCGCGAAATGCCGGAAGATGGCGCCCTGAGTAAGATGCATGGCATCCGCCATATTCTGCGTCGTCACGTTATCCACGCCCTTTTCCGCAGCCAGATCAACCGCCACACGGATGATTTCTTCCTGTCTTTCCTCCGAGGATAAACGTTTTTTTGCGACTTCCTGGTTCATTTCATTTCTCCTTCCATATCCGGCTGTCAAACATGCTTGCCTTCGCCCGCTTCTTCATAGGTGCGCCCATCACGGATGTGATAAATGCGCTTGAATGTCGGGATGATTTTTTCATCGTGCGTGACGACAATAATTGCCGTCTGATATTGCTCAGCCATCTGGTTCAGCATGCGCACCACGTTCAGCGCCCGCTCGCTATCGAGCGGCGCAGTCGGCTCATCGGCAAGGATGACCGGAGGATGATTGGCCAACGCCCGGGCAATCGCCACGCGCTGCTGCTCACCTCCCGAGAGCTGGGATACGTTGGCCTTAGCGCGATGTCCCACGTCGAGCGCGTCCAGCAACTCCTGCGCACGACTGCGCGACTGCGCATTTGATACCCCGGCAAGCATGGGCAACAAGGCGACGTTATCGGTCACATCCAGAAACGGGATCAGATACGGCGCCTGGAACACGAAGCCGATGCGGTCGCGGCGCAACGTGCGCAAATCCGCAATTTTCCATTCCTCGTCAAAAATTGCCTGTCCGCCCAGCTGCATTTTTCCCGCAGTCGGCTCGATGACCGCGCCCAGGCATTTGAGCAATGTGCTTTTGCCCGAACCGCTGGGACCGACCAGGCCCACCACCTCTCCCGGCCAGATGGTCATGTCCACGCCCTTCAGCGCATCAACCGCAGCGTCTCCTTCGCCGTAACGTTTCTTCAGCCCTTCGATATGGATGGCAGGTTCACGCATACTCATCCTCCAATGGCCGTTGCAGGATCAATTCGCAGCGCGGCGCGGATGGCAAACGTGCTGGCGATGGTGCACATCAGCATGACCAGAAAGAATCCCCTGACCGCGTCTTCCGGCAGCAGCAATACATACTTGGGGAAAATCGGCGCCCACAAGGTTGCCGCAATCTTGCCTACCACGAAGCCGATCACCCCGAGCCCGAGCGCCTGCTGCAATACCATCCCGCTGATCGTGCGGTTGCTGGCGCCGACCAGTTTGAGCACCGCAATCTCTCGAATTTTGTTCATGGTCATGGTGTAGATAATGAAGGAAACAATCGCAGCGCTGACGACCGACAGGATCACCAGAAACATGAAAATCTGTTTGGATGAGGTGGCGATCAACTTGGCCACCAGTATCTCCTCCATCTGTGCCTTGGTGTACGCCTGCAAGTGTTTCCAGCGCCTTATCTGATCAGCCACCTGCTGCTGATCTGTCTCGGGCGCGGTGCGTATCAGCACCGCATTGACCATGCGGCTGGCAGCCTGGCTCGCCTGGATTGCCTCAAGCAGGCCCGGCACGCCGGGGCGGTTAAACGCCGGGTTTGTCGCAGTACGGGCGCGCTCATTGAGCAGTGCATCGTTGTCCTTGAGAAACTGCACCTCCTGTGCATCCTTGAGCGTGATGAATATCATCGGATCGCCGCTCGATGAAACCATGCGCCGCGTCAGGCCGACAACCGTGTATTCATGGCGGCGGATACGAATCTGCTCGCCCAGCGACAGCCCGGTTTTGACATCGGCCAATGCTTCATAGTGCGTCCGGGTAATGGGACGGCCGGCAATCAGATAGGCCGGTTCCCCCGGCTTTCCCGCCTCGAACCCGACCAGCATGACGCGTATATCCTTGCCGCCGCGTTGCACCTGCATGGTCAGGTAAGCGGCATTGCCGGCATCCCTGACTCCGGACAGTCCGAGCAAATCCCTCGCCACATCGTCATGCACGCTGGAGGGCTCGGCATAAGGCCCCAGCGTACCCTGCTGCACCACCCACAAATCCGCACCCGCATTTTCGATCAGCACCTGTGCATCGTCCACCATGCCACGGTAAATCCCTGCCATAGACAGCGTCACTCCAATCAGCAGCCCCAATCCCATGCCGGTAAAGACAAACTTGCCCCAGCCGTGCAGTATGTCGCGCCCGGCCAGATTGATCATGGATTGCCCCGGGCGATTTCCGCCACGACTTTAACTTTCATGCCGGTACGCATCGGCTGCTGGCTATAAACGATGACTTCATCGCCGTCGTTGAGCCCCTCCACAATCTGGGTGCGTCCGTCGAGGGTGGCAACCCCTGCTATGACCGGCTTGAATTTTGTGCGTCCATCCTGCAGCGTCCATACGCCATCGCGCTGTTCGAAATTCTTCACTGCGGCGCTTGGCACCGAACGAACATTGTCCATGGCAGGCAGCTTGATGGTGACTTCGCCATATTCGCCTACTCCTGTCTGGTCGCGCGGCGTTGCAAATGCCACATTGACGATGCGCTCCTCGGTAACAGCATCGCTGGTCAGATCAACCCGCTCCACCTTGCCCGGAACAGCCTTCTGCGGCTGTGACCGCAACACGATTTCCGCATCCTGACCTACCCGGATTTGCCCGGCCTGCTTCTGGTCGATCCGTGTTCTTACCCATAGGCTGGCGGGGTCGATCACTTGAACAACCGTCTGGCCCGGAACCGCGGTTGCGCCGGGCTCTAACAGTCTGGCAGTAACGATGCCGTCCACCGGACTGACCAATCGTGTCTGCTTGAGCAATTTGCTCACGCCAACTGCATCTGCACGCGCTTTTGCCTGGTCGTGGCGTGCCGCCTCCGATGCAGCGGTTGCAGCATCCACTCCTGCAAGTGCTGCATCTTTTTCATGTTGCTTGGCGTCCAGCGACTCCTGGCTGACGAAGCCGCGTGCTCGCAACTCGCTAAAGCGATTGAAGGTAGCCAAGACATTTCCGGCACGGCTTTTTGCTTCCAGTAATTGTGCATCAGCCATGCGCACCGCGTTTGCTGCACGCTCGGCAACTTGCTGGCTGCTAACCACCTTGTCGTCGAGATCTAGCGGGTCCATTTCAGCCAGAACCTGACCGGCCCTGACATGATCGCCCTGATCAACCAGCACTTTGTTGATGCGGCTGGTCATCGTGGGCGCCAGATTGTAGCTGCGCCTTGCCTCTATGGTCCCGATACCGAATACCGCGTTGGATAGATTTCCGGTCTTGACCTTGTCGACCGTCACCTTGACCGGAGCCAGCGGCCCCTGGGTCATCACCACCCAGGCAAAACCCCCGGCTGCCAAGACCACCATGGCGATCAACCACATTTTCTGTTTGGACATAACCGCCTCAACTGAAGAACAAAAGAAAGTAATTGATTACTATCTTAGTCGCTTACGGAAAAAACGCAACCCCCTGCGCTGGCGTGACGGCCCGCAAACTTGCTTATGGAGAATTCAACAAAAAACGCGCCAGTACCTGATAGTTGGCGCCGTTCATATCCGGCGCGGACTGCACCAGCACAAAATCCCGTACCCGCCAAACCACTCGCGGCATGGCGGGCAGCGGTGCATCGCTGCACTTTGCATGGCGCAGCAGCGTCAAATGGGGCTTGTAGGGACGTTTTTCGAAATGGAAGCGATGCCTGATCAAGTGCTGCTCCAGCTCCTCTACCAGTTGCATCAACTTCGAGGGAACATTGGAGGCTGCTGCATACAGGATGTGGTTATGCCCCCAATAGCGCGCCACATCGAAGGCCAGGTGGAATGCCCTCCCCTTCACTTCCTGCGCCGCCAGCTGCAGCGCTTCCAGACGCCTCTCCTCCACATCGCCGAGAAACACCAGCGTCGCATGCAGCGTATCGGCTCGCATGGCGCGCCCACCGCACAGCTCGCGCAGCGGCGCTTGCCATGCGGCCAAGGCCGCACGTTCCTCGTCGCTCGGCCAGAGCGCGAAGAAAATGCGAACTTTGGATAGCGGAACACTGTCCATACCATGCAGCTTACACCGGCTGATTGAATAACAGAGCTATTCCTCATTGCCATAAGGGTCGAGCGCCGCCCCGCATTGCGTTAAAATGCGCCCTTGCCGTTACTCCATACCGAACATGACCGCCCGCCTGCGCGAAATCCCCTACAACTACACCTCCTTCTCCGACCGCGAGATCACCATCCGCATCCTGGGCCACGAGGCTTGGGACATCATCAACGGCCTGCGCGAAGAGCGTCGCACCGGACGCTCCGCGCGCATGCTGTACGAAGTGCTGGGGGATATCTGGGTAGTGATGCGCAACCCGTATTTGCAGGATGATCTGCTGAACAACCCCAAGCGGCGCGGTGCGCTTGTCCATGCGCTGCGCCATCGCCTGCATGGCATCGAGGAGCGCCGCCAGAACAACGAGGAAGTGAAGCGCCTGCTGCAACTGGCGCACCATGCCGTCAACGAATTTTCCGCCGAATTCGAACACACGCAGCAATTGCGCCGCCGCGCAATGCGCGTGCTGAGCCGCATCACGCGCCGCGACAACATCCAGTTCGACGGACTGGCGCGGGTGTCGCATGTGACCGATGCCACCGACTGGCGCGTGGAATACCCGTTTGTCGTGCTGCATCCGGACACGGAAGATGAAATCGCCGCACTGGTGCGCGCCTGCATCGAACTCAAGCTGACAATCATCCCGCGCGGCGGCGGCACCGGCTACACCGGCGGCGCCGTGCCGCTGGACAAGCATTCTGCGGTGATCAACACGGAGAAGCTGGACACATACTCCGCCGTTGAAGCGCTGCAACTGCCCGGTCTGGATCATGAAACCGCCACCATTCATTGCGGCGCCGGCGTGGTAACGCGGCGCGTAATGGAAGCCGCGGAAGCCAAAGGGCTGGTGTTCGCGGTAGACCCCACCTCGGCGGACGCCTCGTGCATCGGCGGCAACGTCTCGATGAATGCCGGCGGCAAGAAGGCGGTATTGTGGGGTACCGCGCTGGACAACCTGGCCTCGTGGCGCATGGTCACGCCGGATGGGTTGTGGATGACGGTGGAGCGCCTCGACCATAATCTCGGCAAGATCCATGACGTGGACGTCGCGCGCTTCCGCATCAGCCGTTTTGCCACGGATGGCAAAACCCCGCACGGCGCGCCGGAGATACTCGAAATCCCCGGCGGCAAGTTCCGCAAGACCGGTCTGGGCAAGGACGTGACCGACAAGTTCCTGTCCGGCCTGCCGGGCATCCAGAAGGAAGGCTGCGACGGCATCATCACCTCGGCGCGCTTCATCCTGCACCGCGCACATAAATACACGCGCACGGTATGCCTGGAGTTTTTCGGCCAAGTGCACGAAGCGGTGCCCGCCATCGTCGAGATCACCTCCTACTTCAAAAGCCGCACAGCTCCTTCCCCCTTGCAGGGGGAAGGTTGGGATGGGGGTAAAAGTGATGGACATACTGAATCGTCTACCCCCTCCCTACCCCTCCCCCTGCAAGGGGGAGGGAATGGTGTGGCCTTATTGGCCGGCCTGGAGCATCTGGACGAGCGTTATCTCAAGGCGGTGGGTTATGCCACCAAGTCCAAGCGTGGCACGCGACCCAAGATGGTCCTCTTGGCTGACGTAGCGGGCGACGACGAAAATGCAGTGGCACAAGCCGCCTCGGAAATCGTGCGCATGGCCAACCTGCGCAGCGGCGAAGGATTCATCGCGGTATCCGCCGAAGCGCGCAAGAAATTCTGGCTGGACCGCGCGCGCACCGCCGCCATCGCCAAGCACACCAACGCTTTCAAGATCAATGAGGACGTGGTCATCCCGCTGCCGCGCATGGGCGATTACTGCGATGGCATAGAGCGTATCAACATCGAATATTCGCTCGACAACAAGCTGAAGCTCGTCGACGCATTGCAGGAATTTTTCGCCGGCGAGCTGCCGCTTTACTACCAGGACGATGCGCAACTGGGCGATGCGGAGCTGCTGGGCAACCGTCAGCAGCAGGCTCAGGAACTGCTGACGGAAGTGCGCGCACGCTGGCAATGGCTGCTGGATAATCTCGACGCACCTTTGAGTGCCTGCCCGTTCGTCCCTCTCCCGGCCTCCGGCCACCCTCTCCCGCAAGCGGGAGAGGGGCTGGGGGAGAGGGTTTTCGAAGCGGTGCAAAACCACCTGCTGCGCGCCTCATGGAAACAGGAAATCCGCGAACCGCTGCGCCAGATTTTCAGCGGGCGCACGTATCAGACGATACTGGAGCGATGCGAGGCGATTCATCAGGGCGTGCTGAAGAGCCGCGTATTCGTCGCGCTGCACATGCATGCCGGCGACGGCAACGTGCACACCAATATCCCGGTCAACTCCGACGATTACGCCATGCTGCAGCATGCCAACCGCGCGGTGGACCGGATCATGCACCTGGCCAAGGCGCTGGGCGGCGTAATCTCGGGCGAGCACGGCATCGGCATCACCAAGTTCGATTTTCTGGAACCCGAAGAGGTCGCCGCGTTCACCGCCTACAAGCAGCAGGTGGACCCGGAGGGCCGCTTCAATCGCGGCAAGCTGCTGGCGGGCAGCAACCTGGAGCGCGCCTACACGCCCAGCTTCAACCTGATGGAACTGGAAAGCCTGATCCTGGAAAAGAGCGAGCTGGGCAGCATCGCCGATTCGATCAAGGACTGCCTGCGCTGCGGCAAGTGCAAGCCGGTGTGCTCCACCCACGTGCCGCGCGCCAATCTGCTGTATTCGCCGCGCAACAAGATCCTCGCCACGTCGCTGCTGATCGAGGCATTCCTGTACGAGGAGCAGACACGGCGCGGCGTTTCGATCGCGCACTTCGACGAGTTCAACGACGTGGCCGACCACTGCACGATCTGCCACAAGTGCGCCAACCCCTGCCCGGTGAACATCGACTTCGGCGATGTCACCGTTGCCATGCGCAATTTCCTGAGCGAGCAGGGCAAGCGGAAATTCAATCCTGGCAAGGCGGCGTCGATGTTCTTCCTCAATGCCACCGACCCCACCACCGTCAAGCTGGTGCGCAAGGGAATGATCGAATGGGGCTACAAGGCGCAGCGCACCGGCTACCAGCTGGCGAAGCGCTTCGGCCTGATCCAGAGCCAGACGGCGCACCCGCCCGCCACGGTCGGACCGGCCCCGTATGTGGCGCCGGTGGTCCGCTCGCAGGTGATCCATTTCTTCAACAAGCCGATGCCGGGCGGCCTGCCGAAAAAAACTTCGCGCGCGCTGCTGGATATCGAGGATAACACCGTGGTGCCTGTCATCCGCAACCCGCGCAAGGTGACCGAGGATTCCGAGGCCGTATTCTATTTCCCCGGCTGCGGATCGGAACGCCTGTTCGGCCAGGTGGGGCTGGCAACGCAGGCCATGCTGTATGAAATCGGCGCGATCACCGTGCTGCCGCCGGGCTACCTGTGCTGCGGCTATCCGCAGAACGCCTCGGGGATGGGCGACAAGGCCAACCAGATGGTGACCGACAATCGCGTGCTGTTCCACCGCCTCGCCAACACGCTCAACTATCTCGACATCAAGACCGTGGTGCTGTCGTGTGGCACCTGCATGGATCAGTTGCAGCACTACCAGTTCGACAAGATCTTCCCCGGCTGCCGGCTGCTCGACATCCATGAGTACCTGCTGGAAAAGGGCGTGAAGCTCGAGGGCGTGACCGGCGTGCGCTACATGTACCACGAACCCTGCCATGCCCCGATGAAAACCTATCAGCCGATGCAGGTGGTGAACACGCTGATGGGAACAGAGGTCGCGCTGAATGAACGCTGCTGCGGCGAATCCGGCACGCTCGCGGTCGCGCGCCCGGACATCTCGACCCAGGTGCGCTTCCGCAAGGAAGAGGAAATGCGCAAGGGTGCCAATGCGCTGCGCGCCGATGGCTTCGACGGCGAGGTAAAGGTGCTCACCTCCTGCCCGGCTTGCATGCAGGGACTTTCACGCTACAATGACGATTCCGGCACCACGGCAGACTATGTGGTCATCGAAATGGCCAGGCATCTGCTGGGGGAGAACTGGATGGCTGAATATGTCGCCCAGGCAAATAACGGCGGAATCGAACGAGTGCTGCTATAGGAGCAAGGATTGAAGATCGCGGGAAAAACTAACGGCGGCGTCGCGGATTTTTCCCATCCTCGCTCCCCAATCCCCTAATTATCAAACATGCTGACCCTGCCGCTTGATCCGACTGACGACCGCGCCGATCCGGCATTCAAGAATGCCGGCAGCTGCGCTCTATGGCTAGGGCAGCTGCAACTCACCAACCTGCACCTGGCGCACAGCGTGCTGCGCACGCAGCTGAACGAATTCAACCGTTATCCGATGTCCGGCCTGGAACGCCTGAATACGCTGGAACTGCTGCGTGATACGGTGTCATCCGTGCAAGCTGACTATGCGAAGAAACTGATTGCCAAAAAGCTGCCTCTGAACGAAGACGAGCACATCATCTTCGTTGCCATCATCGAGATATGGCAAAGCATGGTCACCGGCTACCAGCGCTGTCTGCATGCATACATGGCAGGCGACAGGCCGCTCGCATCATCCGGCGCGCTGTTGTGCCAGCGCTGCCTGCAATACAGCGGCCTGCAGATTTTCGAACACCTGCGCACCGGCTACGAATTCGACGGCAAGCTGTGGCATCAACTGCATGCGCTATACGCCTTCAGCGAAGAAAAGGGGCTGCAGCTCAAGGAGGTGAGCGACGGGCTCAGCGGCAGCAAACAGAGTTCCTGCCTCGCCATCTACACAAAGACCCTGCTCGCCTGTTATACCCGCCCTGCAGAACTGACACGCACCCAGCTGCAGTTGCTGGATCGCTGGCTGGCGCTATGGAGCCCGACCGTCACGCTGGAACACCGCCATACGATGAGCAAGGACGATGCCCCTCCGCTGGCGGTGGACCTGGACAGCATGCAGGGCTTGCAGCCGCCACAGCAGGTCAGCCCGGCGGAGAGCGTGCGCTATCTGGCCATGCAGCCACTGAGCAAGCTGCTGCGCGTGAAAGTGATCCTGCTGCAACAAGGCCAGCTGCCCAAGCAACTCGAGCTGGGTTCAGGCTGCAACAGCACGGATTGCATCGAATTCCTCAACTATCTGCATCAATGCTGGTGCGAAGGCCGCGGTGCGCGCCTGGCCGAGCGCCGCAGCACAAACCGGCAGGCTCAGGTGTGCTACGGCCTGAACGATATTTACGCGCACATCGCCAACAAGCCGTTTGCACAGCCGAGCAAGGAAACCGGAGTTAACACCGTGGGAAGGCGGCAGCTCGAAACATTCGGCCGCGTATTGCCCAAACCCGACCGCAGCAGCCTGACCGAAATGGATTTTGCCCTGGAAACCTGGCAGATTGAAGATGAAAGCATACTCGGCGCCCGTCTGTTGCGCGAGAAGCTGGCCGGTACGCGCCTGGGCCCAAACCAGATCATTGCGGTGCTCCATACCGATGCGAATGCCTACATGCTGAGCACCGTGCGCTGGGTGCATGTCACGCAGACCGGGCAATTGCATGCGGGGGTGCGCTATATGCCCAGCGTGCCCCAGCCCATCGCCATGAGATCCTGCGAAGCCGACAAGAAGGCATCTGGAAAATATGTTGCAGCACTGATCCTGCCTGCCGTGCCTGCGCTGAAAATACCGGCCAGCCTCATCGTTCCCCGCGACTGTTTCCAGGCCGACCGTGTGGTCGAGATTGTCAACCTTGACGGCGAAAAGGAGGAGGTGCAAATGGGCTTCAGTGTCGAGAAGGGCCTGGACTACGAGCGGGTCAGCTTCACGCCCTTGTGAAATCTGCTGAAGAGCCCTTCCAGTTCCGGCAAGCTGGATGCGGATGCTCCCTCATCCCCAGCCCTTCCCCCGGAGGGGGAAGGGAGTGAACCTCCTCTCCCGCCGGGCTGCGGAAGGGTGGCGGCGAAGCCGCCGGGCACCCACCGGCGTCCCCCTTGCGGGGGCGAGAGGTTGGGGTGAGGGACGAACTGCTTGATATACGCTTAACCGCAGAATTTCCCGCTATTCATTCGCCGCCTCCCGCATCGCTGACGGAAACAATTTCACCACATTGCGCCCGGCGGCCTTGGCCTCGTACATGGCATTATCGGCGTTCTTGAGCAGCGCCCTCTCCTCGGTGCCGTGCTCGGGATAAACAGCGACGCCGATGCTTGAGGAAACGTGCAGAGAGTGGCCGGCCAGTTCAAAAGGCTGGCACAGGGTATAACGTATCTTTTCCGCCACCGCCATCGCAGCGCGCTCCTCTTCCACAACCGGCAGCAGCACCACGAATTCGTCGCCGCCTATTCGCGCCGCGGTATCCGATTCGCGCAGGCAATCCTGTATGCGTTTCGCCGCCTCCTTCAGCAGCAGATCGCCAATATAGTGGCCCAGCGTGTCGTTGATGGGCTTGAACATGTCGAGATCGAGGAACATCAATGCCAGCCGCGATTTGTCACGCTTGGCCGTGGCGAGCGCCTGCTGTATCCGGTCGGACAGCAGCGTCCGGTTGGGCAGGTCGGTAAGCGCGTCATAATGCGCCATGCGGCGCATGCGCTCGGCGGCCGCCTTGCGCTCGTTGATGTCGCGGCCCGTCCCGGTGAAGCCTATCACCTCCCCGTTCAGGTTTCTCAGCACCACGCCATTGCACAGATAGGGGACGTACACGCCGTCGTGCCTGACAAAATTCACCTCCATGGTCACCGACCCTTTCTCAAACACCTCCATTACGCCGTTTGCCAGCACCTGCCTGTCTTCCGCGCAGACAAACTCGGTTGCCGGCCTGTTGCGCATTTGATCGGGCGTGAGGCCGCAGAATTTTTCAAAACTCGAATTCCACTGGATGAGTTCGCCTTTCAGGTTGAACACGTAAAGAATATCCGGATTGGCTTCCATGATGGATTGGAGCTCCTGAAGCGCCAGCTCCAGTTTCTCATTGAGTGACATCTTCTCGAGATTGGCCTGCTCTGCCTCCTCAACTTTTTCGCGCAGCCCCTTGGTTACTTCCGCAATGCGATCTTCCAGCCTGCTTCGATCATGACGCAGCTCCTGGGTCATTCTGTTGATGCCATAGGCCAGCTCATTCAGCTCATGAATGGAGTGCCGCGGCGAAATATTCGTATCCAGCGCGCCTTCCCCGATGCGGCGCACAGCCTGATACATTTCCGTGATCGGCCTGGTAATCCTGCGCGCCACCCATAACGCCACCATCAGCGTCACCATCAACACCAGCAGCGTGACCAGCAGGCTGAAAAACAGAATCTGGTTTTTTTGCCGGTTCAGGCGCTTCTTGCTAATTTCGACAATGGCCGCGCCGAGCGGCTTGCCGGCCTCGGGCGCCTGCCCGAACTCGTCCACGCTGATCTGTGTGGCAAGGATAGGCTCGTATAACAGCACGATCTCCGTATCCTGATAAACCGGGGCCTGCCGGTTAACCTTCCCGGCCAAAGCCGCAGATGCGCCCGGCTGGATGCCTCCGCCCAGCAACAAGTTGGCATCCGCATCCAGCACCGCCACCTTGCTCACGTCCTGCTGGGCCAGCGCCGTATTTACATGTTGTGTCAGCAGCACCATGTTTCCGGAGAACACCGCATATTCGCTGGTGGAGGCAAGCTGGCGCACCATCAACTGCGCGCGTTCCTGCAATGACCTGTCCAGATCGGCAAAGCGCATGTAAATGGAATAACTCTCCATCAGCACCGCCAGCACCAGAACGGGAATCAGCGCGACCAGCAAAGTCTGTCGTTCTATTCCATGAGGTTTCATGGTTTGTTCCTTTCAAATGCCTTTGTTTCATCATGCAATTCCGCCGCACTCTTGATGCGCAGGCCGAGCGAGCGTGCCACCTGCTCATTCACCGCCACTTCAAATTCTTGCGGGTACTGGGCATGCGGAAGGGTTTGTGCTTCACTGAATTTATTGATCAGAATGTCGGCCTGTGCGGCAAGCTGCACCGGCGTGCTGAACACGGCGCACAGCGCGCCCGCCTTGACGAACGCGGAGGAAAATCCGATCACGGGAATGCCGCCGCGATAGGTCGCCAGCAAAATGTTGCGTATGGTCGAGCTGTTGTAGATTCCGGCATCCGGCAGCGCGAGCAACACCTCGCTTGTCTTCAGCAATTCCTGCAATGCATCATGCAAGGAAAGCTCCCGACTGATCATCTGCTCGTACAGGCCTAATCTATGTTCCGCCATCTCACGCCTGAGCTGGGCAAGCTCAACAGGCGGGGCGGAATACAGAACACCGACATATTGCTTGTCCGGCAGCGCAGCCTTGATCAGTGCGACCTGACGGCCAATCGGCTGGTCCAGAAATATGGCTGAATAGTTTCTTGAACTCGCGCGCCGCGGAAAATCGCGCAGCAATTTCTCGTGCCCGGATTTCGGAACGAGCACATTTAGGACGGCTGGTGCGCTGCTGGCAGCAACAGCCGTGGCGGCTTTCATCCCCACGCCGATCACCAGGCCGGAATTGGGAACCGGCCTGGCGGGGTCTTCGACGATTACCGGAGTGATGTTTCTCTTGAGCAGGCTTTCACGCAGCGCATCGGAAAATTCCCGGTAAGCGCCCGTGTTTTCGCTCAGCACGACGGTGACGGAAAGCTGCGCGGCCTGTGCGGGGCTTGCCGCACAAATAAACAGCAGAAACCCCGCCACGAGAGCCGTGGCGAGATGCCTGGCCGGTGCGGGCAGGCTAAAAATTGAGCGTCGCAGTAAGGTAAGCACGCCTGTTGAACAACTTGATGAAGTTTGTCTGCGGCACCGTCGAATATTCCGCATAGCCGCTCTGGAATGCATTCTGCACCACGAAAGCGATCTCCCCCCCTGAATACATTTTTGACTTGTCCAAGGATTTGGCGATTCGCATATCCACCCTGCGCATCGTGGTTGCCTCGGAAGTATTCATGACCGGAAGCGGGCTCTGGTGGTAATACCCGGCGCTGAACAGAACATCATGCCTCAGCTGCTGGGTCAGCAGCACGCTGCCGCTATTCCATGTGCCGATATTGGCGCAGGTATTGGCGATCTCCTGCAGCTTGCCCTGCAAGAGACTCCCTGCCAGAGCGCCAAAGGGTGGCGGCAACAGCGGCGCTGCGACCCGGGTAAGCGTGCCGGTAATAGTGCAATCCACCGACAGGCGTGCATAGTTGAATATCAGGCTGTTGCGATCCTGCCAGCGGTACTTGAGCGTGCCTTCAAACCCCTTTTCGGTTGTGCCCATCAGGTTGTGAAAACTGTATGGTTTCAGCGTCGGAATCAGCGGTCCCTGCGGATCGAGATAGATCACATCGCTTATCCTGTCATAAAAACCCCGTGCGTCGACCGTCAGCCCCAGCGTGCTGAATTCGCCCAAATAGCCGATTTCCCTGGAATGGATTTTCTCCGGCCGCAGTCCGCCGCGAGCCAGAAATTCTCCGGGTGTATTGCCTTTTTCTTCCACCATGGCCGGGCTGCGGTACGCAACCGAGGTGCCCACACGCACGGTGTGTTGCGGGGTGAAATGATAGTTCAGCGATGCCCTGGGCGAGGTATTGGCATGTCCCATCCCGTCTTTCTCGAACATCGCTCCCACGTTCAGCACGGCAGCGGGGCTCACCCGCCATTCGTCATGGGCAAAAATGCGCGACTGGCTGATTTCCTGACGAACCTTCAGGCTCAGCGGGCTGTCCGCCGAGTCGACGCGCATGCCGCCGCCCCACACCAGGCGGTTATCTGCGCCGAGCTGCTGGGTGTGCTGCAGCTCCACATCGTCGCGATGCACGATCGTATGGTCCGGCGGGATCAGCGTGGCTCCGAACGCCGGCGCAAGACCTCCCGGATCGGTCAAGTGGCGGTACATATGATAATACTGCAGCTTGAACTCATCGCCTTGCGGCAGCACGCGCGTCCAGGCAATCTGTTCGAAATTGGAATACACACTGGTATCGCGGAACGGATCGCTTTTTCGTCCTGCGCCAATGCCCATCCCCCATATGCCCTCGTTGTAGCCCAGTTGAAAATCGATACTGTCCGAGCCAGTGGGCCGATAGCTGGCGCGCAGATTGGCCAAGCGGGCAGTCCTGTTGTCGTTCACGACATTCGTGTCCAGGCCATCGTCGGCACGATAGCCCAGCGTGATCCGGTAATCGAGATCGGCGCCGGCTCTGCCCACGTGTGCCGTCACGTCCGAGACGCCGCCATCCCCTTTGGTAACCGACACGCTGGCTCCGTGCGCGCTGCCCGCATCGCGCGTGATGATGTTGATCACGCCCTGGAACGAGTTTGCCCCGTGCGAAGCCGCCGCCGGGCCGCGCACCACTTCGATGCGCTCGATATCGTCAATGTGCAGCGGGATATCTCCCCATACCACGTTGCTGAATGGCGGCAGATAGACACTGCGTCCATCCACCAGCACCTGCATGCGGCGCGAAAACTCGTCGGTTGAACCGTGATACGCGACGATCGGCGTATGCCCGTCTGAATTGTCCACAAACATGCCCGGCACCAGCCGGAACACATCGGGGAGATTGCGAAACCCGGAAGCCTTGATCATGCCGCGGTCGATCACCGTCACCGCATTGGGCGACTCGGACAGCGGCTGGTTCAGGCGCGATGCGCTCAGCACGACGGGAAGATCCTGCAGGTAGTCTGTTTCGGTGGGCACATCATCGTTGGCGTGGCACGGTGCCATACCCAACAGGCACACAGATGATAAAAGCCATACAGCATATTGCGATGATTCATGCAACGACCCATTCATCAGCAGCGCACCTTGGTTGTTCAGGACGGAAAATGGTAAAAATCCAACAATTTCAATGATACAGGAAGAAAGGAATATAGCCCACGGCCTCGAAGTGCGGCGCTGCTCCTGCTTATGTCAGTGGCCAGAATCATGAAGAACCGGCTGCGGACAAGTTGTCCGCAGCCGGTTGAAGCGACCTGCAATCAGCTCAGCACAGCGTAAGGCTAAGCTTGCAGATACGGACAATTGAGTCCGTCATTGCCAATGTGTGGAATATGCCTGCTAGTAGCAAGGTTGAAATGTACTTGTATTGCAGCACTGCGCGGGCCCACTCGGCGGCGGGCAAGCCATGAACACGCACCCGGTGGGGCAGCCCGGCTCGGATGAATTTCCCGCAGCCACTGGCGCAGTTTTTGCAGAAAAATTTTTGCTCAAAAACGCCATCTGCACGCATTTGCCTTTGTTATCTGGCGCAGCCTGCACGGACGTCTCTAGGGTGGAAGGTACGACTGATGCATCTTCTGCCCAAACGGGCGCAACAATCAGGGCTGACAATAACAGCAGTGTGTTTTTCATGGTGATTCTCCTTGTGGTTGATTAAACCCGGATAATCCATTCAGAAAATTAACCTGTTGCTCTCTTGGAGATGTTTCAGATGCTCAGATGAACATCCGAGTCGCTGGCACGCTGCCTTTGGCAAGCTTGCCAAGCGCTTGCAGAATATTGCGGCGCGTGTGTAGGATCAATGATTATGCGCCGGCTGGTCGGGTATCCCAGATGAGTGGCAAACCAGATCCGCCGGGTGGTCGAATATTCCAGACGAGCGGAAAATCAGATGAAACCCAATAAACCATTGGCTGATTTTTCACTTAAACGGAGAGCGCAGGCGTATGGATGCCTTTTTCCCACAAATTCGGTGACCAATCTCTAATGGATTGGCTAGGTTAAGGGATATGCACAGCTTGGCAGACACATGGCACGTTCCACGCCCCAATGACAGCTCCAACGGATAGCACCCGAGGCGGGCATCCATACGCTGCCCGTTGCGTGTGGAATTGATTCAACCCGCTTCTGCTAACTCACCATGCCAGCTTGAGTTTGGCGTAGGCCATGCGCCCGTTGCTGAAGCGCGGGTTGAGCGGATCGGTCTCCGCATAAGTGAAACGTTTGTCCGTGGCATTGCGCACGCCGGCGCTCAACACGCCGCGCGGTCCGTTGAATTGCCAGGAGAGATCGGCATCCACCTGATTGAATCTGTCCTGATACGGGATCAAGGGGATCAGGATTGATGCTGACCTACCGTCGACCCGGTTCTGGCTCCATGCCACATTAGCGGTCCATTGCGCGCTGCCGAACCAGCGCACGCTCACTTGCCGCGCGCGCAGCCGCTGATCAAGGACAGAATCCAGCCAGGAATATCGATGGTCATTCGCTTTGCGCTCATAATCGTAGGCGAGGCTCACGGCCCATCGATACTGCTGCGGTTGCCAGTGCAGCGCCAGCCTGGATTCTTCAATTTGATTCGGCAACAAATCTTGCTCACCCGTTATGTTGAACGGCTCAAAGGACTTGCGCCGCTGTGTTTGCCCGGCCAGCAGCCAAGCGGGGCTCAGTTGCCTGTCCGCATCCAGGCTCACGGCCCGCACCAGCTTGCCGTTATCGCCGTGGCGGTTCATTACGATGCCCGCGACGGTAGCCGGCGCGAGCGTGGCATCTCCCAATGCGAAAACGCTCAATCCGTGCCATGCGGCAACGCGCACATGCGTCGCCGCATCCGGGGTGAAAACCATGCCGAGTTTGGGCAACCAGCGCTGCAGGCTGGTTTTGTTTTGCGAATTATCTAATCTGCCCCAGCCCAGTCCCGCATCCAGTTGCCAATACGGATTCAACGTCTGCTGCCAAGCCGCATAGAGTTGCCGCGCGTTTTGCGCATAATCCTGGGTGATGATACCCGCCGCATTCCGGAAATTTGTTTGTACGCGATTCTGCTGCACGCCCCATTGCGTGGCATAGTCTGCACCGCTGCGGCGATACTGCAATTCCGCGCCGTGCGCGCCGCTGCTGCCGGTTTGCAAAATGCGGAACGGTAAAAAAATAAATTGATAATCGAGCGGCTGATCGGTTTGCTGTCTGCTCCACAAGACGCGCAACTCGCTGTCATCCGTCAGGCTTTGGCGCAAGCCGAGGCGCGTGACCCGGCTCTCATCCTCAATCAGTGCATGGGCGGCCAGGATGGAATCCGCCGGAAGAAACGTTTCGCCGTGTTTGGAATGAAAGTTCTGGTGCGACACAAACAGCTGCGTGGATTGAGCGGGACGCCATTGCACCGTGCCTTGCCAGATGTGGTTGTCGAGATTTTCAAAAGGCGCAAAACCGTCGGTCTTGTATTGGCGCTGCGCGATGCTCAGCCCCAGCGTGTCATTGCCCACGCCGAGGCGAATTTGTTCGCCCCGGCTATCTTTGCTGCCGGCAATAACATCTGCTTCCAGCATGGTGCGCTGGCTGAACAGCGCATCGTAATTGTTGAAGCTGGCCTGCTGCGCGGCAAGTCCGCTGACCGCGCCGTGCTGCGGATTGGAGGCGCCGGTCTGTCCCGCGCCGTCGCCATAGATGTCCAATGCCGCCGGCAGATTGCCCGGCAGCTCGTCAAACTGACTTTGCAGCAGCAGGCTGCGCCGCGCCGATTCGCCGAAACGCTGTCCTTGCAACAAATCGGCCTGATTCCTCAGGCTGGTTGCGCTGTGTGCACCGACCGGATCGACCAGGGTGTGAAACGCGATGCCCTCCAGACCCAGGCGGCGCTGTATCTCGGCAAGATTAGCCTGCAGCAATTGCTCGTCTTCCCGGAGCAAGGCTGCGCCGCGATACACCGCGCGATATGCCGACCGTGCCTGCGCCTCGCGCAAGCTTTCGCGTGCGTCCGCCAAACGGTTGACCTGCAATTCCGCCTGCGCCTGATATAACCATGATGTGGGATCTTTGGGGTCGGCCTGCTGGGCGCTGCGCCAGCTTGTCCGGGCTGCCTCGGTATCGCCGGCTTGCTGTTGCGCGCGGCCCAGATAGGTGAGGATCAGCGCATTGCCAGGCTCGGCTTCATTCGCCGCCTGCAATTTTTTCAGCCCTTCCTGAATGTTGCCCAGCTTTATTTCAGCCAGGCCCAGGCCCAGCAATGCCTTGGCGTCCTTGGGGTCACGCCGCAAGGCGGTTTCAAACGCGGCCTTGGCTTTATCGGCCTGCCCATCGATCAGCCAGGTCAGGCCGCTTACGGCGATGACATAGGGATGCGCTTCCACGCCTTGCGCCTGAGCGACCAGCGTTCGGGCCGATTGAACGTCTCCGAGCGTCAGGGCGAGCTCGGCCTCGCGCGCCAGGGCGATTGCGCGTTGCGGCGTCTGGGCGTTGAAGCGGTGTATTTCATCGCGCGCTTCCGCCAGGCGCCCCGCACCCTGCAAGGCGTAGGAAAGAGCCAGATGCGGCAGCATGCCGTCCTGGAAGTCATGCGCATGTCGCGCCGCCTCCAGCGCTTTCTGTGTTTGCCTCTGTTGCAGGTGCGCCATGGCCGTGAGCGCGTAGGCGTCCGCAGCATGCCGGGAATTGGCAAGCAAGGGAGTCAGTATTCCTGCTGCCTGCTGTGGCTGGTTGCCTTGCAGCAAGAAACTGGCGCGCAGCAAGCTCATCTCGGCTGTGGCATCCTCGCCGGCCTGCCCGCTTTTTTCTGCTTCGTCGAGCTGGATCAGCGCATCGAGAAAACGACCTTCCCGCTGCGCCTGCATGGCGGCCTGCATCGCATGCGTGGGATGCAGCGGCTGATATTGCGTCGCCACTTCAGGCATGGTCCACAGCGCGCTCTGGCCGTGCCCCATGGTCTGTTCCGCCGGTGTGCGGATTTGTCCGAGAAAGGCGCTTTCGTCGGCTGTTGCATCGCTTGCCGGGGCGGCTTCTGCCGTCAGGTTCAGTCCTGCAATGCATAGAAACAGAATGGTGCGTGAATACTTCATGACGGGCCTTGGGTGAAGTTGCATGCAAATTGGATATTTTACCGACTTTACCTGTGGGGCAGATGACTGATCGCCGGAATAAGCGGATCTTTCCAGGCTTTCTGTACGCACCGCGTGCCGGAATGGGTTGCGCAGTTGCGGCAGCCAGTCCGGCTTGCGGTTCAGGTTGTGGCCTGCTCCGGCAGCGGCAGGCGGCGCTTGGCCGGAAAAACGATACTGAAGGTGCTGCCCTTGCCTTCCTCGCTGGCAACCTCCAGCCTGGCCTGGTGCCGGCTGACCACATGCTTGACGATGGCCAGCCCGAGACCCGTCCCTCCCGTTTCACGTGAACGGCTGTGATCCACCCGATAGAAGCGCTCGGTCAGTCGCGGAATGTGCTGGGGTGCGATACCCAGGCCGCTGTCCTGCACACTGAACACCGGCTGGCCGCCCTGTTCCTGCCAGCGCAGCACGATCTCGCCCCCCTGTGGCGTGTAGCGGATGGCATTGGATATCAGGTTGCCGAAGGCGCTGCGCAGTTCTTCGGCGTTGCCGAGCAGCACGCAATCGCTCTCCAGGTCCAGACGCAACCCATGGCGCCCGCCGCTCAGGGACTGTCCTTCCTGATACAGCGTGCGCAACAGGGTGGGTACATCCACGGTTTCTTCCTGCAAGGCATTGAGCGCGTTGTCCAGCCTGGAAAGCGTGAGCAGATCATCCACCAGCCGCGCCATGCGCTGCGTCTGCTCGGCCATCAGGTGGAGCGCGCGGCGTGTTTCGTCGTTATCCAGGTTGGGCATGTCGCACAGCGTCTCGACAAAGCCATTGACCACCGTCAGCGGGGTGCGCAATTCGTGCGAGACGTTGGCGACAAAATCGCGGCGCATGGTCTCGATGCGCTCAAAGCGGGTGATGTCGCGGCTGATCAGCAGCTTCTTGTTGTCGCCATACGGAATCAGCTTGAAGGACAGGGTCAGGCTGTCCTGGCGCGTGCCGCGCAGCAATAGCGGTTCGCTGTAATTTTTTGTGGCAAGGTATTGCACGAATTCGGGCTGGCGCGCCAGGTAGGTGATCTGCTGGCCGATGTCGCGCGTGCCATCCAGGCCAAAGTGTTGTTCTGCGATCGGATTGCACCATTCGATGCGGTCCGCCTCGTCGAGTATGACCACGCCCTCCGGCAGTGCGGAGGTTGCCTGTTCCATATGCTGCAGCGCGGCTGTATGTTGTTCACGCTCCTTGCGCTGCAGGCGCATCATCTTGTTCAGCTGCGCAAAGATGTCTTCCCACAATCCGGCGCCATCAGGAACCTTGCGCGCATCGGGTGATTCCAGCCAGCGATCGAGCGCCGCAAGCTGGCGCAGGTGGAGTATGAAATACAGCAACAGTGCCGATGTGAACATCAGCACGGCCGGCAAGGCGCCCGCCATCCCCCATAGCATCAGGGAAATCAGAAGCATGGCGAATGGGAAAAACAGCGCGCGCCGCCAGAAATCAAACATGGTGTTTGTCCACGTACGTTGTGCGCGACATTATACGGCGTGTGAGTCGGAGGGCAACCACATGGCAGGCGCCCTAAAATTGCGAGCCGGATTTATTGGCCTTCCTCGGTTTTTCGTCTTCCGGGAGGCGTTGTTGAGTGCCGGTGACTTGCCTGCACAAAATAAAGGGCGCTTCTAAAAATTCACAGTTCGCCCAAATGCAAGGCGCGGACAAAATTTCGCAGCGCCGCATATGAATGATATGTAAGCAAGAAATTTTTTCCGTAACGCGGCAGTTGGGATGAAATGTGGATTTTTAGAAGTGCCCTAAAGAAGGGTTGCGGAATAAACGGCAACCCTTCTGTGCATCCTGCCGATCCCTTGCGTGCAGCATGCGCAAGGGATCGCCTTGCAACCCGTTTACCCGCGTGAGGATTTGCGCAGGCACACGACATGGCCTGCTTGCGGAATGAGGTCGTTGCTTACGCTGCCCTGCGTTTCAGGATACACAACACTCAGCGGATCGAGGTCAACCTGGCGGCAGGCAGGTTCAATGCTGGTCTCAACATAGTAGCTGCCCAGGCCATAGTCGGCGCGGTTGATGCTGTGCAACGCCGCGGAGTAGCTTTCCTCGACTGGAAGTTCAGTGCCCGCATGTGCCGCCGAAGATGCCAAGGCTGCGATGATGATGCTGGCGAATATGCGTGTTTTCATGATGTGCCTCCTTGCCTGAATTTGCTGATTTCTCGCTCTGGATTTTTCCAGTGCGATTAGCCGTGCGCAGCGCTGCGCAAGCACACGATGTGCGATGCACCAGGAATCAGATCCGGGACCAGATAGAAGCTCACGCTGTCACGCTGCTCGGGGTAAATAATGCTCAATGGATTCAGATCGTACTGTGTGCATGCAGGTTGCGGCTTGCTCTCGACATAGTAGCTGCCCAGACCATAGTCATCGCGGGTTACGCTGGGCAACGTACCGGAATACCGCTCCTCGATCGAAATCTCAGTGCCGGCCTGGGCTGCCGAAGATGCCAAAACTGCTGCAACGATGATGCCTGCGAAGATACGTGTTTTCATGATGAAGCTCCTTTAAGTTATGAATCGTTTAATTTCCCTGTGCTTGAGGGAGGATGTATTGGCCTGCAAAACATATTTCTGAATCACAGGTGCTTGCCATAACATAAGCACTAACCGTGCCACTATTTATGTCATTGATATACCGCGGATTATTTTTTACCATTTACTTATGTGTTCACAATAAACAACATTGTTTGTTAACAATGGACGTGCGCGGCGTTAAACTTTAACGAATTGACACAGCCCCAATCGACTAGCGTTCAAATTTGTCGCCAAAGTTAAGGGGGATGGCGAAGAAAACCGTTTTGAAACTCTGGGGCCATTATTCCGCGAGGATGGGAAGTGGCAGGGTGCCGGATTTTGTCTGCTGCTGCGTGCAGTTAGAAATGCGTGAGGCGTTATTTCCAGATATGTGGCAACGCTTAATGGCCGCTAGAAAAACGGTAGCCGCTGCCGCGCACGGTCTGAACGAAGTGGTCCAGGCCGGAGGGCTCCAGCGCCTGGCGCAGGCGGCGGATGTGCACGTCCACGGTGCGTTCTTCCACGAATACGTGGTCGCCCCACACCTGGTCGAGCAATTGCGCTCGGCTGTAGACGCGCTCGGCATGGGTCATGAAGAAATGCAGGAGGCGGAATTCGGTCGGCCCCAGATCCAGCGTCGCACCATTGGCGCTGACACGGTGCGTGGCGGGCGACAGCGCGAGCCCGCCTGCGGACACCGTTTCGTCGCTTATCTGCGGCGCACGCCGGCGCAGTACGGCACGGATGCGCGCCATCAGCTCGCGCGGTGAAAAGGGTTTGGTCATGTAGTCATCCGCGCCGGACTCCAGCCCCAGCACCTTGTCGCGCTCATCGCCGCGCGCGGTCAGCATGATGATGGGGATGTCGCGCGTGCGCTGATCGGCGCGCAGGCGGCGCGCCAGTTCCACGCCCGTGATGCCGGGCATCATCCAGTCCAGCAGGATCAGGTCCGGCAGCGCGCGGTTGATGTGCTCCATCGCGCTTGCGGCATCGGATGCCTGAATCGCGCGGAAACCGCATTGCGTGACATTGAACGCCAGCAGCTCCTGTATCGCTGGTTCATCCTCCACGATCAGAATATTTGCACTCATCTTATTCTCCATCGTCTCTGTTGCATCCAGTTTGCGATGGTATGAAAGAATTGTGACAGCGGCATGACAGCTGCGTTAATGTCCGTCATGCTGCGGCGGATGATGGTGCGGATGCTCCGCCACATGCTCGGTATGGCTGGCCGCGAGATGGCGCAGATGGGCGTGTTCCGGCTCCTGCGGCAGCTTCCTGCCGACGACTTGCGGCAGCAGCGAACCGGCCACCATGCCGGCCATGCTCATCAGCAGGCCGACCAGTTGCGGCGGCCAGACCTCGGACGGCTCGAACACTTCGCACAATCCCCAGGTCAGCAGCCCGAATCCCATCGCCATCAGCGCGCCCTGCGTGCTGGCGCGCTTCCAGTACAGGCCGAACGCCAGCGGCACGAATGCCGCGACCAGCGTGATCTTGTAGGCGTTCTCCACCATCTTGAAAATGGATAGCTGAGAATTAAGCGCCACCATTAGCACGAGCGCGCCGAAGCCCCACAGCGTGATGCGCATGGCGCGCAAGAACTGGCGGTCGTTCATGTCCTTGAGGATGAAATGCTTGAGGATGTTTTCGGTGAATGCCACTGAAGGCGCGAGCAGTGTGGCCGAGGAGCAGCTCATGATGGCCGAGAGCAGCGCGCCGAAGAAAATGATCTTCGCAAAATCCGGCGTGTGCTGAAGTATCAGCGTCGGCAGCACGAGCTGCGAGTCCTGCTCCAGAAGGTCGCCGAACAGCTTGGGATCGACCAGCGTGGCGGAATAGGCGAGGAACATCGGCACGAAGGCGAACACGAAATACAGCGAGCCGCCCAGCACCGAGCCGCGCACTGCGGTCTTTTCGTCCTTGGCGGCGGTGATGCGCTGGAACACGTCCTGCTGCGGGATCGATCCCAGCATCATCGTCAGCCATGCGCCGATGAACGGCACCCACTGCGTGTAGTCCCCCCTGGGGAAGAAGTTCAGCTTGCCTGCCGCCTCCGCGTGCGAGATTACTGCGCCGACGCCGCCGGTCATGCCGCTGACAAACCAGGCGATGAACAGCATGCCGCACATGATCACGGTCATCTGGACGAAGTCGAGCAGCGCCACCGACCACATGCCGCCGAAGGTGGTGTAGGTCAGCACGATGAGCGCGCCGATCACCATGCCGGTCTCACGCGATACCATACCGTCGCTGATCACGTTGAACACGAGACCGAGCGCCATGATCTGCGCCGATACCCAGCCGAGATAGGAGATCACGATGCACACGGCTGCGATCAGTTCGACCGCCTTGTTGTAGCGCACGCGGTAGAAATCACCGATGGTCAGCAGGTTCATGCGGTACAGCCGGTTCGCGAAGAACAGTCCGGCAAGGATCAGGCACAGGCTGGCGCCGAACGGGTCGGCCACCACGCCGCCCAGTCCTTCCTTGACGAAGGTGGCGGAAATGCCCAGCACGGTTTCCGCGCCGAACCAGGTGGCAAACACGGTCGCCGTGACGATGGGCAGCGGCAGATGACGTCCGGCCACGGCAAAATCCTTCGCATTGTGCACGCGCGTTGCGGCATACATGCCGATGCCGACGGACACCAGCAGATAGAGGATGACGAACCAGAGCAGCATGAATGGCCTCTTGCCAGGGGCGTAACAAAATGGCGGGAATTGTAGCAGCCCTGGCTGCTGCGGGCACAAAAAAGCCACCTGCAAAGAGGTGGCTTTTTTGCGTGTCGTGCGGGGTGGATTACAGCTCTTTGGCGTGCTCGGCCAGATACTTTGCCACTCCCTCGGTCGAGGCGCCCATGCCTGCCTTGCCCTTGTTCCAGCCTGCGGGACAGACCTCGCCATGTTCCTCGGTGAACTGCAGCGCATCGACCATGCGCAGCATCTCGTCGATATTGCGGCCCAGCGGCAGATCGTTCACCACCTGGTGGCGCACCACGCCGCTGCGGTCAATCAGGAACGAACCGCGATACGCCACGCCGCCTTCGGCCTCGACGTCATACGCCTTGCAGATTTCATGCTTGATGTCGGCTACCAGCGGATAGCGCACCTGGCCGATGCCGCCATTGTTGATCGGTGTGTTTTTCCAGGCCAGATGCGTGAAGTGGGAGTCTATCGAAATGCCGATCACTTCCACTTTGCGTTTCTTGAATTCATCCAGGCGGTGGTCAAATGCGATGATTTCCGATGGACACACAAAGGTGAAATCCAGCGGGTAAAAATACACCACGGCATATTTGCCCTTGATGTGCTTTTTCAGGTTGAAGCCTTCATTGATTTCATTGTCGCCCATCACGGCGACGGCATTGAAATCCGGAGCTTGTTTACCGACGAGTACGGCCATGTTGATCCCCCTTCTTTAGGTTTATTTGATTTGGATCAAACAATTTAGGCCATTTACTGCGGCGGCGTCAACCTTATATCTTATGTACATCTTTTGCGGGGGCTGGTTTTCGGATGGAGGTTTATGACGCCATGGCTAAATTACCCGCCGCAAACTGGATCCTGTGCAACTGCGCATACACGCCATTTTTTTCCAGCAATTCGCGGTGCGTGCCGGTCTCGACGATCTCGCCCTTTTGCAGTACCACAATGCGGTCGGCTTTTTCGATGGTGGATAATCGGTGTGCGATGACGAGTGAAGTACGCCCCTGCATCAGTGTTTCGAGTGCGGCCTGCACGTGGCGCTCGGATTCGCTGTCCAGCGCTGAGGTAGCCTCATCCAGAATGAGTATCGGTGCGTTCTTCAGGATGGCGCGCGCGATGGCGATGCGCTGGCGCTGTCCCCCGGAAAGCCGCACGCCTTTCTCGCCCACCAGTGTCTGCAGCCCCTGCGGCATGTCGCGGATGAATTCCATCGCGTGTGCGGCCTGCGCAGCGGCGATGATTTCCTCTTCCGGCACCTCGCGCATCTGGCCGTAGGCGATGTTGGCGGCAATGGTGTCGTTGAACAGCACGACTTCCTGGCTGACCAGCGCGACGTTGGCGCGCAGGCTGGCCAGTGTCAGGTCGGCGAGGTCATGACCATCCAGCGTGATGCGCCCGCTGGTCGGCAAATAGAAGCGCGGCACCAGATTGGCCAGCGTGCTCTTGCCGCTGCCGGATGCGCCGACCAGCGCGACGGCCTGTCCGGCAGGGATTTCCAGGCAGATATCATACAATGCCAGCCGCTCATCCTGCTGGTAGGACAGGCTCACATGCTCGAATACCAGATGACCGGTGGCACGCGCGATCTCGGCCTTGCCGGAATCCGTCTCACCCGGCGTATCGAGCAATTCAAACACGCTTTCCGCCGCCGCCAGCCCGCGCTGCAGGAATTCGCTGACGCCGGTCAGGCGTTTCAGCGGCGCGGTCAGCATCAGCATTGCTGCGATGAAAGACAGGAAACCGCCCACCGTGGTTTCGTCGCTCTTCGATTGCACGGTGGCAATGTAAACGATGACGGCGAGCGCCAGCGCCGCCACCATCTGCACGATGGGCACATTGGCGGCGCCAACCGCTGCCTGCTTCATGCTATGGCGGCGCACCCAGTTGGCCTGATCGCTGAAGCGTTCGCCCTCATATCGCTGCCCGCCGAACAGTTTGACCACCTTGTGCGCGGTGACACTTTCCTCGATCACCTGCGTGATGTCGCCCATCGCACGCTGCGAATCGCGGCTGGCATTGCGCAAACGCCGGTTGAGCACGCGGATGATCAGCGCAATGACCGGCACCATCACCAGCGTGAGCAGCGTGAGCCTCCAGTTGAGATAGAGCAGCCAGCCCATCAGGCCGACGATGACGATGGAATCGCGAATGGTGACGGTTACCACATTGGTCGCGGCGGAGGTCACCTGTGTCACGTCGAAGGTCAGCTTGGAGATGAGATTGCCGGTGGCATGATCGTCATAAAAACGCGTCGGCAGCGACAGCAGCTTGCGGAACATCTCGTCACGCAAGTCCATCACCAGCTTGTGCCCCACCCAGCTGATGGCGTATGAACCGATGAACGAGGCGACACCGCGCACAAAGAAAATCAGCACGATAAACAGCGGTGCCAGCCGGATGACCGTATCGTCCTTGTGCACGAACGTGCCGTCCAGCATGGGCTTCAGCAATGCGGGCAGCAACGGCTCGGTGGCAGCCGTCACCGCCATGCCGATTATGGATACCGCAAACGCACGCCAATAGGGTTTGACATAGCCGAGCAGGCGCCAATAAAGCTGGGAACTGGTCATCTTCATGGCGCGCACTTTAGCAGAAATGCGCCCTCCCCGCCCCGCCTGCCGCCTTGCAACTGGACAGGCCGCGCACCCGCTGCTAGTCTGCCTGCGCTTTCATTCCCGCTGCAGACCATGCTGCAAGAACTGCGCTTGTTCCTCACCGCCGTCCAATTCTTCACGCGCATCCCGGTGCCCGCGTGGGTTGGCCATTCCGCGCAGCAACTCGACCAGTCTGCGCGCTACTTTCCGCTGGTCGGCATCTGCGTTGGCGGGCTGGCGGCAGCCACGCTGTGGCTGGGCGCACAAGTGCTGCCGCTGTCGCTGGCGGTGCCGCTGAGCATGGCAGCGAGCATACTCATCACCGGCGCATTCCACGAAGACGGCCTCAGCGATTTTGCCGACGGCATGGGCGGAGGCCACAGCAAGGAAAAAGTGCTGGCGATCATGAAAGACTCGCGCATCGGCGCTTACGGCGTGATCGCCCTTGTGCTGGTGCTGCTGCTGAAATATCAGGCACTGCTTGCGTTGTGCGGGGAGTACTCGCTGCCGTTTGCAGCCGCAGCTCTCACCGCCGCACACAGTGTGAGCCGTTTAATGGCGGCCAGCATCATGCTGACCCAGCGCTACGTCCGCGACGACGACAGCGCGCGCGCCAAACCCGCCGCGCAGCAAATCAGCCCCGCCAGCTTTGCCATCGCATTGCTTACTGGCATAGCCACCATAGTCCTCCTGTTCGCCGCAGGCGCTCATCCCGTTTCAGTGTTCGCCGCCATTGCCGCCGCATTCCTGATGCGCACCTACCTGGCATGGCGGCTGCAAAAGCGGCTGGGCGGCTACACCGGCGACTGCCTGGGCGCAGTACAGCAACTCAGCGAACTGGCGTTCTACCTGGGTTTGCTGATCACCATGTGATGAAAACCCTGTACCTGATCCGCCACACCACGCCGCGCATCGCACCCGGCCTCTGTTACGGGCAACTCGACATCGGCGTGGCAGACAGCTTTGATGAAGAGGCGAACGACGTCCTAAGCTGGCTGCCACCGGTGGAACTCATCATCACCTCGCCGCTAAAGCGCACCCGCCTGCTGGCCGAACACCTGGCGCAAGCACAGCACTGCGAACTGCGCAGCGACGCGCGCCTGATGGAAAAACACTTCGGCGCATGGGAAGGCAGGGCATGGGACAGCATCGCCCGCCACGAAATCGACGCCTGGGCTGCAGATGTATTGGGCTACGCCCCGTTAGGCGGAGAGTCTGCGCAGCAGTTGATGCAACGCGTACAAAATCTTCTATGCGACGTGACGCAACTGCCGCATAAGAACATCGCGCTGATCGCGCACGGCGGCAGCATTCGCGCACTGCTGGCGCAGATTGGCGATGTGCCGCTGGCTGAGATGTTGAGTTGGGAGATGGGGTATGGGGCGGTGATTGCTGTGCGTGTACAGCGTAACTAAAAGCAAGTCGACTTCGCCGGGCTACTCCCGGCGGTTTTGTTTTGAGTATTTGATAAAACTGGATTCCCGCTTTCGCGGGAATGACGAAATCAAATCTTATCTGACACCCCTGCTTCCGCAAATGTCGCCATGTCGTTATGCAACGCGCAGGCCAACTGCAACAACGGCACCGCCAGCGCCGCACCACTTCCCTCACCCAGTCGCATACCCAGATTCAGCAACGGCTCAGCCTGCAATGCTTCCAGCATCAGGATATGTCCGGGCTCGGCCGAGCGATGCGCATACATCAGCCAGCTTGCCACACTTGGCTGGATACGCACGGCAAGCAGTGCGGCGGCAGTCGTGATGTAGCCATCCACCAGCACTGGGATGCCGCGCTGTGCGCAGCCGATGAAGGCGCCGGTCAGCGCTGCGATTTCAAAACCACCGAGGCGGCGCAGCACTTCCAATGGATCGCTTAGATGTGCCGCATGCAATGCAAGGGCGCGCGCCACCACCGCTGCCTTGTGTTGCACCCCTGTCTGATTGAGGCCGGTGCCGGGACCGGCGAGTTGTTGCGGTTGCAGATTGAGCAAGGCGCAGGCCAGCGCGGCGGCGGCAGTGGTATTGGCGATGCCCATCTCGCCGCCGATGAACAGGGTCGCACCTGCTTTTGCAGCACGCGCGGCGCTGTCATTGCCGGCCTGCAAGGCTGCTGCCAATTGGCTTTCCGTCATCGCGGCTGTTTGCGTGAAGTTGGCCGTGCCTTTGCCGAGATTGCATTGCAGCACGCCCGGCAGCTCGCCGGTGTCGAAGGCCGTCCCAAGATTCACCACTTCCAGCGTGGCGCCGAGTTGCTTGGCCAGCACGCTGATGGCCGCGCCGCCGCGCGCGAAATTTTTCACCATCTCGGCGGTCACCGCCTGCGGAAAGAGTGACACGCCTTCTTCCGCCACGCCGTGGTCGCCAGCGAAGACGCTGATCTGCACCTGCCCCATCTGCGGTTTTTCGCGCCCCTGCATGGCTGCGAGCTGTATCGCCAGCGCTTCCAGCCGCCCCAGCGCGCCGGGCGGTTTGGTCAGTTTTCCCTGGCGCGCCTCGGCTGCTGCGCGTGCCGTTTCATTTAATACCTGTGCTGCCCGAGTCAGCCAATGCAAATTTGTATTCATAGTGCTTGTGTCACCCTTTCAAGTTAAGTGGCAAACCCGCAACCGTTAAAATCACCTTCTCACAGCATTGCGCCACTGCCTGATGCAAGCGCCCGGCCTCGTCGCAATAACGTCGCGTCAGCTCGCCCAGCGGTACCACACCCATGCCGGTTTCGTTGCTCACCAGAATGATTTGCCCCGGCAGTTCCGGCAACACTTCCAGCAGCGCAGACACTTCCTGCCGCAACCGCGCCTCGTCCTGCGTGCATAACAAATTTGTCAGCCACAGCGTCAGGCAATCCACCAGCACGCAGTGCTCTGCTGCGGCGTGACGCTGCAGTGCGGCGGCCAGCGCCAGTGGTTCTTCCGCCAGCTGCCAATGGCCGGGGCGCTGCGCCTGGTGATGTGCGATGCGCGCCCGCATCTCGTCGTCGTCCACCGTAGCGGTGGCCAGATAGGTGACCGGTAATCCGCTCGCCTGCGCGTGCTGTTCGGCCAGCCGGCTCTTGCCGGAACGCATTCCGCCCAGTATCAATTCCCTCATGCTTCTGCTCCAAAAAACTGTCCTGATTCTGCACCAAGCAATTGCATGACCTGCCGCATATCCAAATGCGTTTCCAGCGCGTCGGCGAGGCGTTCGATATTCCGCTCGCGCAATGCGTGATAATCAAATGACACTGGCGCCTGCAATCCGGCCCATTCCAGCAATGCGGTGCAGGCCTGCGGCGATTCGAACACGCCGTGCAGATAGGTTGCGATGATCTGCCCGTCTTCCGAAATTGCGCCATCCGTGCGTCCCTCATCGAGCAACGCAAAGGGGTGCTGCAACGCGCTGCCCGCGCTGACCCCGGCATGAATCTCGTAGCCGCTCACCGGCATGCCGCCCTGTGCGAGCCTGCCCTGCACATTGCGCAACTGCTTGTGCGGCAGCAAGGTGGTGGACAAATCCAGATAGCCGAGTCCTTTGCTGCTGCCCGGCGCGCCTTCGATGCCGTGCGGGTCGTGCACTGCGTTACCCAGCATTTGCAGCCCGCCGCAGATGCCCATCAGCTTGCCGCCATAGCGCAGATGCCGCGCCAAATAATTTTCCCAGCCCTGTGCGCGCAGCCAGTCGAGGTCGGCGCGCACGTTCTTGCTGCCGGGCAGGATTACCCAGTCGGCGGCGGGGGGCGCTTCATTGGGTGCGACCCAGTGCAAGGACACCTGCGGGTTCAGGCGCAGCGGGTCGAAGTCGGTGTGGTTGCTGATGTGTGGCAGGGCGGGGGTGGCGACGCGCAGCTTGCCCTCTCCCCCGGCCCCTCGCCCGTAAACGGGAGAGGGGAGGGCGTCTTCTGCTTCGAGGTGCAGACCGTGCAGATACGGCAGCACGCCGAGCACCGGCTTGCCGGTACGCTCCTCGAGCCAGTCCAGCCCCGGCTGCAGCAGCGCGATGTCGCCACGAAAACGGTTGATGATGAAGCCGCGCACGCGCGCCTGTTCGCTGTCGCTCAGCAGCGCCAGCGTGCCGACGAGATGCGCAAACACGCCGCCGCGATCAATGTCGGCAACCAGGATCACCGGGCAATCCACCGCCTCGGCAAAGCCCATGTTGGCGATGTCGCCCACGCGCAGATTGATTTCGGCAGGGCTGCCCGCGCCTTCCACCACGATCATCTGATATTGCATGGACAGGCGCTGGTGCGAAGCGAGCACCGCCTCGCGCGCCACGCGCTTGTAATCGTGATAAGCCGCAGCCTCCATGTTGCCGATGGCGCGTCCGTGGATGATCACCTGCGCGCCGGTGTCGCTGTTCGGCTTCAGCAGCACCGGGTTCATGTCGGTGTGTGGCGCCAAGCCCGCCGCCTGCGCCTGCACCGCCTGCGCACGCCCGATCTCGCCGCCGTCTTCGGTCACCGCGCTGTTGAGCGCCATGTTCTGCGGCTTGAACGGCGCCACACGCACGCCGCGCCGTTTGAGCACGCGGCACAGGCCCGTCACGACGGTGCTCTTGCCCGCGTCCGAGGTGGTGCCCTGGATCATCAGTGTGGTTGCAGTCATGTCGAATGTATCTGCTGAAGCGCCGTGCCCAGCCTGTTCCACTCCGCTGCACTGCCCGGCAGGCCGAAACGCACGCTGCGCGGTTGCGTGAACAGACGGGTGAGGATGCCGCGTTGCGCCAACTGCTGGTGGATAGCCTCGGCTTGCTCCGTCAGCACCCACCGAAACAGGCCGCAGCCGCCAGCGGACGGCAAGCCGGCATCGCGCAGCAATTGACCGAGGCGCGCGCCGTCATGCAGCAGGCGTGCATGCGTTGCTGCCTGCCACGCACGATCGCGCAGCGCAAATTGCGCCACATGGCGCGAGGGGCCAGCCACGCTCCATGGGCCAAGCGCTGCGCGCATGCGCGCCAGCAATTCGTCATGTGCCAGTACGAAGCCGACGCGCGCTCCGGCCAGCCCGAAAAATTTTCCCAGTGAACGCAGCACGATCAATCCCGGCGGCATCTGCGATGGCGCAACACTAATTTGCGCACTTGCTTCGATGAATGCCTCATCTACAATCAGCCAGCCGCCACGCGCTGCCAGTTGCGCATGCCATTCGTGCAACTGCGTGTGAGCAAATACCTCTCCGGTAGGATTGTTTGGCTGCATCAGCACCAATACATCCATGTTATTTATCTGTGCAGCGATTTCATCTGCACGCAATTCCTTTACCTCATGTCCCGCATTGCGCCAGGCATGGGCATGTTCTGCATAACCCGGATGCAGCACACCTGCCCGGCAGCGGCTGCGCAAACGCGGCAGCAGTTGTATCGCGGCTTGCGAGCCGGATACGGGCAACAGGTCAGGCGTGCCGTAATAGCGGGCTGCCGCGTCCTCCAGCCCATCCTGCTCTTGTGGCAGCCGCGTCCAGGCCGCGAGCGGAATTTGCGGTGGAACAAAGGGAATGGGATTGATCCCGGTGGACAGGTCCAGCCACTCCTCCATGGCAATGCCATGGCGCACAGCTGCGGCGCGGAGTTGTCCGCCGTGTTCCAGCATGGCGTGTTCAGCCATGCAGCCATCCAATCGCTAACAGCACTGCAACCCACAGCCACACGCCGCGTTGCACCAGCTTAATGGCGCGCGTAATGTCGGATGCCTGCGGCACACTGCCCGTGCCCAGCACAGGGCGGATCTCGCTCACACCGTGGTAATTTGCCGCACCGCCCAGTGTCACCGCGAGGCTGCCCGCGCCGCTCGCCATCACCGGCCCGGCGTTCGGGCTGTCCCACGCGCGCGCCTGTTGTCGCCAGCAGTGCAGGGCGCTACGTGTGTTTCCGAGCAGCGCATAGGTGAGTGCGGTGAGCCGCGACGGGATGAAATTCAGCAGGTCATCCAGCCTCGCTGCCGCCCAGCCGAAATGGTTATAGCGCACATTGCGGTAGCCCCACATCGCGTCCAGCGTATTTGCCAGGCGGTACAGCAACGCTCCCGGTGCCCCCGCGACAACGAACCAGAACAGTGCGCCGAATACCGCGTCGCTGCCGTTTTCCAGCACCGACTCGACTCCGGCGCGTGCCACATCTTCTTGCTGCATCGCTAAGGTATCGCGGCTGACGATCTCACCGACGCGCGCCCGCGCCTGCACGAGATCTCCCGCCTGCAATGCGCTATGCACGCGCCCGGCATGTTCGCGCAGGCTTTGCATCCCGAGCGCGAAATATAGAACCAGTACGCCAGCAAGCGGCTGCAGCAATGGTTGCCGGCACAGCAGCCAGGTGAGCAACAGCCAGGGTGCGATGGATAGCACCCATGCCAGCACGCCATGCACACGCAGGCGCGTGTCCGAATACGCCCTTCTATTCAGCCGCTGCTCTGTCCATGCGGCAAAATTCCCGAAGCCCACCAGTGGATGCAAGCGACGCGGCTCGCCCAGCAAACGATCCAGCGCCAGTGCGCATAGCACCAGCAGTGCGACAAGTTCAATGGAATGGTAAAACAACATGGCCAATGCTAAAGCAGACGGCCCGCTTAGAGCTCTACTCCGAGCTGTGCACGAACACCTGCATGGAAAGCATGTTTGACGCAGTGCATGTCGGTGACGGTGTCTGCGTATGCAATCAGTCCGTCCGGCGCGCCGCGGCCGGTGATGACGACATGCTGTGCCGCAGGACGCGCACGCAAGGCTGCAAGCACATCGTCCAGCGCAATGTAGCCGCTTCTCAGCGCGATATTCAGTTCATCCAGCAGGACGACCGCGTACTGTGCATCGCGCAGCATCTCGCAGGCCTTGCTCCATGCGGCCTGGGCCGTTGCGATGTCGCGGTCTCGATCCTGTGTTTCCCAGGTGAAGCCTTCACCCATGACGTGATAGCTGACTTCGGGAAAGCGGCGAAAGAAAGCTTCTTCGCCGGTGGAAAAACTGCCCTTGATGAACTGCACCACGCCTGCGCGCATCCCGTGTCCCAGCGCACGCGCCAGCATGCCGAAACCGGCGGAGCTCTTACCCTTGCCGGTACCGGTATTGACGATAACCACCCCGCGCTCGATGGTGGCGTCGGCAATCTTGCTGTCGATCACCGCCTTCTTGCGCGCCATGCGCGCGCTGTGCTGCTCAGCGGTATCAGCCATTTAGCTGCGCGCCGCGTCTGCTGACGTTTTGTGCACGTTTGTCAGCAACGCATGCAGCGCTGCCGCAAGCGCCAGGTACATCAGGCTGGCACCCAGATAAAGCGGGTAATATTTCACGACGCTCCCCGCATATTGAGCCAGGCTCATATCGGAAAAACGTCCCGACAGCAGATAGAAGCTGCCATTGGAAATCAGGAACGCAGCAGTAGTCGAAACCCATGCCACGGCAGCCAGCAATCCCACACTTGCCCAGTTCGCCTTTTGGCGTGCGGCATACCAGCGGCCGCCGTACCACATGCACGCATAGGTGGGAATCAGAAACCAATAGGCAGGCGAAAAACACCAGTCGCTTACGCCACGGAAGGCAATCGCGTAATAATCAACACCTCCGGCCACCAGCAACAAGGATATCAACACCATTGCGGCTGGCACGGCCAGCCGTGCCAGATAAAATCCGGCCAGAAAGAATACCGCCAGGCTGGCGTCTGGCAATGACACCGCCGAGCCGAAATGGCTATAAAAGCGTGTGGCGATCATGAACAGCACCAGTGCGGCAAATATCCCGGTTTGTCGAGTAAGCAATTTCATTTCTGTTTCTCCTTTCAATTTAAGACACATTCGATCAACTTAAGGCAATATCATCCGGCAGCAACTTTAGCAGAAAAACACAGGCGTCGAAGCCCGTCGCCGCTCTCTACCGCGATTACTGCTGGTAGTTCAGTCCGACAAACATGGTGCGCCCCAGCGGGTTGTAGCCATAAGCTGTGGCGTCATTCTGGTTGGTCAGGTTATCTGCACGCAACGTTAGCTTCAGATTATTGTTAATCGCATAGTTTGCAGTCAGATTGATTACGTTATAACGAGGCAGGGTAACAGGCTTGCCGGTTGCCAAATTGGTATCGGGCCGCGATTCGCTGTACCGCCATTCACCGCCAACTTGCCACGCCATGAACTGTCGCGACAGTCCGACACTGCCATGGTGCCTGGCGCGGCGTGTCAAGGCTGGGCCGGTACCTGCGTTGCGCGGATCCTGCGAAGTCAACGCGACCTTCACGCCTGTGTCGCCAAACTGCCCGGCGTAGCCGAATTCCACGCCATCAATGCGCGCCTCGCCCAGGTTGACCATCGCAAAGGCGGGCAAATTATTACCGGTAATCAAGTCCCGAATCCGGTTGTCAAAATATGCCGCATCGAAACGTTGCGTACCCTCCGCATAATGCAAGCCCACTTCGCGATTGCGCGAATGCTCCGGTTGCAAATTGGGGTTGCCTGCGTAGGTAAAACCCCAGCCAAAATCTATAAATGGATAAAACAAATCATTGAGCGTTGGCGCCTTGAATGCAGTACTCATGCTTGCTGTTGCGCGCCAGGCGTCATTGATGGTGTAGCCATATCCAAGCAGACCGGTATTCGACCGCCCAAAATCGGAATAACTGTCCTGACGCAGATTGGCCTGCACCTGATGTAAACCGTAATAGCCGGTATAGCCCGCAAACAGGCTGTTCACCCGACGTTTCTTTATCGTGAACGCAACATCGCTCGCGACACGCTGAGTGAGATGCTCCACGCCGAGGTTAAGCACGTTATGCGTGCCCAGTTGCAGTTTATTTTGCCAGGTGAGCTGCTGATTGCTTGTTTTGAAAGCCGCGCCGTTCGCCAAATCCAGCTGGCCGTTCAGAAAAGTTTGCGTGTCATCCATTCCTTCCGCCAGTTGCAAGTGACTTTGCCAAGTATCGCTCAGGCGATTGTCCGATGATAGCGAGAATTTGCTCACTTGGGATTTGCTGGTATTGCTGTCAGGCTGCGGGCCAAAGGCGTTGTCATACTGGTTATGGCCCTCGCTATTGAAAGTAGTAACAGTCAAGCTGTGATCCAGGCTAAACGCATGGCGCACATTGGCCGACAGGCTGGTATTTTTGTATCCGTCCCTGTCCGGATTGGCGCCGGGAAAAAGCATGGAATTGATGGCTGACACGCCATCGGTCTTGAACGCGGAAGCTTGCACGTTGAAGTCTGTGCTCCCGGCTGCGCCGCCGAGTCCGACGGACAAGCGTTGTGTGTTCTGATTACCCATGCCGCCGCTCACGTTGAACGCAGGTGTGCCACGGCCACGCCTGGTGAAAATCTGCACCACACCGCCAATGGCTTCCGATCCATAGAGGCTGCTGACATTCCCGCGCACCACCTCGATGCGCTCGATTTGGTCGAGCATTAATTCTTGAATCGCGGCGGTACCCGAAGTAGCGGAGCTGATACGCACGCCATCCAGCAAAATCAGAGTATGCGTGGCATTCGTGCCCCTGATGTGCAGGTTGGTGGTTTTACCCATTCCCCCGGCCTGATTGATTTCCACCCCGACCACGCTGCGCAAGATGGCCGCCACATCAACTGCCTGCGATTCGCGGATGCCCTGTTGGGTAATCACAGTTGTACTGCTCAGCGATTGCTTTACAGGTTGCGCAATGCGTGTGGCCGTCACGGCGATTTCATCGAGCGCTTCGTTTGCTGCATAAGACAAGGGAGAGGCCGCGCATAAAATGGCGGCGAGAAGCTTCTGCTGTTTCATTGAATTTTTCCTGAATGAGCTCCAAGGTTCCCCGTTGGAACGTTCAAATACAGGAAATGCCGCAAACATAAGGAGGGAAGTGTGGCTAACCGGCATGGCTGGCCATTCTGCCGTCCATGCGCCGCCCGCTGCATTTCCCGACCTATGGAGTAGCCCACAATTTCTCTCGGAGACTCCTGCATTCAAGGCCGATATACGGGCTCGCAAGACAAAACGCATCGCCTTCCCATGATCACTCACAGTGGCATAGTAATACGCCCACCCTTGCTTACCGTTGCGGGGGCAGCACAGGTATTTCACCTGTTTCCCGTTTAACTGGACAGCCAAGCTATCCGGCACCTCAACGCACAGGCATTATAGCAGAGGCAGTTGCATGCAGAGCATGCCATAGCCCACCAGTACTCCAAACTGCTTTCAAATAATCCTGTTACCGTTTGACTTGTTGAAGTTTTCTAAACTATAGTTCATTCCATGCAAGCAGAATTGGATACTTTGGAAAGCAAGTTGGCGCAGTTAGTGCAATTGACTCAGCGCCTGCGCGTGGAAAATCATCAGTTGCGCCAGGAACTGGCACATGCGCTCAGCCAGGGTCGCCAATACCATGACAAGATTGACAGCGCCAAAGTCCGGCTGGAGCGGCTGTTGGCGCAGTTACCCGAAGAAGAAGCATGAGCAGCGACAGCATAAAGACCCTGGACGTCACCATCCTCGACCGTGAATTTCGCGTCACCTGCCCGGAAGACGAACGTGCCGGACTGCTCGAGGCGGTTGCCTATCTCGACAAGAAAATGCGCGAAATTCGCGATAGCGGCAAAGTTGCAATGGTGGAGCGCATCGCCATCATGGCCGCCCTGAATATCTCCCACGAGCTGCTGACGACGCGCCTTGGCGCCGGTTTTGACATGGGTGAATTTAAGCGTAGAATAAATTCCATGCAGGCAACCATCGATACGGCACTTGCTGATCAGGATGAGTTGTTTTGATCAGACTTCCAGCCATCTGACGAACCCAGCAAAATACGCCGGGTAAGTCATTGGTTACAGTTTGTCCCCTGCGGTGTTCGTCAGATCCATAATTCTTTGAACCGATAAGCTAAGGCTTAGGTTGCGACCCTTGATGTTACTGTTGTGCGCATCCCCTGCGGATGTACCTGATGTAACTGGGAAGCGGCCCTCTTGAACCCAGGTTCAAGATATTGGGTCAACGGCACAGGCGGGGGGCTTTATTCAAGTGCGACCTTTCAGGTCGCACTTTTTATTCGTGAGTAAAAAATATGCGCTACTGGCTGATGAAGTCCGAACCAGGTGACGTCAGTATCGACGACCTCGCCACGTTGCCCGAGCAGACCGTCGCATGGTACGGCGTGCGCAACTACCAGGCGCGCAACTTCATGCGCGACCAGATGCACGTCGGTGATGGTGTACTGTATTACCACTCCAACTGCGCCGTTCCAGGCATTGCAGGCATCGCACGCGTAAGCAGCACGGCCTATCCCGATGCCACGCAGTTTGAGCACAATAGCAAATACTTTGACCCCAAGGCCACACCCGAGACACCGCGCTGGTTCAACGTGGATGTACAGCTGGTGAAGAAAATCGCATTCATTCCGCTGGCTGAACTGCGGCGCCACCCTCAGCTTGAACGCATGCGCATTTTGCAGCGCGGCAACCGCCTCTCGATCACACCGCTCGATCCCGCCGAATGGAAATTTATCCTCACGCATCTGGTACACGACTGAGATGCAGTGGGCGCTTGCCTATCCCTCGATTGGCTATCTGGCGCTCGGCGCTATAGCCGGGTTGTTCGGCGGTCTGTTCGGCATTGGCGGCGGCACAATCTTGGTGCCAGTGCTGCTGTTTCTGTTCGAAGCACAGCATTTTCCTGTTGCGCATGCGATGCACCTTGCACTCGGCACGTCGATGGCAACCATCCTGTTCACTTCACTCGCCAGCATGCGCAAACACCACCAGTATGGCGCGGTGAACTGGCGCGTGGTGCGCACCATCACCCCCGGCATTCTGCTCGGCACTGCACTGGGCGCCCTGTCCGCCGCTGTCATCTCGCCACGCAACCTGGGGATATTTTTCGGGCTGTTTGTGTATTTCGCCGCAGTTCAAATCCTACTGGACATGCGCCCCCGCGCTGCGCGTCAATTGCCCGGCACGGCAGGCATGACTGCCGTCGGCAGCTTCACCGGCTGGATCAGCAGTCTGGTATCCATCGGCGGCGGCACAGTAGTCGTTCCGTTTCTTTTGTGGTGTAACGTTCCGCTGCGCAACGCGATCGGCACTTCCGCCGCAATCGGCTTCCCGGTTGCCGTGGGCGGCACGCTGGGATACATCGCCACCGGCATGAGCCTTACCATGCTGCCTGCGCCAAATTTGGGGTTTGTATATCTGCCTGCATTGCTATGGGTCGCGCTGGGCAGCGTGATGACCGCGCCACTCGGCGCCCTCGTCGCGCATCGCATGAGGTTGGGATGGCTGCGCAAACTGTTCGCGATGCTGCTGCTCGCACTGGCAACGAATTTGCTGGCGAAAGTTTTATAGGCGACCCTAAAGGGGTATTCAGTCGCGTACCGGGTGAAAAGCCTTGGAGATATACGCGACGATGGCGTTAATTTCCTTGTCGCTGAGAACGGACTTCCAGGCTGGCATCGACGTATAGGACAGACCTTCGCGGATTGCCTCAACCAAACGCGCGCGCGTGATGGCGCCCATGAAGGCAGGGTCGCGCAGATTGCGCGGATGGGGTTCGAGAAACATTCCGATCCAGTTCTTGCCTGTGCCATCTACGGCATGACAGAAGGCACAGTTGTCTTGCCAGAGTTTCTGGCCTTGGCGTTCAAGGGGAGTCATGCCTTTGATATTCAGTGGGAGATCGTGCAGCCGGTAGGGGCTGGCGCTGGTGATCGCGTCGGGTGGCGGGGGTGCGGTAAAGGAAAAATTGTTGCGGGGATAGGATAGTGGGCGCGTTTCCCAGGGAACGCCGCCCTTTTCAGACGCATCGCCGCGGTCATGGCAGGTAATGCAAGTGGACAGGAACAGGCGCTTGCCGCGCGCTTGCTCGGCGCTCAGTTCCTCCCAAGGACGGCCAATGGAAATTTCACCCGTGGCAAACGGAAAGGCTGCCTGGTAACGCTGGTGGTTCGACCAGCCATTCTCCGGCGTGTGATAGCGCGTGTTGGGCGCCTTGCGCCGCACAAATTCCTCCACCACAAACGCGGCAACAAGTTTTATTTCCTGTTCAGTAAGGGTCTTGCTGAACGACGGCATCGCTGTCCCGGGCTTGCCTTTCTGCAATACCGATACGACGTGCTCTGGAATAAACCACTTGGCCTTGGCGCTGGTGAAATCTACCGGTGGCGGAGTCAGAAAACTTGCCGCCACTGTTTGCGCATTGCCGGAATAACCGTGGCAGAAATAACAGCGGAAATTGTAGATTTTCCGCCCGGCTTCGTGTTGTGCCGAATCATGAACGGTGTGCTGCTTATCGTTTATGGGATTCGCTTGCACAACGCCGCAAAAGGCAACGGCGATGACCCATGAGGTCATCGCCGCCAGAAATTTCCATTTCACTTGGTAATGGCTTTCGACGTGGGTTTAGGCTGATTAAGACCGCAGGCACTGCATTTTATGACAAAGTTCTGAAAGACGAATTCCGTCACATTGGCAATTTCCTGTTCGGAAAGCACTTTGCCCCATGCCGGCATTTCAGTACCTGGACGCCCTTCAGTAACAGATTTGAAGATCGCCGGTCGATTAAGCGAGGTGCGTGCATACTCGTCCTGGAAGCTGCGTACCTTGGGATTGATGAAATAAGCTCGCGGCCCTTGTGCGTCGCCATTCTTGCCATGGCAAGTCGCACAATTTGCCATATAAAACTGCTCGCCAAGTTGTGCATTGCCAACCAGGCCTTTGGGCAATGGCGCACTCATGTCGATTTTCTTGCCCGATGCTGGTTGCGAACCCCCGCTGCCTGCCTGAGCACCTGAAGCAGGCACCGCGTCGAGTTTGGATAGATCAGGAATCAATACCTTGCGGATGTAATCCACGGCTGCGTCAATTTGCTCAGCAGACAATTTTTCAGCGAAGCCCGCATTGATGGGACCATGCTGCCCATGTGAGATGGAATTAACTAGCCGCTCGCGGGTCAGCCCCACCTGGGCTTGAGGCGTAGTCAGATCGCGCGGGATGCCAGCCATTTCGGCGGATGGCACGCCTTGACCACGGTCGCCGTGGCAAATCTGGCAGAAATGCCCATAAACGCCGCGGCCGAGACCAATACGTGGATCGAGGGCAACCAGCATAAATCTGCCGCGAATGTAGTCAACGAGCGCGGCAATCTCGTTCTCGCTGAAGCGGTTTTTCCACCCCACCATCGCAGTGCCCGCCTTGCCATTGGTGACAATGTAAATCATCATCCCGCGCGTCAAACTGGCAGCCTCGTTGAAATTACGCGGAGGGGGCACCAGATCTCTGCTGGCCCTGCTGTTGCCGGCGCCGCGGTCACCGTGGCAAACCGAACAATGCCTTTTATAGTTTTCTTCAGCACTGGATTCGCCTGATTTTTGCGTACGGTATCCGGGTGCGGCCAGTGCGGAAGAAGTGCCGAATATCCATGCCAAACTCAGGCCAAGCACAAAAGCTGCACAGGTTCGCCCCCCCCCAATGGCTCTTGATTGGCTGGCACCTGCTGGTTGACTCGTTGCGCGCTTCGTACAAAATATTTTCATTGGCCGGTTTTCCTTCGATTTATCATCCATTGGTTTGATTGGTTACACACACCAAAGTTACGCTGACTGGAAATTTGTGTTGAACTCAACTGAGTGAATTTTATCTCAATCCAAAGCATATCGCTATGTAATAGAAAACCGCAGACTCAAACCGCACCCACCATTTAGCGGAGGGGCTGACGGGGTAAACTAGCAAAAATATTGAAAAATATAGTACGATGCAAAGCGGTCTTTAAGACGTCGGTGTGCTTTGCCACACCACAAGGGCAACGGAGGCTAATGGAGATTTTATGATACACAATACTGGTTATTCGGGGCGTAGCACGTTAAGTTTGCTGTTATGCGCGGTTCTTCTGGGATTAACAGCTTGCGGAGAATTACCGAAAACACAAGCCATGCCCAAGCAGGGCCCATTGGTGTATCCCTCGCCGCCCGACGAACCGCGCTTCTATTACGAACGCACTTTCACCGGCAGCTCCGACGTGGAGAATGTACAATCAGACTCACAACTCAAAGAGTTTCTGACAGGCGAGCGTACAGCGGGCGGCGAGCGTATTGAGAAACCCTATGGCATCACCGTCCATAAAGGCCGCATGTTTGTTTCTGATACGGTAGCGCGTGTAGTCAAGGTCTTCGATGTACCTTCAGGCCGTTATTTCAGGATCGGCGAAACTGAGCCGGGCCGTCTAATGAAACCACTCGGCATAGATGTGGACGCCGCCGGCAACCTCTATGTTGCCGATATCTCGCAAAAAACTATTCTTGTCTACGACCGCGATGGCAAGTACCTGCGCAGCCTGGCTGGACCAACGTTTTTCAGCAGGCTGGTAAGCGTCACTGTCGATAAAAAAGGCGAGCGCATTTATGCGATCGATATCGGCGGCTCCACTTCCGAGCCCGAATTTCACCGCGTGCGCGTATTCGATGCGCGCACGGGCAAGCACCTGTTCGATTTCGGAAAGCGCGGCTCCGGTCCGGGTGAGTTCAACCTGCCCCGGGATGCAGCCTTCGGCATAGACAACAAACTCTATATTGTTGATGGCGGCAACTTTCGTATCCAGATTTTCGATGCCGATGGCAACTATTTGAAAAGCTTTGGTAAAGTTGGCAAGACCCCCGGCAACCTGGGCAGGCCAAAAGAGATAGACACCGATGCGGCAGGCAACGCTTACGTGGTCGATTCGGCATTTGCCAATCTGCAGATATTCAATCCGGAAGGGGAGCTGCTGATGTTCCTTGGTGCACGCTCCGATAATAGCGGACCCGGAAATTTCCTGTTGCCTGAGGGCATCGCCGTGGACGAAGACGGGCGTATCTACATGGTAGATCAATGGTATCGCAAAGTGGATGTTTTCCGGCCTGCTGCAATTAGCGAGCAAGAAGGACATCTCGTCAAAAAAATAGTTAAGAAAGGCAGTAAATAATCTTTTCCGAACAAGTTTGAAGATTCGATGTTTTTCCTGTTTTTAGCTTTTTATTTCTCATAAACGGGAATTTAGGGTGATTCGACTCAGTCAATGTAGGGCACAGCAATCCACATGACCATTGTGAATATAGCTCCGGAATGTATCGGTGACTTGCGGTAATTCATAAATAACGGCGTCCAGGCGCGCCTGACAGAGTTATTTATGCAGCATGCCGGCTACGGCTCTCTAGGTTTTCAGGCAGAATTTCTAATAAGTGGCCAACTTGGCACGGAAACTGCATGTATGGCTAGCGTAACGCAACATGTTTAATGTTGCTTGCACCTGATAGGAAGCCGTAAGTGCTTGATCTGTAGTTTTGAATTAGGTAGTTGCTTCTTAACATTAAAAATACTGAAGGAGATTCATCATGACAACATTGACTAAGCCCAAGCACTTGGCCGGATTGCTTTCCGCGACCGCTCTGGTTCTGGGATTTGCCCTCACCGCGCAACCGGCGCTGGCTGCTGGTATTGCTGACACCAAGCACAACTTGGGTTCCTCGAACGGAAAGAATATCAACTACGTTACCAGTGCTGCTCTTAATGGCGAAATCTGCGTGTTCTGCCATACGCCGCACGGGTCCGATACTTCTGCAGCTGCACCGCTGTGGAACAAGCAATTACCGTCGGGCACCAACTATACGACTTATGCCAGCCTCCAGTCCGGCACCATGGATGGTGTGGTCGGCAAACCCGGCGCCATCTCGCTGGCATGCTTGTCCTGCCACGACGGCGCACAGGCGATGGATAACATCATCAACGCCCCCGGCTCTGGTCAATATGACGCAAACGGCGGCGGCGCCGCCGGTCGTGGCTATGCTTGGACGGGTGCAAACCAGACCGCAGGCAAGCTGAACAGCAACACGGTCGCCATGCTCGGCACCGATCTGTCGAACGACCACCCGGTTGGGGTTGAATACTGCGGCGGCCCGGTCGGCGGCAATATTGGCACCTGCAGGGATGCCGACTTCGTCCTGCCGACCGCAGCAGCCGGACAGATGGCAACCGGTCCATGGTGGGTGGATACCGGCGACGGCACCAGCGGTTCGCGCCAGAAGACCGACATGATTCTGTATGCTGCCAAGGCTGACCGTACCGATGGTGTCGGTCCGCAGGTGGAATGCGCATCCTGCCATGATCCGCACTCGACCAACGGCCTGTTCATGCGTCGCACGGCCGGAAACGCCAACAGCGTCACTTGTCTTTCCTGTCACGTGAAGTAAACGTCCGGTCGGACTAAACCTGAACTGGGCCGGACGTGAAGTCCGGCCCGTTTTTATTTACCCGTTCTTTTTATTTTTCAGGTAAATTCCTGTTCGGCTCATTCAAGTTAAGGGATTTTCAAAAGTAAGCATGCTTAAGCACATCACTCATCACCATACCCTCCCGCTGCTCCTGTGTCTGGGAATAGCTGTTCATGCGCCCGTTGCCAAGGCAGATAACGAATCGGCCAGCAGCGCTGCTGCCCCTGTCTCGGACGCTGCGCCAAGCCCAGCCGAGCAAGTTTATGCGATAGTCAACGGCAAACCCATTACGGTCGACGAATACAGGAAGTTACTCGCGGCTACCATGCGCCAGCGTTTCTATCACGGAAATGCACCAGAAAGCCAGGCCGAAGCCGTACGCAAGGAAGTAAGCGATCTTCTGATCGAGCGCGCACTGCTCGTCGAAGAAGCTGACAGGCGCGGCATCAAGCCCGACACGGCCATGATTGAACAGGCCGTAGCAGATGCCGATGCGCGCTATGCCAACGTGCCGAGATGGCAGCAGCAGCGCGAACAGTTGTTGCCCGAACTGAAAAAACAGGTCGCGCAGCAAAGCCAGATAGATCAGATTGAAAAAGCGGTTCGGGACATACCACCGCCTGCGGATGACGAAGTGCTTGCCTACTACAAGCAAAAACCGGAGCTTTTTACCGAACCGGAAAACCTGCGCCTGTCAGTCATTCTGCTGAAGGTAGATCCCTCGTCACCGAAAGAGCTCTGGGACAAAGCCCTGGAAGACGCACAGGCAATCTATAGTCGCATCAAGGGTGGTGCCGATTTTGCCGAGGAGGCGCGGCTGCATTCGACTGACCACACGGCAAGCAACGGCGGAGACCTTGGTTACGTGCATCGAGGCATGCTGCCGGAAGCGCTGGAGGGAAAGATAGACAAGTTTGAGGTTGGTGTGGCGTCTGAACCCATTACAGTGCTGGAAGGCGTTTCCTTGTTCCGGGTCGAAGAGCGCATTGCGCCCAAACTGCGCGAGTTTCCGGAAGTGGCATCGCGTGCGCAGGAGTTGCTCAGGCGTGAGCAGCAAGATCGTGCATGGCGTGAGACCGTCAACCGTTTGCGCGAGGCGGCCAATATTCAAGTCCTGATGTCAATAACCGGAGATGGCGTCAAGCAGCCCTGAACCTCTTTTCAGCCGGGATAGCCGATGTATGGTTTATCCGGGTCGCCCTGTTTTTAGTGGGCAGACCCCCATTAGAGCTTTCATATGATGAGACAGCTATTCTGTTCACGTTAAGCACTTTAATTAGAATGACTATTTAGAGTTCGCCCCTCATTTTCGTCGCTTCTGTCAGAGTTTCAATCCAAAAGGTCATCTAGCCAAAGGAACCTATGCATTCCAACTTACTCAGCATGTGAAATGTGTGGTGTACTAAAGTCCAGTTGTGCATGTTTACAAAGTTTGTATGATGCAGAATAACCCATTTGCCCTGCTGCATTTGGCGCTTGAAACTGCCGGATTTTATTATCCGGCTTGAGACGGGCAATCGTATAGGCATAGACGCTGGCACAGATGTTGCGTTAATATCTTTTCGATTGCTAATTAATACAATATTTATACGCGCGATAGTTATACGCGCAGCGTTAACAATCAAGGGGAGGGAAGTGCGATTTATTGCTTGGGTGGGTAATGCATGCAGGCGCCATGATGAATGGCGGATCCCCCCCATGGAACCCTGATTCGGGCTCCTTTGGAATGTTTAGCACATAACTTTCTCCATGAAAAAATTTTACGCTGGCGCAATTTTTTTCGGTTTGCTTGGTTCACCGGCATCTCATGCCCAGGATGTTGGGGCAAGCGCGGACGCACCCTTGGCACTCAAGGGGTCAGGGGCCATCGGTGATGCCGCATCACAGACGGCAAAGCAGCAGGATCCGGTAGATGCGCCCTTGTCATCAACCGACAATGCGCCCTTTGCGCTGAAGTCATCGGGGTCGTTCATTGGAATGCCACTGTCAGAAGTGCTGCCAGCACCCGCAACCCCACCATCCGTATCTTTGCCAGCAACACCTCTGGACGCAGCCCCACACGCAGATGAAAAGGTTGAAGAGGGCATCGAGTTCAAGCCGGCAGCGCCGCAAGCAGCAGCTGCAGAGGTCGAGGCAGACACGGATGGTGGCGCCAAGTTCGGAATTGCTCCGATTCGATGGGGTGGCGACGTATCCGAATCCCTCCGCTGGAGGCGCTACACGACTGGTCGCACTTCATCTGCATCTGCAGTGTCTACTCTGGACAACATGCAAATGTTGAATCTCCGCGCATCGAGCTATATTTGGCAGCCGTGGATCGCCACGGTGGATGGTGGGATTGGCCTGCTGCACAGCAACCAAAGCACAACCAGTTCGGTCTCCAGCTCCAGCAACAGCGACACAATAACCGGGAACGCCGGGCTTTCCTTGTTTCCGCGCAGCCGCTTCCCGTTCAGAGCTTCATACGATGTTTCCGACAGCCGCACCAGCACGTCTTTGGTAAGTGCCGATGGGGACTACTCAAGCAAGCGCCTGGGTTTGTCTCAGGGCTACAGGACGGTCAGCGGCGATTCCAATTTTTCGGTGGCTTATGACGAAAGCACTTTAAGCTCGTCATCATTCGGTGATGATATCGTTTCATCCTTGAAAGGTATTTATTCGACAAAATTCGGCACCACCCAGACGGCAGGCATGACGGTATTTCACACGGAAAGCAGCCAGCAGGGAGGAAATTCGGGCCTGGACCTAAACGGTTTCACCGCACAGCACAACTATCGTTCAGACTCACAACTGACGGTTAATACCACCGCCAGCCTCACGGATTCCGTTTGGAACACCCAAAGCCTGGGTACGTCAAACTCTAATACAACACGTTACTTGCAGGCCGGCACCTCGGCAAGCTGGCGTCCAGATGAAGAAATGCCGCTGTATATTAACGGTGGTGTGCATTTTTTTAGGGGAGAGTCCAAGTACGCCGCCACCGACAGCAATACGCAAAGTGTGGGCGGCAATATCATGGCAAGTTACAATCCCACGCGCAATATCGCACTCAGCGCTAGCGGAAATGCAACCACTGTGGATTCAAGTGGTGTATCAAGCCTAACCACGACACAAGCTGTAAATGCTTCTTACAATGCGGATGCCATCAAATTTGGGAAAGATCTTTCTTATAATTGGAATGCAAGTAGCAGCCTATCCAACCAGACGAGCAGCAACAGCACGAACAATCAAAGGATCACGCTATCTGGTTCGCACTCGCTGTTTTATCCTTATTTGATTAGCTCTGGCAGTGCACTGAATTTCACTGCCAGCCAGTCGTTGTCAAACAGTTTTGACCGGCTTTACGGCACAAGCAACACACTCACGCACAACGGTTCCATGTCGTGGAATGCTGCTCAGACCGAGTCACTTTCCGGCTCTGCAAACGTGTCTGTCGGCGACGCGCGCACCTTTGGGTACGGCGAATCGGACTATCAGTTTGCCTTCATGCATCTCAATGGCAAGAAGCAGTTTTCCATGAATTCTTCTCTGGCGACGAACGCCGGGATCAACTGGGACCGCCATGGCCTTACAGGCCGGACCTCAACCGGCATCAACGGCAGCGTTTCTTATCTGCATTCCCGCGCCTTCAACGTGCGCGGCTTGCGCTATTCGATCATCGGCACCGTGAACACAACGACCTACAACGAGCGCCTCTTGGGCAACGTGGATGCACAGCGCACCCAGAGCGGCTATTCGCTCGAGCAGTACCTGAATTACCGAATCGGAAAACTGGATACCAGTCTCGCCGCAATCCTTTCTCGATATGATGGCAGGGATAATGCTTCAATCTTTGTGCGTATCGGGCGGTTTTTCGGTAATATGTAACTGCGTGCTATTACTGGCGCTGGTTTTTTTGAAAAAAATGGGAGAGGGAAACAAGATATGAAAAGACATTTAAGATTGGCTGCAGTTTTTGTACTGTATGCAGTAGTAGGTGTTTGGGGGTTGCTGTTCTCCAGTATTCCCGAAGCGAGGGCGGAGTATGGCGACATCGTCATGAACAACTATGCTGAAAAATCGGGCATGCGCCCCGTCGTTTTTCCGCACTGGTTCCACCGCATGCGTTTCGCTTGCAAGGTGTGCCACGCCGACCTGGGTTTTAAATTCAAGGCGGGTGGCAATGAAGTCAACATGGCCAAAATTATTGACGGTGAATTCTGTGGTGCCTGCCACAACGGCGAGATTGCATGGCCTGTAGAAAATTGCAATATGTGCCATTCCGGAAAGCCCGGTACGGTGACTCAGGTACACGGAGCCAACGGTCAGAAAATCATTGCTGCGCCAGTCCAAGGCACAGCTGGAACCGCGAAGTAATTGAGCCATGGGAACGAATATCATGATAAAAAACATTGTTAAGAGTGTAATCGCCACCTCGCTTTTTGGAGCTATCGTGGTGTCTACAGCAACAACTGTCTCTGCAGCGCCCGCACCTGCGGCAGCGCAACCTGCTGCAGCACAGCCCGCACCTGTCACCTTCAACCGGCTGCTGAAAAAGGCGAGCCCGACCAATCTGCCACCTGCAGAGGATGGTATCCACGATCCAACCGTTGATTCCGCCCAAATGCTGCAACCACCGTTGCAGGGTATGAACGGTCTGACGCGCAGCAATTTTGGCAATAACGTAAACTGGGTGAACTCTCTTCAAACCAAGAAGGTCATTCCACGCTGGGATCGTGCAGATCCCAATGCAGAAAGTCTGGTAATGGACGTAAACATCGTGCGTACACCACGCGGTTCGATGCCTGACGTTGTCTTCCCTCACAAGGCACACACTGAATGGCTTGAGTGTTCCAATTGCCATCCCGCGATTTTCGTGCCGCAAAAGGGAGCGAACCAGATCAGTATGGCCGCTATCCTGCTAGGCCAGAAATGTGGTGTCTGCCACGGCAAGGTTGCATTTCCGGTATCAGAATGCAAACTATGCCATTCCCAGAAAAGGGCAGCTGCTGCACCGTGATCTTGCTTGGCAGAGCTGCTGTTTTCTTGCTCTGATATGACGTTTAGAGTGGCCGATGGTTGACAGCCTGCAAGTTGTGCAGCCATCGCCAACCACATAGACAAGTCAAGTTGGCAGAGTATGCACCCTTGAGTATCGCGAGGAAGTGCTGACTGATGCCATTATCAAAGTCGAAATGTGTTTCTCGACTGCTCTGGCCTGCATTATAGGGATGTCTCTAAAACGGGCATGCCGCGAACGACATTGCACGCTGGAACTGAATACTGACTTACTGCTTCCGGCAATCTGCACGTTCACTACACTTATTTGCCGGTAATTGTTGCGTATGCAGTAGCGCGCTGCCGCATGGAGCGGAACGGCAAGGAATATCAAACGATGCAGTTGCTTCAGCGTTGCATATGGAGATTTGCGAGTATTTTTCAACCACCCCATGAATGCATTAATAGTGAAACGTTTCTACATGAATAATTGGTTTTTCGTCCGCTGGGTGCTCGGCCTGGCGGCATTTATGATGTTATTGGCCGATGCATCAGGCGCTGCAGCAAACGCCTGGGCGCCCCTTGCCAAGGATGATCTGCATGATCCAAAAGGACCAGGCATCACCTTGTTGCAGGAGCCGAGCGAGGGGCTCGGCACATTACCGCGCGACAAGGTCGGCAACATGGTGAACTGGGTGCAGGCAGTGTCAAAAGGCGTTATCAGCCCGCTCCGTGTCCAGAATCCATCCATGGGTAATTTGCCCCCGATGCAAGAACCGGAAATCATGATGGATAAGAAGGGCAGTATGAACATGGTGCTTTTCCCCCACAAGGTGCACACAATGTGGCTGGAATGCTCAAATTGCCATCCGGCAATTTTTGAGACCAAAGTCGGTGCAAGCAATATCATGATGGAAAAGATACTGAATGGTGAACAGTGTGGGCTATGTCATGGCGCTGTCGCTTTCCCGCCCACAGACTGTAACCGCTGTCATAGCGTCCCGCACGGCAGCCAGAATGCCAAGCCGGCAGGAAAGGCAGCGCGTCCATGATTACGAGGAAAGGTATGTGTATCATAAAGCGATGGTTGATTGCGCTGGCACTCGGGATGGCGCTGCTTGCACCTGCAGCGCATGCAGAATATGGCGATGTTGTACTCAACAAAATTGCGGAAAAGAATGGCATGCGTCCAGTGATCTTCCCGCACTGGTTTCATCGTCTTCGCTTTACTTGCGGCAACTGCCACAATGAAAACGGTTTCAAAATGAAGGCCGGCAGCAATAACGTCAATATGGGAGAAATCATTGACGGTAAATTTTGCGGCATGTGCCACAACAACCAAATTGCCTGGGGCCCTGAGCGCTGTGACATGTGTCACTCGGGAAAACCAGGGCTTTCCGGAGGAATCTTGCGTGGCAACGAGACACTTGGCCCTGGATCCATGTAGATCACGCGCGTTTGTCGCCAGTTTAGGGCTGACCATTTCGCTCGCTGCCTGCGCCGGACTGCCGTCAAACAATGAACCGGATGAGGCACAGCGCACTTCGCAAACTGCACAACGCGCCGAAAGTCAGGTATCTAGGCTGCGTGATGTGCTTGCACCTTGGCAGGTCATTACCGGCGGGAGACTCGCAACCCAAGTCAATGCAAACGGCTTCCCCGTGCAAGGAACGCTACAGGGATTCACCACATTAATTCACCCTGCGGCGCTGGCGGTACGCGGCACCGACCTCTATATTGCCGATAGCGGCGCGCGCAAAGTGTACCGCTTCGATTCAACGCTTCAGACCTTGGCTATCGTCCCGGACGTTTTCGCCATGCCGTGGACGCGCATGCAGGTGGGAGTGGATCATTCGCTATTCATCCTCGATGCCGGGAGGTCCACCATTCTGCACTACACGCGCGGGGGCAGGTTGCTGCAGACGTTGTCCGATCCGCTGAACACCGCCCGTTTGACTGAATTCGTGGTGGACGAATCACTTGGCAAGATTGTCGCCAGTGATCAGATGAACCGACGACTGGTCATACTTCATTTGTCAGGCCAGGCATCCCGCGTTCTGGACTCGTCCGACATGGGTGAATTTGCTGCATTGGGAGCGATTGCTGCTGCGGGGCGCACAATGTATGCGCTTGATGCGAGATGTTCCTGCATCGTTGCCCTGGATGAAGAAGGCCGGGTGCGCGAACGCATCGGCCAGGGATCATTGATTCAGCCACGCACGCTGGCTGTCGACCGCCACGGTCAGATTTTCGTCTCCGACGCTGCCGACCGCACGCTCAAAGTTTTTTTTCAAGGTATGCTGATTGCCAGTTATGGCACCCAAAAATTAGGTGTCACCGACATCAGTGCACTTGCGGTTGATGAAGGGGTTCTCTATATCGCCGACGGCCCGGGTGCGCGAGTAATCACCTTGCGCATTCATCCAGCCGAGGGAGCAAAACAATGATCGCGCTACGCAATTACAATTACACAACATGGTGGTGCATGGTGCTGCTTGCCATGCTGTTGGGCGGCTGCGCCACGAAGCAGGCGCCCGCTGTGCTGGATTTCGGCGTAGGCACTGATGCCGCTGCCAAGCGGCAGACATGGCCTCCAAGCACAAGCACCAAGGGCGGCCAGAGCGAAGACCAGCCGCGTTTTCGTTATGTCGGCCAACTCACCGGCGAGGAAAATTTCCGCCAGCCGGACGAAACCGGCATAAACATTGGACGCACAATTCGCTGGCTGGTTGGACTCCTGACCGGCGGCGAAAAGCCGGTAGTGCTGCAGCGTCCTCAGTCAGGTATGGTAGACGAGACTGGACGGATACTCGTCACCGACACCAGCCGCCAGGCCGTGTTCGTCTTCGACCCGAATGAAGGCCGTCTGGATGTATGGGAAAGTGCCGTCGGGCTGACGCACTTTGTCTCACCTGCGGGCATCACGCCCGGTATGGCGGGTGACGTCTATGTGGCCGATGCCGAACTGGGTTTTGTGGCACGGCTTGACCGGAACGGAAAGAGCATCGGCACGATAGGCAAAGGTGAGCTGAAACGCCCTGTTGGGCTAGCGTTCGACGCCAAAACACGCCAACTCTACGTTTCCGATGTGCGCACTCATGTCATCAAGGTTTTCAATACAGAAGGCAACTTGCTGCGCACCTTGGGTAATCGCGGCGAAGGAGAGGGAGAGTTCAACTTCCCGACCTATATTGCGCTGGCGAAAGGCGAACTTTATGTCACCGACACCATGAACGCGCGTGTGCAGGTGCTGGACGCAGAAACCGGCAAAATGAAGCAGGTTATCGGGTCGCGTGGCCTGAATGTCGGCAACATGGTGCGCCCCAAAGGCGTGTCGGTGGACAGCGAGGGCAATGTATACGTGGTTGAATCGTACTATGATCATCTTTTGGTATACAATAAAAAGGGGGAGTTTCTGATGTCGATCGGCGGCACCGGTAAGGATATCGGCAGTTTTTACTTGCCATCCGGTGTGTGGATCGATGCAAGAAATCGGGTATTCGTGGCCGACATGTTCAATGGGCGCGTGCCACTGTTTCAATTTTTGGGTAGCGTGCCCGAAAATGAGCCAAAAAAATAAATGGCAGTTGTTAGCACTCACTAAATCAAACAATTCGTGAAGAGCGGCCACTGGCAAGTGACTAGTTGCGGATCTTCCAAGAATGTGGAAAAAGCTGGATGAATGGCCGTGACGGCTGCGGGGACGTAAAATAAAAACCTCATAGCCACATAGCCAATGGCTGCGTGTCGTTGAATAATTTTTTTGGGGGGAGCCAAAAAATGAGCCAAAAAATGAGCCAAAAAAATAAATGGCAGCTGGCAGCACTCACTTTGATCTGCACGATAGTAGGCGGCGGCAGCGCGTTTGGCGCGCGCGTCGCGGATGTGCGCGGCACCCTGCACAACCTGTCATCCGCTGCCGATGGCACACGTACACCTTCCGGCGGCACCGTACCCAGCCGAAACATCAAGGCCACGTCCGAGGATCAGATCTGCGTCTTCTGCCACACGCCGCACGGCGCCACGGCGGGTGCTGTACCGCTGTGGAATAGAACCCTCTCCGGCGCAACCTACACGCCGTACACCTCTGCCTCGCTGGATGCCGAAGATATCAAGGGAGGGTCGCTCGATCAGCCCGGCGGCAGTTCCAAGCTTTGCCTGTCCTGCCACGACGGCACGCTGACCATCGGCAACGTGAACGTGCTCGACGGCAGGGCCAACCAGTCCATCACCATGAGCGGCGGCCCGAACATGCCTTCCGGCAGCGGTGAAACCACCGGCTACACACGCAGGCTGGGCACAGACCTCACCAACGACCATCCGATCTCGGTGAATTACACCAATGCCTTGGCAAAGCGCGACGGCGAATTGCGCGAGGTGGACGCCAACCAGAAGTGGCCGAACGGCACGGGCGAAATCGTCGGCGCGCGCAGTCCCGGCTACAAGCCCAAGGCGCCGCTCGAAACCCCGAAGGGCGGCGGAGAAGCGCAGATTCAGTGCGCCACCTGTCACGACCCGCACATCCGCGAGACAGTCGCCTCCGTGGGCAACCAGAAATTCCTGCGCCTGAACCGCTTCCAGGAGAGCGCGCCGAACAACACCTTCACCGCCGGCGACTCCACGAACGGCGATATCGTCTGCTTGGCCTGCCACGAGAGGGGCGGCAACTCCTGGGCCTACTCGGCCCATGCCAACCCTCAGGTCGCGACCCCAACCTATACTTCCGCTGCAGCCGAACAGCGCCAGTTTCCGAACAACCTGCCGGTATGGAAAGCGGCCTGCCTCAACTGCCACGATACGCACACCGTGCAGGGCTCGCGCCGCCTGCTGCGCGAAGGCACCGACAGCAGTGCCACGCCCAAGGCCGGCGGCAGCCCGGCCATCGAGGAAACCTGCTATCAGTGCCACACCCGCGATACCAGCAAGGCGGCGATTACGCCGCTGACGAATGTGCCTCCCATCAAGGAGGATTTCTCGCTACCCAGACACATGCCCATCACCTCTTCCGAGCAGCCAGCCCATGCCGAGGTGCATGAGATTGGCGGCGGCACCAACGATTACGGCGGTGTGGATTGCTCCACCGCGACTAACAAGTGCGGCGCGGATTTCGTCGAAGCGCGCGCGAAACTGGGCGTGATCGAACTCAACAATCGCCACGCCGAATGCACCGACTGCCATAACCCGCACCGGGTGGTGAAGTTCCAGGACTTCCGCGGCTCGAACGGCTCGGGCAGCCTGGCCGGTTCACCGGACAGCTCCGGCACGCACAAGCACACCGACAGCTCCGGCTACACCCACAGCAACCTCGCCTCGGGTGTGCTGCGCGGCGCCTATGGCGTGGAACCGGTGTACTCCTCCAACTCCTTCCATGTCATGCCCCCAAGCTTCGACGTGAAGCGCGGCGATCCGGGCGCGAACACGGATACATCGGCCAGCGCCAGTTATGTGACGCGCGAGTACCAGATCTGCCTGAAGTGCCACTCCAACTATGGCTACCCCGATAACAATACCTATCCCACGGGCAATCGCCCCAATCTGGGTACCTCGGGGGGCGGAACGCCTTCCGGCACCAACGGTCTGACCCAGTTCACCAACCAGGCGAAAGAGTTCCAGGCGCCTGCCTCCCACAGAGGGGAAGGCATCAACATGGGTACGGATGGCGGCGCGAGATCGAGCTCTAACACCAATAACCACCGCGGCTGGCATCCGGTAATGGGTCCCACCGGCCGGACCGCATCTGTCCGCCAATTGAATGCCTCGCAGGCGTTTGAATACCCGTGGAATAACGCAGTGGGTACGCAAACCATGTACTGTACCGATTGCCACGGATCCAACACGGCGAAGGGTACGGTCATTCCTTCGGGCTCCAATCCATGGGGGCCGCACGGCTCGAACAACAATTTCATCCTGAAAGGACAATGGAACGACAGCACGGGCTCGGGTCAGGAATCCACCGGCCTGTGCTTCAAGTGCCACAAGGCAGAAAATTATACCGGCAGCACTGGAAGCGATGGCGGCTGGGGCGGTTGGGGCGGGGGCAGCGGTAGCAGTGGCTTCTCCGGCCGGCAGTCGGATAACCTGCACCAGTTCCACGTAAGGAGAGTTGGCAATATCCAATGCACCTGGTGCCATATAGCCGTTCCGCACGGCTGGAAGAACAAGCAGCTTCTGGTCAACCTGAACGACGTCGGCCCCGAGGCAGGATTGCCGGTGGGCACCTCCGTAAGCAGTGGCGGCGACGGCGGCGGCTGGGGCGGCGGTGGCGGCGGCTGGGGTGGTGGCGACGGAAGTGGCGGCTACACCCAAGCGCCTTACTACCTGGAAGCATATAACGCAATCAGGACCTTCGCGAAGAGCGGTGAATGGGACGCCAGCAATTGCGGCAACAGCAATAGCTCAGGGGTAAGCTGGATGCGATCCACTTGCAGCAACCCGCAATAATCAAAAACACTCTCAATGGCAGGCGCCTGGTTGCGATTGACCGGCGCCTGTTTTTTTTCGTATGCAACGCAGCGGCCCTGGTTCAGCTTTGAACGCAAGGGTATCCGCCCGTCCTCGCCGTTCAAGCAAAATCCGCTATTGATATTGCCTGTAGCCATCTGCTTTACCGCTCATCCGGCAAATTCGACCACTCATCCCATCAACATTGACTCTAGGCGAGTCATTCAATATTCTGGCATTGCTTGGCAAACTTGCTGAAAGGTAAGGGCGCAAAGTCACCGGCCTAAAGGCAACCATGGCAGCGGGACTGCGACACAGGCGTTCGCCGGTGTGCATGAACACTACCCCCGCAGCATAGAAGTTTTAGATTTTTTAATGGCTTATCCGGGTTCGATTTTTCTGCGTCAGGTCTGAAAAATGAGCAAAAAAAATAAATGGCAACTGGCAATGCTCACCCTGTTCTGCACGATACTGGGCGGTGGCAGCGCATTTGGCGCGCGCGTCGCAGATGTACGCGGCACCCTGCACAACCTGTCAGCCGCTGCTGATGGAACGGCCACTCCATCCGGCGGCGCTGTTCCCAGCCGCAACATCAAGGCCACGACCGAGGATCAGATCTGCGTCTTCTGCCACACGCCACACGGCGCTACTGCCGGCGCAGTGCCACTGTGGAACAGGACGCTCTCCGGCGCAACCTATACGCCCTATACCTCGGCTTCGCTGGATGCCGAAGCCATCAAGGGAACGCCGCTCGACCAGCCCGGCGGCAGCTCCAAGCTGTGCCTGTCCTGCCACGACGGCACGCTGGCCATCGGCAGCGTGAACGTGCTCGACGGTGCCACCAACCAGTCCATCACCATGAGCGGCGGCCCGAACATGCCTTCCGGCAGTGGTGCAACCACCGGCTACACGCGAAACCTGGGCGCAGACCTCACCAACGACCACCCGATCTCTGTGAATTACACCGCTGCCCTGGCGCAGCGCGACGGGGAATTGCGCGAGGTAGACGCCAACCAGAAGTGGCCGAACGGCACAGGTGAAACCATCGGCGTGCGGAGCCCCGGCTACAAGCCCAAGGCGCCGCTCGAAACGCCTTCCGGCGGCGGAACCGCGCAGATTCAGTGCGCCACCTGTCATGATCCACATATCCGCGAGACCGTCGCCGCCGTGGGCAACCAGAAATTCCTGCGCCTGAACCGCTTCCAGGAGAGCGCACCGAACAACACCTTTACTGCCGGATCTTCTACGACAGGCGACATCGTCTGCCTGGCCTGCCACGAACGGGGCGGCAACTCCTGGGCATACTCGGCCCACGCCAACCCGCTGGTTGCGGATGAGACCTATGTCGCAGCCGCAGCCACCACTCGCCAATTCCCGAGCGCCCTGCCGGTATGGAAAGCGGCCTGCCTCAACTGCCACGACACGCACACCGTGCAGGGCTCGCGCCGCCTGCTGCGCGAAGGCACCGACAGCGGCGCCACACCCAAGGCCGGCGGCGGCTCGGCGATCGAGGAAACCTGCTACCAGTGCCACTCCAGCACCAGCACGGTGATTACCCCGCTGACGAATGTGCCCGCCATCAAGCAGGAATTTGCAATGACCATACACATGCCCATCACCTCTTCCGACCAGCCTGCCGGCACCGAGGTGCATGAAATCGGGGGCAACACCAACGATATCGGCGGGGTGGATTGCTCCGGCGCGACCAACAAGTGCGGCGCGGATTTCATCGAGACGCGCGAGAAGCTGGGCGTCGGCAATCCCAACAATCGCCACGCCGAATGCACCGACTGCCACAACCCGCACCGGGTGGTGAAGTTCAATGACTTCCGCGGTGCCGGTGGCTCGGGCAGCCTGGCCGGTGCGCCGGACAGTGCGGGTACGCACAAACACACCGACACCGCAGGCTACACCCACAGCAACCTCGCCTCGGGCGTGCTGCGCGGCGCCTATGGCGTGGAGCCGGTTTATATATCCAACTCGTTCCACTCCATGCCCGCAAACTATGACGTGAAGCGCGGCGATCCGGGGACGAACACGAACACTCTGGCCAGCGCCAGTTATGTGACGCGCGAGTACCAGATCTGCCTGAAGTGCCATTCCAACTATGGTTACAGCGATAACAACACCTATCCCACGGGCAACCGTCCCGATCTGGCCAGCTCGGGGGGCGGCACGCCGGCCGGCTCCAACGGACTGACACAGTTCACCAACCAGGCAAAAGAGTTCCAGGCACCGGTGGCCCATCAGAATGAGCCGCTGAACCTGGGTTCGGACGGCGGGGCTAACGCGGCATGGAATACCGAAAACCATCGCAGCTGGCATCCGGTGATGGACAAGACCGGGCGTACCTTTGCCAAGCGTCAGATGACGAATGCCAATTCGTTTCTGCCGCCGTGGAACAATGACGTTGGTAACCAGACCATGTACTGCACCGATTGCCATGGTGATAATACGACTTCGGCCACTTCTGTGATACCGAACGGCAGCAACCCATGGGGGCCGCATGGATCAACCAATTCTTTCCTGCTCAAGGGTGCATGGGTCGATAAAACCGGCGCCGCCGCCAACTTCCTGTGCTTCAAGTGCCACAAGCAAGCGACCTATCAAAGCGCTGCAAATACCGGCCAGACCAGCGGCTTCTATTCGCCCGGCGCCGGCGGTTGGAGGGGAGCATTTGGCAACCTGCATAACTTCCATGTGGCCCAGCTCGGCCAGGAACTGCGCTGCACCTGGTGTCACGTGGCGGTGCCGCACGGCTGGAAAAACAAGTCGCTGCTGGTCAACCTGAATGATGTCGATGCCGAGGCGGGGTATGCTGGCCTCAGTAAGGAAGTGTCAATCAACGGCGGGGGCGGCTGGGGGGGGGGTGGTGATGATTACTACTCCCAGCAGCCATATTATTGGAAGGCGAAAAACAAGATCGTCAATTTTTCGTCCGCAGGCAACTGGGTAGCGAACGATTGCGGTTCGAAGAACAAAGCGGCTGGCAACCGCATCAACGGTAGTGCGGGTTCAACTAATGACGGTAGCACCGGTATAAATTGGATGAGGAATACCTGCGCCAATCCACCCTGATCACGACTCCATTGCTGATAGCGATCGTGCGCCTCGCGAGGGCGTAGGCGTGAAGCCAATTTGCATCGAATGGAAAATCAGCAGTTCTTGCCTTACATAAAGCCAATCATTTGAAAGTAACCTTTTCGGCTGAATAGCAAGTGAAGGTGGCACGCTCTCTAGTGAGATGGAAGGCCATCAGTCTTCCTCAGTTGCTGCGTCCGAGCCAGGTGTGACTGAGAACGTTCAACTTCGCCCAGCTACCCCAGTGCCGTTGCCATGTTGTGGTGCGCATCAGCAAAATCTGGCTGAATCCGTAATGCCTCGGAGAAATGGGAAATGGCTGCGTCAAGCTGTCCTTGGCGAGCCAGCAGGCCGCCCAGGTTGTTGTGGGCTTCTGCCGAACGCGGAGCGAGCTTGAGTGCTTCCTCATATTGAACCAGTGCGTCTTCTTGCTGGCCCGCGTCCGCCAGAGCGTCCGCCACAGCGAGCCGCGCCTCCATGAAGCGTGGGTTCAGGCGCAATGCTTCGCGCCAATGGCCGAGCGCCTCTTCGCTGTGCCCACTGCGCGCCAGCACAACGCCGAGGTTGTAGTGCGCTTCCGGGTTATTAGGTGCCTGCCGCAACATGGCGCGATACTCGGTTGCAGCTTCCGCGTCTTGTTTGCTTCCCTGCAAATTGGCCAGTTGTTCCTGAGCCTCGACCATATCCGGGTTCAGCCGCAGTGCCTCGTTCAATTCGTTGCGCGCCTCGCCGGAACGGCCTAGCGCAACGAGTGCCGTGCCTAGCATCAAATGTGCGCGTGCCTCAGCCGGGCGTGAACGTACCCAGTCCCGGTACTGTTGCAACCGTTCTTCCTCAGGTGCGTTCTGCTGCTTGACAAGAGTTTATGCGCCTCTGGACCAAGGCTTGCACCCCATCGATAACTTCGTCTGAATCATCGCCCGGTCTCTAATGTTCAAGTGTGTGTAGTGTTTTTCCATACGACATGATTTTGCCAACATGTTGCCCTTGGCTATTGAGCGCGCTCTACTCCAGCCTGGTCGACTTATCCATATCTGTATAGTACGCTGCACCGCTATAACGTATGGCTAATTTTCAATTAGCGCAGGCGATCAATCTATATATATGCGCCAATATCACTGAGTCTATCAATGGAAGCTTCCACACCCGTCGTGTCGACGAATTCATTCTCACAAAACAATAATAAAGCGCGGCAATATTATCTTGCACTCGCCATGATAGCGACAATCTTTTTGATTCTGCTGGAAGGCGGGCTGCGCGTGTCCGACTATGGCCAGACGCTGAAACTATTCATCCCGGCGACAAATGGTTTTCCCGATCACCTGATGACCAACCCGGACGTCAGCCTGCGCTTTTTCCGCAAGGAAGACCATCCACCCACACCTCGCCGCGAGCAGTTTCTCCGGCACAAACCGGAAAACGGTTACCGCATTTTCATGATTGGAGAATCCACCGCCACCGGCTGGCCCTATGCTGAAAACATAATGCCCTCCCGCATCCTGGCCGGACGCCTGACCGAGATGTTT
>JAUQWW010000103.1 GCA_030834965.1 Gallionellaceae bacterium | reverse complement strand
CTGCTTGCATCAACTACTCATTTGATATACAGTAACTCATCAAATGATATGTGAGGTGAGTCATGACCACAGCTAAGCGCAAGATAGCTCCCGAAAAGGTGAAGCATGGTGCGGGTGTGCAAAGCACTGGCAGATCTATCGAGAAAGGAGGCTTTCAAAAATGGAGCACCGCACTGGTGAAATCTAATGCCGGCGCCAGAATCAAGCTTGTTCGCACAGGCGTCAATGCGAATGTTTTGGTTTCAGCCAGCGAACATTTCGCGATGCCGCGTGCGCAGTTCGTGAAGATACTGGGGATGTCTTCCGCGACAGCGGAACGCAAGATCAAAACCGGCCAACTATTAGGGCAAGCAGAATCCGAACGGCTGGAGCGGCTGGCGCTTATTGAAGACTTGGCAGAAAAAGTATTTGGCGCCGCATCGCTTGCCAGGGAATGGCTGACGCGAAAAAATGCTGCGCTTGGCGAGAGTCCGATTACGCTGCTGGATACAGAAACTGGGGCGGGCGAAGTCCGGAAAGTTCTTAACTCAATCGCTTATGGCGGAACCGTTTAATGCATGCATGGCGTATTGCAAAACGCCAGTATGCTCTTGATCGCCAGGGGACTGGCGCGCGCCTCTCCGGTGCCAGATGGAATTCACCCGACGTAGCCGCCATCTATGCCGGCCTGACACCGGAAATTGCGGCACTGGAGAAACTCGTGCACACCGGCGATATTCTGCCCGCAGATTTGGTGCTGGTGGAAATGAACCTTCCTGATGACCCGAAACTATATCAACGCTACACGCAGGCTGATTTGCCTCCGGGATGGGACGATCTGCCCAGCTCAACGGTAGCGACACAGATCGGGGATAAATTTCTGCTCGATTGCATTCACCTGGGACTGATCATTCCGTCAGCCGTCATGCCAGAGGCAAACAACATCGTGCTGAATCCCAGTCATGCTGCGTTTTCGTCTGTCACGATGGCAATTACACGTCTGTTCGAATTCGACTCGCGGCTGCGCTGATCTCTCACGAATCCAACCTTGATGCCGCATGCAGTTGCAGCCCACCGCAAAACCCGGCGGTTCATTCGTTAGCCAAGAAACTCTGCGATGCTGACCCTAAATCACTCCAATAGCTGCTGAGTGTCTAAGGCGTAGCACATAAAAAGGAGCAGATTTATGCTTTTTCAGAGCGTAAGACTACTAGCAATTTCAGCCACGATACTTTTATTGAGCTGCTCAACGACTTAGCGTTTTGATGAACTTCTGAATTCGTGGGTAGGTAATGATGGATATAAATTGCAGAGTGCTGGATGGGGGGAGCTTGAGCAAATCACTTTACTACCAAACGGTAATAGTGAACATATTTACAACCTCAATAAGGGAAGCTCCATCCCAGATGCATGTCTAGCAATTTTTGAGGTGGATGGACAAACTAAAAAAATAATGCGCGTTCGACATGAGGGTAATCGGTGTAAGTTGGCAAGAAGCTTTATTTAAGCATTACCTTCATGCAACTCTTGTCAGCCGTAAAATCCCCGGCAAAAAAACTTCCGTCACCAGCAGTGGCGCGTCGTGCAAGTAGAACAGCGAGCGCCGCGCCCACAGCCTGCCGGGCGGATCGCTCAGCCCTTTAACAGCGCTTTGATATAACGGGTGCGTGCTGCGCAATGCCTTGTAGTGCAGCGGATTGCGCTGCACGAGGGGGTGGGAAAACAGCAGTGCGCCCAGCGGCTTGTTGCCCAGGCCGCGCACGGCCGACCAGGTGCCGCGCAGATGCCGCGGCGCGCACGCGCTGTGTGCAAACACGACGGGCTGGCCGTCGGCGTACAGGAATACTTCGCGCGAGTAGGCGAGCTGGTGGGGTGCGATGCCGAGCAGTGTGGATTCATCCAGCGCGATGCGCGCCAGGCCGTTGCGGATGTTGCGCACTGCGAAGTATTTACAGCGTTGCTGGATGCGCAGCGTGAGCGAGCCGCGGTCGCGCAGCCAAGGCTCGTAGCCTGCATTGTCGTGCGGCAATGTTTTCCAGAAATTGTCAGACATGCAGGTAATCATGCCGGTTTGTCATCCAGCGCTGCAAGTGCGCCGCGGCTGCCTCGGGAAAGTCGCGCAGCATTTCGTCGGCGCTGATGCGGGCGCGATCGAGCAATGCGGCATCTTCGCTCACGTCGGCGAAGCGCAGCATCGGCACGCCGCTCTGCCGCGCGCCCAGCAGTTCGCCGGGGCCGCGCAGGCGCAGGTCCTGCTGGGCGATTTCGAAGCCGTCGGTATTTTCGTAAATGATTTTCAGGCGGGCGCGCGCAAGTTCCGACAGCGGCTGCTGGTACAGCAAAATGCACAGGCTCTGCGCCGCGCCGCGCCCGACCCGGCCGCGCAGCTGGTGCAGTTGCGCCAGCCCCATGCGCTCGGCATGGTCGATCACCATCATGCTGGCGTTGGGCACGTCCACGCCGACTTCGATCACCGTGGTGGCGACCAGCA